>NZ_JBDMGT010000075.1:0-1044 GCF_039752775.1 Collinsella aerofaciens | reverse complement strand
ATATTATAGTGTATATTTTTTTACTCCCATTTTGGTTACATTTCGCTTTGAAGAATATTTATTTAAAATCAGTATCAAAAATGGTGATTTTTGATACATTATTTTTTTGTATAGAAAAAAGCCAAATTTTCTATGTAAAAATGTATTAAAAAAGGTATCATAATCTATTTAGATTATGATACCTTTTTGGTATAATAAAAGAAATAAATTTAGAAAAAATGGAGATAAAATTATGTTAGTTGGATATGCAAGGGTTAGTACTGAAGAACAAAGTTTAAATAGACAAATAGATATGTTAATTGATTATGGTGTAGATAAGAGAAATATATATCAAGAAAAAATAAGTGGAATGAAATCTAATAGAGAGCAGCTAGATAAAATGATAGATGAACTACAAGCAGGAGATACAGTTATAATTACTGATTTGACCAGAATATCAAGAAGTACAAAGGATTTACTTAATATTATAGATAGAATAAAAGCTAAAGGAGCTAGTATAAAAAGTATTAAAGATACTTGGTTAGATACATCAAGTGATAATCCATATAATAGTTTTTTACTAACTGTTATGAGTGGATTGAGTCAATTAGAAAGGGACTTAATAAGTCAAAGGACTAAAGAAGGTTTAAAAAGTTCAAAAGCTAGGGGAAGGAATGGAGGAAGGCCTTCCAAGAGAAGTGATAAAGCCGATACAGTAGGGTTACTATATAGGGAAGGTTATAAAATAGTTGATATAGTAAAGCAAACAGGGTTAAGTAGAGCAACTGTATATAGAGTGCTAAATGATTTAAAATTAAAATAAAAAATATATTAAAGGGGATGAGAGTATGATATGGAGCAAGTTAAGCTCAAGTATAAATTATTATATTAATAAGAGAATATGGGGAGAAGAACTTTTAAAAGAAAATATTTTATTATTAAATCAATATATTGAGGATGCATTCATACTTGAGGATGGTATTTATAAATATTTAGATAAAAAAACATATGAGTATATTGATCTAAGTGAAGAAGATATGAAAAAAATAGAGGAAGCTTTTATTG
>NZ_JBDMGT010000073.1:0-1121 GCF_039752775.1 Collinsella aerofaciens | reverse complement strand
ATAAGGTACTTTAATCAAAGTATGTGGCACAAAGGAACTACACCAGAGGAAGTATTAGATGAAAATGGTGGACATTTAGGATCATTAGATCCATATGAATCAGCAACACCATTATATAAGAAAAATGGAATGACACATGTTGTTTATAATACATCCAAAGGACCAAACACTAAATCTGGTTATGTAAAATATGAAGGTTCAGCAGCTACTAGAGTGGATATACCTAGACCATCAATAACAAATGCACAAAAAATAGTATATGGAACAAGTGGAAGAGGAAGAGAATTAGCAGCTTATAAAGTTGGTAATGGAGCTAATTCATTGATATATGTATGTGCAATACACGGATGGGAAGATCACTGGGCAGCGGATGGTATTGAGTTAACTAGAATAGGTAATGGACTTATAGAGCACTTCCAAAATGCAGGAACAAACAATTGGTCACTATATATAATTCCAGTAGCAAATCCAGATGGATTATCAGAAGGATATACAAATAATGGGCCAGGAAGATGTACTATAGTAGGTGCAGTAGATTGTAATAGAGATTTTCCAATAGGATTTACACCATATGGAGATTCAAGACATTGGACAAATAAAGAGCCGTTAAGTGTACCAGAATCAAGAAGTTTACGTGACTTTATAAGTGAAATAAAAGGAAAGACATCAGGTTCAACATATTTAATAGATATGCACGGATGGGAAGATAAGACAATAGGAGATTCACATATATCAAGGGCATTCCAAAATCAATTTGGTTTTGTAAATGGAAATTATGATGGAGTATATCAAGCTGGATTCTTAATATCATGGGCAAATTCAATAGGAGTAAGAGCAGCCTTAATAGAATTACCACAGTCATGTTACAGTCATTCAGATGCTGTTAATGGAAGATATCTACAAAAGTCTATAAATGCAGTAACAAACTTAATAGGTGGTTCTGATGGAAGTTCATCAGGAGGAAGTACTGGTGGAAGTTCAGGATCAGACATTATAGGAGGAAGTTCATCTTCAGATAAAACATATATATCAAATGGAGAAGTAATAAACGTACAATCATTCCTAAATGTAAGAAAAGGACCAGGAACAGATTATGACTCAATAGGACAACTACATCAAGG
>NZ_JBDMGT010000072.1:0-1158 GCF_039752775.1 Collinsella aerofaciens | reverse complement strand
GGCTTTGTCTGTTTTGTATTTGGTATATTCTAGGCATTTTTTTCTATTGAAGATGATTAAATCATTTTTGGGTTTCATGCAGGTCATAAAGTAACCAAAAACCCGAATAGCTGCTTGTGATAGGTCAAAGAATGCAGCAAAGTTAGAAAGATACAATTTAGTGAATTGTTCTTCATCTACTTCTATTTGACGGATAAACGAAGTCTTAAACACTTCTCCAGTTTCAGTGTCGGCTAAAGCTACTACGGCTCTCTTATCGCCACCACTATTACTCTTATACTTTTTAACAACATGATTTTCAATACCTTCTATAGCTTGTTTCATAAAAGGATTTTCTTCGTTCTTTTGAAAATCGGTTAACTTAACTGCTTTTTTATTTTCCATTTTGATGTGTTTTTTGGGAAATATTATTCTCCACAAAGTAAACTATTATTTTCCATAAAAACAATATTAAGGGAAATATTATTTTCCTGTTTAGTATTATATTAGGAAATCAGTATTTTCTAGATTGGAAAATGAGAATTTCCAATATGGAAAATGCCCTATATTGTGTATCAAGTACTTAACTTATTCTATTTCTTCTATTCTTAATATACCCCCAAAACAGCACAAAATCAGTCACTTAAAAATCATCGGTCGGGGAGCGCCCAGCGGCAAGGGGCGGGACCACCCGTCCCGACGAGCGCCACACCATAAACTTTTTTTAGAATAAGCACACAACCGTTTTCCGAACCCTGCAAAATTTCTTCCGAATCCGAACGACGTAACACTCCATTGAGAGAGGCTGCCGTTTGGTCGCTCCCCCTTTGGGGGCGGGGGGGGGTTACATACCCATACCGAAACCTCTGCTTCTGGTGATTTGCTTGAGTAGGTCTTTCCCCTCTTCCATAGCTTTTGATATGTTTGGGAAATGATGCCTTAAAGCCTCCAGTTGTTCGGAATTGAACAAGTCTTTCATCTTACCAAGTTCTTTTTTCAATTCCTTGGTTTCGGTCTTTAGTTCTTGGTTCTCCGTCCTTAATCGGTTACTGGTTGTCCTTGCGTTGTCCATTTGTTGTCTATAATACTCCTTGTCATTCTCGGCTTTGAATGCCTTTGTGCCGTTTTGCTCTTTTTCAAGTATAGCCTTTCCCAGTCTATCGGATAGCTGTTCATTTT
>NZ_JBDMGT010000071.1:0-1187 GCF_039752775.1 Collinsella aerofaciens | reverse complement strand
GGCCCGAAAGAAAGGTAGGAGGCCATGACGAAAGGTCTGCACGTGCCTTCCGAGATCGGCAAGCTCAGGAAGGTCTGCCTGCACCGTCCCGGCGACGAGCTCCTCAACCTGCCGCCCGACGAGCTCGAGCGACTCCTGTTCGACGACGTCCCGTTCCTGGAGGTCGCGCAGCAGGAGCACGACACCTTCGCCCAGATCCTGAGGGACCAGGGCGTGGAGGTGCTCTACCTCGAGAACCTCGTCGCCGAGGTGTTCGACCAGGTCCCCGGCGCCCGCGCCGAGTTCACCGACCAGTACATCGCCGAGGCCGGCATCCGCGGCCAGCACATGCCGCAGATCGTCCGCGAGAAGCTGGACTCCATCGAGGACAACCTCGAGTTCGTCAAGAAGACCATGGCCGGCATGACCAAGTCCGAGATCGACATGCCCCTCACGGCGTCCACGACCCTCGACTCCCTGGTCAACTCCGAGTCCGAGTCCGACCTGATCATCGACCCGATGCCCAACCTCTACTTCACCCGCGACCCGTTCGCGGTCATCGGCGAGGGCGTCAACCTCAACCGCATGTACTCGGTCACCCGCAACCGCGAGACCCTGTACGGCAAGTACATCTTCAAGTACCACCCCGACTACAAGGACGTCTCGCTGTACTTCCGCCGCGACTGCCAGTTCCACACCGAGGGCGGCGACGTGCTGAACATCAACGAGAAGACCCTCGCCGTCGGCATCTCCCAGCGCACCCAGGCCGCCGCGATCGACGTCATGGCCCAGAACATCTTCTGGAACTCCGACTCCAAGGTCGAGCGCATCCTGGCCTTCGACATCCCGGTCTCGCGCGCCTTCATGCACCTCGACACGGTCTTCACCCAGATCGACGTCGATAAGTTCACGATCCACCCCGCCATCATGGGCACCCTGCGCGTCTACGAGCTGACCGCCGGCAAGAACCCGGGCGACGTGAACATCCGCCTGATCGAGGACACCCTCGAGCACGTCCTGGAGGACGCCACCGGCGTCGACCAGGTCAAGCTGATCCCCTGCGGCGGCGGCGACCCGATCGCGGCCTCCCGCGAGCAGTGGAACGACGGCTCCAACACCCTGTGCGTCGAGCCCGGCAAGATCTGCGTCTACGCCCGCAACACCGTCACCAACGACGTGCTGTACAAGGAGGGCCTGGACCTTCTCGT
>NZ_JBDMGT010000070.1:0-1210 GCF_039752775.1 Collinsella aerofaciens | reverse complement strand
ATCTCTACCTCACTTTTATCATTTAAAAATTTATATTTTATAACCTTTTGTTCTTTTTCTGTAAGGCATTTTAGCATATCTTCAATTTCAATATTAGATTCTATATATTTTACTAAAGGCTTATCTTTAAACTCTACCATGCTTGATAAAGACTGACTTTCAATAAAATATCTTTTTATATTTTTATTTATATACATGTCCTTTCTACTGTTTAATATTGATTTATAAATATAATTAACTAAACACCCTTCATTTTCAAATTGAGGATTATCAATAGGTATTTTATTAACTATATTTATTAAACTAACTATTAAATCTTGTTTATTATCTTCAACATCATAACTATTAAAGTAGATCTCTTTAAGAAAAGACATTTTATATTTATTAATTAATATTTCAAACTTATTTATTATATATTCTATAGCCTTTTTATCTCCTTTTTGACATAATACTATATTTTTATATAATTCACTCATACGCACTCTACCCCTATTAATTTATTTTTTGCATGGTAGAGTGTTTTTATTTTTTAATAAAATGTTCTATTTTCTAACCGAACATATGTTCGTATTAATTTTACAACTTTTTCATAAATAAGTCAATAAACCCAAACAATAAAAAAATAGACTAAAAGCTTATACTATATAAAAAGCTTTTTTTAGTCTATTTTGTAAATATCTATTTTTTATAAAAATCTAACTTTCTTTAATTTTTATGTTTACAAAATCAAATTCTAACACTTTTTAATATATAAGAACATAAAAATTTAAGAAAGAAAGGTGATAATATGAAAATAGCTATACGTGGTGGACATAACTTTTTAGCAAAAGGTGCTTGTGGGTTAATAGATGAAACTATAGAAGATAGAAAAGTTTATAAAGCTGTTATTAAAAACTTAATTGAAAATAATTTTGAAGTTTTAGATGTTACTCCAGGAGACTGTGATGTTAATACTGATTTAAAACTTGGAGTAGATAAAGCTAATAATTTTAATGCAGATTTATTCATTTCTATACACTTTGATAAATGTTATGACAAATTTGATGGTCCTTTAGGTACAGGAACTTGGGTTTGTGAAAAAGGGGGAAAAGCAGAAATATATGCTCAAAATATAGTAGATACAATCTCTGAAGGAACTTCCTTAAAAAATAGGGGAGTTAAAACTAATGCTAAGCTTTATGAATTAAATAAAACAATAATGCCAGCTGTA
>NZ_JBDMGT010000069.1:0-1259 GCF_039752775.1 Collinsella aerofaciens | reverse complement strand
CAGGCTAGGCCAGCGGGGCATCGCCCCTCTCCGCGCGCGCCCTCTCGATGAGCCCCGGCGTCAGGTCGAGCTCGGCCAGAGGCACATCCTCCACGCCGTAGGCGTCAAGCAGCGCCGCCGCATCGTCCCCGAGCATCGCCCTGAAGGCGCGCGCGGGCGTCGAGAAGCCGAGCGCGCCGCGGGGCTCGGAGTTCACGTGCGACATGGCGAGCGCCAGGTCGGCCGGGGATAGCCGGTCGAACCTGAGCCCGGCGCCCTTGGGCAGCAGCTTCCTGATCTCGACGTGGTTGCGCTCGCAGGCGCCCTTCTGGTCGCTGCGGCGCGGGTCACAGTAGAACAGCCTCGTCTCGCCGGGCCCCTCGCCGAGGAGCGCGGCGATCGCGCCCTCGTCGGAGAACTCGGCGCCGTTGTCGGTGAGCACGGCGCGGAACACGCGGCGCGCCCCGTCTGCGCCGAGGACCGCCCGGACGCCCTCCAGGGCGGCCGCGACGCACCCGGAGGTCTTCTCCCCGAGCAGGAGCGCCAGCTGGAGCCTGCTGGGGCGGTGGAGCAGCGTGAGCAGGCAGGCCGAGTCCTCCCGGGCGCCCTCGACGGTGTCCATCTCCCAGGCCGCGGCGCACGCGTCCTCCCCGAGGGCGAGGAACGCGGCGTATGACCTGCGGGCGGAGTGGCGCGTGGCCGCCCGGACGGCGGCGCGCCTCCTCGGCCTGTAGCCGACCTTGCGCCTGAGCTCCATGTTGGTCATGCCGTCGTAGCCCGCCGAGACCCAGCGGTAGATGGTCGACGGCGACAGGTCCACCGGCCCTCCGTTGCATGCGGCCATCTGCTCGGGCGAGAGCCCCCGGCGCAGGCAGTCCCTGATGGCCTCCAGCCTGGCCGCCGCGGCCGGCTCGTCGGCGTCGATCCCGCGCCTGGACGAGACGAGCACCGAGTCCGCGCACAGCTGCGCGGCGCGGGCCTCGTAGAAGACGTGCGGGCGGCGCTTGCAGCCCATCGCGCGGTACCGGCCGCACCCGTTGCAGCAGCGCGGCCACGCCGCCAGGCGCGGGCAGGCCGCCGACAGGTCGGCCGAGCCGTCGACGCGCTCGCCGCGCCTGGGCTTCGGCGCCGTCACGAACCTGTGCGACGCCACCTCGGCGCTCACCGTCGAGGGCGACCTGCCCAGCTCCCTCGCGATCTCCCTGCACGAGGCCCCGCGCTCCAGCATCCTCTGGACCGTGTCCCGCTCGTGCCTCGTGAGCCTTCCGTAGGCCCTCGGG
>NZ_JBDMGT010000068.1:0-1546 GCF_039752775.1 Collinsella aerofaciens | reverse complement strand
GGGGGTGTTCCTATAGTTTTGTCAACTGGGCAATGCTGTTTTCGAGATTGAATCGCGACATGCTAACGCCAGGCCTTTCGGCCGATGGGCTCCAATCTGTTCGGAGCGCTTCGACTAGGCGGCGTAGGGCACCCTGTCCCGCATGATCGCGTAGATGACCTTCAGCCTCTTTCGTGCCAGCGCCTTGAGCGCCTTGCCGTGCGGCATGCCCCGCTCTCGGCACCTAGCGTAGTAATCGCCCCATCTTCCCTCTGTCCGGGTAAGGCAGTTGCACGAGAATATGAGCAGGTTCTTCAGCCTCTTGTTGCCTTGGCGCGATGCCGTCACCGAGGAGATCGAGGTCCCCGACTGGCGGTTGCGCGGCGCCAGGCCGCAGTACGACGCGAGCCTGTCGTGGCTTGGGAAGTCTTCGATATCTATGGAGATCGCGAGCTCGGAAGCGGTTTTGGGGCCGATCCCCGGCACCGTCAGGAGGCATCGGTAGGTATCGTCGCCCTCGAGGAGGGCGGATATCTCCGCCGTGATCACATCGATCTCCGCCGAGTTCTCGGAGATCCTGCGCGCGAGCAGCCTCACCGCCCGGTCCTCGGCGGCGATGGCCGCCGCGTCCGGCCTTGTCGAGGAGGCCGTCGAGCGGACGAGGGCCTCGATCTTGCCGCGCGCCGCCCCGCGCGTGAGCGCCGCCGCCCTGCGGGGCCCGGCGTCGGCCACCGACCAGGCCCCGCCGAGGGATGCCATGAGCCTCAGCTGGGGACCGTCGGACAGGTCGACCAACGCCTCGAAGGCGGGGCACGATTCCAGCAGGATGCTGCGCAGCCGGTTCTTGCTCCTGGTGTTTTCGCAGGTCAGGAAGTTTCTCTGGGCGGCCAGCGCCCTCGCCGCCGCGACCGTCGGGCCCGGATCCCCGACCGGCAGGAGTGCGTCGGGGATGCCCAGCGCCGTCTTCGCGATGACCATTGCGTCCCGCTCGTCGGTCTTGGCGTCGCCGGCGAAGAGCCTGGCGGCCCCGTGTGCCGCGAGTCCCGGCAGGTACGCCGCCGACATCCCGGCCGCCTTGGCGCGGGCGAGCGCGAGGGCGCCTATGTTGCGCGACTGGTCGACGACCACGAGCGCGTCGGGGAAGCGGCCGAACAGCGAGTCCAGATCGCCCTCCCTGTTCGCGACGGGGGCGCTCAGCAGTATCTCGCCGTCCCGGGTCGCGACGCATGCCCAATGGGACAATTTCCCGACATCGAGCCCGATGACGGCTTCCGGCATTCTAGGTGGTGCCACGGTGTTATCCTCCAATCGGTAGGCCGATCGGAACCCCTCCCTGCGACACCCACATTACCTGGCCGTGGCGCTTGCGCCCGGCAGTTTCCTATCAGTCGTCCGGAGCGGCGAGCGCCCCCGGTGGCAACACCCCCCGGGCCCTCTACGGGGCAGGGGCAGACGGCCATCCGGAGGCGCCCGATCGGCGGCCCCTCGGGGCTTGCCCGTATCGTAGGCAATGCGCCGAATGCTCGCCATCGAAATTTATCGGTGGCCCACTTCAGACTGTAATGGG
>NZ_JBDMGT010000067.1:0-1573 GCF_039752775.1 Collinsella aerofaciens | reverse complement strand
AAAACCGACGCTCCTATAAGTTGTCAATAGGCAGTTTGCGGGAGCGCTCCCTTCAATTCGCACAGGAGCTCGTAATACCTCCTCTCCAGTTTCGTCGACCGCCGTCTCCCATGTTCCAGGTGACCGAGTGAGGCCGCGGACATGCCGAGCCCCGCGGCGGCCTGCTTCTGGGTCACCCGCATCGCCTTGCGCATCTTCGCGAGCTCGGGGCCTTCCGGCGCGGCGCCGTCGGGATTCGGGTCCATGAGCACGCGGTACACCTCCCGCGCTATGTAGCGCTTCAGGCAGCGGATCGCCTCCCTCCGGGACTTCCCCTCGGAGGTTCGCTTCGCCACGTACCTCCTCGTCCTCTCGTCGTATGCCATGCGCTTGATCGCGATCTCGTAGAGCGCCCAGTTCGCCTGCCGGTTGCCGCCGCGGTTGAGCCTGTGCCGCTCCGTCTTCCCGCTCGACGCGGGGATCGGGGAGACGCCGCACAGCATCGAGAACGCCGCCTCGCCCTTCAGCCTGCCGGGGTTGTCGCCGGCGGCCACGACCAGGGCGGCGGCGGTCGTCGTGCCGCAGCCCTCGACGCCGAGCAGCGCGGGCGCGTTCGCCTCCAGCAGCGCGCGGATGCGCTCGTCGAGGGACTCGACCTGGCTGCGGGCCTCCTTCCAGACCGCCGCGACGGACCGCAGCGAGGCCAGCACGCTCTCCTCGAGCGCGTCGCCCGCCTTCCTCCCGCGCGCGAGCAGCGGCATGAGGTCCTTCGGCCGCTCGCGGCCCCTGAACCGCTCCCTCAGGGCGCCCGGGGCCGTCGTGAGCATCGACTTCGCGCAGGCCACGCAGGACGTGGACGTCGCGACGGCCAGCCTGCGCGCGACGTAGAGCTGGCGCACCGCCTCGACCCAGCCGTCCTGCGACTTCGGCACGGAGCAGCCCCTCCCGGACGCCGCCTTGCGCGCCGCGCGCTCGGCGTCCAGCGGGTCGCTCTTCCCCTCGCCGGGCCTCGCCTTGTCCCTCTTGGGCCTGAGCACCTCGACGACGTTGTACCCGAGCTCCACGAGCCTCCTCGTCAGCCCGGCCCCGTACGATGCCGTGCCCTCGACGCCGACGACCATGCAGCTCCCCGGGTCGCCTATCGCCTCCGCCAGCCTGTCGTAGCCCTCGGGGTCGGCCCCGAAGCTCCCGCTCCAGATCTTCCTCCCGAGGCCGTCGAGCAGGCACAGGACATGCACGTCCTTGTGCGTGTCGACGCCCGCGATGACCGTTTCGCCTTCCATTTTCGCTCCCCTCGGTCTGCCGCCTGCTCCGCGCCCGGGTCTCCCAGACATTGCACTGACGGGAGCGCTACAATCAAGTTGCCTTATCCGATTGTCCGCGCTCATGCTCCTATTAGGTCATGGCAGGACTCCGGGTCGCGGAAGCCGGGGCGAGACAGGTCGGATTTGAGGACGGCCGAAGAGGCGTCAGCAGGTCAGTGGGTCATCGTCCCGGCGTTCAGCATCAGGGTAGCGCTGCGACGCGGAAATCGCGCGCTGTTGACGCGCCCCCGCAGTGCCCGCTTCCCCCAAGGACAATTATCAGTGCAGGT
>NZ_JBDMGT010000066.1:0-1586 GCF_039752775.1 Collinsella aerofaciens | reverse complement strand
AAGACGATATGAGAAAGCCATTTGGGTCGCCTCCCCCGCG
Organism: Collinsella aerofaciens; assembly: GCF_039752775.1. Classification (GTDB taxonomy): domain Bacteria; phylum Actinomycetota; class Coriobacteriia; order Coriobacteriales; family Coriobacteriaceae; genus Collinsella; species Collinsella aerofaciens_R. The sequence continues at coordinate 1,546 of NZ_JBDMGT010000066.1, read as the reverse complement.
GCGCAGCTTCTTTCCGCGGGCTCGGGATGCCACAATGGGCTTTGAGTATCGGCCCGTGCGGTAGCCCTTACCGCACCTGCGGGGAGGAGGCTTCCCATGCCCCATGTTACCTCCATCGGCCTGGACGTCCACGCGCGATCGGTCGCCGCCGCGGCGTTCAACCCCTTCACCGGCGAGGTGGTGCACCGTGACTTCGGGACGGACGCCGCCGAGATCGCCGAGTGGGCGCTCGGGTTCGAGGAGCCCAGGGCCTGCTACGAGAGCGGCCCCACCGGCTTCCACATGGCGCGCGAGCTGCGCGCGCTCGGCCTCGACTGCGCCGTGGCAGCCGTCTCCAAGATGCAGAGGCCGGCGGCGGACGCGCGCCGCAAGAACGACCGGCGCGACGCCGAGTTCATCGCCCGCATGCTCGCCACCCACAACATCGTGGAGGTCCCGCTGCCCGATGCGGCCGTCGAGGCCGCCCGGGACCTCGACCGCGCCCTCGACGACGCCACGGCGGAGTACCGCCGCGCCAGGCAGCGACTCAACATGTTCCTGATCAGGCTGGGCCACGTCTGGGACGAGCGCAACGCCGACGGGACGAGGAAGGGATCCTGGACGCGCGCCCACTGGAGATGGATATCCGGGATCAGGCTCGAGGGGCCCCAGCGCGACGTGCTCGAGTACTACGTCACGGCCGCGAGGTGCGCGGAGTCGGACCGCCGGCAGCTCGAGAAGAAGGTGCTCGCCCTCGCCCGGACCGACCGGTGGCGCCCGGCCGTCGAGGCGCTCTCCTGCATCAAGGGAATCGACACCCTGACGGCCTTCAGGCTCGCAGCCGAGGCGGGCTCCTTCACGAGGTTCCGGACGGCCCCGGCCTTCGCGAGCTGGTGCGGGCTAGTCCCGTCGGAGCGCTCGAGCGGCGAGACCGAGCGGCGCGGCGGGATAACCAAGACGGGCAACCGGCTCGCCAGGACGGCACTGGTGGAGTCGGCGTGGCACTACCTGACGTGCACGCCCCGCCCGAAGGCCCCGGCGCCCGGCGCGGACGTCCCCGCGGCGATCCGGGCGCGCGCCGACGCCTGCACCGCCAGGCTCTGCCGCCGCCGCGAGGCGCTGGCGGCGGCGGGCAAGAGCTCGTGCAAGGCAAACGCCGCCGTCGCGCGCGAGCTCGCCTGCTGGGTCTGGGAGATCGGGCGCCGGGCGGAGGGGACCCTCAGCTGACCCCGTCGGACAACAAGCCTCCCGCCGGGAGGGCCCGCGCCTCGACGCATCGCCGGCGCGCGTTCACGAGCCCTTTTTGGGCAGCCCAAGGGCCGCGCCCGTGAACAAGACTGGTTTCGGACGAGCGCGCCGGACGGAGAATCGAAATGCGGTGGGGTGTGCGGACATACCGGGCTGACCGCCGGCAGCGCGCCCGCAAGAGCCCGCGGATATTAGCTTGCCAGGCAAGCGTCGACTAAACGTGCAGCGTGCGCGGTCCCTCCCGACGGGAAACGAAAAAGCCCGGTTTAAAACCGGGCTCGAACAAACACGCCTATTGACAATGGCTTTCTCATATTAA
>NZ_JBDMGT010000065.1:0-1602 GCF_039752775.1 Collinsella aerofaciens | reverse complement strand
GTACATACACTGTGCCGCGGTATGAGATACCCGAATTGCGACATACGAGCGCTATTCATGATATCGATTAATTAGATTAATTAGCGACACGTGGATATCCCGCGGGCCCGATGCGGTCCCGCAAGATACCACGGGCGCACGGCGGATGCCTTGGCACAGGGAGCCGATGAAGGACGCGGCAAGCTGCGATAATCCCCGGCGAGGAGCACACATCCTTCGACCCGGGGGTCTCCGAATGGGCGAACCCATGCACAGCAGTGTGCATATCCCCCCGCTGAACACATAGGCGGGGGGAGGACAACCCGGGGAACTGAAACATCTAAGTACCCGGAGGAGAGGAAATCAATCTCGAGACTCCCCGAGTAGCGGCGAGCGAAAGGGGACCGATGGCCAAACCGTCGAGCGGGCATACCCGGCAGGGGTTCCGCCGACGGGGTTGCAGGGCCGCGCATCCGGGGGCTGCCGCCCCCGGGCGCAGGTCCGGCTGGGGAGCGGAACGGCATGGGAGGGCCGGCCGCAGCGGGTGACAGCCCCGTACGCGAACCCAGACCGGACGGCGCGACGCGGTCCCTGAGTAGGGCCGGGCACGTGAAACCCGGTCCGAACCTGGGTGGACCACCATCCAAGCCTGAGTACTACCCTGTGACCGATAGCGCACCAGTACCGTGAGGGAAAGGTGAAAAGCACCCCGGGAGGGGAGTGAAACAGTACCTGAAACCGTGCGCCCACGAGCAGTCGGAGCAACTTTCAGTTGTGACGGCGTGCCTTTTGTAGAATGAGCCAGCGAGTCGCTGGCGCGGGGCGAGGTTAACCGAAAGGGAGCCGGAGCGAAAGCGAGCCTTAACAGGGCGACTTGAGTCCCGCGCCGCGGACGCGAAGCCGGGTGAGCTATCCGTGGGCAGGCTGAAGCGGGGGTAAGACCCCGTGGAGGGCCGAACGCACGTCGGTTGAAAACGGCGGCGATGACCTGCGGATAGGGGTGAAAGGCCAATCAAACCCGGAGATATCTCGTTCTCCCCGAAATAGCTTTAGGGCTAGCGTCGCGCGTTCACCGCCGGAGGTAGAGCACCGGATGGACGAGGGGGCTTCGCCGCCTACCGAATCCAACCGAACTCCGAATGCCGGCGGCCCAGAGCGCGGCAGTCAGAGCATGTGGGCTAAGCTGTGTGCTCGAGAGGGAAACAGCCCGGACCGCCCGCTAAGGTCCCCAAGTTCCAGCCGAGTGGCAAAGGATGTGCGTCCGCCCAGACAACCAGGATGTTGGCTTAGAAGCAGCCATCCATTCAAAGAGTGCGTAACAGCTCACTGGTCGAGTGGACATGCGCCGACAATACACGGGGCTAAGCTGGACACCGAAGCGGCGGGATTTTAATTCATTAGAATCGGTAGGGGAGCTTCCCATGGGCGGAGAAGCCGGAGGGCGACCGACGGTGGAGCGCATGGGAGTGAGAATGCTGGCATGAGTAGCGAGAGACGAGAGAGTAACTCGTCCGCCGTGAACCCGAGGTTTCCTGGGCAAGGCTAATCCTCCCAGGGTCAGTCGGGGGCTAAGGCGAGGCCGGGAGGCGTAGCCGACGCGCAGCAGGCAGACATTCCTGCACC
>NZ_JBDMGT010000064.1:0-1675 GCF_039752775.1 Collinsella aerofaciens | reverse complement strand
GGCGACAGAACGGGAAGGCATAAAGCCGTCCCCCGTTCTTCAAGTCGCCATATATAATAAAATAAAATAAAAAAAAATATACGCTATGTAAATACATTTAATATCTACAAAACGTATATCTATATAAATCTTTTTTTGCCAACTTTTTCAAAGGCTACGCTTCGCTATGTCTGCGACGCCACCTTAAATAAATTTCCGCATACCGAATGCTCGGTAATCCACTTTCTAATTTTACCATAATTTACTGGAACATAGAAATAGGGAAAAAATAATTTAGCACTAAAACGGAATTTGGTCATCTTCAATAAGTTCTGAATTTTCTTCAAGATCTGAACGAAACTGTATATCACAAGTAGGAACTCCAAAATCCTCGCTTATATCCTCGATTAATAATTCTTCTTCTAAGCTCTCACTTAATAAGTCCCTATTAGGATTAGGAATGCGTACCGCCTTACTATATTCATTAACTCCCTTATACCATTTTCTTATAAATATATCTTCCATAGTAACAGTTAAATGATATTTACATCTTCTTTTAAGTTGAACACAACTTTCTTCTTCATCTTTAAAAACATTATTAAAAAAAGTATCTATATCCAAAGTAGTAGTTATTATTATTAATTTACACTCTAAAACCTTATTCTTATATCTACTCTTTACAGTACTTGAAGTATTATTATCTAACATCTTTAATAAATCACTTAAACCCATACATGATGGTCTTAAGTCATCTAAGATTATACAATCCTGCCCTTGATAACTATCCAATACATCATTACTACCACTACTTATATATACTGAATATCCTTTTTCTTTTGCTAATTGCTTCGCATATGTTGTTTTACCTGTTCCACTTCTTCCAGTAATAAAATAGCAATCCATCTTTCTCTCCACCTTCTGCATTAATTTATTTACTCTAAATTTAAAAGCATTATCTATATTCTTTTTATATTTATCATATTCAATAACTGTCAAATAATCATGTATATTATACTCTCTTATTATTCCTGCATCTATTAAATTTAAAATTTCTTCTTTTCTCTCATCTTTCTTTCTTCCCTTAGTTACTGTTCGCTCTGTTTTCCAATCAAAATTGCTTACAACTTCTTCATCTGAATACTGATATTTCTCTTGTCTATTTCTATGTGTAGCGTAATTTAAAGCATCACTCCAATTACCTTTTATTTTACTGACATATTGTTCTGGAACATTAAACCATTGAGCTATATATTTACTATCATAGCTATTTGTCAGCCTACAATAAATATGATAATGAGAAGCTTTTAAATTACCCTCACTATCTGTATCTTTATCATGCAATATATAAAGCCAATCTTTTATACCTTTTTTATTTTCCAAAGCACCTTTGACTATATCCATATTTAAATATTCTTCTTGTTGTACTATCTCAAATAATTTCATCCTCATTTTATCTTTACACCCACTTTTTACTTATAAATCAACTTTTAAACATCAGTTAACCTTGTCGTCATCAATAATACACCCATACACCCATATTGTCAAGCCGATAGACAAGCCCTATATCGGCTTAAAATCAATCGTTACACCTATACACCCATAAATAATATATATTATAAGGCGACAGAACGGGAAGGCATAAAGCCGTCCCCCGTTCTTCAAGTCGCCATATATAATAAAATAAAATAAAAAAAAA
>NZ_JBDMGT010000063.1:0-1976 GCF_039752775.1 Collinsella aerofaciens | reverse complement strand
GCCCTCCGCCGAGCTCTCCCGCGGCCGCGGCGGCCCGCGCTGCATGAGCATGCCCTTCTGGCGCGAGGACCTCTAAGGTCTTTCAGGACCCGTACAGGTCATAATACATACATCTAGCTGCAATTAGATGTCTCCCATTGGGGCGGTGCGGGTTTTCGCACCGCCCCAATCTTGTATGAGGGACGTCAACACGATTGGATGACTGCTTTTGTAAGGAGCTTGGCCATGGACATCAAGACGATTGGCGTTGAGGAATGGCTCAACGTTTGGGAGAAAAGTGCCACGTGGGACATCGCCCAGTCGACGATCTCGTCGCTCACCATGGGCGAGCTGCGCGCGCTCGATGAGCAGGACGGCGCCACGTTCTACGAGCGCTTGGACCGCGAGAAGATGAACTACGGCTGGATCGAGGGCTCGCCGGAGTTTAAGGCCGTGGTTGCCAAGCTGTATCGTCGGGAGGTCAATCCCGACCACATTCTGCAGACCAATGGCTGCACGGGTGCGAACCTCAACGCCATCATGGCCGTGGTCGAGCCCGGCGACCACGTTATCGCCGAGTGGCCCACCTACGCACCGCTCTACGAGATTCCGCGCACGCTGGGCGCCGAGGTCGAGTATTGGGAGCTTCGCGAGGAACTCGGCTGGAAGCCCGATATCGAGGAACTCAAGCGCTTGGTGCGCCCCAACACCAAGCTTATCTGCATAAACAACGCATCGAACCCCATCGGTACGGTGCTCGATACCGATATGCTCGGCCAGATTGCCGAGATCGCCCGTTCGGTGGGCGCCTACGTGCTGTGCGACGAGGTGTATCTGCCGCTCGAAAACACTGAGTCCTTTATGTCGATGGTCGACGTGTACGAGAGGGCCATTGTCACCAACTCGTTGTCGAAGACCTATTCGACGCCTGCGGCCCGCGTGGGCTGGGTCGTGGCCGACGAAGAGGTGTCCAACCGCATCCGTACCTATCGCGATTACACCATGATCTGCGGCGGTGTGTTCAACGACGCCTTGGCGACCTATGTGCTTGAGCACAAGGACAAGATCCTCGAGCGCAATCGCAAGATCGTGTTTGGCAACCGCGATATCGCGCAGGCTTGGATCGATACGCAGCATCGCGTTTCCTGGACGGCCCCACAGGGCGTGTCTACCTCGTTTATCCAGCTGGATATTCCCGAGGACGACGAGGAGTTCTGCAAGCGCCTGCTGTCCGAGAGGGGAGTGCTGCTGGTACCCGGCAGCCGCTTTGAGCTTCCCTGTGGCGCACGCCTGGGCTACTGCGCGAGCGAGGACGTTCTGCGCGAGGGCCTGAGGCTTTTGGGCGAGGCGCTGGCGGAGTTTGATCGCTAGGATTCCGATGATCTTCGAGGGCGTTATCTAAATTGGCCGAAGATAATCGAAAACGGACCCGTTTCCCTAGTGAAGCGGGTCCGTTTTTCTATACCGAGAAGTCAAGTTGTTACAAATGGGGCCGTAAAGCGAGCCGGTATCCGCTGGGCCTTATACTGAGTTTCCGGTGAACGGTATCAAGCGTCTGGTAAACGGTAATTTATTTACCAGAAATGAATAGGACAATCTTTTTTCTGAATAAAAATGAAAATGGTTGAGACGCGGTATGAACCGCTAATTCTATTCATAGCTTTAGTGGAAATATGCAATTTGAGGATGATTTAACAAAGTTAAGTTCCATTTGATTTTAGGATTGAAAACGCGTTTAAGCACGTAAATACGCTTTATTAAGATGAAGTGTGCCATGCGTGAAGTATATGTGTATGCCGTTCACCCCCTATAAAAAACCGTTCGGGGGCAAGGTGGAAGTATGGGCTGATTTTGGATATAAATATGTCGTCAGCAATAACGCCTCACACGGAGGGGCGCTAACGAATCGGCCCTGACAAGGGCCCGAAAGAAAGGTAGGAGGCCATGACGAAAGGTCTGCACGTGCCTTCCGAGATCGGCAAGCTCAGGAAGGTCTG
>NZ_JBDMGT010000062.1:0-2166 GCF_039752775.1 Collinsella aerofaciens | reverse complement strand
GCGCCGCTGACCGGTGGACGGCACCGAGCCGTACGCTTGAACTGAGAAGGGGGAGGCCTCGCGGCCTCCCCCTTTTTCGCGTTAAAGGCGGCATTCACTAAGCAATTAAATCAATCCAATCATCCACCGGTGAATATAGACGTTCACCGTTCTGTGGCCGGTTCTCTGTTCTCAATGGACTAATATTTGCTTTAGCGCGCTGATGCGCTTGTCCTGTTTTACACGGGTTGTTTTATTGATTGTGACGGAAGGACTCACATGGCAGATGTTCATGAGCTGCTTGATACTTGGATTGCCAATGTCAAGGACGAGGAGCTCCTCGCTGAGCTCAACACGATGAAGGAGCAGGGTGACGAAGACGCCATCACCGACGCTTTCTTCCAAGATCTCGCCTTCGGTACCGCCGGTCTACGTGGCACTATCGGTGCAGGCACTAACCGTATGAATATCTATACGGTTGGTCGCGCGACGCAGGGTTTTGCTGACTATCTCAATGCGACCTTCGAGCATCCGACGGTCGCCATCGCCCGCGATAGCCGCAATAAGGGCGAGCTGTTCGTTAAGACGACGGCTGCCATTCTTGCCGCAAACGGCGTGACTGCCCTCGTGTATCCCAAGATTTCTCCCGTGCCGACGCTCTCCTGGGCCGTCCGCGACCTTAAGTGCTCCGGTGGCATTTGCATGACCGCTAGTCATAATCCAGCGCCTTATAACGGCTATAAGGCCTATGGCCCCGACGGCTGCCAGATCACCAGCGAGGCCGCCGATGCAATTTCTAAGGCTATCGCCGAGACCGATACGTTTACCGGCGTGAAGTCCATGGACTTCGATGAGGCTCTTGAGCAGGGTCTGGTCAAATGGATCGACGACTCGTGCCTCGAGCGTTATTACGACGCCGTTCTCGCCCGCGGCGTGACCAACCTTTCTGCCGAGGAGATCGCTGGCGCTCCGCTTAAGCTCGTCTACACTCCGCTCAACGGCACCGGCCTCATTCCCGTCACGACGGTGCTCGAGCGCGCTGGCATCACCGATGTCACGGTTGTTCCCGAGCAGAAGGAACCTAACGGCGATTTCCCGACCTGCCCGTATCCTAACCCCGAGATCCGCCAGGCCATGCAGAAGGGCATTGACCTGTGCGAGCAGGTTCACCCTGATCTGCTGCTTGCAACCGATCCTGACGCCGATCGCGTTGGCGTTGCCGTTAAGAATAGCGATGACTATCTGCTGCTGACCGGCAATGAGATGGGCGTTCTGCTGCTCGACTATATCTGCAAGACCCGCGCTGCTCGCGGTGAGGACCTCACTAAGAAGGTTGCTGTCACTACTATCGTTTCTTCCGCCATGGTTGACGCTCTGGCCGACGAGTACGGTTTTGAGCTCCGTCGCTGCCTGACGGGCTTCAAGTACATCGGCGACATCATTACTTCTCTTTCCGATGCTGGCGAGGTCGATCGCTTTATCTTCGGTTTTGAGGAGAGCTACGGCTATCTGGCCGGCGACCACGTGCGCGACAAGGACGCCGTGAGCACTTCGCTTTTGATTTGCCAGATGGCGCAGTATTACAAGCTCCAGGGAAAGAACCTTGCCGACGCGATGCACGAGCTGTACGAGAAGTATGGCTACTATCACAACAAGACGATTTCGCTGAGCTATCCGGGTGCTGAGGGTGCGGCAAAGATGGCCGGCATCATGGCCGGTCTGCGCGAGAACCCGCCCGCGGAGCTCGCCGGTTCCAAGATTGAGGCCGTCGTTGATTACAACACCTGCGTGAACGGCCTGCCGAAGGCTAATGTTATTGAGTTCGATCTTGAGGGTGGCAACAAGGGTATTGTTCGTCCTTCCGGCACCGAGCCCAAGATTAAGCTGTACATCTTCGCTAAGGGCGCGGATGCCGCCGAGGCAGATGCAGCACTTGACGCGATTGAGGAGTCCGGTCGCAAGCTGCTGGCCTAAGGCTTTGAAAGCCTATTTCTTTAGATAGACGGAGGAGGGGATCTCGGAAACGAGGTCCCCTCTTTATTACTGGCAAATACAGCTGAGAATCCCAAACTGTGTAGGAAATGTGTACGACCAGATTCCCGCCCACGGCGCCCCTCCGGTCTGGCAATATATCTCCTTGCCGCGCGGCCCGGTCGGACCGGATCAGCCGCGGGGCGTGCACCTTGA
>NZ_JBDMGT010000061.1:0-2260 GCF_039752775.1 Collinsella aerofaciens | reverse complement strand
ATATAATCTTTGAAGAAAAGAATATAAAAAATGAGCCTTTATAAAAGCCCATTTTTTTTCATATACGTAATATGACGTTCTAATGTTTTTATTGGTACTTCTAACATTAGAGTAATTTCTTTATTTTTAAAGCCTTTTTCTTTAAGGGCTTTTATTTTTTTTCTTAATACATTTAATTCCTCTTTTTTTGTTGCTTTTCCTTTAGCTTTTAATTGCTCTTGATAATTTTTTTTACCTCTAATATTTTCTCTTCTCTTATATTCTTTTTTAGAAATTATTATTGTCATATATTTTTGTTCTTCTTCTGTAATTTCTAATAGCTCTATAAGAGTTTCATTCTTATACTTATATTGCTTATTTTTATCTAAATAACATCTTTCGGCACTTCTAGTTGCTCTTATAACTTCTCTTTCACTTAAATGTTGTCTAAACATACTATTAAGTTCTAAAACATCATTTAATGCCTTCTCAATGTCTTCTGTAAAGCTACAAAGATAATATCTATATAAAAATAATATAAGCTCTCTATGTCCTTTTAAATCATATTCTCTTAGTTCACAAAGTTTTATTATGTCTTGTATTCTTCCATAATATAAACTTCTTTCTCTATAAATATAATTTATTTTACTTGGCCTACCTTTTTTCTTTTCATATGGTTTCAATTCAGGTAAAAATCCATTTTGTATTTCTCTTAAATCATAAATATATTCATACTCATCTAATATATTTACTACTGTTTTTGATTTAGAGTTTATACTTCCTGGAACTCTTAATATCCTGGTTGCATCTAAGGCTTGTCTATCTGCTCCAAAGTATTTTAATTGATTATATAAATATTCTTGAACTGCTTTCCATAATGGTAATGCTTTACTAGGTACTGCATTTATTATCCATATTAAATACATTCCTCTTCCACTATCTATTACATAGTTTGGTATAGGAATACTTTGATTAAAATAATTCTTTTCTAAGTCCATTAATACCTGGTCTTTAGTTTTGCCAGTTTTATAATAATCCAAGTCTATAAACAGTGTATTTAACTCTTTTATATTTTCTAATCGCCTACACGGCTTATAAAAGGTATTTAGAGTTATATAGATATTTTCATCACTCATATCTAAATCTTTTAATTCAGCGTATTTATAGTGCCATTGTCTATATCCTTTTTTATCTATAACGCTCCTGGTTATCCACCCTTTACTTCTACTATGAATATTATCTATATAGTTCTTTTTATTCAGCTTTAATGCGTTTCTCACTTATTCACCTCCCCCTTTGTAAAACTAAGAAAATTATATCATATTTTCTATATCGTTAACTATTAAAAAAATAGGGTAAGCTTCAAACTTGAAGCTTACCCTATTTCCATTTAAATGATAAAAATTTTAATATAATACTATTATTTATCAATTTTATCATTAACAAACTTATTTAAATTCAGTAATGATACCTCTGTTATCTTACTAATGCTTTCTATCGGTACACCTACCTCTATAGCCTTTAAAGAAATTTTTATAGCTTGGCTTTTAATTCTATTTAACCATTTATCTAACTCATTAAAATATATATTAAATAATTCTGAATTCTGATTTAAATATTCAATATAGTTGTTTTCATCTAGTTTTGTAGTATATTCTTTTAATTTAAAGTAATTCATTAATAAGAAATATGCACTACTTTCTAGCTTACTATCTTCAGTAATTTCATTTATCTTTTTAATTTTTTCAAGAATCTCATATTCATTTAATATTAATATATTCCTAAATTCAAATCCTTTTATATTACTTTTTTTAATACTATCATTTATTTCCAATAAATTTAGTTCATCATTGATATAAATATAAGAATTATACTTAGTATATATATTATTGGATTCACAAACTACGGATTCTAATAAATAATTCATTTGAATATCTTTTAGTTTATATTTATATTTGTATTCATCCAAACTTTCACCAATATCATTAGAATTTAATGCATTAATAAATTCCTTTGACATAGTAATATAAGAACTTTGATTATTATCTATACCTTTAAAGATCAACTCATTTATATCTATGTACTTTATTCTATCTTTTGCTAAATACTCAACTTCAAATACTTTTCTACTTAATGCAATTACTTGTATAACTTCAAATAATACAAAAAATGATATAAACATTTTATTATTAGATAAAATATATATTATTAAAAGAATTAATGTTACTACTGGACCTATTATTACTTTTCTAATTTCATAATTTTCCCTAATATATTCTCC
>NZ_JBDMGT010000060.1:0-2456 GCF_039752775.1 Collinsella aerofaciens | reverse complement strand
GAGGCCACATTAAGTGGCCTCCTGTTCGTGCGGAACTCGCGATAAACCTAAGCCGGTGTCCCCGCTCTCCCGGGGCCGAACGCCCTAGTTGTTGAGCATGCGGTCGAAGCTTCCCGAGTCGCCATCCCGATAGTCTGCGGTCATCAGGATCTCCTGCGGAATACGCCCGCCCTCGCGCAGCACGTTGCGGAACTGCACGCGCGTAACCATGGGCAGATCCTTAATCGTCGCCGCCAGGTTCTGCGGCACGCCCTGGTTGGCAGCAGCGGGCTCGCACGCGCCGCCGGCCTTCACGCGACGCCTATGCTCGGCGAGCATGGCGCGGTACATGCCGGCATGCAGGCGAATCTCAACCACATTGGCATTGCGAGCCTGCTCGACGATGCGCGCGCCCTCGCGGTCGATATCGCCCACATAGTAGACGTAGTTAAAGCGATAGCCAATCTCGGCCAGATAATCGTCCAGGGCATGCGAGACGCTTGCCTTGCATCCGCCGCCAAAAATCACGCCGCCCACCTTGATGCCAAAGAGCTTGGCGTGCTTGCGGCCACGCAGCAGCTTGACGATCTCGTCGTAGGTGTCCAGGTTCTCGACCATAATGAACGGCCTGTCGGCGCCCAGGGTAAAGAAGCCCGTAAAGTGCACGGGGCGATTGGGGGCGACCTTGATCGCCTGCATGCTAATGCCCTTTTCGGTCATACGCCTGATCAGGCGCTCACCGTGCTTGCCGTCAAAAGCCTTCTCGTCGTTAAAGATCTGGTAGGCACGCTGGCGGCGCGAGGCAACCGGCGTATCGGCACCTCGGTTCTGCTCGATCCAAGCCTGGATGATTGCGATTTCCTCGGCAATCTTGCGGTTGGACATCTCGTTGTGCTGAGTGCGCTGCGGAGCCTTTTTGCCGTCCTTGCCCTCGACCTTAACGATTTGAGTCTGTTGCTCCTTAATCTTGGAGAGCGCCATTGGCGTGGGAACGACCTTGAGCAGCTGCCTGCCCAGGACACGGGCCAGAGCAAACGCCGAAACCTCGCCATGAGCGGGCTGCTCAGGCTGCTGGGCGGCCGCATCGTTTGCAGTCGGTTTGGGCTGCGCCTGGGATTTGTGCTTGGAATCTGCCTGAGCTTTGCGCTCTTGCTTTGGCGCGGACGAGCTCTTTTGCGAACGTTCAGGCTTGTCCCCCTTCGCCGGCTGGCGCTTGGGCTGCTCCACCGGGGTCTCAGCCTTCACATCCTTGTTTTGCGTTGTCGCCTTCTCGGCCACGGTTTCGGCATTTGAGCCACGTCCGCCACGGTGACGACGACGGCGGGGCTTGCTCGAAGTGCTCTCCCCCGCCTGTTTATCAGCGGACTGTTGAACTTTGACCTCGGTGTCAGCCGCAGGCTGCGACTCGGAAGGTTGCTGCTCGCGAGCCGCCGGCTCAACGGTTTTCTCGGTTTGTTCGGCCTTATCGGCCTGAGCGGTCGAAGCCGGCTCGCCCTTCTCCTGACGCTTTACGGGATACGCGCGCCCTGCAAAACCGCGGCCGGGACGACACGAACCCGGAGCCCTCTTGGCAGACTCCTCAACATCGTCTGCAACCTCGGAAGGCTCTTCAACCTCACGCGCGACATCCTGCTGCGCAGCCTTGAAGTGAGCACCGCGACGACGCTTGGGCTCTTGGGCCTCCACGGGCTTTTGTTCCTTCGCGGGCTTCTGCGACTCAGCGGCAACCTCGGTCTCAACAGCCTCAGCATCCGTCTCACCCTTTCGAGCAACGGCGCGACGGAAGCGCTCCTGCTGGGCGCGGCGCTGCGCATCGCGCTTGCCACCCCCGCCAAAACCGCCGCGTCCTGCCTTGGCCGTAAAGGCACGCACGACGTTCTCATCGAGCAACTCATCGGTATCGACATGCTCACGCGGGGCAACTTCTTCCACAGCAGGCACGTCAGCGGGATCCTCGACGACAAAATCCTCGACGGACTCGGCAGGCTGCTCCTGGGCATCGCGGATCTCGGCATTGATGGTATAGAACGCCGGGCGCCCGTTAATGCCGCTACCCTCGATCTTGGTCACGATATTTGCCGCGATAAGCTCATCGCGCATCGCCTTGGTGTCACATTCCTTATCGACGGAGCGGAAAATTTGCGCCAGCGCGCTCGACTTGATCTTGAGCGCCTTGCGGCAAAGCAGGTCGTAGGCAACCAGCTTGGCACGCTCAGCAGAAAGCGATGTCTGGCTGCTCAGACGCTCAGCCAGAGCATCGACATTATTTTGGTTATCGGAATATACCGTCTTGGCCACGGGGCCCCTTTCATATGTACACATATACGTCTATATGGTACAACGCGCGCCCTTATCCACGCAAAACATCTGCGAGAACACTCGAGCGTCACCCGCTTTTGCATCAAAACCACCCCTAAAAGGGGTGGTTTGCTCTTAGGGTATAACCCTTGGATTTCCGGCACGCGTCTAAAGGCGCC
>NZ_JBDMGT010000059.1:0-2592 GCF_039752775.1 Collinsella aerofaciens | reverse complement strand
CCGTTTGGCCCCACCCGCATAGCGGGTGGTTTCTGATGCGGCGCGCTGCGCGCCCCGCACAGGCTAAAGCCCGTAATGAAAAAAGACCGAGCCCGCGAAGTCGCGGACCCGGTCTTTCCGAGTCAAATGGATGGGAGATTCAACCCGTCCGACCGACTAGGCCTTGGCGGCCTCGGCGTCGGCAGGAGCCTCAGCGGCAGCGGCGCGACCGTACTCGGCCTTGCCCATATCGGACCACTCGGGCTCCTCATCAGGCATGGAGCCAGCCTCCTTGCCGAAGAACTCCTTGAGGCAGTTGACGGCAACGATGAGGCCCAGGACCATCAGCAGGACGGCAAAGACGAGCTGCAGGCCCTTGGTGGCGGCGACGGAGACGGCGGCCGTGGTGGCGGTAGCCGGGATGGTACCGAAGAAACCGTAGGCCTGGACGGCGGTCATGCAGCCCATGGCGCTCTGGACCAGCGAGGTGAAGGTGCAGCAGAGCAGGAAGACGACGGGCACGTAGAGCATCCAGCCCTTGCGGCCGGTGCACTTGCAGAACACGGCGAGGGTGATCATGGTCATGCCGCCGAGCAGCTGGTTGGAAGCACCAAAGAGCGGCCAGATGTTGGCATAGCCACCAAAAGCGAGAGCGAGACCGGGAAGCAGGGTAACGACCGTGGCGAACCAGGGGTTGCCGAGGACCTTCATGTAGCCGGCCTTGGACTCGATGGCCAGGGCGTCGTTGGTCTGGGCAAAGAACTCGGAGAACGAGGTGCGGGCGATGCGGGCGACGGCGTCGAGCGAGGTCAGGGCCAGAGCGGAGACGTTCATGGTCATGAAGACGGTAGCGAGCGTGCCGTCAACACCGAAGGCCTGCATACCGCGGGAGATGCCGGCGGCGAAGATCTGGAACGGGGTGGAAGCGACACCGGCGTTGAGAGCGCCAGTACCGGCGGTGTTCATATCGGAGAACATGATGCCGGCGACGATGATGGCAAGGATGCCAACGAAGGACTCGACGATCATTGCACCGTAACCGACCTTGACGGCGTCCTGCTCCTTCTCGACCTGCTTGGAAGAGGTGCCGGAAGAAACGAGGCTGTGGAAACCGGAGAGAGCACCGCATGCGACGGAGACGAACAGGACCGGGAACATCATGCCGGAGGCAGTGGAGAAGCCGGTGAAGACCGGAGCGGTGATAGTGGCCTGACCGTTGACACCCAGGACGACGATGCCGAGGACAGCGCAGACGATCATGACGATCATCATGATGGAAGTGAGGTAGTCACGCGGGGTCTTGAGCATCTGGATGGGCATAGCGCCAGCGAAGACCAGGTAGACCATGACGACGGCGAACCACTGGAACTTATCCAGGTAGACCGGGAACTGCATACCGACGGCGAACATGAGAACCATGAGGATAACGCCGGTGACGAACTCGGCAGCGCCGGTGAGGTTGAACTTCTTCTGGGCCCAACCAAAGGCGATAGCGACGAAGGTGAACAGGATGGAGATGGTACCAGCGCAGCCGGCGGCATAGGACTTGGTGAAGTCGATGGCACCGGTAGCAGCACCAGAAGCGTCAACGGCCGGGGTGAACATGAACGTCTTGCAGACCATATCGGTGAAGGCGGCGATGACGATGATGCAGAACAGCCAGCAGAACAGCAGGAACAGGCGACGGCCGGTCTTGCCGATGTACTTCTCGATGAGCTGAGCGAGCGACTTGCCGTTGTTCTTCATCGAAGCGTACAGGGCACCAAAGTCGTGGACGGCGCCAAAGAAGATGCCGCCGACGAGGACCCAGAGCACGACGGGCAGCCAGC
This sequence comes from Collinsella aerofaciens, assembly GCF_039752775.1. Classification (GTDB taxonomy): domain Bacteria; phylum Actinomycetota; class Coriobacteriia; order Coriobacteriales; family Coriobacteriaceae; genus Collinsella; species Collinsella aerofaciens_R. The sequence goes on along the minus strand of NZ_JBDMGT010000059.1, from coordinate 784 downwards.
CAAAGGCCATGGCGACGATCGTACCCGTAACAGGGCCAGCACCGCAGATCGAGCTGAACTGGTGCGAGAACGCAGTGAAGGCGGAGACGGGCGAGAAGCTGTTGCCGTCCTTCATGCGCTTGGCCGGCGTGAGGGCCTCTTTGTCAACGCCCCACTTGTTGGCCAGCCATCGGCCATAGCCCAGATAGCCGCAGGCGAGCACCGCCGCGGCCACAACCATGAGCAAAACTCCGTTCATTACATTTCCTCCTCTAAAAAGAACTTCCTAGACATAAAAAATGAGGGCCGTCGGTTGCGCTCGACGGCCCTCATCTTCATCAGCCGCCCGTTATCGTACGGGCTAGCTGTATGTGCTAACCCGCATCAGATAATTACTACGCTGATAATGTTTAGCTGATGCGTGAACATGTCTAAGAAATCCTCTTCAATCATGATGCGAACGATCCGTGCGTGTTCACATCCCCCAGTGGTTGAAAAGGAGTATGAAACTTTAGTTACCTAAAGTCAACGCAAATTTGTAATGAATTTTCAACTTTTTTGGATTTCTCGGTATAAAACGCCACTGACCTCGGACTTTACCCAGCGACAGTTTTTGCATGAGAGATGTCCCTCGGGAGCGGGCGGGCGTATACAAGGTTTATCGCGAGTTCCGCACGAGCCGGAGAGCACTTAATGTGCTCTCCGTGCGAGCAGGACTGTAGAGCAGGAAACCTTGTATACGCCCGCCCGCTCCCGAGGGACATCTCTCATGCAAAAACTGTCGCTGGGTAAAGTCCGAGGTCAG
>NZ_JBDMGT010000058.1:0-2870 GCF_039752775.1 Collinsella aerofaciens | reverse complement strand
CTTGCCGTTGCTCCTGGTAAAGTCTGTGTTTACGAGCGCAATGTTGTCACAAATGATGAGCTCTACAAGAACGGTTTGGAACTATTGGTCGTTCCCTCCGAGGAACTGTCCCGCGGTCGTGGCGGCCCGCGCTGCATGAGCATGCCCTTCTGGCGCGAAGATATTTAGTTGCAAATCCACTGTGATAGGAGATGGCGAATATGGGTGTTAATATCGCTGGTCGCAGTTTTCTGAAGCTGCTTGATTACACGACGGAAGAGATTGAGTATCTGCTTGAGCTTTCTGCTAACTTCAAAAGCATGAAGCGTGCCGGTGTTCCGCATAAATACCTTGAAGGCAAGAATATTGTTTTGCTATTTGAGAAGACTTCCACGCGTACTCGCTGCGCCTTCGAAGTTGGTGCACTTGACCTTGGCATGGGTGTAACTTATTTGGATCCGGGCTCGTCCCAGATGGGCAAAAAGGAGTCGATTGAGGACACGGCTCGCGTCCTTGGCCGCATGTATGACGGAATTGAATACCGCGGCTTTGAACAGGCGAAGGTTGAGGAGCTTGCTGCAAAAGCTGGGGTTCCCGTTTGGAATGGGCTGACTACTGAATTCCACCCGACTCAAGTGCTTGCCGATATTCTGACCATGCGTGAAGAGTTTGGAGAGATTAAGGGCAGGAAACTTACATTTTTTGGTAAGGCGGCCGGAAACGTCGCCGATTCGCTCATGGTCATTTGCGCTAAGCTCGGCATTAACTACTGTTCTTGCGGCCCAATCGGGGGAAATTCGGAGGGGGCTACATCCTATGATCCTGAACTCCTTGCAGAATGTAGTCGTATTGCGGCCGAGCATGGATCGACGATTACCATTACAGAGGATATTGAGGAAGGCGCTCGTGATGCCGATGTAATTTACACGGATGTTTGGGTTGGCATGGGTCAGCCCGCAGAGCTGTGGGAAAGCCGCATTAAGCTCATGTCGCCGTATCGTGTGACCGCTGAGGTGATGTCTATGGCAAAGCCCGAGGCAATTTTCCTCCACTGCCTTCCGAGCTTTCACGATACTAATACTACTGTTGGTGCCGAAATTGCTGAGAAGTTTGGAGTCACCGAAATGGAAGTCACGGACGAGGTTTTTGAGTCCGATAAGTCTCGTGTTTTCCAAGAAGCGGAGAATCGCATGCATACGATTAAGGCGGTGATGTACGCAACGCTTAAGTAGCGGGGCGTTGAGAAAACAGTCGCAAATCTGTTTGCCATACTATATTTCTCTCAACAAGCTGATAGGATACAGGGGAGAATGATGCGCGCGTCAGTCGATTTTTTCGACTGACGCGCTTTGTGAAAGAGGCAAAGATGCGTACCGATGATTTTGACTACAACCTTCCTGAGGAACTGATTGCCCAGGCTCCTGCCGAGCCTCGCGACTCCTGCCGCCTGCTAGTGGTTGATCGCAAGGGCTCCCAGGCGGGAACGCCGCTGGAGCACGGCGGTACCGTTGAACACCGCATCTTCCGTGACATCATCGACTATATCGAACCGGGCGACGTGCTCGTCATCAACCAGACGCGTGTGATGCCGGCCCGTCTGATCGGTCGCAAGACGGGCTCGGGTGGCGTGGTCGAGACGCTGCTGCTCAAGCGCCGTGAGGATGTGGATCCGCTCGGCCATGTGTGGGAGTGCCTGGTCAAGCCGGGCAAGCGCCTGAAGCCCGGTGCTCAGATTGAGTATCGCGCCGGTGGCGCCCATGCGCCCGAGGGGGCTCCCGTGGTGCTGACGGCCGAGGTCATCGACTTTGTCACCGATAGCCGCGGAGGCCGTCTGGTGCGCTTTGAGCCGGCCGGCTGCAATGCCGCCGGCGAGCCGCGCACGCTCGACGAGGCCATTCATGCTGCCGGTCACGTGCCGCTGCCGCCCTACATTACCGATTACGAGGGCGATCCCGAGAAGTACCAGACCGTCTACGCCATGAAGGAGGAGCACTCGGCTGCCGCTCCTACGGCGGGTCTGCACTTTACCCCCGAGCTCATGGCCGCTATCGAGGCCAAGGGCGCGAAGTTTGCCGCCGTCGAGCTCGAGGTGGGTATTGATACCTTCCGTCTGGTGGAGGAGGACGACCCCACGCAGCACGTCATGCACACCGAGCGCTACCACGTGTCACAGGAGGTTGTCGACGCCGTGCATAAGGCGAAGGCCGAGGGGCACCGCGTGATCGCCGTCGGCACCACCGCAGTACGCTCGCTCGAGAGCGCCTTTGACGCTGAGGCACCGGTGTCCGATCCGGCCGTGACGGCGCGCTATTTTGAGGGCCGCGAGGATGGGGCCGATACGCTCGGCCGCGGCGACATCGTGGCGCGCGAGAACGCTACGACGCAGCTCTACCTCATGCCCGGCTCGACCTATCACGTGGTCGACGCGCTGATCACGAACTTCCACGTGCCGCGCTCCACGCTCATGATGCTCGTAAGCGCGCTTGCCACCCGCGACCAGATCATGGATGCCTACGCCGCTGCTATCGAAGAGCGCTACCGCTTCTTCAGCTTTGGCGACGCGATGCTCATTTTGTAGGTTACGGCGTTTTACAAACGCCGTAACCGGCCGACGCTGCAAACCCCCCTAAGCGGCAATCTGACGTTCAATCGTCGGGCATGACCAGAAGGTCAATGCCCCCCTCTTTCACGTCACCTTGCTCGCTTAGGGGCGTTTTCGCTGACTTTGCCAAAGCATCGGCAGGTACTCATTGGGGACGTACTTAAATGAGTGCCTGCAGAATGAGAGTGGATAATCTCCCGTTTTTGGCCTGCTTGGGGGTGCGGACAGAAAGTTGGACCGCGGGGCGGTCCGGACTGGAGGTTCGCATGTACAGCAGGGAGAAGGTCGA
>NZ_JBDMGT010000057.1:3286-4083 GCF_039752775.1 Collinsella aerofaciens | reverse complement strand
TTAAGTCCCGCAACGAGCGCAACCCTTGTCGTTAGTTACTACCATTAAGTTGAGGACTCTAGCGAGACTGCCTGGGTTAACCAGGAGGAAGGTGGGGATGACGTCAAATCATCATGCCCCTTATGTGTAGGGCTACACACGTGCTACAATGGCTGGTACAGAGAGATGCAATACCGCGAGGTGGAGCCAAACTTAAAAACCAGTCTCAGTTCGGATTGTAGGCTGAAACTCGCCTACATGAAGCTGGAGTTACTAGTAATCGCGAATCAGAATGTCGCGGTGAATACGTTCCCGGGTCTTGTACACACCGCCCGTCACACCATGAGAGTTGGCAATACCCGAAGTCCGTGAGCTAACCGCAAGGAGGCAGCGGCCGAAGGTAGGGTCAGCGATTGGGGTGAAGTCGTAACAAGGTAGCCGTAGGAGAACCTGCGGCTGGATCACCTCCTTTCTAAGGAATACATCTTAGGACAACTAAGATTACAATGAATTCTGGATAATATCTCTGTTTAATTTTGAGAGACTATCTCTCAAAATTGTTCTTTGAAAATTGCACATAATTTAATTTATAGAAACAACAAGCCAAATTGGCAAAACCAATTTCTATTCTTTGTAAAATGAGAACTATAACTAATATAGGTCAAGCTACAAAGGGCGCATGGTGAATGCCTTGGCATCAGGAGCCGATGAAGGACGTGATAAGCTGCGATAAGCTTCGGGGAGGAGCAAATATCCATTGATCCGGAGATCTCTGAATGGGGAAACCCACATGAGCAAACCTCATGTATCCATACGCC
>NZ_JBDMGT010000057.1:0-3276 GCF_039752775.1 Collinsella aerofaciens | reverse complement strand
AATGAAGGTAACCCAGGGAACTGAAACATCTAAGTACCTGGAGGAAGAGAAAGAAAAATCGATTTTCTTAGTAGCGGCGAGCGAAAGGGAAAGAGCCCAAACCGGAAACTTGTTTCCGGGGTTGTGGACATAACATAAAAGTGGAGGCTATTGTAACTGAAGAGAACTGGAAAGTTCCACCGTAGAAGGTAATAGTCCTGTAAGTGAAACGAGAAGACCACGAGTTATGATCCAGAGTACCACGAGACACGTGAAACCTTGTGGGAAGCAGGGAGGACCACCTCCCAAGGCTAAATACTACCTGATGACCGATAGTGAAGCAGTACCGTGAGGGAAAGGTGAAAAGAACCCCGGGAGGGGAGTGAAATAGAACCTGAAACCGTGTGCCTACAACCGCTCAGAGCCCCTTATGAGGGTGATGAGGTGCTTTTTGTAGAACGAGCCAACGAGTTACGGTATGTAGCAAGGTTAAGTACTTAAGGTACGGAGCCGAAGGGAAACCGAGTCTGAATAGGGCGACTAGTTGCATGCCGTAGACCCGAAACCGGGTGACCTATCCATGGCCAGGTTGAAGCGAGGGTAAAACCTCGTGGAGGACCGAACCACGTTGCTGTTGAAAAAGCATGGGATGAGCTGTGGATAGCGGAGAAATTCCAATCGAACCCGGAGATAGCTGGTTCTCTCCGAAATAGCTTTAGGGCTAGCGTCGAGTATGAGTAGTGGAGGTAGAGCACTGAATGGGCTAGGGGGCATAGCGCTTACCGAACCTTATCAAACTCCGAATGCCACATACTTTGAGCTCGGCAGTCAGACTACGAATGATAAGATCCGTGGTCAAAAGGGAAACAGCCCAGATCGTCAGCTAAGGTCCCAAAGTGTAAGTTAAGTGGGAAAGGATGTGAGATTTCTAAGACAACTAGGATGTTGGCTTAGAAGCAGCCATTCATTAAAAGAGTGCGTAATAGCTCACTAGTCGAGAGATCTTGCGCCGAAAATGTAACGGGGCTAAACTTACCACCGAAGCTACGGGCTTGAACTAAGTTCAAGCGGTAGGAGAGCGTCGTAACCGGGCTGAAGTCGTACCGTAAGGAGCGGTGGACTGGTTACGAGTGAGAATGTTGGCATCAGTAGCGAGATGTGGGTGAGAATCCCACAGGCCGAAAACCTAAGGTTTCCTCAGGAAGGTTCGTCCGCTGAGGGTTAGTCGGGACCTAAGCCGAGGCCGAAAGGCGTAGGTGATGGACAACTGGTTGATATTCCAGTACCACTACCATCGTTATTATCGATGGCGTGACGCAGGAGGATAGTGTGTGCTAGCTATTGGATGCTAGTCTAAGCGTTTAGGCAGTGAGAGTAGGCAAATCCGCTCTCATAATGCTGAGGCGTGATGGGGAAGGTTCTACGGAACCGAAGTACATGATTCCACGCTGCCAAGAAAAGCGTCTAGAGAGAGAAGTAGTGCCCGTACCGCAAACCGACACAGGTAGGTGAGGAGAGAATCCTAAGGCCGGCGGAAGAATTACAGTTAAGGAACTCGGCAAATTGACCCCGTAAGTTCGCGAGAAGGGGTGCCTACGAGAGTAGGCCGCAGAGAATAGGCCCAAGCAACTGTTTAGCAAAAACACAGGTCTCTGCTAAAGCGTAAGCTGATGTATAGGGGCTGACGCCTGCCCGGTGCTGGAAGGTTAAGGGGAACACTTAGCGCAAGCGAAGGTGTGAACTTAAGCCCCAGTAAACGGCGGCCGTAACTATAACGGTCCTAAGGTAGCGAAATTCCTTGTCAGGTAAGTTCTGACCCGCACGAATGGCGTAATGACTTGGGCACTGTCTCAACTGTAAATCCGGCGAAGTTGTAGTGCGAGTGAAGATGCTCGCTACCCGCGATTGGACGGAAAGACCCCGTAGAGCTTTACTGTAGCTTAGCATTGAGTTTTGGTATTGTCTGTACAGGATAGGTGGGAGACTAGGAAACCAGGGCGTCAGCCTTGGTGGAGTCAACCTTGGGATACCACCCTGACAGTACTGAAATTCTAACTGGCGGCCATGAATCTGGTCACAGGACATTGTTAGGTGGGCAGTTTGACTGGGGCGGTCGCCTCCTAAAAAGTAACGGAGGCGCCCAAAGGTTCCCTCAGAACGGTCGGAAATCGTTCGAAGAGTGCAAAGGCAGAAGGGAGCCTGACTGCGACACCCACAAGTGGAGCAGGGACGAAAGTCGGGCTTAGTGATCCGGTGGTACCTCGTGGGAGGGCCATCGCTCAACGGATAAAAGCTACCCCGGGGATAACAGGCTGATCTCCCCCAAGAGTCCACATCGACGGGGAGGTTTGGCACCTCGATGTCGGCTCGTCGCATCCTGGGGCTGTAGTCGGTCCCAAGGGTTGGGCTGTTCGCCCATTAAAGCGGCACGCGAGCTGGGTTCAGAACGTCGTGAGACAGTTCGGTCCCTATCCGTCGCGGGCGTAGGAAATTTGAGAGGAGCTGTCCTTAGTACGAGAGGACCGGGATGGACTGACCTCTGGTGTACCAGTTGTTCCGCCAGGAGCACAGCTGGGTAGCTAAGTCGGGAATGGATAAACGCTGAAAGCATCTAAGCGTGAAGCCAACCTCAAGATGAGATTTCCCATAGCGTAAGCTAGTAAGATCCCTTGAAGAACACAAGGTTGATAGGTCGGGGGTGTAAGCATGGTAACATGTTCAGCTGACCGATACTAATAGATCGAGGGCTTGACCAAATATAGTAAATTAAATATGTGCAATTTTGAAAGAACAAAGTTTTTTCAAACATCTGGTGATGATGTTCTTTAGGGTAACACCCGTTCCCATTCCGAACACGACGGTTAAGCCTTTAGAAGCCGATGGTACTGCACGGGAGACTGTGTGGGAGAGTAGGTGGTCGCCAGGTCCAAAATGTTCCTCGGTAGCTCAATGGTGGAGCACTCGGCTGTTAACCGATAGGTTGGAGGTTCGAGTCCTCTCCGAGGAGCCATTTTTTTTATTTAAAAAGAGTTATTAAAGAAGATATAAATGTCTTTTTTAATAACTCTTTTTGTATTTCTCAAAGGAATTTAATAATTTATGTTGAATTATTAAATTATAAAGAAAGTGTTAACATATAGTTATTAATAGTAGAAACTTAAAATCTAAGTTTAATACAGTTAATATTTTTCTTTTAAAGTATGGGGAATTTTTAGGGAAAATCATTATCTTAATATATAAAAAATACTAAATATAATATTTTTTATTTGAAAGGAATATACTTAGATATATAAGTTT
>NZ_JBDMGT010000056.1:0-4489 GCF_039752775.1 Collinsella aerofaciens | reverse complement strand
CCCTTATATCGTTCCACGCGCAGTTTCGCAGCGAAGCGAGAATGTTTGAGCATGGAATGATATAAGGGCGGCTCCGGCAGAGCGGCGGACATTCGACTAGCGGATATGCGCGGGCTTTCCGCCCCAGTAGAAGCGGCAGAAGGCTCGTTTGCGCTTTTGGGGTTTGCCTACTAGCTCCATGGTTGCGATGGCGATGTCCTCGGCTGCGTGGGGGCGGCGTAGTACTTCGCCGTTGATGAGTAGCGCTTTGAGCGACTCAGGGTGGTCGTGCAGGTGACGAAGCGTCACGATGAGCTCGCGTGCGGTGGTGACGTGCATGCTGGCGCCCATGCCGGTAAGCATCGTGGTGTTGGCCTTTTCCTGACCGTATGATTTGCCCAGCAGGATCATCGGCAGATGAGCGCACAGGCACTCGGTGACCGTGAGTCCGCCTGATTTGAGGATTGCCAGGTCGCAGCCGTGCATGAGGGCCGCCATGTCGTCCACGTAGTCCAGAACCGTGACGTTGTCGAGCTTCATGGCGTCGAAGAGCGTCTTGAGTCGGGCGGCGTATTCCTTATCCTTGCCCGGTAAAAAGACAAAGTGCATGTCCTCAAAGCTGCGTAAGAAGGGGAGCGTGTGGTCCATCGCGGCACGGAAACGCACGTATGGTTGGGGCAAACTGGCGCCGGCCATCACCAATACGACGGTTTTGTCTATGGGGAGATTGAACTTGCTCAGCTCTTCCTCGCGATCGTAATTTGAATCGAAACCGGCTCGGATGGGGACGCCCGTTATGCGGATCTTTGACTCGGGAACTTTGCGGGGGCGCAGCGTTTCGGCCATAAACTCGTTGGCCACGCAGAACAGGTCGGTGTCCTTGTGGGGCCAAAAGCCTTCGACTTCATAGTCTGTTGGTACGCAGATGACCGGATAATCGATACCCGTAATAACGCGGGCACCCACGGCAACATTGGCTGCTGTGATGTGCGTTGCGACCACGGCTATAGGCCTGCGGCGACGAATATATTCGTTGAAGGCGGGGAACATAATTCGCGACCATGCCGTGCCGCCACCCCAGAGAAGATGCCCCGTAAGCGTATATCGCCAGGTCAGGTCGTAAATGGGGCGTGTGGCTCCCGTAAAAGAAGCCGCGGTCTTATTGCCGTCGAATTTAATACGTCCAAAATCAAGGATATCGAGCACTTCAATTTCAATATCCTCAGGGATTCCCTTGGTGCCGCGGATAAGGTCAAATGCTTGTGCAATCGCGTTGGCGGCGGCTTTGTGGCCCGATCCAACTGATGCGTGCACAATGGTTACCAGGGGTTTTTGTGCAGGTAAAACGGTCATTTGCTCCGGTTGGGGAGTGGCTTGCATGGGCAGGGGAGCGCTATTGCTCGTCTGCGTTTGATCCATCGATAACTCCCCTTCAGCTTTGTTACGCGATTTATCATTGTAGTGCATGAGTGTCATGTTCACGTAAATTTGGGTATGAGCGCAAAGAACGACAACGTTTCGACGAGAGGATTCTTCATGACTACCGATCAGCCGATTGATGTTGCGATTATCGGTGGAGGCCCCGCGGGCTATGCTGCCGCCATTTACGCTGCGCGTGCCAACCTGACGACGACCGTGATTGAGCAGGGCATGTCGGGTGGACAGATCGCCACGACCAATGAGGTCGAGAACTATCCGGGCATTCCGCTCTTGAGTGGCGCCGAACTCGGCGAGCGTTTTCAGCAACATGCAGAGGGGCTGGGAGCGCAGGTTACATGGAGCATGGTTACGGGTATCGATTACGATGCCGATGCAGCGCTGTTTACGGTGCATCACGATATGGGCGATACGCTTGCCTCGAGCGTTATCGCTTGCATGGGTGCCACGCCGCGTCCGGCAGGTTTCGCTGGCGAGGATACCTATCGCGGTCGCGGCGTTTCGTATTGCGCGACGTGCGACGGCATGTTCTTTCGCGGCAAGCAGGTTTTTGTCATCGGCGGCGGCAATGCTGCCTGCGAGGAAGCTCTGTTCTTGTCAGAAATCGCCAGCAGCGTGACCATCGTTTTGCGCCGCGATCAGTTCCGTGCCCCCGATGGTGTGGTTCAAAAAGTTCTTGCAAAAGATAATATTTCAGTTAGGTACCAAACTAGTATTGTCGAGCTCTCGGGCGAAGCCATGCCAACGACGATTACCTTTAAGGACAATGCATCCGGGGAAACTCACACCGAGTCATTTGTCCCTGGCTCGTTTGGTATCTTTGTCTTTACCGGAACGCAGCCCCATTCCGAGCTCGTTGAGCATCTAGTCGATCTGGCGCCGGACGGCGGTATTGTTACTGATGATTCCATGGCGACCCGCACGCCAGGTCTATTTGCCGCTGGCGACATCCGTTCCAAGCGTTTACGCCAGGTTGTGACTGCCGTTTCTGATGGAGCCATAGCGGCAACGAGCGTATACGCGTTTCTCCGTGGATAAGTACGATAATATATCTTATGTAAGGTTGCTATCTTTAAAACAAAGTGGTTGGACGGTGCATCAATGTGCTGTCCAACCACTTTTACTTGCCGGCTATATGGTATGCAAAACTAGATAACCTAGAATACAATATAGCTAATGAACGGAGGATCCTTATGAACCACGCCAAACGCGTTATCCCGATGTCCGATACATCGGTCAGCATTAAGCCTGAGGATATTCAGCCCACTGTGCTGCCCGATGCATTTATTCAGTCCGATATCGTGCGCAAACTTAATACGTTGAGTCTGCCGCGCTATAACCAGTTGCCCAATGTGACGCTCTACCGCGACCAGGTTATTGAGTATGTTGCGCTGTGGATGGAGCCGCTGTCCATTTGCGTTGAGCAGCCTGTCATTACGCCATCGATGATCAATAACTACGTGAAGGTCGGCCTGGTGCCTGCTCCGGTCAAAAAGCAATATGGCCGCGAGCAGATTGCCCGCCTGATCGCTATCTGCATCTTTAAGCAGGTGCTACCTATTGCTGCGGTGCAGGCACTCTTTAACATTCAGCGTTTGAGCTACGATGCCCCGACGGCCTTTGATTATGTGGTCGATCAGCTCGAGGCATCGATTCGTTCGGCGTTTTCCGTCGAGCAGACGCCGGTTCCCGATACGGCGCATCAGGTAACGCGTGAGTCGCTGCTTGTGCGCAGCGCGGTTTCATCCTTTGTTTCGAAGGCTTACTTGATGAGCTATCTCAAGTTCAACGGGTTTAATAGCTAGCCGACGTATAAAACGGGCGGGACAAAGAGCCATCTGTCGCTTTGTCCCGCCCGTTTTTTTGCTTGGTTGGACTTTATTTGCCCGAAGCTACGCCCATGCCGTAGCCGATGATCAGGCCGTGCATCTCGGCGTAATAGGAATCCAGGCCGTTGCAGGGCATGATGATGGTCTTGGAGCAGGGCCAATGTTCGACTATGCGATCAGTAAGCGCCTGGGCTCCAGCTTCGTTCTCAACGTGATCGATGATGACCTCACCGCCCGTAAAGCCCTCGGCTTCCATAGTGTCGATGATCTTGTTGAGCATCTTCTTTTCGCCACGCGTGTGCCCGACGAGTTCGATTTTACCGGCCTCACTCGCCGTGCCCAAAATGCGGATATTGAGCTTGTTGGCAATGACGCCGGCTGCCTTAGGGATACGTCCGGCTTTGGCGAGGTTTTCGTAATTGCACAAACTGAAGAGGATTTTGCTGTTCTGTTCAAGGCTATCGAAGTATGCGCAAGCATCCTCGAATGAGACATTCGGATTGCTTGCAAGATAGCGGTCGAACAGCAAGAAAATGAGGTCCATTTTGCCGCCAGCTGCGCGTGAATTGACTAGATGAATCTGTCGGTCGGGCTCCTCGGCAAGAACCATATCGCGAGCCGTGGCTGCCGCGTTGTAGCTGCCCGACACGCCCTCAGAGATCGGCATGCAGATGGTCTTGTCTGCCAATTTGAAGAGCTCGGCCCACTCCCCCACGCTGGGACAAGCGCTCGAAGAGGCATTCGTCTCCGCCTGAACAGCGCAGTTGAGCTCATGAACATCGAGCGAAAGGTCATCGACGAATTCACGCTCCCCCACTCGAATTTTGAGGGGAGCAAATGCAAAGGTGGTATGGGGTGCGATCGGTTGCCAATCGCGGAGGTTGCAGCTTGAATCGGAGATAAGTGCCCAGCTCATAGAGGGTCCTTTCTAATCGTTCCCATTCAATTATAGCCATCTTGCAGACCGATTGGGCCGCTATCTAGTATTCAAAACTAGATAGCGGACTGCACCCTTGATTATCAACTTCATCCGAACACCTCCCACATTCATCCGCACATGTACGGATGAATGTGGGAACCCGATACCCTGAGGGCCGGACCGGCCGGCCCCGGGAGATCGGAGGACGGCATGTCCGGAAAGAAGAATAGGGGCTCCGCGAGGGCGGTCCCGAGGGCCTACGGAAGGCTCACGAGGCACGAGCGGGACACGGTCCAGAGGATGCTGGAGCGCGGGGCCTCGTGCA
>NZ_JBDMGT010000055.1:0-4666 GCF_039752775.1 Collinsella aerofaciens | reverse complement strand
AAACCTTATGCCCCGCCCCTCCGGAGCCACACGGGGGCCACCGCTAAGTTATCCCCCGGCATTCAGAAAATCTAAGTGCCAAAAAATAAGATTTTTTGACTCCGTGTTGTATAACCCGCCATTCGTGGGTACCATTCAACGCGTACGCAAACAAAAAGGGTTAATTCGCGTGGTATAACCGCGCGGCCCAAAAAGGAGGAGACAAGCATGTCGTCTTTGAAGCCGCTTGCAGATCGTGTTCTGGTCAAGCCCGACGAGGCCGAGCAGAAGACCGCTTCTGGTCTGTATATCGCCAGCAACGCTCAGGAGAAGCCGCAGCGCGGCACCATCGTTGCCGTGGGCGCCGGCAAGGTCAACGACAAGGGTGAGCGCATCCCCATGGACGTCAAGGTCGGCGACGTTGTCATCTACGGTAAGTTCGGTGGCAACGAGGTCAAGGTCGACGGCGAGAAGTATCTGCTGATGCGCGCCGACGACATCTACGCTGTCGTCGAGGCCTAGTCTCGTCAGAATCTCTGATTCGTCTTTGAACGCGTCCGCCGCATAGGACTCGGAAGCGGCGACGCGAGTCACATTTCTTTTGGAGGATTACCTACCATGGCAAAGAACATTACGTTCAACACCGATGCCCGCGCTAAGCTTGCCAAGGGCGTCAACACTCTGGCCGACGCCGTTACCGTCACCATGGGCCCCAAGGGTCGCTACGTTGCGCTGCAGCGCACGTTCGGTGCTCCGACCATCACCAACGACGGCGTTTCTGTCGCCAAGGAGATCGAGCTCGAGGACAACATCGAGAACATGGGCGCTCAGCTGGTGAAGGAGGTCGCCACCAAGACCAACGACACCGTGGGTGACGGCACCACCACCGCAACCCTGCTCGCCCAGGCTATCGTCAACGACGGTCTGCGCAACGTCGCCGCTGGCGCCAACCCGCTGGCCATTCGTCGCGGCATCGACAAGGCCGTTAACGCCGCCGTCGCCGAGATGAAGAAGCAGGCCAAGCCGGTCGAGACCAAGGAACAGATCGCTTCCGTCGGTACCATCTCCGCCGGTGACCCCGAGGTCGGCGAGAAGATCGCCGAGGCCATGGAGGTCGTGGGCAAGGACGGCGTCATCACCGTCGAGGATTCCCAGACGTTCGACATCACCATCGACACCGTCGAGGGCATGCAGTTCGACAAGGGCTATGTCTCCGCTTACTTCGTCACGGACAACGACCGCATGGAGGCCGTGATGAAGGATCCGTACATCCTCATCACCGACCAGAAGATCTCCAGCGTTCAGGACATCATGCCCGTTCTCGAGGCTGTCCAGCGCGCTGGCCGTGGCCTGCTCATCATCGCTGAGGACATCGACGGCGAGGCTCTGCCTACCCTGGTCCTCAACAAGATCCGTGGCGCCCTCAACGTCTGCGCCGTTAAGGCCCCGGGCTACGGCGATCGCCGCAAGCGCATCCTCGAGGACATCGCCGTCCTCACCGGTGGCCAGGCTGCCCTGGACGAGCTGGGCGTGAAGGTCGCTGACATCACCGCCGATATGCTCGGTACCGCTAAGTCCGTCACCATCTCCAAGGACAACACCGTCGTCGTCGGTGGCGCTGGTTCCAAGGAGGCCATCGACGCTCGTATCGCTCAGATCAAGGGTGAGATGGAGAACACCACCTCTGACTTCGACCGCGAGAAGCTCCAGGAGCGCCTGGCCAAGCTCTCCGGTGGCGTTGCCGTCATCAAGGTCGGCGCTGCTACCGAGTCCGAGCTCAAGGAGATCAAGCACCGCGTCGAGGATGCCCTGCAGGCTACCCGCGCTGCTGTCGAGGAGGGCATCGTCGCCGGCGGTGGCGTCGCCTTCATGGACGCTGCTCCTGCGCTCGACGCTGTCGAGATCGACGACCCCGAGGAGAAGATCGGCGTCGACATCGTCAAGAAGGCTCTGACCGCTCCGGTCGCTACCATCGCCAAGAACGCTGGCTTTGAGGGCGCTGTCGTGGTCGACAAGGTTGCCGAGCTGCCCGCCGGCCAGGGTCTCAACTCTGCCAACGGCGAGTGGGGCGACATGATCGAGATGGGCGTCCTCGACCCCGTCAAGGTCAGCCGCGTCACCCTGCAGAACGCTGCTTCTGTCGCCAGCCTGATCCTCATCACCGAGGCTACCGTCTCCGATGTGCCCAAGAACACTCAGCTTGAGGACGCTATCGCTGCTGCCACCGCTGGTCAGCAGGGCGGCGGTATGTACTAAGGCCGACAAGGTCTAGAACTCCCACCGGGAATCCGGGGGCGTGACGGGGTTTCTCTCCGGAACGTCCTCGGACATGCAAAGAGGCTCCGCATCGCGCTTCGCGCTGCGGAGCCTCTTTGCGTCCTGCGGAATATTCCGGAGAGAAGTCCCCGTCACGCCCCCGGATTCCCGGTGGGAGTTCTAGACCTTGTCGGCCTTAGTACATACCGCCGCCCTGCTGACCAGCGGTGGCAGCAGCGATAGCGTCCTCAAGCTGAGTGTTCTTGGGCACATCGGAGACGGTAGCCTCGGTGATGAGGATCAGGCTGGCGACAGAAGCAGCGTTCTGCAGGGTGACGCGGCTGACCTTGACGGGGTCGAGGACGCCCATCTCGATCATGTCGCCCCACTCGCCGTTGGCAGAGTTGAGACCCTGGCCGGCGGGCAGCTCGGCAACCTTGTCGACCACGACAGCGCCCTCAAAGCCAGCGTTCTTGGCGATGGTAGCGACCGGAGCGGTCAGAGCCTTCTTGACGATGTCGACGCCGATCTTCTCCTCGGGGTCGTCGATCTCGACAGCGTCGAGCGCAGGAGCAGCGTCCATGAAGGCGACGCCACCGCCGGCGACGATGCCCTCCTCGACAGCAGCGCGGGTAGCCTGCAGGGCATCCTCGACGCGGTGCTTGATCTCCTTGAGCTCGGACTCGGTAGCAGCGCCGACCTTGATGACGGCAACGCCACCGGAGAGCTTGGCCAGGCGCTCCTGGAGCTTCTCGCGGTCGAAGTCAGAGGTGGTGTTCTCCATCTCACCCTTGATCTGAGCGATACGAGCGTCGATGGCCTCCTTGGAACCAGCGCCACCGCCGACGACGGTGTTGTCCTTGGAGATGGTGACGGACTTCGCGGTACCGAGCATATCGGCGGTGATGTCAGCGACCTTCACGCCCAGCTCGTCCAGGGCAACCTGGCCACCGGTGAGGACGGCGATGTCCTCGAGGATGCGCTTGCGGCGATCGCCGTAGCCCGGGGCCTTAACGGCGCAGACGTTGAGGGCGCCACGGATCTTGTTGAGGACCAGGGTAGGCAGAGCCTCGCCGTCGATGTCCTCAGCGATGATGAGCAGGCCACGGCCAGCGCGCTGGACAGCCTCGAGAACGGGCATGATGTCCTGAACGCTGGAGATCTTCTGGTCGGTGATGAGGATGTACGGATCCTTCATCACGGCCTCCATGCGGTCGTTGTCCGTGACGAAGTAAGCGGAGACATAGCCCTTGTCGAACTGCATGCCCTCGACGGTGTCGATGGTGATGTCGAACGTCTGGGAATCCTCGACGGTGATGACGCCGTCCTTGCCCACGACCTCCATGGCCTCGGCGATCTTCTCGCCGACCTCGGGGTCACCGGCGGAGATGGTACCGACGGAAGCGATCTGTTCCTTGGTCTCGACCGGCTTGGCCTGCTTCTTCATCTCGGCGACGGCGGCGTTAACGGCCTTGTCGATGCCGCGACGAATGGCCAGCGGGTTGGCGCCAGCGGCGACGTTGCGCAGACCGTCGTTGACGATAGCCTGGGCGAGCAGGGTTGCGGTGGTGGTGCCGTCACCCACGGTGTCGTTGGTCTTGGTGGCGACCTCCTTCACCAGCTGAGCGCCCATGTTCTCGATGTTGTCCTCGAGCTCGATCTCCTTGGCGACAGAAACGCCGTCGTTGGTGATGGTCGGAGCACCGAACGTGCGCTGCAGCGCAACGTAGCGACCCTTGGGGCCCATGGTGACGGTAACGGCGTCGGCCAGAGTGTTGACGCCCTTGGCAAGCTTAGCGCGGGCATCGGTGTTGAACGTAATGTTCTTTGCCATGGTAGGTAATCCTCCAAAAGAAATGTGACTCGCGTCGCCGCTTCCGAGTCCTATGCGGCGGACGCGTTCAAAGACGAATCAGAGATTCTGACGAGACTAGGCCTCGACGACAGCGTAGATGTCGTCGGCGCGCATCAGCAGATACTTCTCGCCGTCGACCTTGACCTCGTTGCCACCGAACTTACCGTAGATGACAACGTCGCCGACCTTGACGTCCATGGGGATGCGCTCACCCTTGTCGTTGACCTTGCCGGCGCCCACGGCAACGATGGTGCCGCGCTGCGGCTTCTCCTGAGCGTTGCTGGCGATATACAGACCAGAAGCGGTCTTCTGCTCGGCCTCGTCGGGCTTGACCAGAACACGATCTGCAAGCGGCTTCAAAGACGACATGCTTGTCTCCTCCTTTTTGGGCCGCGCGGTTATACCACGCGAATTAACCCTTTTTGTTTGCGTACGCGTTGAATGGTACCCACGAATGGCGGGTTATACAACACGGAGTCAAAAAATCTTATTTTTTGGCACTTAGATTTTCTGAATGCCGGGGGATAACTTAGCGGTGGCCCCCGTGTGGCTCCGGAGGGGCGGGGCATAAGGTTT
>NZ_JBDMGT010000054.1:0-7119 GCF_039752775.1 Collinsella aerofaciens | reverse complement strand
CACATGGTCGAGGACGTTCTGAAAACCAAGCCCGGCCCCCGCCGGACAGGTCACACTACTCGCAGAGCAGCTTAGCGATCTGGACGGCGTTGGTTGCCGCGCCCTTACGGATTTGGTCGCCGCAGCACCAGAAGGTGATGCCGCGCGCAGCCTCGGGGTTCGAGATGTCGCGGCGTACGCGACCGACCCAAATCAGGTCCTGGTCGGAGGTGTCCATCGGCATGGGGAAGCGGTCGTGCGCATCCTCGGCGCTCATGTCGTCAACTAGCTTGACACCCGGAGCGGCAGCCAGCGCGGCACGGGCCTCTTCCACCGTGATGTCGCGCTCGAACTCAAGCGTGATGCTCTCGGAGTGCGAGCGCAGCACGGGCACGCGCACACAGGTGCAGTTCACGCGCAGCTCGGGCAGATGCATGATCTTGCGGCCCTCGTTTTGCAACTTCATCTCCTCGGAGGTAAAGCCCTCCTCCTTGACGCCGCCAATCTGCGGAATCAGGTTGCTCGCGAGCTGGGCGGCAAACGCGCGCGGCTCGGGAATCTCCTCGCCACGGCCCAGGGCGGCCAGCTGAGCCTCGAGCTCGGCCATACCGGGAGCGCCAGCACCCGAAGCCGCCTGGTACGTCGAGACGATCATGCGCTTCACGCCAGCGAGCTGATGCAGCGGCCACGTGGGAACCAGGCCGATAATGGTCGCGCAGTTGGGGTTGGCGATAAGGCCGTGATGCCACTTGATATCGTCGGCATTGATCTCGGGTACGACCAGTGGCACCTCGGGATCCATGCGGAAGGCATGGCTGTTGTCGACCACGACAGCGCCGCGCTTTACGGCCTCGGGCAGCAATTCCTTGGCGATATCGTCGCCGGCAGCACCAAGCACAATATCGCAGCCCTCAAAGGCCTCGGGGCAAGCCTCCTCAATCACGATTTGCTCGCCGCGGAACTCAACGGTCTTGCCCGCAGAGCGCGCGCTCGCCAGCAGCTTGAGCTTACCGACCGGAAACTCCTGCTCGTTGAGGCACTCGAGCATCTGGGTGCCCACGGCTCCCGTCGCGCCCAAAATAGCAACCGTGTACTGTTTCATGCTTCCCCCTTTAAAGGTTGTGGCTTTTGCCCGCACGCCGAGCAGGCCGATTATTGTTGCCAGTGTATACAAGAACGGGGCGGGCACGAAACCCGCCCCGTCGAAACGAAACCGAAACGAAACGCCCCGCCGTAGATTTATGAGACATGTCCCAAAAAATCAACGGGATGGCAGCTACTTGTGGAGCGCGACCAGGGCGGGATCGACCGGCGCGGGAGCCTCCAGATCGGAGACCTTCACAATGCCGTTCTCGTCGGAGAAGGCGCGGTAAATGGTCTGAATCGCCAGATCAAAGTCCTTCTCCTCCACACCGATGATGATATTGATCTCGTCGCAGCTCTGCGAAATCATACGCACGCTCACGCCAGCCTGGCCAAGCATGCCAAACAGGTGGCCCGAGATGCCGGCACGACCGCGCAGGTTACGGCCGACGGTCGCGATAAGTGCCAGGCCCTCGACAACCTCGATCTCGAGCGGCTCGACCTCCTGCTGAATGTCGCCCACGAGCGAGTACAGTGAATCGTGAACGTCCTGCTCCTGCACCACGGCGCCAAAGCGGTCGACGCCGGTGGGCATATGCTCGACGGAAACGTCATAGCGCTCGAAGACCGAAAGCGCGCGGCGCATAAAGCCGACGCGCGGTTTGGTGCGGTCGCGGGCCACGTTGATGGCGACAAAACCGCGCTTGCCGGTCACGCCGGTAATGATGGGCTCTGCCTCGCCCTCATCAGCCGTCTCGCTAATGATGGTGCCGGGATCCTGCGGCGCATTGGTGTTCTTGATGACCAGCGGAATGCCTGCCTCGCGCACGGGGAACACGGCTTCCTCGTGCAGGACGCTTGCGCCCATGTACGAAAGCTCGCGCAGCTCCTCGTAGGTAACGCGCGCAATGGGCTGAGCCTCCGGAACAATACGCGGATCCGCAGAATAGAAACCCGAGACGTCGGTCCAGTTCTCGTAAAGGTCGGCGCCCAGGCACTTAGCCAAAATCGAGCCCGAGATATCGCCGCCGCCACGATCGAGCAGCTTGATCTGGCCCTCACGCGTCGCGCCGTAGAAACCGGGCATAACAAAGCCGCCCTGCTGACCGTACTCCTGCACCAGCTCGGAGGTGCGGTTCATGCTGAGCGTACCGTCGTGATGGAACGCAACGACCGTCGCGGCATCCAGGAACGGCAGGCCCAGATACTCGGCCATCAGGCGAGCGGTGAAGTACTCGCCGCGGCTCACGAGCTCCTCGGTGGAGTAGCCGCCCGAGCGGGCGCGCTCGGCAAAGGCCGCAAACTCTTCGCGGATGGGATAGGTGAGTTCCAGCTCGTCAGCGATATCAAAGTAGCGCTGGCCAATGTCCTCGAGTAGCTCCTCGCACGACACGTGATACTTAACGTGTGCGTTAACCAGGTAGAGCAGGTCGGTCACCTTGGTGTCGCCCTTAAAGCGGCGACCGCAGGCAGAAACCACCACAAAACGGCGGGCAGGGTCGGCATCGACGATGGCCTTGATCTTCTTGAAGTGTTCGGCGTCGGCGACCGACGAGCCGCCAAACTTGGCAATCTTAATCATGGGCTGGAGGTTACCTTTCTAAAAGCCTCTGCAAACCTGTTTTGCGCGCTCTGATACCATGGGTTCACCGATTGGGACCAAGGCATCCGAGGAGCAGTGTTATATGGGAACTTATCATAGTACACGAGGACGCACTTTATCGTGCTCAAGTAAGGTGGCAATCCGCACCGGCATCGCTCCCGACGGGGGTCTGTTTGTCTCGGACGAGCTCGGCACCCAGCAGGTCGATATCAGCTCGCTTGCAGATAAATCGTACTTTGAAATCGCTCAAGATGTGTTGGGAATGTTACTGAATGATTACACGGCCGAAGAAATTTCGGCGTGTGTCGACGAGGCATACCGCGGCACGTTCGCGAGTGAAGAGGTTACGCCGCTCGTCAAACTCGACGCTGCGCCGGGCGCTGACGCCCCTCAGACCTATGTGATGGAGCTCTTTGGCGGTCCCACGAGCGCCTTCAAGGACGTCGCCCTGCAGATGCTCCCCCGCTTGATGGCCCGCACTTCCGCCAAGGACGGCGGCGCCGAGCGCATCATGATCGTCACCGCCACGTCGGGCGACACAGGCAAGGCAGCACTCGCCGGCTTTGCCGACGCCCCGGGCACGGGCATCACCGTCTTTTATCCCGAGGGCAAGGTCAGCCGCGTGCAGAATCTGCAGATGTCCACGCAGGAGGGCGGCAACGTCGCCGTCTGCGGCATCCGCGGCAACTTCGACGACGCCCAGAGTGCCGTCAAGCGCATCTTTGCCGATAAGGAGCTGGCCGAGCGCCTGGAGGCCGCCGGCACCGTGCTTTCGAGCGCCAACTCCATCAACGTCGGCCGCCTGGTGCCGCAGGTCGTCTACTACTTTGCCGCCTATGCGCAGCTGCTGCGCGCCGGCGCCATCGAGGCCGGCGATGCCGTGGAGTTCTGCGTACCGACCGGCAACTTTGGCGATATCCTGGCCGGCTACTACGCCAAGCGCATGGGTCTGCCCGTCGCCAAACTCGTCGTGGCCAGCGACAAGAACAACGTGCTCGCTGACTTCCTGACCACCGGCGTCTACGACCGCAACCGTCCGTTCTTCACGACCATTTCGCCGTCGATGGACATCCTTATTAGCTCTAATCTGGAGCGCATGCTCTACTTCCTGTCCGACGGCGACTGCGAGCTCGTTGCCGGCCTTATGGAGCAGCTTGCCCAGACCGGTCGCTACGAGGTGCCTGCCGAGCTGCTGGCCAAGATCCAGAGCGTATTTGGCTGCGGCTGGGCCAGCGAGGACGAGGTTCGCGCCGCCATCAAGAGCTGCTGGGATGCCAACGGCTACGTGATCGACCCGCACACCGCTTGCGGCTATCACGTCTTTGAGCAGGTCGCCCCCACCGAGGGCGCCAAGGCCCGCGTGCTGCTTTCGACCGCCAGCCCCTACAAGTTCCCGCGCGCCTGCTGCGATGCCCTGGGCCTCGACGTTCCCGAGGACGACTTTGAGGCCATGCGCGTGCTCGAGCAGGCAACCAACACGGTCGCCCCAGCCCAGCTCGCCGAACTCGAGTCCAAGCCCGTCCGCTTCGAAGACGTCTGCGACGTCGATGAGATGGCAAGCTACGTCGAGTCCGCAGCAAAACGAATGAGCACCAACTAGATCCCTCATTAAGCGCCGGCGAAAGCCGGCGCACCTTCTTTTTATTTAGCTTTTGGGATAATGACGAGCATGCGAGCGGGTCTGGCCGTTTAGTTCGTCGCGAGTTCCGCACGAGCCGGAAAGCACTTAATGTGCTTTCCGAGCGAGCCAGGACTGCCCGAGCAGCGAACTAAACGGCCAGACCCGCCCAGGAGGACTCACATGATCAAGATCACCGTCCCAGCAACAAGCGCCAACTTGGGCATCGGCTACGACACCCTCGGCATGGCCGTCAGCCTCTACTCGCACTTCACCTTCGAGCGCGCCGACAAGCTCACCATCACGGGCTGCCCCGAGGAGTTCCAAAACGAGAATAACCTGGTCTATGTGAGCTTTGTCGATGCTCTGGCCGCCTGGGGCGAGCCGGCCTTCCCCGTCGCTATCGACATTCAGACCGACGTGCCCGTCGCCCGTGGCCTGGGTTCCAGCTCCACCTGCGTCGTCGCCGGCATCATGGCTGCCGCCGCGCTGACGGGCCACACCGTCGACCGCGCTGAGCTCGTCCGCATTGCCACCGAGGTCGAGGGCCATCCCGATAACGTCGCCCCTGCTATCCTGGGCGGCGCCGTCTGCTCCTTTACGCCGACCGATTCGCTTCCCCAGTGCCTGCGCTACGAGGTAAGCGACAAGCTTCGTTTTATTACTGTGATTCCGCCCTACGAGGTACATACGAGCGAGGCGCGCAAGGTTGTGCCGCAGGAGATTCCACTCTCCACCGCCGTATGGCAAATGGGCCGCATCGCCGGCATTACGCGCGGCCTGGAGACTGGTGACCTTGACCTGATTGCCGCCGCCAACGACGACCGCATCCAGGAGCCCTATCGCCGCCGCCTCATCCCCGACTACAACGCCGTGCGCGACACCTGCCTTAACGGAGGCGCCAAGACCATCTGGATCAGCGGCTCCGGCTCGACCCTCATGGCTGTGACCGACGACACCATCGTGGCAAAGTTCCTACAGGTCAAGCTGCGCGAGCAGTTCCCCAAGTGTGACACACATATTCTGACGTGCGACACCGAGGGTGCCCAGATCGAATACCTGTAGTCGCCGTCCCGTATACCCACCGGGGAGGCCAGGGGCTTTGCCCCCAAATCGTCCTCGGACATGGCAGGACCCCCGCTGCGCACTTCGTGCGGCGGGGGTCCTGCCGTCCTGCGGAAAGATTTGGGGGCAAAGCCCCTGGCCTCCCCTACGTTAACTTCGCTGGCGGCGGCTACAGGGACCTACACTCTGGAAAGTCGCCAGGCTGATTTTTTTGGCTTCTATTTGATAAAGGCACACTTCGCACCATCTCATTCGCCCTATAGCTCTGTTTTAATTTCTAATTGATGATCGATGCGTGGCGTCATCTAATTATCTTCGCTACTCAAAACAGCCCCAAGTTTACGTACTAGCGTCTCAACAGTAATTCCGAGTGCATCCGCATAGACAAACTGCTCATAAACCCTAAGGCTGCGTTCCCCGGTCTCGACCTTTGAGATGAACGACTGAGGTACCCCCAGTTTCTTTGCGAGTTCAACCTGAGTGATACCTTGCTCCCGACGAATCTGGGAAAGGCATTTTCCGCATGTCCTGTTAGCATCAACGTTCATGCCGCTTACGCTATATTCCATTTTGATATATCCCAAACTGGGATATAGTTATGTCACCGGCCATTTCACCTGCCGTAGCTGTTCGCATAACACACTTAAGTACGGGAAAGGAACCTTGATAAATATGAGTGACAAGATGAAGGGGCCCGGCGAGTCTGACGAGCGGATGCCGGATATCGAAGAGAGCCAGTTTTCTGAGGGCGCTGACAACACCCCCCTCCCAGAAGAACAGCCATCTAATGAAGATGGCACCGCATGTAAAAAAGATGAAAGCGCCTCACTTCTAACTCGCGTTATTCAAAAATTCGGCGGTAAAAAACGGGCAGTCACTGCGGCCGCTGCGTTAGTTATTGTCATTTTCTGTTTGCCCATGATGTTTCCTCAGTTGTTTTGCACTCACAAGCTATGGGCCAATGCAACCTGTACAAGCCCTCGCACATGTAAAAGTTGCGGCAAAACCGAGGGGGAACCGCTTGGACACGAATGGGAAGAAGCAACGTGCACGGTTCCGAAGACCTGTCAACGCTGCGGTAAAACCGAGGGGGAACCCCTTGGGCATCAACCGGGCTCGTGGACTACCGAAGTTGACTACGTGGACGCCACCTCAAAGGAAATACGAGAATGCGAAAAATGCGGAGAGGTCGTTGACACCCGCAACGAGAAGGAAATCACATCTTTTCTTGGCGACGGAAAGTTTTCAATTTCCCCAAAAGGCTTTATTGATCGACTTAACGAGGAATTCTCCGATATCCCCAATTGCAGCAGCATGAATGCGGATTACGAACTAGACGATAGCGGCATGGGGCTCGAACTTCAGATCAAAAACGGTTCAAAGATTGCCGGTATTGGAGGCTTCTTTTCGGACTCGAGTAACACCGGTGCTACTCAGCTATCTTGGATCCGAAAACTGCTTCAAAAACATAGTCATGTACTTCGAAAACTCCGACTATGCCGCGGCGACAGCATTGGCAACTATACAAGCAATCGATCCAACACTTTCGTTTTCAGACGCCAAGGAAGTTGGTGCTGCCTGCGTAGATACGCCAACTGTCAAAAATGGAATTACGTATGCAATCGTAGCTTCGAATGGAGAGTACTGGCTAAGCGCTCGAATTGAATAATTTTCTTTGATTACTAAATTCAGACTGTTAGCGCCGGGCGATTTTAGCCGCTAATAGTCAAACTATTTTGACCAATCCCGGTCACCGAATAATGGCCACCGT
>NZ_JBDMGT010000053.1:0-7247 GCF_039752775.1 Collinsella aerofaciens | reverse complement strand
CCATCGCGCCGAGAGTACTGCGGGGTCAGCCCGTGGGAGGCCAGGGCGCCGCTGACCGGTGGACGGCACCGAGCCGTACGCTTGAACTGAGAAGGGGGAGGCCTCGCGGCCTCCCCCTTTTTTGCGTTTACGGGCTTTTGTCTCACATAGTAGCTGTGTTTTATAACCCTCGTTTGTCGCATCTTCTGTGAACGGGCTACAATAACTTAGTCTGTGCGATATGGAGGTGAACATGGCTGAAGCTGGTATCGGCGTTGATATCGTCGAGATTTCCCGTATGATATCAATTCTTGAAAAGACGCCGTCGTTTGCTCGGCGCGTGTTTACCGAAGAAGAGCGTGCGTATTGTGATGCATCATCGCGTCCCGCTGCTCACTATGCCAGCCGCTTTGCTTCGCGCGAGGCGGTACTTAAAGCTCTCGGCACGGGTTTTAGTCAAGGCGTTGGTCGCAAGGATGTTTCGGTTACGCGTGATAAACTCGGCAAACCGAAGGCGCTGCTTTCGGGCCGTGCTCTCGAGATCGCTCAAGAGCTGGGTGTTGTTGAGGTCGCTCTTTCCATTACGCTTACAGGAGACTTAGCCGTTGCGAATGCCATCGCGATTACCGAAGATGCTCGGCCTAAGCCAAAAGAGGAAAAGGTGAGTACCAAGAAACGCGTAGCGCAGACATTTAAAGAGGCTCGCTCTGTTTTAGATGAGCTTGAGCAGCTGCAGAATTCAGCATTGACGGAGCACCTGGGCGATGCTTCGCAAGATACGCTAGGAGCATAGATGAAACCGGTTTTGAGTACCGAAGAAGTCGTTCGTCTCGAGGACATCATCGAACGCGAAGGGACTTCGAAGGCCGAGCTTATGGAGCTAGCGGGTGAGTTTGCCGCCAACGAGGTCTTGAAGCTCAATCCCGATCGGGTTCTCGTTCTGGTCGGTTTTGGTAATAATGGCGGCGACGGTTGGGTTGCCGCCGATATTCTGAGCCATAAGGGTGTGGACGTCGATATCGTTTCTCCGGTTGAGCCGGATGAGATTCCTGCTGCTCTGGCGCGTCATGTTGCTCGTCGTACTGCCGGCCGCGATGTGTACGTTTGTGTCGGCCCCTCGCGTGACGAACTCGAGGTTTTGATCGATAAGGCCGATGTTGTTGTTGATGCCATTTTTGGTACCGGTTTCCACGGGAATCTGCGTGCGCCGTTCTCCATCTGGATTCCTACGGTCAATGAATGCGCCGATTGTGTCGTATCCATTGATGTCCCCTCGGGCCTGAATGCCGAGACGGGCGTTGTTGATGGCGACTGCATTCGTGCCGAGCATACGGTGACGATGATTGCGCCCAAGATTGGTCTGTATAGCGCTGATGGCCCTGAGTATGCTGGCGATTTGATCTGCGGCAATCTTTACGACCGTCTTGACGAGGTCATCGATGATGTCGACCACGCCGCCGAGATTGTCGAGCCCGGTGACTTAGTTGATTACTTTGCTCCACTACCTACGAATATCGATAAGTATTCCCGTGGCTCTGTGCTTATTGTCGCCGGATCTGCGCAATATCCTGGTGCTGCCATTATGGCGGCCAAGTCTGCAGCTCGCGCGGGTGCTGGTTACGTGGCAGTCGCGGCTCCTGACGCCTGCGCCAATCTTATTCGCATGGCACTTCCTTCGATTCCCGTCTTTGCTATTCCGTCTGATTCCCGCGGCTCCTTTGGCGCCGCTGCGCGCATGACTGTGTGCGAGATTGCAAAGAAGTACAG
The DNA here is from genome assembly GCF_039752775.1 of Collinsella aerofaciens. GTDB lineage: Bacteria > Actinomycetota > Coriobacteriia > Coriobacteriales > Coriobacteriaceae > Collinsella > Collinsella aerofaciens_R. The sequence continues at coordinate 5,501 of NZ_JBDMGT010000053.1, read as the reverse complement.
CTGTGTACTGTGCGGTCCCGGTATGACGACATCTGCCGGCGCTATGCAGGTGGTTTCGGGCTTGCTCGAGCTTGATGTGCCGCTTATCTTGGACGCCGATGCACTCAACTGCCTTGCTAAGATTGCCATTGACGGTATTGATAGTAATCCCGAGATGTATCGTCGCGAGCAGCCGTTGGTTATGACGCCGCACTATCGTGAGCTTTCGCGTCTGGTTGCCGGTGACGAGGTGAACGACCTTGGTACCGCGATTGCGGCCGCGCAGAAGGTTGTCTGGGCTGCAGGCTCCGACAATCTGGTGGTCATTGCCAAGGGGCCGACGACGGCTATCTGTGGCGTTGAGCGTGTGCTGCTGCCGCTCTCGGGTCCGGCTTCTCTGGCAACTGCCGGTTCGGGTGATGTTCTCGCGGGTATTTTGGCCGGCACGCTTGCCACCATGCGCGACGAGATGGATCGTTGGGAGTTGCTGTATTCGTACGCCGTCGCACTTCACAGCTACGCCGGTTTTGCCGCGGCGACGGAGTATGGTGAGAAGAGCGTCATCGCGACCGATCTTATCGACTTGATCGGTCCTGCCATGGAGCTGGCGGCAAAGGATGCGCTCGAAGATCTGGGAATCATGGACGAAGGGTCGGATGACTAATCATGAATAAAGCCGATTTGACGCGCTGGTCCTGGGTCGAGATCGACCGCGGGGCGCTCCGTCGCAACACGAGGGCCTATAAGAACTTGCTGAATCCACGTCAGCGCCTGTGCTGCGTGGTCAAGGCCGATGCTTATGGTCATGGAGCTGTTGAGTGCGCCAAGATCATGTATTCGGCCGGTGCCGACATGTTTGCCGTGGCGACGGTTAACGAGGGCGTTGAGCTCCGACAGGGCGGGATTACGAAACCCATCCTCATCCTAAGCGAGCCGCCTATCGAGGCCATTCCGACGTTGCTCGAGTTTGATATCATGCCCTCGGTCTATACGTCTGACTTTGCTCTTGCGTATGGCGAATGTGCCGTCGCGGCGGGCAAAGTGGGCAAGTATCATCTCGCCATCGAGACGGGCATGAATCGTATCGGCGTTCACTACACGCAGGTTGTCGACTTTGTCCGCGGTATAAATTTTCATCGCGGTATTCAGTGCGACGGCGTATTTACGCACTTCGCCACGGCCGATGAACCTTCGGGCTGGGACTACAAGCTGCAGTGCCAGCGCTTTACCGAGGCCGTTCAGGCCATTAAGGATGCGGGTTTTGAGTGCGGTATCGTGCACTGCGCCAACACGCCGTCCTCGATGCTCGACCCCTCGATGCATTTTGATATGATCCGCGCCGGCGTTGGCTTGTATGGCATGCAGCCGTGCGAGCTGAGTGGCCGCGTGATGCAGCTTGATCCCGTTATGAGCGTCCATGCGCGTGTGACGCGCGTGGCGCACCCTGCGATGGGTGAGGGCGTGGGCTACGGTTTTACCTACCGCGTACCGCGTACGCGCGTTCAGATCTGTACGCTGCCGATCGGTTATGCCGATGGCCTATCGCGTACGCTTTCCAATCGTATGGATGTGCTGTATCGCGGCGAGCGCGTGCATCAGGTTGGCAATATCTGCATGGACCAGTTTATGGTCGCCATTCAGTCCAACCCGGCACACGAGATTCCCGAGGCCGAGTATGGTGACGAGATGATCATTGTCGGCCGCGATGGCGATGCCGAGATCACTATGGACGAGATGGCCCGACTGCGCGGAACGATTAACTACGAGGTCGCCTGCGGCTTTGGCATGCGTCTCGACAAGGTCTACGTGTAGGAGCCGCTATGGGCGTCATGCACATCCCCGGTCATAGCCATCAGGCGCCACGTGAGGTCGCACTCGAGGAAATTGAGGCCGTTCTGGGCGATTGTCACCTCTGCCAGCTCTACCAGTCGCGTCACAATATCGTGTTTGGCGTGGGAAACCCCCGCGCTCGCGTCATGTTTATCGGTGAGGCGCCGGGTCGCAACGAGGATTTGCAGGGCGAGCCCTTTGTGGGGGCGGCAGGCGAGGACCTCAACGGCATTTTGTCGCTGGCGGGGCTCAAACGCGAAGACGTCTACATTGCCAACGTGCTTAAGTGCCGCCCGCCGGGAAACCGCAATCCGCGTCCCGAGGAAGTGCTGGCTTGCTCGCCGTTTTTGCGTGAGCAGATTCGAAGCATCTGGCCCGATATTATCGTGACGCTCGGCAACCCCGCGACGCACTTTGTGCTTAAGACCGAGATTGGCATTACTAAGCTGCGCGGCAGGTTCCACCAGATGGGGCATTTTGTAGTAATGCCCACTTTTCATCCGGCAGCAGCGCTGCGCAATCCGGCGTGGCAGGAGCTGCTGGAGGAAGACTTTAAGATGCTGGGCGATTATCTGGAGCGACATCCCGCACCAGAGGACGCCTCGGAATAATAAGGAGCATATATGTCCCTGGAGCGCCTGGGGGTAGGTACTTACAAAACGACTTGCGCTGCCGATACGGAGTACTTTGGCGAGCTAATTGCACCGTGCCTTGAGGACGGCGATGTGCTCATCCTGACCGGTGGCCTGGGAGTGGGCAAAACTCACTTTACCAAGGGCGTCTCGCGCGGGCTGGGCGATGAGCATATGGTTACGAGTCCTACGTTTGCGCTCATGGCCGTTCATGATCAAGGCCGTATTCCGCTGTTTCACTTTGATCTATACCGTCTGGAGCATGCCTACGAGCTCGAGGATACGGGCATTTTCGATGTGCTGGGCTATGAGGGTGCTTGCCTGCTGGAATGGGGCGAACAATTCCAAGACGAGCTGACGGATGAGTATCTTTCGGTGACGCTCAAGCGTGATGAGGGCGACAGTGATGTGCGAACGATAACGCTCGAGGCGCACGGTGACCGCGCAATGGAGCTTTCCCATTTGATTGATAAGGCTGTACAAGATGAGCTTGCATAACGACAACGCGCTGGTGGTGGCGCTCGATACCTCGACCGACATGCTTGCCTGCGCGGCAAGCTGGATTGATGGGCAGACGGGCGAGACGAAGCTCGTGAGTGGCGACCACATGTGTCGCCGTCACGCCAACGTTGAGCTCGTGAATACCGTTGATGGCGTGCTGGCTCAAGTCGGTCTGGATCGCAGCGATGTTGGTTGCTACGTGGTCGGCCGCGGCCCGGGGTCGTTTACGGGTGTGCGCATCGGCATCTCCACTGCCAAGGGCCTCGCGCGCGGTGCCAATGTTCCGCTGCTGGGCGTGTCGACGCTCGACGCTTGCGCTTGGACGGCGTGGAAGGCTGGCGTGCGCGGCAAGCTTGGTATCTTGGCCGATGCCATGCGCGGTGAGGTATATCCGGCACTATATATGCTGGGCGATGAGGGTCCCGAGCGTCAATTTGAGCGCGAACACGTGGTCAAGGCCGCCGTGGCGCTCGATGAGTGGCGCCGAGCAGCGGACTGGGACCAGGTTCAGCTGACCGGTGACGGTCTCGTGCGCTATGGCAAGCTGCTGGGTGAGGACGAGACCGCCCGCTGCGTGGAGCGCGACCTGTGGTGGCCTTCGGGCGAGGGCTTGCTGCTCGCGCACGCTGCGGGTGACGGCGATCCGGCTCGCGTCCTGCCGATTTACACGCGCCTTTCGGATGCCGAGGAAAACGAGCGCAAGCGTCTTGGTCTTGCCGAGAGTGCGCAGAGCGAAATTACGGGCGTTGCCGATGAGCTCGCCGGTCGTCATCTGCAGTTCCGTCCCATGGGCGCGGCGGATGCCGAGGGCGCGAGCGCGCTAGAGGCTGCCTGCTTTGAAGGTGCCGGACACGAGGCGTGGACGCCGGGCATGTTCCTGTCCGAACTGGGCGAGGACGTCGCTGCGCCGCGTAGTTGGTGGGTGGCACACGACGACGGCAAGCTGCTGGGCCTTGCCGGCGGTATGGTCGTGGACGGTGATGTGCAGATTCTGGATGTCGCCGTCGACTCGGCACATCGCCGTGAGGGCATTGCCCGCAAGCTGCTGTCGCATGTGAGCTATGATGCCCAGATGCTCGGCTGCACCACGGCTTCGCTCGAGGTCGAGGACGGCAACGAGGGCGCGATTGCGCTCTATGCCGCTCTGGGCTTTACCGAGGTGGGTCGTCGTCGTGGCTACTACGGTGTCGGCAAAGACGCCATCGTCATGACGGCCCCACTTCCCCTCGTACTTCCGGTCGATAACGCCTCGCCCGAGCCGACGGCAGCCGAGCAACGCGTATGGCCGCTGCCTGCGCCTGGGCGCTCCGAGGGGGAGCGCGCCGAAATTGAGCGCCGCCGCCTGGTGCTCGCTATCGAGAGTTCCTGCGACGAGACGGCCGTGGCGATTATCGATGCGGATGGCAATATGCTGGCCAACCAGGTGTCGACACAGATTGATTTTCATGCCCGCTTTGGCGGCGTGGTGCCCGAGATCGCCTCGCGCAAACACGTTGAGGTGATTGTGAGTGTCGTGGATGCGGCGCTCGAGGATGCCGCAGCATCGCTTGGTCTTGAGGGTGGAGCCATTGCTCCCAGCGAGCTTGCCGCCGTGGGCGTGACACAGGGTCCGGGCCTGGTGGGCGCCCTCGTGGTGGGCGTTGCCTTTGCCAAAGGCTTTGCCTACGCTGCCGGTAAGCCGCTCGTATGCGTCAACCATCTGGAGGGGCACCTGTTTGCCAACCTGCTGGCGCAACCCGACCTCAAACCGCCGTTTATCTTCACGCTTGTCTCGGGTGGGCACACCATGCTCGTGCACGTGAAGGCGTGGGGCGACTACGAGGTGCTCGGTGAGACGCTCGACGACGCTGTGGGCGAGGCCTTCGACAAGGTAGCCAAGGCGTTGGGTCTGGGCTATCCCGGTGGCCCCATCATTTCCAAGCTGGCCGAGACGGGCAACCCCAAGGCGATCGATTTCCCCCGTGCGCTTAACAGCAGGGGAGACTATCGCTTCTCGCTTTCGGGCCTTAAAACCGCTGTGACGCTCTACATTGAACAGGAGACCAAGGCCGGGCGCACGATTCACCTGCCCGATCTGGCAGCTTCGTTTGAGGCAGCTGTCTTTGACGTGCAGTACAAGAAGGCCAAAAACGCATTGCACGCTACCGGATGCAAGGAATACTGCATCGGTGGCGGCGTCTCGGCCAACCCGCATCTGCGCGAGATGATGATCAAGAAGCTTGGGCGTCAGGGGATTCGCGTAACGGTGCCGCCCTTGTCTGCCTGTACCGATAACGCCGCCATGATCGCGGAGGTCGCTCGCCGTAAATTCGACCGAGGTGAAATCTCGCCGTTCGACGTCGACGCCGATCCGAACATGACGCTGTAGCTGGTACGGCGCGGTCCCCGGACGGAGGGGCCGGATATAAGGTTTATCGCGAGTTCCGCACGCAAAGAAGGCCACTTAATGTGGCCTTCGTCTTGCGCAGGACTGTAGAGCAGGAAACCTTATATCCGGCCCCTCCGTCCGGGGACCGCGCCGTACCAGCTACAGCGTCATGTTCGGATCGGCGTCGACGT
>NZ_JBDMGT010000052.1:0-7831 GCF_039752775.1 Collinsella aerofaciens | reverse complement strand
GGGTGGCTGAGCCCGATGGAGTACCGCAGGAAGCTTGGATACGCCTAGGCGCGGTCCAAGAAATCGTCCGCACCCCCAGGACGGCGAAATATCCCCAGCCGTACGTGTAGTCGTTGCTCCAGGTGTCGCTTGTACGGTCAAAGCGGAAGACCTGCTGGTGAAAATCGTTGGTGAGCACAAATCCGATAAGCAGGATGGCCACAATCCACAGCGCAGCGCAGTAGCGGCGACCCAGGCGGTGTTGCTCCAGGCCCGCAAGGCGCAGACCACACAACTGGTAGAGCAGCGGAATGAGCGTCATGGGCACGTAGTACAGGTACCACAGCACGGTGGCATAGAACGGCGTGAACGACTTGTACTTGAGAATGACTTCGATCATCCACAGGGTGCAAATGGTGGCAATGGCAACAAGGCGGCGGCGCAACACATAGTCCAAACAGCGAAGATAGACCGATACGCCCCAGATCGAAAATACAATTGCGGCGACAAGCAACGGCAGAGAGCTCGAATGGACGAGCGCATCCACGACCTCTTCGGACGCCTCGCTATAGGCGGGCACGGTGTTAGAAAGTTTGGGGTCGAAGGCGAACAGCGCCGGCAAGACTGCCAAAAGCATGAGGAACAGCGCGGTGATGGCACCGGCGATAGCAAAGACGCGGTGACGGTACACCTGATGTGTTATGCCAACAAGGAATCGCGGCATGGCGAAGAGCCTGCCGCCCCTGGGATCCGCCACGGGTGCGGATCGGGCGGCCGCGTGGCCGATATGTCGCTCGCGGGTACCCATAGTGCTTTTAGTGTACCGACAGGTGGGCCCAAAAAGCGGGCCACATGTCCCAAAATCCGCAGACGGCAAGGCGCCCGGCAGCCTCCCCCGTCCGGCACTTCCCGATATCCGCCCGCCCCAAACCACCGCAAAGGGGACAGGCACCTTTGTGGTGGTTTGGGGCGATGCGCTAGTCCACGGCGATGTCGAGGTTCTTGCCGATGAGACCTACGTAGCCGCCCTCGGCAGCCTTGGGGCTGTCAGCATGGCAGAGAACCCACTTGTCGGCCTTCCAGTAGCAGTAGCTGTCGCCAGCCGTGGGCATGTCGGCTGCAGCCTCGGGGCGCGGGCCGTTGGTGCCGGCGGGCAGCGCCACCATCACCTGGAAGCCGCCGTCGTCGACCATGCAGGGCGTGTAGTGAAGCGTGGTGTTGAAAACCTCAACAAGCGTGCCGGCCGGCACGCGGAACGCCTTGACGCACGCGGTATCGAGCTTGCCGTCCTCGATCTCCCAGCGATGCGCCACGAGCAGGATAAAGTCGCGGGCGCCCAGGTTGAACTCGCTCGCGCGGTGGTACTCCAGGCAGTTGAGACGCGTGTTGTGGCCGTTGCACCAGCCCAGCTGGAAGGGACGACCGCCAAACATGAGAAAGCCCAGCTTATCGGCATCCATGACACCCTCGAGCTCGGGCGCGGAGGCCACATACTTGCTGCCCTCGGGGATGGGCGTGGAGGCAAGTGCCTCGAGCACGGGCGACGTAAGCTCGGACGGAACGTTATCCCAAACGTTGCCATAGGACTTGAACTCGGGATCAGAGACAGAGTAGATATGCATGTTCGCTCCTGTTCGTTTGTGTGACAGTATGAACATTCTAGAACAATCTTGTTCTGTTTTGAGCACTCGGCATAAAAAAGCGCTCCGCAAAGAGCGGGAGCGCTTCTGGCACAAACGTTATTCCTGCAAGCAGCCTTACGCCTGCTGATAGTGCAGGTGATTCTCGTCGATATCGGCCAAGTCGCGGTCGAGGTAGCGGCGCGCGAGCCAGTTTGCCATGGGAAGGTTCTGGTCCAGGTAGTTACCGCACTCCTCGGGAGCGGCACCGGGGATATCGCCCTCAAAGCCAGCGACAAACTCGAACAGCTCACGCACGAGCGGCAGAATCTCCTCGCTCGTCACCTCGCCAAACACGACGAGGTAAAAGCCCGTACGGCAGCCCATGGGACCAAAGTAGACAATGCGGCTCGACCACTCGGCATGATTGCGAAGGAACGTCGCGCCCAAGTGCTCGATGGTGTGGCATTCGGCCGTGTTCATAACCGGCTCCTTATTGGGCGTGGTCAGGCGCAGGTCAAAAGTGGTGACGGCGGCGCCGGTCGCCGGATCGCGGTCGATGCGGCTCACATACACGCCGGGCTCAAGCAGCAGATGGTCAACGGAAAAACTCGCGATGCGCTCCATGGCAGATCCTCTCGGTAGTTAAATTGGGACGGGGCTCTTTTAGCTGGTTCGAATGGTCGCACCAATCATACCAGTCAAAAAAGCCCCGTCCCAAATGAGCTACCCGGGACGGGGATCAATGAGTTTTAAATCCCCGTCCCAGAAAAATCATTCTAGGTAATCTAGAAGGACTTTTCCGCTCTGGGGTCTGGCGCCGTTCCGACTAGATCTCGCGCACGCTTTGGCGCTCGACAAAATAGGTCGATACGGCCGTCTTGCAGGTATAGCTCTTGGGATTGCGGATGTTGCCCACCAGGCGGCGCACCGCGATCTCGCCCACCTCGTGCTTGGGAACGTGCACCGTGGTGAGCGGCGGGTTGGAAAAGGCGCCCAACGACAGGTCGTCAAAGCCGATGATCGAGACATCCTCGGGCACGCGAATACCGTGCTCGTTGAGCGCGCGCATGGCACCCACGGCGAGCACGTCGTTTTCGGCAAAGAAAGCCGTCGGCAGGTCGTCGTGCGAGACGCTGTCGAGCCACGCGCCCATATCGCGATAAGCGCCCTCGAGCGTGGTGCCCAGCGTGACACGCCATGCCGGATTGGCCTCGAGGCCCGCATCCTCAAGCGCTTGGCGATAGCCGCGCTCGCGGTCCTTAAAGTTGCGGATGCGAAGGTCGCCCGCCAGATAGCCGATTTGCTTGTGACCTTTCTCGATAAGGTAGTCCACGGCGCGCAGTACCGAATCGGTGTTGGCAATGACCACGGCATCAAAGTATTGGCGATCGCTCCAGCCGTCGAGCACGATCAGGTGGGCGGCGGCGTTGGCGAACAGGGCGTAGTCCTCCTCGCCCAGCTCGGTACCCATCAGCACGATAGCGGCGGACGGATCGGCGATCAGGCCCTCGACCTGCGGGCGCACAGCGTCAAGATCGCTAAAGTCGAGCGTGACAAAGCTCGTGCTCATGCCGTGGCGACGCGCCTGGCGCTCCACGCCCTCGATGACCGCGGGATGGAAGGTGCTCTCGTCCAGGATGGCGGCCGTCTTGCGCGCAAGCACAAACTGGATGCTCTCGAGCTGCGTCGACTGCTGGTAGCCGAGCGACTGCGCACACTCCAGGATGACCTTGGCGGTCTCCTCGCTCACGCTGCGCTTGCGGTTGAGCGCGTTGGACACGGTTGCGGGCGAAAAGCCGGTAATGCGGCTGATCTCGCGGACGCTTGCTTTAGCCATCATTCCCCCTAGCATCGGTCGCGGCCGAGCATCGTGGCTTGACCGCCCCGTGGCTCGGCAACTAAACGACCGCAAATTCAATCTAAACAGAAGAGTAAATGTTTATTAGCTAGTTTAGCCTGTTGTCAAGCAAAGTGGCGCGACTATTCCCCCAACGGGCGCATTTGTCCATCTTAACGTTATTACGCAAGGTCTTCGCCATTGCTTGCTATTACGCGTCGGTACCATTCGAAGCTTTTCTTTTTACGTCTCTCAAACGAGCCCGCACCGCTATCGTCTCGATCGACATAGATAAACCCGTAGCGCTTACGCATCTGTCCTGTGGCGACCGAAACCAAATCGATCGGGCCCCAACAGGTATATCCCATGAGTTCCACCCCGTCGAGCTCGACGGTCTCCCTCATCGCCTCGATGTGGGCCCGCAGGTATTCAACTCGATAGTCGTCTTCTATTTCACCCGAATCTTCCGGCACATCAGGAGCACCCAAACCGTTTTCGACGATGAACAGCGGCTTTTGATAGCGATCCCAGATTTCATTCATGGTGACGCGCAGCCCTTTGGGGTCGATAAACCTCCCCCAAGGCTCCTGTTTTAGATACGGATTAGGCGCCGAGCGAAGAAGGTTCGAATCGAACTGACCTTCCGCATGCGCTTTTGCGACGCGCGTCGAGTAATACGAAAACGAGACGAAATCGACCAGGTTTGCAGCCAGTACTTCGCGGTCATCATCCCGATAGGGCACCTCAAAACCATGGCGGGCGTATTCCTTGAGAACATAGCTCGGGTACGCACCGCGCACCTGGACGTCGGTAAACATGTAATGGCTGCGATTCTCAGCCTGCGCAGCCAGCACATCGTCCGGATCACATGTAGCCGGATAGAAGACACCTGCGTTGAGCATGCAACCGATCTTCGCCCCGGGGCACAGTTCATGACACGCCCCGACCGCACGGGCACTCGCAACCAATACATGGTGCACGGCCGTGTGAACCGTTGCATAGCGATTCTCCCCTTGCTCGAAGATGATCCCCGCCGCCATAAAGCACGCCTGCGTCATGATGTTGATCTCGTTAAAGGTCAGCCAATAATTGACCAATCCCCGATAGCGCTCGAACACGGTACGCGAATATCGATCGAACAGGTCGACCAACCTGCGATCGCGCCATCCGCCATACGCATCGACGAGATGCATGGGGACATCATAGTGGTTGAGCGTCACCAAAGGCTCAATGCCATGCGCGCGGCACGTCCTAAAAACATCCTCGTAAAAGGCAAGGCCTTCTTCATTGGGCTCGGCTTCGTCTCCTTTGGGAAAAATGCGGCTCCAGGCGATCGATAAGCGCAGGCATTTAAAACCCATCTGGGCAAACAGTTCAATATCCTGCTTGTACCTATGGTAAAAATCAATGCCTTTGCGAGCGGGATAGAAGCTGTCGGGTGCCAACGCACGCGGATCAAGGTCTCCCCGCATGACGTCCATGCGTTGATCGCCAAACGGCAGCATGTCGGAATTGGCTAAACCGCGACCGCCTTCGTTCCATCCTCCCTCGCACTGGTTTGCAGCCAGAGCCCCGCCCCATAAAAAATCTTCTCTAAACATTATGGTGTCGTCCTTTCTATCAAATTCCCGGCCCACGCTGTCGAACGCAACGGACTCGGCAAGTGCCGTGCAACAGCACAGTACCGTTGCGCGGCCAAGGGGTCGGACCGCGCAACGGCTGGGGAGCATATTTGTGCAGTAGCCTCTTATGCCTCGACGGATTCAACAGCCTCAGAATCGCCGCTCTTGGACTTCAACGGCATCTTCTCCTGTCCTTCAAATCCAAAAACCATCGCCAACGCAAACGTCACGGCACCGCCAGCAAGACACCCGATGGTGCCGGGGATGATATCCTGAGCAAACATGAGCACGTTCATCCATGGGAAACCAACGCCAGTGAAGATATAGACGTTGGCATGAAGAAGGCTTACCAGCAGACCACCGACAGCACCACCAATCATGTTCCAGGCAAGAGCTTTCTTGTCGCGAAACAGGATGCCGTAGATGATGGGCTCACTCACGCGACCGAAGGCATAGGTGATGAACAAGTTCCAGCCCGTGGCTCGATTCTCCTTGTCCTTAGCGCGCAGGCCATAGGCGAGCGCGATGGCAAGCGTGGTGTAGGCTACAACCGCGGCGCCGGGGTATAAGATGGCGTCGTAACCGTTCTGGAGCGCGGCGGGCAATATGGCGGTATAGATCGGCACGTGCATGCCGGTGGCGATGATCAGATTCCAGAATGCGCCGATAACCGCGGTCGCAGCGGGACCGGCAACAGAGGCGAGCCAAATGATGAAATCGGCCACAAGGCCCATGACAAATTGGACGGCAGGGCCGCAGAGGCACAGCGCGACCGGCAACATCACGAGCACCGTACCCACGGGTACGATCAGAACGCGCAACATATCAGGCGAGATCTTCTTAAAGAAGCGCTCAACATAGGACTGGGCCCAGGTGATCAAGATGACCGGAAGAACAGCCTGGGTGTAGTTGACGAGCTGCATGGGGATGCCGAAGACGCTGAAAGGCTTTCCGTCCTCAACAATAGCGAGCATGTCGGGATAAATCATCACAACAGCGATGAGCAGTGCCAGCACAGGACTCGTTTTGAACTTCTTAGCCGAGCTATAGGCGGCAAACACCGGGAAGTAGTAATACGCCGCATCGCCCACCAGGGAAAGGATCCGATACAGGTCGCTCGTTTCGGACATAAAACCGGCGCCTTCGGGCCCAAACAGAATAACGAGCATCTTGAAGATACCGGCGACACAAAAGATCGGAAGAATCGGGGTGATAGCGCCGCTCACGGCATCGAGCAGCTGATTGAAGAGGTGCTTGGGCGCCAAGCGCTCCTTCCAGCTAAGCTGAGGGCCATCGAGTTCCTCGTCAATCGATACCGTGACCTCGAATCCGCCCTGCTTACAAACCTCGTCGTAGACCTTGTCGACCGTGGGCCCGATCACCAGCTGCACCTGCCCTCCGGCGTGCACGACGCTGATGATAGACGAGATGTCCTCAAGCTTCTCATCATTCGAGAGGCTTTCATCCTTGAGGCTGAAGCGCAGGCGCGTCATGCAATGCGTAACCGAAGCCACGTTTTCCGCCCCGCCCACAGTGGAGAGAATCTGCTCTGCCACCTTTTTGTAATTTGCCATCATTGGCTCCTTTGCACAATCTTGGCTTACTGTTCGAATCGGCAAAGGTCATGCCCCGAATGGCTATGGGTTACAATCCTTTTTTGGAGATGATCCGGTTGAGATGGATCATCAGATAGAGTTCCTCCTCCTCGGAGAGCGTGGCGTCCCACGTTTCACGACAATAGGAACCGATATGCTTCACGCACTCTGCCAACTGCGGAAACTCCTCACGAAAGTTCTTGTACATCTGCATGTTGGCGCTGTTCAGCGACTCGCCGGCTTGAATGCGCTTGAACAGGTACCGCAGATGCGTGGCGAAGCGGGTGAAATCAAAGGAATCGCGGTCGACAATAATGCGGAAATCGCTTTCGAGAATCTCGATAACGTCCTCGAGCATATCGTCGAACTGCTTTGTGGGCTCGGCCGTGGCTTTGACGGCTTCAACAACCCGTGCGTTCACGAGATTCATCGCAATACTGGCAATCTCATCCTTGGGAAGCCGCTCTCCGAGCTCCTTCTCGAGTCGCATGACGATAAACTGGGCAGCCTTGTATTCCTTCGGATACGTCTCCCGCACTTCATAGGCAAGAGGCATCGCGATGCGGACCCCCTTTTGGGCTCGCGCAACGGCAAACGACAGGTGATCAGCCATGAACAGCGTCGCATTGGTTGAGAGGTCGTAGGGCAGTTCGTTGGCAACGATGTCCATAACTTTCGCCGCAAACATCACGATATCCGAGGGAAGATCCCTCATGACATCTTGTCCTTTAGGATCAATGTCGTAAAACGTATGCTCGATTTTAGAAAGAGGGAGCTCTCGAGGAAAATCTCCGCCGAAACCGACGCCCCTGCCCATGGCGATGACATCTCGCCCCTGTCCGTCACGGCAAAGAACCGCGTTGTTGTTAAGCTTTTTAATTGCAAGCATGGTGAACCTCCTTTCAAGAACACTCACAGAAAAAGGCATGATAGCCAATAGCAGTGCTATTGCGGTCATGCCTTACGTAACAATCCGTGTTGTATTGCTCTTGGGCATGCCTCCACACAGGAGTAACAATCCAAGATGCAAAATGCATTATAGCGCTCTCCCCGCCCCGGGGACCATCGGGCTGGCGAACGGTAGATGTCGGCCCGCCAGCCTTGAATATCAACTTCATCCGAACACCTCCCATATTCATCCGTACATGTACGGATGAATATGGGAACCCGATACCC
>NZ_JBDMGT010000051.1:0-7951 GCF_039752775.1 Collinsella aerofaciens | reverse complement strand
CGGGCATCCGAATCCATCGAGTGCGCAGGCGCTTTTTGGTGCCGCGGCTACCCGCGAGTGCCGGCAGGGCGCTTGGTGTCTCGCTGGTCCTCGGCTTTGCCTGCGGGATCGCTCGACTACCAAGCGCCCTGCCGGCACTCGCGGGTAGCCGACCAAAACCACCTGAAGGGTCACATTTATCTGAATAATTTAATCCCGTGTCTTTTGCTGCTCGTTGGCGTTGTTTGGAGCGCGGTGGCGATGTGCTTCAAGAGGCGGCGGTGCTGTTGCTTGAATTTTTGCAGTTAAAGAGGCCCGTTTCCCTGGGTTGGGGAAACGGGCCTCTTTTTGTCTCTGGGCTTGTGGATTGGCGAAGACAATAGCCGCTGGCGGCTATTTTGAGTTCTTGAGGCGGCGTGTGGCTGTGGCGGTTATTCCGAGGCCTGCGGCGGCGATTCCTGCTAGTGCGATTGCGCTCGGCGCTGCATCGCCCGTGTTCGCGAGCTTGCCGGCGGTCGTATCTGCTTGCTTGCCGCTGCTCATGTTCGCCTGCTTGGTGGAGCTCGATGGAGCGTATTTGCCGGTCGCGGGCGAGCTGGCGGGCTGTGCCGTTTCGGCCGGCTGCGCTGAGCTGGAGGGTTTTGTCGTCTCGGCGGGTTTCGTTATCTCGGGCGAGGTGGCCTTGTCTGCCGCGGCCTTTGTCTCTTCGTATGCCTTGCAGGCGTCGTCATAGGCCGCTTGCGCCTTTTCCAAATCGCTAAGGAGCGCATTTCGCTTGGCTATGTCCTCGTCGATGTGGGCTTTAGCTTCCTCTGCCTCACTTTCGAAATACTGAACCTGTTTTTCCTGGCTTTCGAGCCGGCGTTGGTAGCGGTGAAGATCATCTTCACAAGATTCTTCTCGCCTTTCTGCCGACATGATCTCACTGCGCAACTGCTTTATTTGCTCCTTAATAGCTGTGCTGGGCTCCTCGTCGCCGAGTGCTTCAAGTGCCTTATCTAATTCTGCCTGAAGGCCGCTTGTCCGGTTGTGGGCCTCATCGTATTTGGCTTGGGCTGCATCGACGTTCGCTTGCATGGCGGGAAGGGGTTCCCTCCGTTTGGCGGCTTCCGCCACCACCATGTCGTAGAGTTCTTGAAATGCGGCAATGTCATCATCGATTTCCGCAAGTTTCTCGGGACTTGCGGCGTCTTTTGCGGCTTCGAGGTTTTTGAGCGCTTCCTGCATGGCTGCATACGCTTTTTCTTTTGCGGCGGCCGCATCTTCCGTCTGCAAGGCAACTGCACCGGTGGGGGCGCTGGTTTCTGCCGCGATCGCCGTTGCGGGGGCGATTCCCGCGACAAGTGCCGCGGAAAGGGCGATGCCCACGGTTGCTCGTCTTGCTCTTCTTGCGAGAATGTCGTTCATCTCGGCACCTCATTTCAAGGGTCGGCGACTAACTTGGTAGCACTAATGTAAGTATATCAGGCGGTTTGCCCGCCATTGATCGGGCGTGCGCGTATACCCCTTGATTAACAGCCATTAAATCTATCCCTTAAGGAACGCGGCTTGCTGGTGTTGTCTGGGCATTGATGGCTGCGTGGTTCAAGAGACGGCGGCATTACCATTTGTTTTTTCAAGTAAAGAGGTCCGTTTCCCTGGGTTGGGGAAACGGGCCTCTTTTTGTCTCTTGGCTTGTGGATTGGCGAAGACAATAACCGCTGGCAGCTATTTTGAGTTCTTGATGCGGCGTGTGGCTGTGGCGGTTATTCCGAGGCCTGCGGCGGCGACTGCTGCGAGTGTGATTGCGCTCGGCGCTGTGTCGCCCGTGTTCGCGAGCTTGCCGGCGGTCGTATCTGCTTGCTTGCCGCTGCTCGAGTTCGCCTGTTTGGTGGAGCTTGGCGGGGTATTTTTGCCGGTCGCGGGCGAGCTGGCGGGCTGTGCCGTCTCGGCCGGTTGCGCCGAGTTGGAGGGAGGCGTCGTCTCGGTCGGTTGCGTTATCTCGGGCGAGGTGGCCTTGTCTGCCGCGGCTTTCGCCTCTTCGTATGCCTTGCAGGCGTCGTCATAAGCCGTTTGCGCTTTTTTCAAATTGTCGAGGAGCGCATCTCGCCAGGCTGTGAACTGGTCGATATTGGCTTTATATTTCTCTACAGCACGTTCACAGTTATTAACTCGTCTTTCCTGATTTCTGAGGCGGAGCTGGAACTCGCGGAGCTCCTCTTCGCAATGGCCTACTTGCGCTTTTGCCGTTATGATCTCACTGCGCAACTGCCTTATTTGCTGTTTAGTAGTTTCGACAAACTCCTCGTAGCCGAGTGCTTCGAGTGTCTTAAGCATCTCAAGTTTCTTGTCTAATTCTGCTTGGAGCTCGCTTACCCGGTTGATGGCCCCGTCGTATTTGGCTTGGCCTGCATCGATGTCCGCTTGCATGGCGGGAAGGGGTTCCCTCTCTTCGACGGCTTGCGCCGCCATCTTGTCGCGGAGCTCTTGAAAACGGGCAATGTCATCATTGAATCTCGCAATTTTCTCGGGACTTGCGGCGTCTTTTGCGGCCTCGAGGTTTTTGAGCGCTTCCTGCATGGCTGCATACGCTTTTTCTTTTGCGGCGGCCGCATCTTCCGTCTGCAGGGTGCCCGAATTGCCGCTGGTGGCGCTCGTCTGCGAAACGGCCGCACCGGTGGGGGAACTGGTTTCTGCCGCGATCGCCGTTGCGGGGGCGATTCCCGCGACAAGTGCCGCGGAAAGGGCGATGCCCACGGTTGCTCGTCTTGCTCTTCTTGCGAGAATGTCGTTCATCTCGGCACCTCATTTCAAGGGTCGGCGACTAACTTGGTAGCACTAATGTAAGTATATCAGGCGGTCGACCCGACACTGGCTGGGTGTGCGCGTGCCTTTCCGCTTCTTTGGAAATCGAATCCCATTAGAAATGACGAGTTGTTTACGCTTCTTTTGGGCTCACCGTACTATCATGATTCGAATTGAGTGTGAATGATGATAGGGAGCGCCTTTTTATGATTGAGTTGCTCAGGCGTTTTGGTGGTAAGTTTCGCCGGTATATGGTGATTGGCCCTGCGTGCAAGTTGATCGAAGTGATCTTTGACCTGCTGACGCCGCTGGTGATTGCCCAGATGATCGATAAGGGTATTGGCGCACACGATGTCAACGCCGTTATCCACTACGGCATGGTACTTGGCGCCATGGCTGTGATCGGCATCTCGTTTACGCTCGTCTGCCAAAAGATGGCGGCGCTCACCTCGCAGGGCATGGGCACCGATATCCGCGGTGCGCTCTACCAGCACATCAACAAGTTGAGCTATGCCGAACTCGACCGCTTTGGCACGCCGTCGCTTATCACCCGCATCACCAACGACGTCAACCAGGTGCAGCTCGCTGTGGCGCTGGGCGTACGCATGCTCATCCGCTGGCCCTTCTTGGCGGTGGGCTCTATGTGCGCGGCCCTTGCCATCGACCTTAAGCTCGGCATGATCTTCTTGATCTGCACGCCCGCTATCGGCCTGGTGTTTTGGTTTGTCATGGCGCGCTGTATCCCGTATTACAGGCAGCTGCAGGCAAAGCTCGACCGCATCGCGCTTATCTGCCGCGAGGGGCTTTCGGGCGCCCGCGTTGTTCGCGCCTTTGTGCGTGAGGACCACGAGCGCGAGCGTTTTGCCCAAGCCGCCGATGACCAGGCCAATACTGCCATCGCGGTGGGCAAGCTCTCGTCGATCCTTAATCCCGTCACGTTTCTTGTGATGAACCTGGGCGTGTGCGCCATCCTGTGGGTGGGCGGCATCCAGGTCAACGTGGGCGAGCTCACGCAGGGTCAGGTCATGGCGTTTGTGAACTACATGACGCAGACGCTCACCTCCATCGTGTACGTCGCCAACCTGGTCGTGGTCTTTACCAAGGCGAGCGCCAGCGCGTCGCGTATCAACGAGGTGCTCAATTGCGTGCCGAGCATCGCTGACGAGGGCAACCAGCCGGTCGCGCTGCCTGAGCCGAGCGACCTGACGGGTGGCGCTGTTCCGGTCCCTGCGCTGAGCTTTGACCATGCGAGCTTCTCGTTTGGCGCCGGCGCGGCAAATGCCGTGAGCGATGTGACCCTGGAGCTGCCGCTGGGCAAAACGCTCGGCATTATCGGCGGCACGGGCAGCGGCAAGTCCACGCTCGTCTCGCTCATCCCGCGCCTGTACGATGCGAGCACCGGCAGCGTGAGCGTGATGGGCGCCGACGTGCGCACCTGGCCGCTCGATCAGCTGCGCCATGTGGTCGCGACCGTTCCGCAGCGCGCATCGCTGGTGAGCGGCACAATCCGCAGCAACCTGACCTGGCGTGACGAGTCGGCGACCGACGAGGAGCTCTGGGCAGCGCTCGATATGGCGCAAGCGAGCGAGTTCGTGCGCAACAAGCCGCAGGGGCTCGATGCCCCGGTCGAGGCGGGCGGTAAGAACTTCAGCGGTGGCCAACGCCAGCGCCTGACCATCGCGCGTGCCCTGGTGGGCTCGCCGCAGGTTCTGATCATGGACGACTCCGCGTCGGCGCTCGACTTTAAGACCGACGCGGCGCTTCGCCATGCCATTCGCGAGCGCAGCGTGCGCGGTGCCGTCGAGGGCGGGCTGCCGCTCACGACCGTCATTGTGAGCCAGCGCGTCTCGACCGTGCGCGACGCCGACATGATCTGCGTACTCGACCACGGCTCGGTTGCGGGCCTGGGCACGCATGACGAGCTGTACACGACCTGCCAGCTCTATCGCGAGATTTGCCAGTCGCAGCTGCGCCGCGAGGAGCTCGAGGGCCAGCAGGGGAGCACGACGCCCGCGTCCGCTCCGACCGCCCCCGCATCCGTCTGCGCAAAGGAGGGCTGCTAAATGAATCCGTATACTTCTTCCGGTTCGGTCGCCACGATGACGGCCAACGTGTCCGGCAACGATAGCCTCAACGACCTGGGTGACGGTCCGCGCCAGCCCGGCGATCCCGAGCGCTATCCCGTGGGTGCGGTGACTCGCCGCCTGATGGGCTACGTTCGTCCGCACCGTATTTCGTTTGTGGCGTCGTTTGCGAGCGCCGCCATCTCGGTGATTCTGCAGCTCTACACGCCTATCCTTATCGGTGAGGGCATCGACCTCATCGTCGCGGCGGGTCGAGTGGACTTCGATGCGCTGCTGCCGCTCGTTACCAAACTCGCGATTGTTGTGATGGGTGCTGCGGCCTTCCAGTGGCTGCAGGGCTACTGCGTTAACCGTCTGTCCTACGAGACGGTGCGCGACATGCGCGTGGAGGCGAGCGACAAGCTCAGCCGTATGCCGCTCAGCTTTATCGACAGCCATGCCCACGGTGACCTTATGAGCCGCGTAGTCAACGACGTCGACCAGGTGGGCGATGGTCTGCTGCAGGGCTTCACGCAGCTCTTCACCGGCGTTATCACCATCGTGGGCACGCTCGCGTTTATGCTCTCCATTAACCTGACCATGACGCTCGTGGTGGTACTCGTCACGCCGCTTTCCATTTTTGCAGCCGGCGCCATCGCCAAGCTTTCCAACAAGAGCTTTACGGCACAGCAGCGCATCCAAGGCCAGCTTGGCGGTCATATTGAGGAGTATGTGGGCGAGCAAAAGCTGGTGGATGCGTTTGCCTACGGCCCCAACGCCCAAGCGCGCTTCGACGCGCTCAACGCCGAGCTCTATACGGCAGGTGAGCGCGCGCAGTTTATGGGTTCGCTCTCCAACCCCGGTACGCGTTTTATCAATAACATCATCTATGCCGTGGTCGCTGTGATCGGCTGCGTGGGCGTGATCACGGGCGTGCCCGCGGCGCTTACGGTGGGCGGCGTGCAGATCTTCCTGTCCTACGCCAACCAGTACACCAAGCCGTTCAACGAGGTCACCAACGTCATTACGCAGATCCAGACCGCGTACGCCTCGGCGCGCCGCATGTTCGCGCTGCTCGATGCACGCGAGCAGGAGCCCGACGCGTCGGACGCCATAGAGCTTGCCGCCCCGCAGGGCGAGGTGACCTTTGAACACGTGGACTTTAGCTATGTGCCCGATCGTAAGCTGCTGCAGGATATCTGCATCGAGGCCAAGCCCGGCATGCGCTTTGCCCTGGTCGGCCCCACGGGCTGCGGAAAGACGACGCTCATCAACCTGCTGCTGCGCTTTTACGATATCGATGCCGGCCGCATCATGGTCGATGGCCGGTCTTCGCGCGACTACACGCGCGCAAGCCTGCGTCGTGCCTTTGGCATGGTGCTGCAGGACACTTGGCTGTTCGAGGGCACGGTGGCGGAAAACATCGCTTACGGTTGCCCGGATGCCACGCGCGAACAGGTTATCGAAGCCGCCAAGCGCGCGCACGCGCACAAGTTTATCGTGCAGCTGCCAAGCGGCTACGATACGGTGATCGGCGAGGACGGCGGCACGTTTAGCCAGGGCCAAAAGCAGCTGCTGTGCATTGCGCGCGTCATGCTCACCGACCCGGCTATCTTGCTGCTGGACGAGGCGACCTCGAGTATCGACACGCGCACCGAGCTGCAGGTGCAGGCGGCATTCGACGAGCTCATGGCCGGTCGCACAAGCTTTGTGGTGGCGCACCGCCTGTCGACGATCCGCAACGCCGACTGCATTCTGGTCATGCGCGACGGCCAGATTATCGAGCGTGGCACGCACGACGAGCTGCTGGCGGCAGATGGCTTCTATGCCGAGCTCTACCGCAGTCAGTTTGCCCAGTGAGCAAGCCCGTGGGGCAAATTAATCAATCGACAGACGGTGGTTTACATCTGTCACGTTAGTACTAAGATATTCATCTAATAAATTGCATTAGTGGCTTTAGTTTTGGGGGAAACGAGGCAACGTGACTATGACGTGCTCTTTGGTGGTTAACAGCAAGAGCGGTAATACCAGGATGGTTTCGGGCGCGATCAAGCGCGCTCTGCAGGCTGCGGGCGTTGAGTTTGTCCATGCCGCGGCGTTGAGCGACGATGCGGATGCAGATCAGGTTGCGCTCGAGGCGCAGGGCGCCTGCGCGGCCGACACGGTGCTCGTCGGTTTTTGGTGCGACAAGGGCGCGTGCACGCCTTCGGTTGCCGCGCTGCTCTCCGCTCTGCACGGCAAGCGCGTTTTCCTCTTTGGTACCTGCGGTTTTGGCGCCGACCAGAGCTATTATCAGCAGATTATCAATCGCGTGACCTCCAATTTGGCCGAGGATGCCGAGCTTGTGGGTTGGGCAATGTGCCAGGGCAAGATGGGTCCCGCGGTCAAGCAGCGCTACGAGGCCATGCTCGAGCAAGATCCCGACAACGCGCGCTATAAGATGCTGCTCGACAACTGGATTGCTGCGAAGGACCATCCCACCAAGGAAGATCTGGATAACATGGCCGCAGCCGCCAAGAAGGCCGTACTGGGAGAGTAGCTTCGCCGTCCGCGATCCTTCGTGCAAAACAATACAAATGTGAAAGCCTCGAAGTTCTCGAGGCTTTTTTCTTGACGCTTGTAGGCGCAACCGTGGCAGGCGTTTGGGGTGACATTTTCCATTACCCCGATGACGAGACCGTCCTGGACGACACACTCGCATGCGTTCGCTGGATGTATGCAGAGTGGGACGCACTTTCCGAATGGATGGGGTTTCGGAAAGTGCGTCCAGGAATTTGCCTTTGGAGTGGGATGCAGTTTCCCAACGGGGCCGTAAGCGGAAACTGCATCCCACTCCGGACGTGAATTCTGGGACACGGCTTCCGGATACAAAGAAGGCCACATAACGTGGCCTTCAACTTATATATATTGCGGTTACCCCCATGACAAGCCGCGCTTCAACAACGAGGCGTCTG
This sequence comes from Collinsella aerofaciens, assembly GCF_039752775.1. Taxonomy (GTDB): domain Bacteria; phylum Actinomycetota; class Coriobacteriia; order Coriobacteriales; family Coriobacteriaceae; genus Collinsella; species Collinsella aerofaciens_R. Next base: position 171 of record NZ_JBDMGT010000051.1, on the reverse strand, counting down.
TCCGGGCGGAGGCATATAAGGTTCATCGCGAGTTCCGCACGCAAAGGAGGCCACTTAATGTGGCCTCCGTCTTGCGCAGGACTGTCCGAGCAGGGAACCTTATATGCCTCCGCCCGGACAGACGTTTCAGTTATGAGTGACCCGCTACTTGATCTTGGTCGTACCCGGTGC
>NZ_JBDMGT010000050.1:0-9424 GCF_039752775.1 Collinsella aerofaciens | reverse complement strand
CTCGACCTTCTCCCTGCTGTACATGCGAACCTCCAGTCCGGACCGCCCCGCGGTCCAACTTTCTGTCCGCACCCCCATATGAGACATTTGTCACCTGCCGTTTTGGTGCTCAAAGGCATATGAATGTGATGCTGAGCGGAGCAGAACGGAGGGGGTGCACCTATGGCGTCTCGGGGTTGCGCGTCTAATAAAACTGCGGGCGCGCTTATCGCCGTGGTGGTCTTTGCCGCGGCGGTGACACTTATGCGAGTTTACGTTGCCGGCGACCATGGCGCTCAAGGAAAGACTGCCGCGCAAGTGTCGCTCAACGATTGCGCTGCCGTTCCGGTGGCGGTCAAGCTTGTCGAGGACGGGGAGGCGCGGACGGTCTATGAGACCGACGATTCCGAACTGGTCGCATCGGCTTTTGCCGCGCTCGATGGCTGCACCGTGGGGGATGCGGTGGATGAGCGGATGAGCGATGCCGGCCGAACGCTCGTCTTTGTCTATGCAGACGGTTCGGAGCAATCGGTAGAGCTCGAAGGCAAGAATATCGTGCTCGATAAGACGGCGTACCGACTTAACGGTGCCGATGAGTTATGGCGGCAGCTTGCCGCGATCAAAAACAGCTAACGAAATTAGGGATGTACGGGATGAGTGACTTGAGATTCTGCCCGGCGTGTGGGGCGCAGCTGCCTCGGGTCGCCGGCGTGCCGGTGCGATTTTGCCCGGGGTGCGGCGTCCGACTTGAGGGCGTTGCATGCGGCTCGGATGCCACGGGGTCTGTGAATGACGCTACTGCCGATGATGGCGCGAGCGAAGGCCGCGAGCCGAGCGTGGCTGTGCCGACGCAGAGTGCCGAGGCCGCGTCACCGTCTGGCGACACAACCTCGGCGGACGCTCCTCGCGCTGTTGACCTTGAGCTTCATGCCGCATGCGATGCCTCTGGCGGGCAGGCGCTCGCGCAGGTAGCGCTGCCGCGGGGTTGGCAAATCGAAGAGGCGCATCTTGAGCGCAGCGGCAGTTTCGACTGCCCGATTTCGGTTGGCGTGACGGCAGCGGGTCCGATGGGTGAGCGGATTATGTACCGCTCCGAGCTCTGCTACGTGGATGCGGGCGCCGTTGCCAAGCGTATCCCCACGCAAACCGAGCGCAAGGCGTTTATGCACGTGGAGGCAGCTTGCGACGAGCTGGCTCAGGCCTGCGCGGCACAGCTGGGCGCACGGGCGGAGGTTGTGGCCGGGCAGCCGTACCCATCGAACGCGGCGCTCGATATCGAGCGCGAGCGTGCCCGCGTAAAGCGCGAGGCGGTAAACGACTTTGCGATTCAGGGCTTTTCGATGGAGCCGAGCAATGTGATCTATGAGTGCCGCATGCGTCGATATCGGCTCACGGGCGCTCCAGTGCCCACCGAGCTCGCGGTGGCGGCCAAAGTCGAGGGCTATGTGGCCTCGATCGGCGGCGTCGCAGGCTCTAAGGGTAAAGGCATTGCCGCTGGGGCCGAGGCGCTGCTGGGCGCAGGCCTTTCGAGCGGACTGATCGGCGGCGTTTTGGGCAAACGCCTGCGCGAGCGCCAGGCGGCGGCAGCGGCGGGACAGGGCGTCGCGCAAGGACAGCCCACGGGTCGAGGCGGTTGCCCGGACGGAGCGTCGTTCGAGCTGGGCGCGGCCGACCTGCTGCAGTGGCGTATCAGGGACAGCTTCTGTCTGGTTGCGCCAGAAGGTCGCCTGGACGAGGCGGCCTCTACGGCGCTTGCCTCAATGGCGTCGACCTTGCGGCTTAACCCGGCTATTGCACGTGAGGCGTCCGCTCAAAAGCAACAGATGGTGCTCGAACAGCGCCAACGCACGCAGATGAACATTGCCCAGCAGCAACAGCAGTTTGCAGCCTGGCAGCAGATGCATGCCTCGCAGCAGGCGGCGTTCGACAGCTACCAGCAGGCATGGTTCGATCGCAGCGATCGTCAGCACGCCGCGAACATGGCTGCCAGCGCAGCCAGTTTCTCTAGCGCGGGCGTAGGCACGGGTGCGGCCTCGTATTCCGATGCCATTCGCGGGGTTAACCATTACACCAGGCCCGACGGCACCGATGTCGAGGTCTCGGTGATGGCCGACCAGGCCTGGGTCAACGGTTCGGGCGATGTCATCGGCACGCGCGATGGCTTTGAGCCTGGTTTTGGCTGGACGGAGCTGCCTCGCCAATAGCGTGAGACGGCTTGTGTGTGAATCGATGCCGGGCGTGTTTCTCGGCATTGTGATAAAGAACGGGAAAGGAACAACGATGAGGGAGACGGTACTTTCGCGCACGGCATTTGTCGCGGCGGCGGGAACGGCGCTGCTGACGCTTGTGGGGTGCGGCGGACAGCGGACGCAGGATGCGACGGGTTTTAACGACGACCGCCCGGTAAAGGACAAGATGGACGCGGGTGCGACGTCGGGCGATTCCGGCGACGCGGACAGCGATTCGGGCGCGGACAGCGGCTCGGCGGATGCGTTCGATACGTGGTCGGATGATTGCTGGGATGCGCACCGCAACATCAGCATCGCGGCACTCCTCGAGCTTAAGGGCTGGCAGTTGCAGGAGTTTGTCACGCAGCAGGGCTATACCTGGCAAGACGCGCTCGAGATGTACGAGGACGAGGCGGGACACGTGCTCAGCGTCTGCAATATCAGCAAGGACGGCGCGACCGAATGGCTCGGCGAGGACGAAATCGGAAAGCTCGACAAGGGCGGCACCGGAAGCACCGTGATGTTCACGCTGCAACTTTCGGGCTATTCGAGCTGCGAGGATGTTATCGCGGGCTTTTCCGTGCCGGTCGAGGACCGGGCGCAGATTACTTCGGGCTCATGGATCGCGTGCGTATACGGTTCCAACATGGCGCGGCACGTCGCCATGGCGAGCCCGATGGAAAACGGTGACTACCGCTTGGATCTCATTACCGAGGAGGCTATCAAGACCGGTACGTTTACCCAGGGCGGCGGTGCTCCGACGATAGACGAATTTTGGCAGGAAAAGGCTGGACGCGCGCTCGGCTAGGTGCGACGTGGCCAATACCATAGCGAGGGACGAACATGATGAATGAAGTGGTGATGAGCCGTGCGGCCTTTGTGGCAGGCGCGGGCGTGCTGGCTTGTGCGCTGGCTGGCTGCTCGGGCGGATTGGGCGGCGCGGGCGGTGCCAAGAAGGCGACCACGGCGGACGCCGCCTGTGTAGACGACAACGCCAACGTGACGGTCTATGCTGCGATCAACTTGGACGGCGCCGACCTGGTGCGCCTGCTCAAGCATCAAAACTATGAGTGGCAAGGCGAGAGCGTGGGCTACGGTGCCGCCGATGACGCGGGGCTTTTCGCCTTTACCTTTTCTAAGATTTCGGATGACGTGGACGAACTTGCGAACAGCGCGATACCGCTTTCGGAGTCCGAGTACGAGGAACTTGAGCCGGGCGGCGGAGACGATAGCGTGGCGATTTTGCTCTCGGTGGGCGGCTATACGACGGGCGATCGTGCGCTCACCGGCGCAATCGGCGATGCGGCGATAGTGCAGGAGAAGTGCACAATCGACGATTCCGTGTATTGGCTGGTCAAGGCGCTCGACGGCAGCCGTTACGTGATTTCGGCCTACGACACCGAAGATGATGGCGACAGCGCGCATGACATCTATATCTATAGTGAGTCTTTTATTCACACCGGTTATCTGAGCGGCGGCGACCAAATCGATATCGACGAGCTCTGGAGCCGCCTGACTAACGCCTCATAGCGCACCAAAACCACCACAAAGGGGACAGGCACCTTTGTGGTGGTTTTGCCCTTGGGCTGTCTACTGAGGCGGTTCACCGTGCTACAGCAGCTCGCCGTGGCGGGCGATGTAGCGGCGCTTTGCCAGCTGGGTGAGCGCGATGTAGGCGGTGACGATGCCGATGAGCAGCGCGAAAAAGCTCGCGGGTAGCGTCATGAGGCCGAGCGCATCGGCGATGGGGCTTGCTGGCAGCCAGGTGACGAGCGCCAGGCCCAGCACGGTGAGAGCGCACAGTGCCGGCGCGGCGTGGTCACGCGGGCTCGGCAGGCGCGGGGAGCGCAGCATGTGGATCACAAGCGTCTGCGACCACATGGACTCGACAAACCAGCCGCTCTGGAAGAGCGCCGCAAAGGCTGCCATGCCCGTGACGTTGCCCGCGGCGGCAAGCTCGGACCAGCTTGCGCCCACGGCGGCGGGGCACACCACAAAGAAGAGCGCGGCGAAGGTCACGATGTCAAACAGCGAGCTCACGGGGCCCAGCTCGAGCATAAAGCCCTTGATGGATGCGGCGTCCCAGGCGCGCGGACGGGCAGTCCAGGCATCGTCGACGGTGTCCCACGGCAGCGCGATGCATACGGTCTCGTAGACCAGCGACAGCAGCACCAGCTGCAGGGCGCTCATGGGCAAAAACGGCAAGAACAGGCTCGCGACGGTCACGGACAACACATTGCCAAAGTTGGAGCTCACTGTGGTCTTGAGGTACTTGAGCAGGTTGCCGTAGGTGCGGCGGCCTTCGATGATGCCGCGCTCGAGCACGCCCAGGTCCTTCTGGAGCAAGATGATATCGGCGGATTCCTTGGCAATGTCGACGGCCGAATCGACCGAGATACCGCAGTCGCTCGCACGCATGGCGGCGGCGTCGTTGATGCCGTCGCCCATAAAGCCCACGGTGTGGCCGAGCAGCTCGCGCATGACGCGCACCAGGCGCGCCTTCTGCAGCGGCGAGAGCTTGGCGAAGAGATGGGTCTTCTCGGCGCGCTCGGCAAGTTCGGCGTCATCGAGCGCATCGATCTCGGAGCCGAGCAAGACGTTGCTCGCGTCGATGCCGATCTGCTCGCAGACGGTGGCGGCGACGCGGTCGTTGTCGCCGGTCAGGACCTTGACCGCCACGCCCTTGGCCTCGAGCGTGGCGACGGCGCCCGCGGCACTCGTCTTGGGCGGATCGAGGAAGGCCAAAAAGCCCATCAGCACCATGTCGCATTCGTCGGCGATGCCAAACTCGCCCACGCAGCGCGGATCGGTCTTCTGCGCCACGGCAATCACGCGCAGGCCCTCGGCGTTGAGCCCGGCGACCTGCTTGCGAATCTGGGCGAGCTTATCTTCGGTGAGAGGCTGGGCGACACCATCGACTTCGACAAAGGAGCAGATCTCGAGCATTTCCTCGGCAGCTCCCTTGGTGACCATCTGGGTTTTGCCTTGGACATCGGCTACAACTACGCTCAGGCGACGGCGCGAGAAATCGAAGGGCACCTCGTCGACCTTGGTATAGCGGTCGCGCAGGCTCTGACCCAACATGGAATCGGGTGCGACGGTCGAGGGCGTCACATCGGCACGGTCGATTACGGCCAGGTCGATAAGGTTTTTGAGGCCGGTCTGGAAGAAGCTGTTCAAAAACGCATGGCGCAGCACACGTGCGTCCTCGTTGCCATCGGTGTTGAGGTAGCGCTCGAGCACGATGCGGTCTTCGGTGAGGGTGCCGGTCTTGTCGCAGCACAGGACATCCATGGCACCCAGGTTTTGGATCGCCGGCAGCTCCTTGACGATTACTTGGCGGCGGGCGAGGTCCTTGGCGCCCTGCGACAGGCTCGTGGTCACGATGACGGGAAGCATCTGCGGCGTGATACCCACGGCCACGCTCGTGGCGAACAGCAGCGCGTCGATGGCGTTGCCCTTGGTGGCGGCGTTGATGGCAAAGACGGCCGGCGCCATAACGAGCATGAGGCGTACGAGCAACATGGAGACGCTCGAGACGCCGCGGTCAAACGCGCTCTTCTCGCCGCGCCCGTTGAGCATCTTGGCGATGCCACCCAGGTAAGTATCCGAACCGGTGGCAACGACAAGCGCAATGGCGGTGCCGTTTTGCACGGAGGTGCCGGTAAAGACGATGTTCTTGCAGGCAGAGAGTGGCAGCGCGGAGCCGTCGGCACTCTCGACGACGGTGATGGCGGTGGTCTTCTCGACGGCCTCGCTCTCGCCAGTGAGTGCGGACTCGATCACAAACAGGTCGCGCGCGGTGATGACGCGGGCATCGGCCGGCACCATATCTCCGGCAGAGAGGCGGATCACATCACCGGGGACGAGCTCGTCGAAGGGGATCTCGACGCGCTCGCCGTCGCGCAGGGCGGTGCAAGTGTTGGAGACCAGGTCCTTGAGGGCCTCGGCCGCATTGCCGCTGCGGGCTTCTTGGATAAACTTCATACCGCCCGATACCAGCAACATGATGCCGATGACGATGACCGTGGAGGGGTCGCGCTGCGGCTCGGGCACGGCGAGCACGTCGATGTAGAGCGAGACCAGCGCGAGCGCGGCGAGGATGCCGGCGAAGGGGTCGACAAAGGCGTCGGCGATACGGCGGGCGAGCGTTTTGGTCGGTGCCTCGATGGTGTTGGGGCCGGAGGCGTCCAGACGCTCGGTTGCCTGCTTGGCGGTGAGGCCGTTTGCCGTGGCATCGAGCAGAACGAGGGCGTCCTCGGCACTATGGGTGGCGGCGAATATGGTGTTCTTAGACAGGCCGGTATGAGCGGCAGGGCGCGCCGTACGGCGGCGCTTGGAGATAGCTTCGAGTACCGTGGCGGTTTTGAGCATCAGCATAGGGTCCTCCTTGTTGAAGGGAGTTAGCGTACGTGTCGTATTTGCTTCAAAAAACCTAGATGTCGCTCACGTCAAGCTCACGAGCCACCACAAAGGGGACAGGCACCTTTGTGGTGGTTTTGACGATCGGTTGGTGGCGCTTATGCGAATACGGAATCCTCGCGGCGTGCCGAGGGCGACATGCAGGTTTTTCGACTAGGACTGCCTTCCATGGCACACCTCCTTAAGGCCGGGCGCAGCGCGCTTTGGGTATCTCGTACCCGTTTCAATCCGCCCGTATTCTTGATGAGGGGGTTTGAAATGTCAACCCCCATTGTTCGGAAAACCATTCCCCCTGACAAAGCCTTTACAGAACGCCGCGGCCTCAAAGCGCGCCCGCATCGACGCTTCGCCTGCGCTAAACTGGAAGGCACGTACGCGATTACGAGAGGAGCCCGCATGGAGGCTTACAAGCAAGAGTTCATCAAGTTCATGGTCGAGTCCGACGTTCTTAAGTTCGGCAGCTTTACGCTCAAGAGCGGCCGCCAGTCCCCGTTCTTTATGAACGCCGGCGCTTATGTGACGGGCTATCAGCTCAAGAAGCTGGGCGAGTATTACGCCCAGGCCATCCACGATAACTTTGGCGACGACTTTGACGTCCTGTTTGGGCCGGCCTACAAGGGTATTCCGCTGGCTGTCGTGACCGCCATTGCCTACCACGAGCTGTACGGCAAGGAGGTTAAGTACTGCTGCGACCGTAAGGAGGCCAAGGACCACGGTGCCGATAAGGGCAACCTGCTGGGTTATGAGCCCAAGGACGGCGACCGTGTGGTCATGGTCGAGGACGTTACCACCAGCGGCAAGTCCATCGACGAGACCTATCCCAAGGTCAAGGCTGCTGCCGATGTCGAGATCAAGGGCCTGATCGTGTCCCTCAACCGCATGGAGGTCGGCAAGGGCGGTGTGACCACCGCGCAGAAGGAGATCGAGGCCAAGTACGGTTTCCCCGTCGCGAGCATCGTCTCCATGGCCGAGGTCGTCGAGACCCTCTACAACCACGAGATCGACGGCAAGGTTGTCATCGACGACGAGCTCAAGACCGCCATCGACGCCTACTACGAGCAGTACGGAGTCAAGTAGGTTCCGCCGTTCTGCCGAACGGCGGACCGGTCGACGCTGTGCGGGCCGCATTTGGACAATCTGACGTTCAACTTCAAGGGCGCGACCAGAAGGTCAGCGCCCTTTCGTTTCACGTCACCTTGTCACAAATGCGACCCGCTCGCTGGCGTTGCCAAAACATCGGCGTTGCCGTGGTAGTCATTGGGTAGTCATTGGGGACGTTCATAAATGACTACTCAGGAATGAGCGTGGATAATCTCCCGTTTTTGGCCTGTGTGCGGGCTCAAAGTGGGAGATTATCCACGCTCGCTTTAATTTGCCTGGGCTGCGATGCCTATCTAATCGGCTCGGCGTCTTCCCTGAGAATCGAAAGATACTCTTCATACCCGTACTGCCGGTATCTCTGTCTTGACTCGTCGAGCGGACGGAGGATACCCAATTCTTCAAATGATTTGACGAGCGAGCTCGCGGTACTCCTGCCGATATCGAGTTGGGCAGCGATGAATGCGGTGTCGACGATGGGGTGCTCTTCAAGAATGCCCAACAGCCTTTGCCCGTTTGCAGCAGTCCTTCCGAGATTTTCGGTAATGGTTGCTGTGGAACGGTTATGGAGGTCAACAAGGTTTTTTAAAGACCCTACCGAGTCCTTCGCACTTTCGAGAAGACTGTTGCAGAAAAACTCTATCCATTCCTCGTAAGTGCCTCTCTCCCTTACGGATGTGAGTTGCCGGTAGTACTCGCTTCGATTTTTCTTGAACTGGAACGATGGATAGAACAAGCAAGAATGAAGAACGCCATCATTGATGAGCATAAGTGTAATGAGAAGCCTGCCCAGGCGACCGTTTCCGTCTAGGAATGGATGGGCAGTTTCAAATTGGTAATGGACGAGCGCCGCCCGCACAATCGGATCCATTTCGACTTGAGGCTCATTGATAAAGCGTTCGAGGTCCTGGAGCGTGTTACTCAAATCTTCAATGTTTGGAGGGACAAACGATGCGGTTGCAATGGTGCAGCCTGAGGGGCCAATCCAGTTTTGTGAGGAGCGCAGCTCGCCTGGATTCTTCTCCGTTCCGCGCACTCCGTCCAGCAGGACCGCATGAACTTGCCTAAGAAGTCTCGTGCACAAGGGCATCTTTTTGAGCAGTTCTACGCCGCGGTCGACAGCACGGACGTAATTCACGACGTCTGCGACATCTTTATGATGGAGTTGTGTTTGCGATGGACTAAGTAGGTCGTCAAACGTGCACTGGGTTCCCTCAATTTGCGAAGAAAGGAGTGCTTCTTTGCGCACGTACATTGTCAGATACATATCGGCGTTGGGAACAAAGTAGAGCATGCCTTCAAGCTCTCCAAGCTTTCGCGAGCATGCGGAAAGCGTGCGATAGGTTTCCTCGGTGAGGTTTAGCTGCCTCAATGATTGCAAGGGCGTTGGAAAAAACGAATAGTAAGCCAATTTCCCCGATAGATTATTGCGGAGCGTTCCCTGGCCGTTCTCCTCGATTTGCATCGCGCCCTCCATATCTTTAGTGCCGGAAACTCGTTATTAGGCCAATCATATCAATTCTAATAACGAGTTTAAGGATTAAATAGTTATTAGAATTGATGTAAACAATCTAATGATGAGAAGTCGTTATTACTTGACCATGGAGCTCGGCTTGGTACAGGGGGGTGTTCCTATAGTTTTGTCAACTGGGCAATGCTGTTTTCGAGATTGAATCGCGACATGCTAACGCCAGGCC
>NZ_JBDMGT010000049.1:0-10810 GCF_039752775.1 Collinsella aerofaciens | reverse complement strand
CTGCGGAGTGTTTTCAGGGGTTAGCCCGTACGGCCTTCGGGCGATGCGTACGCTACTCAGCCATCTGAGCCTGGACGGCGGTGATGGCTACGACACCCACGATGTCGTCGGCAGAGCAGCCGCGCGAAAGGTCGTTGACCGGCTTGGCGATGCCCTGCAGGATGGGGCCGTAAGCGTCGGCGCCGGCGAAGCGCTGGACCAGCTTGTAGCCGATGTTGCCGGCCTCGAGATCGGGGAACACAAGCACGTTGGCCTTGCCGGCAACGGAGGAGCCGGGGGCCTTGAGCTGGGCGACGGTGGGAACGATGGCGGCGTCGAGCTGCAGGTCGCCATCGATGGCGAGCTCGGGAGCCTTCTCCTTGCAGAACTTAACGGCCTCCTGGACCTTCTTGGCGACCTCGCCGCCGGCGGAGCCCATGGTGGAGTAGGAGAGCATGGCCACGTGCGGCTCGACGCTGCCCATAAAGGTGGACCAGGAGTGAGCGGAGGCGATGGCGATCTCGGAGAGCTCGTCGGAGGACGGGTTGATGTTGAGGCCGCAGTCGGCGAAGATCAGCGTACCGTTGGTGCCGAACTGCGGGGTGTCGGTGCACATCACGAAGAAGGCCGAGACCAGCTTGGTACCCGGGGCGGTCTTAAGGATCTGCAGCGCGGGGCGCAGGGTGTCGGCGGTGGAGTGGCAGGCGCCGGAGACCAGGCCGTCGGCGTCACCCATCTTGACCATCATGGTGCCAAAGTAGGTGGCGTCCATCACCTGGGCGCGAGCCTGCTCGATGGTGACGCCCTTCTTGGCGCGGAGCTCGGCAAACTTCTGCGCGTACTCCTCGTGCTTCTCGGCATTGCGCGGATCGATGACGGTGGCGCCGGGAACGTTGATCTCGTCGGGGTTGCCCAGGATGACGATCTTTGCCAGGCCCTCCTCGATGATCTTGGTGGCCGCGACGATGGTGCGCGGATCCTCGCCCTCGGGCAGGACGATCGTCTTAAGGTCGGCCTTGGCGGCAGACTTCATACGGTTAAGGAAATCGCTCATGTTACTCCTTACAAGCGTTTCACTAAGCTCCAGGCGCCCGGCTGTTCACGAATAAACCCGCTGCTAGCGGGTTTACCTTTCAATTATGTACGCCGCGGTGCTTGAGCTTTCCTTGTGTGGCAAGCTCATTATAGGACGCATTAGCGCTATAATCGCTCTGATAAATATGTCTCGAAGAATGTTCGAGAAAAGCCCAGCTAACGAGCCCGTGGCTTTTGACAAGGAGTATCGATGCAGATTACCTCAGGCCTGCCTGAAGGCTTTAACGCCGGCGCGTACGACATGATTGTCGTCGGTGCTGGATATGCCGGTGCCGTTTGCGCCCGCCGTCTTGCCGAGACCATCGGCTATCGTGTTGCCGTTTTGGAGCGCCGTAGCCACATTGCGGGCAATGCCTATGACTGCACTGACGAGGCCGGAATCCTGATCCACGAGTACGGTCCGCATATCTATCACACCTTTAACGAGCGCGTGCACAATTTCCTGTCGCGCTTTACCAAGTGGACGGATTATCAGCACAAGGTGCTCGCCAACATCAACGGCACCCTTATGCCCGTGCCCTTCAACCACGCGAGTCTCAAGCTCGCCTTTGGTGACGAGCGCGGCGAGGAGCTGTATCAGAAGCTCGTGGAGACCTTTGGCAAGGATGTCAAGGTGCCCATTATGGAGCTGCGTAAGAAGAACGACCCCGACTTGGCCGAGGTCGCTGATTACGTCTACGAGAACGTCTTTTTGCATTACACCATGAAGCAGTGGGGCCAGACGCCCGACCAGATTGATCCCTCGATCACCGGCCGTGTTCCCGTCTTTGTGGGCGATGATGACCGCTACTTCCCGCAGGCTCCCTTCCAGGGCATGCCGCAGGACGGCTATACCGCGCTGTTTGAGCATATGCTCGACCACGATCTGATTGATGTGTTCTGCGACGTGGACGCCCGCGACCTCTTCGAGATCGACGAGACCACCGTCAAGATCGACGGTAAGGTCTATGGCGGCGAGATCGTCTACACCGGTCCGCTCGACGAGCTGTTCAATCTCGACCTGGGCGCCCTGCCGTACCGTACGCTCGACATGAAGTTCGAGACGCTCGATATGGATCAGTTCCAGCCCGTGGGCACCGTCAACTACACCACGAGCGAGGATTACACGCGCATCACTGAGTTCAAGAATATGACTGGCCAGGTCCTGCCCGGCAAGACCACCATCATGAAGGAATACTCCAAGGCCTATACGCCCGGCTCGGGTGAGACGCCGTACTACGCCATTCTTGAGCCCGAGAACCGTGAGCTCTATGAGCGCTATCTTGAGCGCGTCCAGAACCTGACGAACTTCCACCCGGTGGGTCGTCTGGCCGAGTATCGTTACTACGATATGGACGCTGTGACCAATTCCGCCCTCGATCTTTCGGATGAGATTATCGCCTGCCATGCATAAAGTCATAACATTCGGTATTCCCTCGTATAACGCCGCCAAGGACATGGACCATTGCATCACCTCTATCTTGGAGGGGAGCAATTACGCCACCGATATCGAGATTATCGTAGTGGACGACGGCTCCAAGGACGAGACGGCCGATAAGGCCGACGAGTGGGAGGCACGTTATCCCGGTATCATTCGCGCGGTGCACCAGGAGAACGGCGGCCACGGTATTGCCGTCCTTTCGGGTCTGCGCGAGGCACAGGGCACCTACTACAAGGTCGTCGACTCGGATGACTGGCTCGATGCTGCGGCTCTTTCGACTATACTGTCGATTCTGCGTGGCTTTGAAGAGCGTGACCAGCGCGTTGACCTGTTTATCTCGAACTACGTGTACGAGAAGGTTTACGAGGGCACGCATACCGCTATTGGCTACAAATTTGCCCTGCCGCGCAAAAAGATCTTTTCCTGGGATCAGATCGGTCATTTCCGCCTGGACCAGAACCTACTCATGCACAGCCTGTGCTATCGCACGGATGTGCTGCGCGAGTCCAACCTTCCCATGCCGCCGCACACGTTCTATGTGGACAACATCTACGCCTACGTGCCGCTACCGCGTTGCAAGACCATGTACTACGCCGACATCGACCTCTACCGCTACTTTATCGGTCGCGAAGGCCAGAGCGTCAACGAGGCAACGATGGTCAAGCGTCTGGACCAGCAGTTCCGTGTTACACGTATCATGATGGAGTCGTACCATCTGTACAGCGATGTTGAGTCGTCGCGCTTGCGTTCGTACATGATGGGGTACTTCACCATGATGATGGCGATTTGCTCGGTGCTCACCAAGCTTTCCGAGGAAGATTGCGCCGACGAGCGCCTAAAGACGCTGTGGAATGATTTGAAGGCCTATGACGAGCGCATGTATCGTCGTGCCCGCTACGGCGTGGTCGGGTTCTTCACCAATCTGCGCGGTCGTGCCGGTGACAAAACCACACTCGGCCTATACCGTCTTGCCTCAAAGATCTTCAAATTCAACTAGCTGCTGAGTAATCGCTGCTGATAGGTTGACTGGGCCCCTTGGCCTTTAGTTTGCTACTGCGAACAGTCCTGCTCGCACGGAAAGCACATTAAGTGCTTTCCGGCTCGTGCGGAACTTGTATCAAACTAAAGGCCAAGGGGCCTCTGCTATAAGAATCGATTGTCAGGTTATTTGAATTTGAAGATCTTCGACGCGCGGTACACAGGGGCCTGGGCTGAAAAGAATCTGGTTGGTAGGTTGCCCGGTGGGGCTTGGTTATGTTTGTCGCGAGTTCCGCACGAGCCGAAGAGCACTTAATGTGCTCTTCGTGCGAGCCAGGACTGTAGAGCAGCAAACATAACCAAGCCCCACCGGGCAACCGGACGAGCTAGTTTACTTTGCGGCACCGGGGATGCCGTGGGAGGTTTTGGCGGTTTTGGCTCCGTTTACGATGGCAGTTTCCAGGGCCCTTACTGCGAGCATGCCCAGCAGGTCTAGGGGAACGGTGGCGCTTGCCTGGGCGCCCAGTTTGCCGCTGGCGAGGGTGTAGATAGTGTCGCCGTCGTTGGTGGTGTGCGTGGGACGGATGGCGTGTGCGTAGGCGTCTGCAGCCATCTGGGAGACCTTGGTGGCTTGTGCCTTAGTGAGTTCCACGTTGGTGACGATGCAGCTGATGGTGGTGTTGGTGCGGTCGAGCGGCATCTGCATGGATCCGGCGGCGGCAAAGGCTGCGAGTTCCATGTCGACGATCTGGTCGCTATCGGCTGCGGCGCGCATACCGGCGACCCACTCGCCGGTGAAGGGGTCGACAACGTTGCCGCAGGCGTTGACCGAGACCACGGCGCCCACCTTGATGGGGCCGAGCGCCACGGCGGCAGCGCCAAGGCCGGCCTTCATGCAGGTAGCGGGGCCCATGAGCTTACCCACGGTAGCGCCCGTGCCGGCGCCTACGTTGCCCTGTTCGAGCTTGGTGGGGGTGTTGTCGAGTGCTTCGCGCACGGCGGCGATGCCGGCCTCAATGTCGGGGCGAACGGTGGGGTTACCAAAGGCGAGGTCGAAGATACAGCTCGAGCACACGATAGGCACCTGCGTGGGGCCGACGGGAAGGCCGATGCCGCGGCTCTCAAGCTCGCGAGCGACGCCGCTTGCAGCCTCGAGGCCAAAGGCCGATCCGCCCGAAAGGCAGACGGCGTGGACCTTGTCGACGGTGTTCTCAGGTCGCAGCAGGTCGGTTTCGCGCGAAGCGGGAGCACCGCCGCGAACGTCAACACCGCCGGTGGCGCCCTCGGGTGCCACGATTACGGTGCAACCGGTGCCGGCCTCCTCGTCCGTATAGTTGCCATAGCAAAAGCCATCGACATCGCAGACGTCAATGGCCTCGAGCAGTGTATCCATGTTTAACTCCTATCGGTTTTCCGCCGCGCCTTGTGCCCGGTCGGGATCCGTACGGTACGCCAAAATTGTAGGCGCTGGGGGACACCCGGCGCCAGATGCAATTACGAGAGTTTTTGAATGGCACGTGCGACGCGGGCGATGGGTAGGCCCACCACGTTATAGAAGTCGCCCGAAATATCGTGCACGAGCATGCGGCCGCCTGTGCCCTGGATGCCGTAGGCGCCTGCCTTATCCATGGGCTCACCAGAGGTGACGTAGTGCTCGATCTGCCCGTCGGTAAGCTCATAGAACGTCACGTCGGTCACATCGACAAACGACAGGCTCTCGGCGGCATGCGGGGCGGCAGTATCGCCTGCCTTAACGATGCAGACGCCGGTTGCGACCTGGTGCGTGCGGCCCGAAAGCTCACGGAGCATGGTGCGCGCCTCGTCCTCGGTTGCCGGCTTGCCCAGAATCTTGCCGTCAAAGGTGACGATGGTGTCGGCCGCGACCGTCAGCTCATTGGGCTCGGCATACTCGGCAGCAACGGCAGCCGCCTTGGCGCGTGCCAAGCGCTCGACAAGTGTGAGCGGGGCCTCGCCGTCGAAGGGAGTCTCGTCGATTTCTGCGGGAATCACGCGAATGTCATACCCTGCCTCGCGCATCAACTCGATGCGGCGCGGTGATTGCGAAGCCAAAATCATAGTTGGATGCCCTCGGCGACCTTCTCGACAGCCTTGTCGCCGGCGAGCGTGCGCAGCAGTTCAAGCGCAAAGGGGAGCGACTGGGCCATGCCGCTGGCGGTGATGATGTTGCCGTCTTGCGTAACCTTCTCGCCGGTATAGGCGCCCTCGGGGAAGCTTTTCTCAAAGCCAGGGAAGCACGTGGCATGGTGCCCCTCGAGCAGGTCGAGCTCGCCCAGGATAAACGGGGCGGCGCAGATGGCGGCGACGTGCTTGGTCGCGGCGAACTCGCAGACCACGTCGCAGACGCGCTGATCTGCGCGCAAGTTGGTGGCACCGGGCAGGCCGCCGGGCAGCACGACGCAGTCGTACTCGTCAAAGTTGATCTCATCAAAGAGTGCATCGCAGGTCACGGGGATCTGCAGCGAGCTTACGACCTCACGCGTGGGCATAATCGAGACGAGCGTGGCACGCACGCCGCCGCGACGCATGACATCGACCATGGTCAAGCATTCAATAGTTTCAAAGCCATCGGCGGCGAGAACGGCAACGCTGGGCATGAGGGTTCCTTTCATAGGCGGCATACAATTAGCCGTCTTATACCCCGAAGACCTCCGCTTGCCACGCTCGATTTCCCAATGATTTTTCTGAGCAATGATTAAGTGGCTAGTTGCGCTTGAGGTGGACGACGGTCTCGCAGTGGAAGGTTTGTGGGAACAGATCGACTGGCGTGATCTTTACGGGGGAGAAGGTGCCTTCTTCGACAAAGCGTTTGAGATCGCGCGCCAGGGTGGCCGGGTCGCAGCTCACGTAGGCGACATCGCGGGCACTCGTGCTGGCGATAAGGTCGATCGCCTCGGGGGCGAGGCCTGCGCGCGGCGGGTCGACCACCAAGATGTCGGCATCCTGGTCGGGGAACTCGCGCACCGCGTCTCCGCCGATGACGTCGACGTTATCAAGCTTGTTGATTTCCAGGTTACGGCGTAGATCGCGCACGGCGGGGCCGTAGGCCTCGACGGCAGCGACAAAGTCGCAGCGGCGGGCGAGCGGCAGGGTAAAGGTGCCGGCACCGCAGTACAGGTCCACGGCAAGCTCGTCTTCCTGCGGGTCGAGCGCTTCCATGACAAGCTCGATCAAAATCTCGGCACCCTTGGTGTTGACCTGGAAAAAAGACGGGGCAGACAAGCGCATCTGACCCTCGGCGATATTCTCGGTCCATGAGCCCTCTCCGGCGAGCATTTCGACCTTGGAGACACGGCGGGCCTTCTTTTCGCCCTTGCTCATCACGCGCACGATGCTCGTGGGATGAGCGGCGTCCGCCAGCACGCGGGAGACCTGCGAGCGCGGAAAAGAGCCTGTGGGCGTCCAGAGTGCGACCTCGAGTGCCTTGGTGCGGCGCGATGCGCGAATGCCCACGCGTTCGAGCCCCAAGTCATGGCTGCCGCTTAGATAGTTGAGTGCGCCGACGACCGATTTGAGTGCCTTGGGGAAGCGTTTGTCGAACAACGGGCACGAATCGACGGTCACGATCTTGCGAGGATCGACACCGTGCATGCCAAGACGCACGCGGCCGTTTACAACGGTCGGCTCGAGTTCGATTTTATTGCGGTAGCCCCAATCATCCTTGGTGTGGCGGATGGGTTGCACCAGTTCATCGACTTGATCGGGGCTGAACTTGCCGATACGCTCGAGCGTGGAGCGCAGATTTTGCTCCTTGGCGGCGAGCTGTGCCGTGCGTGAGAGATTGCCCCACGAGCAGCCGCCGCAGATGCCCACGAAGGGGCAGGGAGGCTGAATGCGATCGGGGCTTGGCTCCAGAATCTCGGTGGTGCGGGCACGCATGAACGACTTGCCGTCCTGTACGACCTCGGCCTCGACGGTGTCGCCTGCCACGGCGCCCTGCACAAAGACGGCCTTGCCGTTGTCGGCGTGTGCCAGCCCGTCGGCGCCGTAGGTCATCGATTCTATAGTGAGCTTCATATTCCTGCCTGTCATTCGCGTTGTTGTTCGCACCATGGTAGCAGGGAAAAGCGCCCCGCATCCGAGGCTTTCCTCAAATGCGGGGCGCTTCTACAAACTGCTTCTACAAACGACTATTTCGTCTTGCCGGTAATGAGCGTCTTAAGACCCAGGCCGATCAGGCCCAGGCCTATGCGCACGCGACCGGGGCGATGGCGCTCGATGGCCTTGGTCTTGCCGGCGGGCTTATCGCGACGGGCGCTCGTCTCGGATACGGGCTTGGTGACCTGCGGCTCGGGCTGAGGTGCAGGTGCAGGTGCAGGCTCGGGCTCAATGACGGTCGCCTGGAACTCTTGGACCTTGGGTGTGGTCGGCTGCGGATCAGGAGCTGAGGCGGGCTTTGCCTCGGCGGCGGGCTCCGGAGTCGCGGTAGCGGGCTCGGGCGCTTTCTCCATGGCGGGCTCTGCGGCAGCCTCGGGCTCATTCACCGGGGGAGCGGCAACCGCTTCCGGTTTGGCGGCTGCCCCATGTTCAACCTCGTCCTGAATAGCTTCTTCGGCCACACGTTCCTTCTCCTGTGCGCGCTGCTGCGCGGCGGCCTCGGCGTTGCGATAGGCACGCTCCAGTAGAGCTTCCTGCGAGTTGAAGGGTTTCTCACCCTCTGCACACTCCACGGGGACCCAGGTGCCGTCGCTCGTGAGGCTGCGGGCCTTCACGTTGTCCTGCAGCTGCATGCCCATGTACTCGTGTACCAGGGCGCGGCAGGTGGGGTCGAGCACGGGGAAGGCGATCTCCACGCGGTGCTCGGTGTTGCGTGTCATCATGTCTGCTGAGCTCAGGTAAACCATGTCCGAGTCCACGCCAAAAGCGTAAACACGCGCGTGCTCCAAAAAGCGTCCGACGATGGAGCGGACATGCACGTTCTCGGTCTTGCCCGAAACACCGGGCTTGAGGCACGAGATGCCGCGGATGATCATGTCTACGCGCACGCCGGCACACGATGCCTCGGCGATCTTGTCGATGACCTCGCGGTCGGTCAGCGAGTTGAGCTTAAAGAACACGCGGGCGGGCTCGCCGGCAAGGGCGCGCTGAATCTCGCGGTCAAGCCCGCGCATGATGAGCGGTTTCAGTCCGACGGGCGCCACACCCAGGAAGCGGTAGTCGCCGCGCAGGTTGCCCAGCGACAGATTGCGGAAGAACAGGTTGGCGTCTTCACCGATGCCGGGATGGGCTGTCATGAGCATAAAGTCGCTGTAGAGTTTGGCCGTCTTCTCGTTAAAGTTGCCGGTGCCCAAAAGCGTGAGGCGGGTGAGCGCCATGCCCTCGCGATAGGTGAGCTGGCAGATCTTTGAGTGGCATTTAAAGCCCTCGGAACCATAGATGACGGTGCAGCCCGCCTCTTCCAGACGCTCGGCCCACTCGATGTTGTTCTGCTCGTCAAAGCGGGCACGAAGTTCCATGAGCACCGTGACCTCTTTGCCGTTCTCGGCAGCATCGATCAGCGACTCGCACAGGCGGCTCTGCTTGGCCACGCGGTAGAGTGTGATGCGCAGCGAGATGCACTCGGGGTCGTAGGCGGCCTCGTGCACCAGATCCAGGAAGGGGTTCATGGCCTCGTAGGGATAAAAGAGCAGCTTGTCGTGCTGCAGCACCTGTTCGCGGATGGAGCGGGTCATATCGATGGTGGGGTTGGGCTGCGGCTTAAACGGCGTAAAGAGGAGCTCGTTGCGCAGGTGCTCGGGAATCTTGCCCTCAATGCCAAAGACGTAGCCCAGGTCGAGCGGGATATCGCAGGTAAAGACCGAGCGGCGCGAAAGCTCGAGCGCCTTGCGGATGGTCTTGAGCGTCGCCTTCTCGAGCGACCCCGAGACCGCGAGCACTACCGGCTGCAGACGCAGGCGCTTCTTGAGAATGCGCTTCATGTGCTGGCGGTAGTCCTCTTCCTCTTCGACGCCCTCGCCGTCCGGATCGATGTCGGCGTTGCGGGTGACTCGGATGAGCGCGCGGTCGAGTGGCTTGTAGGAGCCAAAGCAGCTGTCCAGGCAGGCGAGGATGACGTCCTCGAGCAAGATGTAGGAGTAGGTGCCGGTGGGCGAGGGGATCTCGACCACGCGGTTCATCGAGGCGGGAATCTCGATAAGGCCCAGCAGGCTCTCCTCGTCGGTGGCGCCGTCCAGACCACAGGCCAGATAGAGCGCGCCGTTGCGCAGGTTGGGGAAGGGGTGGCGAGGATCGATGACCAGCGGCGAGATGACCGGCGACACGTAGGCCTGGAAGTAGCGGGTTACAAAGGTGCGCTCCTCGGGCGTAAGCGAATCGATGTGGGCGCGGTGAACGCCCAAGGTGTCGAGCTTGCCCTCGATGCTCTTAAAGATGGACTCCCAACGGGTAAGGAGCCCGGGCATTTCGGCCATGACAGCATCGACCTGTTCGGAGGCGGTCATATTGCTCTTGTTGTCGACAGGTTGTTTTTTGAGCTCCGCCAGATCGGACAGGCCGCCCACGCGCACCATAAGGAACTCGTCGAGGTTGGACTCGAAGATCGAGACGAACTTTAGTCGCTCGAATAACGGAACGGTTTCGTCGAAGGCTTCGTCGAGCACGCGGTTGTCAAAGCGTAGCCAGCTGAGCTCTCGGTTTTGCGTGTACGAGAAGTCGCGCGGCGGTTTGCGCAGCTTTGCGGCGGCTTGCTTCTTTTCGATTTTGCTCGGCATATGCATCTGTCCGTTCAGTCCCCACAAGGGACGGTAGCCTAACACTAATCACTATTGTCTCAATTTAGTCGACCTGTGGCACGGACGCATCGCACGAACGGTATCTTTACCTACTTCTTACGCTGCCAAGGCATGCAACTAACTGCCCAACTCGTTTAGAAACAATCTATATCCATACTCAATTGGTGAGGATGTATGAATAAGAATGATTGAGAGCTGAATACAATCGAATCCAAATTGAATCATGAACAAACGACATATATATGCAGAAAACCGTTTTAGCTATGCAATTCCTAAACATGAAAATATTTGTGCAATCTAGCTTAATTCCTTAGAAAAAAGAACATTTACCTTTGAAAACCTGCTTTAGAGAACCGAAGTGCATCATGGGGGAATCATATGAGATATACCGTTCATCGCACTTTGCTGACCGTTCGGGGGCGAGGTGGAATTGCAGGTGGTTTTTGGATATAACTAGAGCTGTCAGCAAGCAGCGTCCCATACGGAGGGGCGCTGATACATTCGGCCAGTAAGGCCCGAAAGAAAGGTAGGAGGCCATGACGAAAGGTCTGCACGTGCCTTCCGAGATCGGCAAGCTCAGGAAGGTCTG
>NZ_JBDMGT010000048.1:0-11758 GCF_039752775.1 Collinsella aerofaciens | reverse complement strand
ATTGTGGCATCCCGAGCCCGCGGAAAGAAGCTGCGCCGCGGGGGAGGCGACCCAAATGGCTTTCTCATATCGTCTTCATACCAAAACACCATGCGCCACAAACCCCACCTACGCCAACAAAAAGTTGAACAAATTTTTTCCCATGTCTGTACATAGTTTGTTAGCCAAACGCGATTATCAGTGTAGATCGCCGTTCCATATGGGCTTCAGGAACGCGCCTAATCACCGTTAGCATCCCATTAACCTGCATCAACGTGAACAACATCCCAAAATAACCCCCTTAAGCACGCTAAATGAACGATATGTTGTCCAACGCAGCCCAAATCAGTTTCGCTAACAGCTTGTGCTAGGATACCTAACGTTACATGAGTTCAACTGTGCTCGCGGCTCCAGCAAGCCATAAAGCGCAGGGTCGATCAGCATCCGGCCGTAACGGCGGTGTTAGAAAAACCACGAGCTCCAATATTGATTGCCATGCGCGATTTTGTACTTTTTACGGCTAATTACATCTTCGCTTTAGCCAGTTCAATAAGTTGCTACGGCAAATCACAGCAGTCCTTCAGCTGTTTGCGTGCGGTCCAGTTTTGAAATCACTCGACCGGCTCGCACGCAGCCAGCTGAGGTTGTAGGCATTTTTGCGATACGTGCCTGTGACATCAGTGTCGCTTTTATACATACCGTTCACGGTGGGACAGAGCCACGTGCTTGTCTGACTGGGCTCAGGGTTTGAATATGGAGCGCCTTCGCGCACAAGCGCCCTGGCGAAGCCATACCCAAACCCCGTGAGCCACACGTAAGACAGCAAGGGGGTGATGCTCGTGTGGTATGTGATCCAGGTCATTAACGGTCGCGAAGACGTAATGCGCGAGCGCATCGAGCGCATGGTGCCAGCCGGCACCATGCAGGAGCTCTTTTATCCCCAATTTCAAACCGAGATTAAGGTACACGGTGAATGGGTCAATACGACCAAGCCGCTCTTTCCCGGTTATCTTATCTGCGATACTGCAGATCCACGCACCGTGCAACAGTATCTGCTGCGCATGGACGACTTTGCCCGGGTGCTTGCCCAGGACGGTCAGTTTGTGCCGCTGGCAAAAGAAGAGGCTCAACTCATAAGCAGCTTTACGCATAGGGGAGACCGCGTAGTGCCCATGAGTGAGGCCCTAAAAGACGGCGACCAGGTCGTAGTAACCGCTGGTCCGCTACTGGGCCACGAAGGCCTCATCAAAACCATTAACAGACGCAAGAGCACTGCTTATTTGGAGCTCGACCTGTGTGGCCGACGCGTGACTACGCGCGTTGGCCTTGCCGTGCTTTCAAACGAGCAACGTGCCATGCGAAGCCTCAAAAAGGCGATCGCCTAGCTGCTGGCGATTGCCGCTCAAACCAAAGAGGACATTCGGGTCAGGGACGTAGTGTTGGAAGAGAACGTGTCAGGTAAAACAGAATATGTAAAGGATGCGCCCGTGGATGCGGCACCGATTGATCAAGTTAGGGATTGGCGGGCAGACTCTCAGACTCCTGTTGCTACGGAGTTTCCTCTCCCCGTTGAGAACCCTGCTCCGGCGCAAGGCTTCGTTGCGACAGGAAGCTATAGGGCGCCTGCTGCCGATCCCAACGCTGCTGCCCCCAGGAAAGGTGGGCCAGGCTACTTTGCCTTCAAGCGAGCCTTCGACATCGTATTTTCTGCTGTGGTCTGCGCGGTGTTGGCCGTCCCCGTTGTAGCTGCATGCGTTGCCATTGAGATTGACTCTCCCGGCAAACCGTTTTTCCGTCAAAAGAGAGTCGGTAAAGGCGGTAAGCCTATCTATATTTTCAAACTCCGCACCATGGTTTCTGATGCTCACGAGCACCCAGAGAAGTACATGACCCCTGAGCAGCTGGCTCAATGGCGGCGTGAACAGAAGGTCGACAATGACCCGCGCATTACGCACGTGGGCCGCTTTCTTCGGCACACTTCGCTCGATGAGCTGCCGCAGTTCATCAACGTACTTACGGGCGATCTATCCGTCATTGGACCAAGGCCTGTGACACTCGAGGAGACCTTCGAGTACGGTGACGCCCGCGACGAAGTGCTTGCATGTAAGCCTGGCATTACTGGCTGGTGGGCAGCGACAGATCGCAACGACTCAACGTGGGGGAGCGGTCAGCGTCAGGCACGCGAGCTCTTCTATGTACGACACCAGTCGTTCGGTCTTGACGCTCGCGTGTTTGTAAAGACCTTCAAGGCGATGAGGAAGGGTAAGTAGATGGGTCGCCCCTCATTCAAGGAATCAAAAACAGCCATCGTGATTATTGCCTGGAACTCGGATCATTTCATCGGTGCATGCGTTGAATCGGCGCTTTCTCTAAGATGTCGAACCCTTGATGTTTGGGTTGTGGACAACGGCTCGAGTGACTCCACGCCCGATATTCTTTCAGCTCTTGCTAAGGACGATAAAAGGCTACACGTTATCTCTGCTGGTAGAAATCTCGGTACAACGGTGTCTCGTAACTTAGTTTTGAAGCAGTTGAGCGTTGATACCGATTATATTTGCATTCTCGATTCTGATACCGTCGTGAACCAGTCGGCCTTTGAGTGTTTGGCGGCAGTGCTTTCTGATAGCTCTGTCGGGGTTGTCGGGCCCACGATGATTAACTCCTCCGGCGAGACACAGCTCTCCGGTAGGGCCTTGCCCACTTTGCCTATTAAGCTAGCGAAAGCATTTCCCTTCGGTGAATTTGCACAAAAGGCCGCTGATTTAGAGATTCCAAGTACTTCAGTTGTACGAGGTCTGCAAGACGTTGGCTATTTACTTTCGGCTTGTTGGTTTATACCGCGCGAGACTCTCGAAGTCGTAGGCTTTCTTGATGAAAAGATATTCTATGCGCCCGAGGATGTCGATTGGTGCTTGAGATGTCATGAGTCAGGGCTTCGTGTCGTTCGTTGCTATGAGGCTTACATCGTGCATGAATATCAACGCCTTTCGCACAAAAAGCTTTTTAGTAAAACTAATTTTGAGCATATTAAAGGGCTTTTATATTACTTTGCAAAACATCGTTATCTGATTAAGGCCCCGGAGCTGAAAGGCCCATTTAATGCTTAGTAGGGATCTTATTTTCTTTTACATAGATGCCTTGGGCCGTTCTTGCCTTGGGGGCAATTTATGAAATATCTTTCACGGATTCTCGCGTCAAACCATCGTTCTGATGGAATTCATGTCCTTTGTTATTCTGAAGCTTGGGGACAGGGCGGTGTTGAGACGTTCCTAATGTCGATATTTCGACGTTGGCAGGGTAAGGGGTTCTATTTTACGCTTTTCTCCTGCTGGGACTGGAACCTTGCGCTAGATGCTGAACTCGAGGCATTGGGGATTGATCGTTTCACAGTTTTCCCCGACAGCAAGCCCGGGCAGGTGAAGCGCCTTTGCGAGGGCTCTGCTGCTTTCGGTGCGTTAATCAACGAGATTCGTCCCGACGCCGTCTACGTTAACACCATGAACGGGATGGGCTTCCTTTATTCCGAGGTCGCACAGAAACACGGCGTTCCTGTGCGAGTGGTGCACTCGCACAACTCGGCCTTCGGGTCAGGGCAGGCTGTCGTCAAGGCCGTCATGCACAGCTTCGGCAGGGCCGCGTTCGGCGGTAGCGCCACTGTTCGCCTCGCCTGCTCCGCCGACGCAGGGCATTACCTCTTCGGTGCCCGCCCCTTCGAGGTCGTGAACAACGGCATCGACACTTCGCGCTTTGCCTTCGACCCTGCTGCTCGCACCGAGATTCGCTCGCGTTTCGGCATTCCACAAGACACGGTACTGTTCGGCAGCGTGGGTCGCATCGCAGAGGCGAAAAATCCACTTTTCCAGATAAGGACTTTCGCCGAGGTCTTACGCGCCGTGCCCGGTGCTTACTACCTGATGGTGGGTGACGGCGATATGAAGGGTCAGGTTAAAGCGTTGATTCGGGAACTCGGTATCAATGACAGAGTGATCATGCCTGGCTACCTTCCCGATCCCGCCCCCGTTTACTCAGCCCTCGATTGCTTCCTTATGCCCTCCTTATTCGAAGGTCTTGCCATTGTGTGCATTGAGGCTCAATGCGCGGGATGCCGCATTGTGTGCTCCGAGGCTCTCCCTCCTGAGGCCCATGTATCTGATGCCGAGGCCTTGCTGCCGCTTTCCGCCGGTGAGCGAGCATGGGCTGAGAAGGCAGTCGAGATGTCGTACATGGATGTTGACAGGCCTGCGTACGCTGCGTCGGTGCGTGAGGCAGGCTTCGATGCCGATGACACTGCTCGAATAGTTGCTGGAGTTCTAATAGGAGGTAAAAATGCCTAATTATTTGACCCCAAACGAAGTTAAGGCAGAGGAGCTCGCAATGCTTGTCGAGTTCGGGGACCTCTGCAAGAGGGAGGGGCTTAGATACTCGCTCGCTGGCGGCACGCTGCTGGGTGCGGTGCGTCATAAAGGATTCATCCCTTGGGACGATGATATCGATGTGTCCATGCCACGTCCCGATTTTGATAGTCTGGTCGCACTTGCGCGCTCAGGGGCTTT
The DNA here is from genome assembly GCF_039752775.1 of Collinsella aerofaciens. Taxonomy (GTDB): domain Bacteria; phylum Actinomycetota; class Coriobacteriia; order Coriobacteriales; family Coriobacteriaceae; genus Collinsella; species Collinsella aerofaciens_R. The sequence goes on along the minus strand of NZ_JBDMGT010000048.1, from coordinate 7,226 downwards.
GCCGATAAACCGTTCACTTGAACCTTATTCGGGCAACTGGGGACATCCGGTTTTTCTGAAATACATTAATCGCAATATCGCTGTGGATGCCCATTACGAGAACGGGGAAGGCTTTCTCTGGATGGACGTTACTCCCGTCGAGGGGCTTCCCGCCGACGAGAAAGAGCTTGCTCGCATATACAAGCGAGCTGGTAGGCTCCAACGGATTCTCATGTTCTGCAAAGCAGACTCTAAGGAAGGAAAGACACGGCTGAAACGCGCTTTTAAGCGACTATTTGTGCCTGTTGCAAATGCTGTAGGGGCTTTCGACCGCTCGCTCTCCAAGCTGGACGATCTGGGAAGGGGATGCGTTTTCGGGAGCACCCCTTGGGTTGGCTGCACAGTATGGGGTCTATACGGAACGGGCGAGCGATACTCCTACTCGGGCTGGGAAGAAACTGTTCAACTCGAATTTGAGGGACAGAAGCTTAACGCGATTTCCTGCTGGGATGCTTATCTTTCGGGTCTCTACGGCGACTATATGCAGCTGCCACCCGAGGACAAGCGCATAACGCATGAGATTAAGGCATGGAGAACCAATGATACTGAAAAATAAAGATACCTCAGTGACCGCCGTAATATTCGCCGGCGGTGTCGGGACGAGAATGCATTCGAAGGACCTTCCGAAGCAGTTCCTTCGCATACATGGCAAGCCGATAATTGCGTGGACTATAGGCGTCTTCGAGAAGACACCTTGCATCGACAATGTCGTTGTTGTGTGCAATGCCAACTGGCTCGACTACTGCCAAAGCATTATTAGCGAGTTCAGTCTGAACAAGGTAAGAGCCGTTGTCGCTGGTGGCGAGACGGGTCAGCTCTCCATCCACAACGGCCTTTTGTCCGCAGCGAAACTATCCGACCCGAAGAAGACGGTAGTACTCATTCACGATGGCGTTCGTCCTCTCATCGATGCAGGCACCATCGAGCGCAACGTGGCCTCGGTGGAGGAGTTTGGCTCCTCCATCACATGCGTTAAGGCGAAGGAGACTATCTTGGTTAAAGCCGACGACGGAGTAGAGATCGTCCCACGTGAGAACGTGTTGCTGGCTCGTGCCCCGCAGGGATTCTGGTTGAGCGACATCCTGGCCGCACATAAAATGGCACTTGACGCGGGCGAAACTGGCTGCATCGACTCTGCAACAATGATGAAAGCGCAGGGAAATGACTTACACCTAATCGTTGGGCCCGATGAGAACATAAAGATAACCACTCAAGACGACTACTATTCGATGCGCTCCATCCTTGATTCACGCGAGAACAACCAGCTATATGCAGAGGGGGAAGATGAATAATGGGTGCATACGGGATAAACAACACCCTTGAGGCAGACTTCGCAGGAATAGATCGTGAGCTGATCGCCACCTTATCGGGTAAAGTCCTTGCCGTCTCCGGCGCCACAGGGTTCTTGGGGTCCCTGCTCGCTCGTCTCGTTATTTGGGCCAACGACAAGCTAGGATTGGGCACGAGACTAATCTTGTGTGTTCGTAACGCCGCTAAACTCGACGTCATCATGCCCGGAATTGCCGCTAGGGAGGATGTTACTGTCGCAGTAGTTGATTTCTCCGAGCCTTGTGCGGCTCTCAGCATAGACTTCGACTGTCTTGTCCACACTGCCGCCATTACCACTTCGAAGGTTATGGTTGAGCGTCCTGCAGACGTAATTAACATTATGATCAACGGCACGAGATGGGCACTCGAAAGTGCATGCATGAATTCGAAGTCGAAAGTACTCTTCTTATCATCCATGGAGGCCTGTGGTAGCTTTGACGATGCCGTGGACGTATACGAGGGTACGATGGGTGCTATCGATATGGGCTCGGTACGATCTTGCTACCCCGAGGGCAAGCGGCTCGGAGAACTGATGTGTCTTGCTTATGCAAAGCAATTTGGCATCAACGCCGTGGCTGGGCGACTCGCCCAGACCTTCGGAGCGGGGATTCTGCCGACCGAAGGTCGCGTCTTCAAACAGTTTGCCTCGAGTGCCATGGCTGGTGAGCCAATCGTGCTCCATACGGACGGGATGAGCGAAGGCAATTACGTGTATTCGACCGACGCTCTCTCAGCTATTCTTTTGCTCTTATCCAAGGGCATCTCTGGGGAGACCTACAACATTGCGAATGAGGCATGCCACTCAACGATCCGCGGCATGGCAGAGATGGTGGCAGAAAGATTCGGAGGTGACCATTGTAGCGTTGTAATCGAAGGAAAAGACTCCTCACAGTTCGGATACGCTGCACCTACGAAGATGACGTTACGCTCGAACAAACTTCGCGCGCTTGGTTGGGAACCGAAAGTTAATTTAGAAGAATCTTACCGCAGATTGATTGGTTTTTTAGCTGATAGTAACAGCAATTGTTAGCTAATCTAATTTAACTGTTTATAACAGTTCCAGCTGTGTTTTCGGTTCCGGACGCCATTAGTGTCCGGAACCCGGTATTGTTTAAAATTGGGATCTTAATGATAAGCACTATGAAATCCAATAAACCTCGTGTTTTAGTTTCAGGAGTTGGGACACGTTTTGGTGGTACTGAGACCGTAGTGAGCCGCTATATTGGCGCTTTGTCTGAAAAATATGCTTTCGACACTATTAGCTCAAGACCATATCAACAAGTCGAGTACTCAATGGGAGACAATAGAATCATCAATATACCGGGGTGGAAAGAAAATCCCATTGAACATATAACCCGACTTCGCCGCTTATTTTACGGGCATGGAACTGAATACTGTGCTTTTTGGCATAATGCAAACTCTTATTGGAATATTGAAACAATTGAGCTTGCGGCTAAGGCAAATATTCCTGTTAGGATTTGTCATTATCATTGTTCACAAGCACTGGGCGGGCCAGCGAAAAGGTTTTCCACCTGGGCACTTAGAAAACATGTTGCGAATTTAAGCAATGTTTTACTCGCCTGTTCCCAGGAGGCTGGGGAATACGCGTTCCCTGGTCATACTTTTGACATTTTAAATAATGCTTTTGATGTTTCCTTATTTTCATATCAGGAAACAAACCGTCTTTCAATTCGAGCTGAACTTGGTTTAAGGGATAGTTTCGTCATCGGCCATGTTGGACGGCTTTCATCAGTGAAGAATCAGATATTGTTGGTTCGTTCTTTACCCGAAATTATTAAATTTAGAGCTAATGCAATGCTGGTGCTAGTGGGTGAGGGCCCCTCAAAAGAATTGATCATGGAAGAGGCGCGATCTCTTGGTGTCGAAAGCCATTTGGTTCTTACGGGGCCTCGCATGGATGTAGCCTCTCTTCTGTCCGCATTTGACGTGTTTGCTTTTCCCTCGGTATTCGAAGGGCTCGGCATGGCTGCGGTCGAGGCGCAAGCAAATGGATTGCCCTGTGTGATTTCTGATCAGGTGCCTCGAGCTGTTGCCGTCTCAGACTCAGTTTGTTTTCTACCTCCAGAAAACCCCTCTTTGTGGGCTGACACGCTCTGTGCCTTTGATCGTTCTTCCTTTTGCCTCAAACCAAAATTAATAAATAGATTCGATATCAATAAAGAGTCATTAAAACTTGCGGAATATTTCAAAGGCTCCAAGCCCGGATTCGGTGACTAGGATACATCATCATCCTTAGACCTTCTTGCATTAGAACTAAGCGGCAAATTAAATAATTTTGCATTGCATATTATGCCGGTCTGTAATTTGAGCAGTTCTTTTTGAAACAGGTGATTTAGATTGTCAAGGTTAAAGGTCGATGAAGCTCTATATTACTTTGCATTTGCCATCTTCTCTATTCAATGCGCAATCGAACGTACGACATTTACTGAGATTCTTTTCATCCCAATAGATGAATTTACTTCACTTACTCAGGCTCTCATAGTATTCTCTCTCATCTCGAAATACATCATGCAGAGAGCATCATTTAAATGCTGGGCATTCTCGTTAGCAATTGTTCTTATAAGCTTCATTTCCTGGCGTCAATCGGGTGAAAGCTCGTTATTTTGGGCTTCTATATTTATAGTCTGTGCAAACAACGTAAGGATCCGACCCCTTGCAAAAATTGCATTAACCGTATCCTTTGCCACTCTTATTATCACAATATTATCTGCCGGTTTCGGAGTTATCGAGAATAAAGTATTTGTTCGCGGTGGAATCACTCGATATGCCCTGGGATTTAACCATCCGAATGCATTAGGCCTATATCTCTTTAATGCGTGCGTTGCTTTTTCCGCGCTTCGCTTCGGCAAGAATCCTATACCCGATTTCGGTTTAATTGCTGTTTCTATTTTAATCAATTTAACTTTTGCCGACTCACGAACTTCTGCACTCCTCTTAGTTTTACTGGCAATATTCTTGACCATTTTTTTCTTTGTGAGAACAGACAGATTGCGTAAAAAGGTATTAACCTATTTCCTTGTGGCTGTATTTATAGTTATTATCGTAAGTGCATACTTAATGATTGCCTATGATCCTTCCAATCCTATTCAATTTGAACTTAATAAACTGCTTTCTGGTAGGCTGAGGCTTGCAAATGGTTATTTCGAAATGCAGCCGATTACTTTGTTTGGATCAGATTTCTCCGGCTTACCACCAATCTATTGGGAGAATGGTGTTCCGTCTGCATTTGTTGTGGACAACGCTTGGTGCCATCTATTGCTTAGGTTTGGCTTGATACCAGCATTCTGTTTTTTGTTCGGCTATATCGCTATCTTAATCAAGGCTGTACGTCAAGGTTGGTGGAATTCAATCTTCTTCGGGCTTGTCCTGATGAGCATTTATGGACTGTGTGAAACGCTTGGTATCCATTTCGAATGCAATTATTTCTTATTCGCTGTTGGAGCTGAACTACTCTATACAAACGTTTTTATGAGCGAAAAGTCATCAGCGACGGGCCGTTCATATTCATATTTCGAGATTGGTAACAATTGTGTCTAGCATCAATACCCGCAAGTCGGACATTGTTTGGAATTATATTGGAACGATTGTTTCGATGGCGAGCGGCTTCGTACTTCTCCCGCTGCTCATGCATTTCCTTTCTAGCTCTGAACTTGGCCTTTGGTATGTATATGTAGCATTATCCAACTTTGCCATGCTATTTGAGTTTGGCTTCAACCCAACTTTTGCTCGAAACATAGTCTATGTGATTAGCGGAGCACGACATCTATCCATTGAAGGCTGCGACATAAAATCAGTTCAAGAGGGTATCGATTGGCATCTCCTGAACACTGTAATAAAGGCTTCAAAAGTTATATATGCAATCCTCGCTGTTGTAGTTTTAGCTCTGCTCTCGACGATAGGCTCTCTGTACATATCGTTTGTGGCTTCTGGAATGGGTTCATTCGATATTTGGGTCTCCTGGGGTCTATTTTGCGCATCAGTGTTTCTTAACCTTTATTTTCTATGGTCGATTACTGTTCTTCGCGGATACGGCGATATAGCTGGCGAGAATAAGGCAGTCGTTATCGGAAGAGCGGCTCAGCTATCCGTTAGCGCCATACTGCTGCTATTGGGTTACGGTCTTGTTGGCGCAGCAATCGGATATCTTGCTAACGCTATACTGCTTAGGCTTTCAGCTGTAGTCATGCTCAGGAAGCATAAGGAGATCGAGAAGGGGAGACATTCAGACACGATGCCGGTAGAGGCATCGTCGATCCGAGAAATTTTCCTTACTATTTTCCATGTAGCATGGCGAGACGGCCTCGTGCAACTTGCGGTATACGCCTCGACCCAAGCCATGAGCATTCTAAGTTCGATTTTTCTTGGGCTAGCCGAGACGGGTACATATTCAATCCTTCTTCAGTTTGCAAACGCCATTTATAATTTTGCATCAACGTATCCAAAGTCTTTCTTTCCGGCGATGCAATCTGCTTTCGCAGGGGGAGACATGGAGAGGCAGAGAGAATATGTCTCCACAGGCATCGTAGGTTACTGGGGTCTGTTCGCTATCGGGACTGCTGGTGTTTACATTTTCGTTCTTCCCCTGCTACCCCTCTTTAAGCCCAACGTTTCCGTTGATTACGGTCTATTTCTGGGCATGTGTCTCTACCTCGCGCTGCTTCAGCAGCATTCAATCTTCTGCAATTACATAATAAGCATGAATGAAATACCGTATATGTGTGGTTACATCGCTGCGGCGGCACTCGGCACCGTGCTTGTTTGCCTTATGTGCGGTGTCTTCGATATGGGCGCTTGGGGAATTGTTCTGGGTCAGGCCTTCTCCCAAATTGTTTACAACAATTGGAAGTGGCCTATGTATCTTTGCAATAAATTGAATATGACTTACCGTGGTATCGTTGTTGAAGGCATTCGCAACTGGAAGGGAAAGCTCACGCGGAACAGACGGTAGCCGCATCTCGCCTCGTTGTGATTTGCCTATCGTTGAGGTACATAACTCAAAGCATTAGCCGGTATTCAAATAACTTTATTAACCAGCCTTAAACTAGGGTCAAGTTTGCGACTGTACAGAATAAGATTTGCGATTCATGATAGGTGCGCAATACGGCTAACTTCACATCAAGCGTTCTGCCAATTTCTCGAAAGCACCCATTTGGTTTGAGTAAGAAGTTTAAGCGAGTTTCTTTTTTAATCAACAGCAAGCCCGTTAAGTCGTGCCCCGAAAATTGCTTTGTCTTAGGTACAAGAAATATCCGAATAATTAATTTAATTAAGGAAGAATGGATATAACTGTGGCTTCGACTCATAAAACAGCTAAGGTTAACTATCCAAATTTGGATCTCATGAAGTTCTTTTTGGCCTTGCTTGTAGTTGAGATTCACACAAGGCCATTGAAGTGCTTTTATTTTGCAGAAACCCTGATTGAAGGGATTGATGTGCTGGCCGTACCCCTCTTTTTTCTCGCGTCCGGCTTTCTTTGTTTTCGAGATCTTAACTATGCATCCTTTGGCGTTGTTATTTCCGCTGGCACTGAACGCGTCCGCAATACCATTATTAAATTATTGCGCTTGTATTTGATATGGACTCTTCTCTATCTTCCCCTCACCATCTTCGGCAATGTGCTTCTCGGTAAAAACCTTCTTCATGGTTCTTTATCCTTCATCCGGGGAACTTTGTTCGTAGGGGAGAATTATTATTCGTGGCCTTTATGGTATTTGCTGGCGAGCATCGTTGGTTTCACGCTTGTCTTTATTTGCCTTCATAGGGGGGTGTTCCTATAGTTTTGTCAACTGGGCAATGCTGTTTTCGAGATTGAATCGCGACATGCTAACGCCAGGCCT
>NZ_JBDMGT010000047.1:0-13800 GCF_039752775.1 Collinsella aerofaciens | reverse complement strand
GCTTGCCCGTATCGTAGGCAATGCGCCGAATGCTCGCCATCGAAATTTATCGGTGGCCCACTTCAGACTGTAATGGGGCGTATATTTGCATCGATGGGGACGACACACATATATAGCGAGTCGCTGCTTGCCGTCCTCATGGATTTGGGGAGGGCCTTCATGAATCGCGTGTGTGCGAGAGCTCGAGAAATGCTAAAGCCTTTTGGCAAGAAAACCAATACCGCAAAGCGTGTCCTGAGGGTTTTGGCCGTCCCGCTGGCGGCGTGCGCGCTCATGTTTGGCGCGACGAGTGCGTCGGCTGCCGTGAGCGACCATACCGTGCAGACGGTGAATCCCACCGGCACCACGGTCAATCTGTTCGACTACTGGGTTGTCGATGGCGATAACGATAGCTCGAAGAACGTAAACAACGACAACAAGAATGACAACACCGGCATCAATAAAGACCATCAGCTCAAGTTCAATGGTGGTGCCGGCACGGGCATTAACAAGTGGACGGGTAGAAGCAATATCAACGGTTTTGGACGTCTTTCATTTGTAAAGAACATGCTGGTAAATGGCTATCCGGCAATCAACAATGGCACCCACACCTCCCAAGGCCAGGGTGTTAACTACACCGATGAGTCGCTGGCCTATCTCTTTAACAATGACAGCCAAGCAAATGGCAAGCAGAACGGTAAGGCCGTTTACAACAACGTACAGGGTCTCTTCCAACTTGAGAATGGCTATTACGTTTACGACTCGTATGGTTCTGATGGCAACTATGCCGTGTACAACTCCACAACGAACTCTTTTAACGTCTATGACTCCGCGGGCGTATATAAGGGAAGTGCTGATAGCGAAACCAATCTAGGCCAATTCTTTCCCTTTGACTCGGCTGACAATGTTTTCGACGAACAGGGCAATAAGCTCTCGCCCAAAAAGATCGTTGACGGAAGCACGAACCTTAACCACCACTTTGGCATGTCCATGACCACGGAGTTTGTCCAGCCTAACGGTGGCAAGACCACCAAAGGCGAGGATATGGTCTTTGAGTTCTCGGGTGACGACGACGTCTGGGTGTACATCGATGGCGTACTCGTGGGCGATCTGGGTGGCATTCACGAGAAGGCGACGCTCAAGATCAACTTCGCCACCGGTGGCGTGCATGTCGGTCATGTTGACAATGCAAATGATCCCGAAAAGACAATTCAAGACACCACCATTAAGGCGATGTTCCAAGCTGCCGGCGCAGATACTTCAAACAGAAGATTCTCCGGCAACACCTTCCTCAACAGCTCCAAGCACACGCTGAGCTTCTTCTATCTGGAGCGCGGCGCGGGCGCATCGAATATGTCGCTTAAGTTCAATCTCACCACGCTGCCGTCGTCCGAGGTCGAGAAGGTCGATCAGAACGGTGAGGCAGTCCAGGACGCCAAGTTTGCGCTGTATCAGTCGGATGCCAGCTGGAAGACGCAGGGCGATCCCATCGCTCAAGGTACGACGGACGATAAGGGTCGGCTGGTGCTTCTGAAGTCGGACGACGGCTCCGTCCTTTCATTTGATAACCAGCATGCTGATGGACATAACTACTTTGTACTCAAAGAGACAGGCCTGCCCGCGGGATATCGCTCGAGTCTGACCTCATCGACCAATGCAACGCCAGGTGAGCTGCACCTGCAGTACAAGGCCGCGGCAAGTGGCACGGGTGGCGTGGTGGTTGCGCCGCAAACAACGGTCACAACAGCCAACAACGAACAATGGACGGGCAGCCGCATGTGGCTGAACGGCGGCTATCTGGCCGCTAAGGAGACCATTTCCCTTAGCAAAGAGACAAAAGACAATAAGGATAAACCCATTAGCTCGGGTACGACCTTTGCCGTGGTGCTCAAGCGCACCGATGAAACTAAGAAAGACACGGACGAAAAAGCGTGGACGGCGGTTACGGGCAACCCGCTCAATGGCTATAAGCTGTGTTCCAAACACGGTATTGAGGGCGCGGTCGAGGCTGCCAAATCGGCAGATACGAGCGTCTTTGGCGTCAACACCAAGGGCGACTATGAGGTAACGGTCAGGTCGCTGCCTGGCGATATCGAGAAGTACGCCGCCATGATGACGGACAAGTCGAAGGCGGAATATACCGTGGCGGTGTATCACACCACGGCATCGTCTCTGGCGGGGGCAACCAAAGACAACACCTCTATGGTCAAATATCAAACGATAAACAGGCAGTTCTCTACGGTGATTCACCTCACCAACGTCCAGAATCGTCTGTTTGTGCAGAAGGTTGACGACCTGGGCAAGCCCGTGAACGGCGCGACGTTTGAGCTGTACAAAGCCGAGGACGTTATCGGCGATAGTCCCAGCACGTATGCCATTAAATCGGGTGCCGAGCCGTATGACACCGTGCAGGCAAACGGCATGACCTATCCGTATGACATTGAGGGTGCTGCATGCTTCCCGCTCGATTCGGCAAAGCATGCGCCCCTTATCAAGGGCACGTACTACCTGCGTGAGTCTGTAAGTCCAGATGGCCATGAGATCAACAACACCATCACCAAGGTAATCGTGGACGATTCGGGTGTGTATGTGGATGCCGGCGAGGAAGGCGACGGCGTGCTCAGTATGAGCGGTCCGGGTTCGCTGATTGCTTCTCTGGCGCAGTTTGGCTCTCCCGATTCCATCGACAACACGCTTACGCACATTAAGGGCAAGCTGCAGAGTGCAACTGGCTCAGATGCCAGCGAAAACCTAACATGGGGCCAGACAAGTACCGCCAAGGGTGTGACGCCTTCTCTTGCGGGCAACTGGATGCATATGCGCTATGACAAGACGATGCAAGGCGCCAAGACCATCCTGCGCTATGTCGAGGACGGTGGCGAGCGCAACGGTAAGCTGGCGACGATCTTTGCCGATACGGGCATCAACCGCATGGCGCTTTATCAAGACGATGATGCCACCAATGGCACCGATCTGGGCACGCTTCAGCTCAATCATCTCTTTACCACGGCAACGGCCGTGCAGTATACCGATCGTCGCGTGGCACGCCTGCAAGTGACTAAGACCGTGACGGCGGACAGTGGCCTTACCGCGCCCACCAAGGATGCGAACGGCAGCGATCTGACGTTTACGTTTAAGTTCACCCTGCCGGAGTCCCAGAAGGGCTACGAGGCGCACGTGTTCGATGCGAGTGGCAAAGCTGTGGGCAAATCTTTCACGCTCAAGAACGGCGACACCCATTCCATCAAGGCCGGCGAGACCATCCGCGTATACGACCTTAAGCAGGGCGACAAGTATAGCGTGAGCGAGCTCACCACCAAGGGTGAGGAGTCCAGCGGCAACGTGCTGGCGAGCATCGTTAACACTGTTACCGGCTCTGCTGACGAGTCGGTGCTTCCGGCCGGCTTTAGCCTCGTGAAACGTAAGGTCGGTGGCGAGGAGCAGTCGGGAACTGGCAACACCATCGAGGGCAAGATTGTCGCGCTTGCGGGCGGACAGATTCCCGCTGAAAACACGCTTGAGTTCACCAACAACTACAGCGCCAACCGCGTAACACTTGAGGCCAAAAACGGTCTGAGCGCCAAGAAGGTGCTCGAAGGTCGCGATTGGGCCGATGGCGATTCCTTTACCGCGCAGCTTACAGCCGACGACGGCGTTCCTATGCCCGGCGGTGCCAAGAGCAAGGTGGCGACGGTCGAGCTCACCAACGACCAGCCGGCGACGTTTGGCGATATTACCTATACCAAGCCAGGCACGTACACCTATACCATCAAGGAGGTTATCCCCGGCTCCGATGCCGGTGCGGACGGCATAAGCTATTCTGCTGCCGTCTATACCGCGACAGTCGTGGTGGAGGATAACCATGCCGGTGCTCTGGCCGTTGCGAGCGTGAAGGTGGTGCAGGAGTGCGACGACGCGGGTGCCGACACCAAGACGGATGTTGCCGGTAAGGTTGCAACCTTCACCAACCACTACGATACACACGAAGCGAAGATCACCATCCATGCTCAAAAGATCCTGACCGACAACGCCGGGAGTTTCCCGCTTTCCCAGAACGCCTTTAGCTTTACGCTCGAGGGCGTTGGCGGCTATGCGGACGTCAACGCTGTGTTCAGTCCCAATACGGTCGATGCGAGCGTGACGGCTCCCATGCCCGAGGGTGCCGAGGACAATACCGTGACCGTGGGCAACAACGCTGACGGTACGGTGGCATGGCCGGCGATCTCCTATACCGTCAAGGCGGATGCGGGACGCGCCTACGTGTACAAGTTCGCTGAGAATCTCGGTAGCATTAAGAAGGGCATGGACTACGACAAGTCGGTCTATTACGCCGTGGTGCGCAACGCCGAGAAGGGTGCCGGCATCCAGACTTCGATCGAGTACTACAAGGTTGTAAAGGACGGCTCGGTAAAGCAGCTGGACACGAATGTCACGCCCTCCTTTACCAATATATATAGCGTGGAGCCCACGAGCGCGACCCTGCAGGGCCAAAAGACTGTGAGCGGTCGCGACTGGAACCAGGGCGAACGCTATACCTTTAACCTCACCGCTGCTGCGGACGATGCCAACGCAACTGGTTTGAACAAAACCACTGCACAGGCGGTGAAGGATGGGGTTGTTGCCGTTAACGCCAACCAGGCAGTCGCCAGCACGCCCGAGTCGGGACGCGTGGCATCGTTCGCCTTTGGCACCGAAGCCGCCCCGAACGTGACGTTCAACCGCGCGGGCACCTTTAGCTTCAACATCACCGAGAAAGCTGAGCAGGATGGCCAGGCGGGCATGTCCATGGACAAGCACACCGCACGCGCGACCGTTGTAGTGACCGATCTGGACGAGTCGGGCAACCACACGGGCAAGCTGCGCGTGTCGAGCGTCTACGCCAACACCGGCGCCTCCGATGCGGACAAGGCCGTAACTGACAAGGCCGCCTTTACCAACGCATACCATGCATCGGGCACCTTTGATGGCGTGACGGTGAGCAAGACTCTTGAGGGTCGCGCCTCTACCGCGGGCCAGTTTACCTTTGCCGTGACGGGCCTTTGGTACAACGGCGTTCAGACGTCGGTCGATGGCTCCGAGGCCAGCCTGTCCAATAAGGTGGCAGGGGCCGGCGTGTCCGGCGCTGTGGTGAGCGCAAGCGGGGAAGAGAAGCTCTTTGCCCGCAAGCTCACGGAACAGGACCTTGGCCGTACATTTGCCTACCGCATTCACGAGAACCAGCCTGCTGCTGTCGGCTACACCTATGACACCGGCTACACTGGTGACGCTATCGTGCTCGTCAAGGTTCTTGCACACAAGGACGACCCCGCTAAGCTCTACACCGTGACGACCGTGCTCAAGGGTGCGGGTGTGACGGAGCTGCTGGGCGACGGCGCCGACGCGAGCGCGCTGACGGACGAAAAGATCGTCCAGCTCAAGCAAGATTCGACTACCTACGTGCAGCAGTACGATGCAAGTGAGGCCGGCGCCACAACGCCTACTGTCTCGTTTGTGAACCGTTACGCGGCAAGTCTCGACTATGGCGCCGATGGCGGTTTGCAGATCGAGAAGACGTTGACGTATCCCAAGGACGCGACCATTTTTGGCTCGCCTAAGAGCACGTTCCGTTATATCGTCAAGCCTGCTGACGAGACATCTGCCAGCAAGGTTGGCATTTCCACGAATGGCAAGGTCTTTGAGACCGCAAATGTCGAGGCCGACGCCCCCAAGACCGTGAGTTTGATACCTGCGGGTGGGTTGACCTTCACTCAGGATGATGCCGGCAAGACGTTCACCTATACGGTGAGTGAGATTGACGACAAGGCGACGGGCTATACGTACGACAAGACGGTCCATACGGTTAAGACTGTCGTAGCGGATAACGGCGACGGTACGCTTAGAGTCACGACAGCGGTAAGCAAGCAGGTCGATGGCAAGGACGAGCTCGAGGGCCAGTGGATCTATCCGTCGGGTGCAACGTCCACCGGTGTCGCGACGGTCAAATTCAAGAACACCTATACGGTCACCGAGGCGGCAACCTACACCCCGTCCGTGACGAAGGTGGTTGCCGGTGCCGATGCTCCGGGCAAGTTCACCTTTGCTATGACCGCGGCTGACGATGCTACCAAGACTGCCATCGATGGCAAGCTCATCACCGGATCTTCGATGGGTGCGGACAACGGCTATGTCGAGAAAAAGCAAACGAAGGAGGGCCTCAAGGACGGGGAGCACTATCAGGTTAACTTCTCGAAGCTCACCTTCAACAAGCCGGGCACGTATAAGTTCGCTATGAACGAGCTGGCCCCGAATGGCGGTCTCGGCGAGTGGACGTATGACGCGCATACCTATAACCTGACCATCACTGTAACCGATGAGGGCGGCAAGCTTGTGGCCCGCGCCGATGGCGCGACCGGCTCGGAAGGCTTCATCTTCACCAATAGTTACCAAACTTCAACGAGCTACGAGCTCCAGGGTGGTCTGGAGATCGTCAAGACGCTCAACGGGCACGACCTGCATGCCGGCATGTTTGGCTTCACGGTGACAGGCGAAGATACCGCCTCAACCGAAAAGCTCAAGACGCTGCTGCGCGCGGATGAGGGTAAGCTCACCGTTAAGAACGATGAGCCGCAAACCGATGGCACGTCCCATACCGGTGTTTTGGGCGGCCTGACCTTTGCGACGAAAGATGCGGGTAAGACGTTTACCTACAAGGTTGTCGAGAATGACGGCGGCAAGGGCGGCTATACATACGACTTCACCTATTGGAAGGTAGAGATTGCGGTTAAGAAACGCGATAACGGTTCGCTCTATACCGTGACCACGGCCAAGCACTATGACGCCAAGAACGTCGAGCTTTCCGCTGATGCGAAGTTTAGCTCCGAGAGCGGTACCGCCAAGGCCCAGGTGTCCTTTACCAACAGCTACATCGCGAAAGGAACCTTTGAGGGCCTTGCCGCCGAGAAGGTAATGGACTCCCGCGACAAGATCGAGGCTGGCCAGTATACGTTTGACCTGTATGCCGAGAAGGCCGATGGCTCGCTCGAAAAGATGGATGAGGGCACGACTCAGGCGGACGAGGACGGTACCGCTACGGTCGACTTTGGTAAGGTTAACTTTAAGCTTGGCGATGCTACCGGCGGAACTCATGAGCAGACGATTGACCTTGCCGGCGCCGTCAACGATGGCATTGCCACCAAGCGTCACAATGCCGACCACACCACCACCTACAGCTTTAACCTGGTGGCAAAGGAGCGCATGGCCAACCTGCCCGAGGGTGTGCGTCCCGTGGATACGTCTGCGACGTGCCGAGTTCTGCTCGAGGTGACCGACCACAACGACGGCAATCTGACGTCCAAGGTGACCTATCGCGATGGTACCGAGAAGGGTAAGATCGTTTTCCATAATACGCGCGATAAGGTCAAGACGATCGGCACGGTCGCGAAGCCCGATGTGGACATCGACGGGCAGCTGCTCTCCGTGGGCGACTCCTACGTCTACACCATTAACTGGGTCAACACCGAGGCCGATGCCTTCGTGACCGTGAACGACGAGCTACCCACTGGCGTTGTGTTCGAGGCCTTTGAGGGCGAGTATGCCGATAAAGGCGCTGCGAGCGGTCAGTTGCTTACCTGGAACCTGGGTAAGCAGCCCGCGGGCAGCCACGGTTCGGTGCGCGTGCGCGTCAAGATTACTGAGGACGCTGTGAAGGACGCCCAAAGCGCTGTCGGCACCATCAATAACACTGCCACCGTTTGGGTTGGCAACAAGAGCTATACCGGCGCCACGACGAACTTCGTGCCCAAGAAGTCCGAGAGCGATGCCCAGGATTCGAATGAGTCGGGTGTGGCGCTGGGCGATGAGCTCACCTACACCATCGGCTACAAGAACACCGAGGGCGCGTCTGCCACGGTGACGATCACCGATGCCGTTCCCGCGGGAACCGAGTTCGTGGAGTTCGCCGGCGACCATAAGGATGCCGGCTCCAAGGACAATGACGGCAACCTCACCTGGACATTGAAGGACGTTCCCGCCGGCAAGGAGGGCACGGTTCAGTTTAAGGTCCGCGTGACCGAGGACGCGTTTAAGAGCGGTGGCGCTTCGGGCGACATCTCCAACCAGGCGTCGGTGGCGGTCGGCAACAACCCTGCCGTCAAGACCAACACCACTACCGATCAGGTTTCTGACGGGCGCCTGACGTTGAGCAAGGCGGTCACGGCCACCGAAGGCATCACCGCTCCCAACAAGGCATTTACCTTTAAGGTGCTGCTCTACCAGGCCGATGGCACAACGCCTCTGGCCGGCACCTTTGCGTTCGCCGGTCGCCCCGGCGGCACCAATGGCACTTATGTAAGTGGACAGATCAAGAGCAGTGACACCATCGCGCTTAAGGCCGGCGGCTCCGTGACGGTTACCTTGCCTGCGGGTGCTCACTACGAGGTGCAGGAGCTCGATTCCAAGGGTGAGCTCATGACGAGCGAGGACGGCTTTGCGGTTGTCGATAAGGCGAACCCCCAGAAGGGTACCGTCGGACAGGCGACGCAGGCGGGCTTCACCAACGTCTACAGCGTGGAGTCCACGAAGGTGGAAAACGCTTTTAAGGTGCAAAAGAAGATCTTCGGACGCAACTGGATGACATCGGATGCCTTTACCATGACGCTGACTGCCCAGGGCGAGGCACCCATGCCCAAGGGCGCCAAGGACGGCGTGTCGACGATTGAGCTGCACAAGGATGCCCAGGTCGGCAACTTCGGTGCTATCGAGTACACCAAGCCCGGTACCTATACCTATATGATTACCGAACAGTCGGGTGACGAGGCGGCACTCACGTTCTCGAAGGCCACCTATCGTGCCACCGTCACGGTGACCGACAACGGCGCCGGTAAGCTGCTTGCCAAGACCAAGATTGCACAGCTGACCGACGATGCGGGCGACGCTGCTGAGCGCACGGTCGAGGTGGCGGTCTTTACCAACACCGCCAAGACCGGCAGCCTCACCGTCAAGAAGACGGTCGTCGGCGGCGACAGCCAGCTCGAGTTCGGCTTCACGGTCGCGCTGGCCGACGGGGACGGCGAGCCCGTCTCCGGCACCTTCGGCAAGGGCGAGCACGCCGTGACGTTCACGGACGGCAAGGCGACCTTCACGCTCAAGGACGGCGGGGAGAAGACCGTCGCCGGCCTGCCCGTGGGCGCGTGCTACACCGTGACCGAGGACGCCGCCGAGGGCTACACGACCACGGTCAACGGGGCTGACGGCTCCAAGGCCGAAGGCGCCGTGACCGAGGACGGCGCGACCGTCGCGTTCACCAACACCGTGAAGATGGGCGAGCTCGACGTCTCCAAGACCGTCGTGGCGCGCGAGGGCCTGGCGGTCGACGCGGGCAAGACATTTGAGTTTGCGGTCGAGGCCACCGATGCCGCGGGCCACGGCGTGTCCGGCGCCTACGGTGACGCGACGTTCAAGGACGGCGAGGCGACCCTCAAGCTCAAGGACGGCCAGACGGCGAGGATCACGGGGCTGCCCGCGGGGACCGCCTACACGGTGACCGAACGTGCCGCCGATGGCTACAAGGCCGCGGTGAACGGAGCCGAGGGATCCAAGGCCGAGGGCTCCATCGCGGCAGGCCAGGTCTCCTCCGCCGCCTTCACCAACACCTTCGACCCCGCCCCCGCCACGGCGTCCGTCCCCGAGCTCACCAAGGTGCTCGCAGGCGGCCGCAAGCCCGGCCTCCGGGAGGGGGAATTCACCTTTGCGCTCTCCCTCACCGACGGCGCGGGCAATGTGCTCGAAGGCTACCCGATCGAGGCGAAGAATAACAAGGACGGCAAGGTTTCCTTTGGCGAGCTCAGCTTCGCCAATCTGGGTACCTACCACGCGACCGTGACCGAGAAAGCAAACGGCGATGTCCTGATTGAGGACGATGCGCATGCCTACACCTTCGACATCACGGTGACTCAGGCCGGCGCCGGCCTTAAGGCCGAGATCTCCAACGAGCGGGGCAAGAAGACTTTCACCAACACCTTCACGCCGCACGACAACACAAAGGCCGTCACCAAGGCGGACGCCTCGGGCGCCAAGGTCGATGTGGGTGGCAAGCCGGTGGGCGTGGGCGATACCCTCACCTATACCATCGGCTGGGCCAATAACAGCGTCGACGACAGGGGCGCCGCGCGGGCGGCCGACGTGACGGTGACCGATGCCCTGCCCAAGGGCGTTGACTACGTCGAGGGCTCTGCCGACGGCGCCGCCTACGATGCCGCGACGCGCACCCTTACCTGGTCGCTCGGCGAGCAGGCTGCGGGCGCCACGGGCACGCTCAGCTTTGACGTGAAGGTCTCCGCCGAAGCTGCCGTGGTCGATGACATCTCCAACACCGCCACGGTCAAGGTGGGGGAGAACGAATCCCAGACCACGACGACCCATAATAAGGTATCCTGCGAGGGCAGCCTCACCGTCAAGAAGACGGTCGTCGGCGGCGACAGCCAGCGCGAGTTCGGCTTTGCGGTCACGCTGACCGACGGGGACGGCGAGCCCGTCCCCGGCACCTTCGGCAAGGGCGAGCACGCCGTGACGTTCGCGGACGGCAAGGCGACCCTCACGCTCAAGGACGGCGGGGAGAAGGTCATCACCGGCCTGCCCGTGGGCGCGCACTACGCCGTGACCGAGGACGCCGCCGAGGGCTACACGACCGCGGTCAACGGGGCCGACGGCTCCAAGGCCGAAGGCGCCGTGACCGAGGACGGCGCGACCGTCGCGTTCACCAACACGTACGGAACGGCCACCGAGGGCAGAGACGTCTCCACCGCGGGGCTCTTCACCAAGACGCTCAAGGGCCGCGACTGGGCGGAGGGCGACAGCTTCCAGTTCACGCTTACGGGCGAGGGCGGCGCCCCCATGCCCGAGGGGTCTGCCGACGGCTCCAAGACCGTTAGCGTGACGGCCGCCGCCGGCACCAAGGCGGGCGATAGGGTCGCCTTCGACTTCGGCTCCATCCGCTACACGCTCGACGACATCAAGGACGCCGGGTTCGCCGAGGTCGGCGGCAAGCGCGTGCGCGCCAAGACCTTCACCTACACGGTGCGCGAGGTCAGGCCCGATGACGGCTCCGCCATCGCCGGCGTGGACTACGACGGCCACGCCGCCACGATGACGGTGACCGTGACCGACGACGGCTCCGGCAACCTCACGGCCACGACGCCCGCGATCGCGCAGGCGAGCGGCGGCGACTTCGTCAACACCTACACGACCGAGCTCGACTACTCGGCCCGCGCGGGCGTGCGCCTGTCCAAGACGCTCTCCGGCCGCGCCATGGAGGCGGGGCAGTTCGCCTTCACCGTGACCGCGGACGCCGAGACGGCCGCCAAGCTCGGCCTCAAGACCGACAAGGATGCCTACGCCGTGGCCGCTGCCGATGACGGAGAGGCCGACCTGATCGACCTCGTCGGCGGTGCCGCGGGCAGCGACGTGAAGTTCACCGACGCCGACGCGGGCAAGACCTACAGCTTCACCGTCACCGAGACCAAACTCGGCGGCGAGGGCTACGCCAACGACACCGCGCCGCGCACGGTGACCATCGCGCCCGCCTACGATGCCGCGACGGGCAAGCTCACGGTCACGACCACAGTTGCCAAGGACGGTGTCGAGGTCGCACGCAGCGAGGTCTCCACGGCAGATGACGCCACGGCGGCGCCCGCGCCCGTGACGGTCGCGTTCCAGAACTCCTACGAGGCCACCGGCGCGCTCGGCGGCGAGGGCAGCGTTGCAATTAACGCCACCAAGACGCTGACGGGCCGCGCCGCGGCGGCGGGCGAGTTCTCGTTCTCCGTCCGTGACGCCCAGGGTAATGTGGCCGCGACCGCGTCCAACCGGGCCTCCGGCGACGGCGAGGCCGCGGGGCTCGCGTTCTCGCCCATCGCCTACACCACCGGCTCGCTCGAGCAGATGGTGGCGGACGGCACCGCCACCAGGGCCGACGACGGATCCTGGTCCATCCCCTATACCGTTTCCGAGGACACAGCGGCGCTGCCCGCCGGCGTGACGGCGGCCGCGTCGAGCTTCGGCATCACCGTCAAGGTGACCGATAACGGCAAGGGCGGGCTGGATGTGGCCGTGGCCTACCCCGAGGGCTCCGACGGCACGCTGTCGTTCGTGAACGGCTATAGCGCCGGCGAGGCGACGGTCGACCTCGCGGGCACCAAGACGCTGGCGATCAGCCAGGCCGGGCTCGGCCTGGCGCAGGCCGACATCGCGGGCAAGTACACCTTTAAGATTGAGCCGCTGGACGGCGCGCCCGCACCGGTCGACGCCTCCGGCAAGACGGTGACCGAGGCGACCAACGACGCCGCCGGCAACGTCGAGCTGGGCCTTGTCACGTTTAAGCAGCCGAGCGACCTCGACGACGCCGAGATCGACGGCGGCGGCCTGCGCACCAAGACGTTTGCCTACCGGGTGAGCGAGTCCGGTTCGGTCAACGGCGTGGTCAATGACGCGACGGCGACCAGGACCTTCACGGTCAGGGTGGTCGAGGACACCAACGCGGGCACGCTCGCCGCGGAGGTCCTGCCCGCAGAGGGCACGCCCGAGGGTAAGGGTGCGTTCGAGTTCACCAACACCTACGGCGTGAATCCGACGCCGAGCTCCGTCACCGACCAGATCAAGGTGAGCAAGAAGCTCAAGGGCCGTGACCTGGCTGAGGGCGAGTTCGAGTTCCAGCTGGTCGAGATCGCCGCCGACGGCAGCGAGAACGTCGCGGCGACGGGCAAGAACGCCGCCGACGGCACGGTCGCGCTCAGCCCCGTCACCTACACCGCGCCCGGCACGCACGGCTACGAGCTGCGCGAGGTCGCCGGCACGGCGGGCGGCGTGACGTACGACAAGACGACGTACCGCGTGCGCACGACGGTCACCGATGCCGGTAACGGCACGCTCGCCGTCAAGCACGAGCTCATGGATGCCGAGGGCAATGCCGCGAACGACACCTCGGCGACCTTCACCAACGGCTACAAGGCCGCACCCGTCACCCTCAAGCTGGGCGCCGCCAAGGTGCTCAAGGGCGCCGAGCTCAAGGCGGGCCAGTTTAGCTTTGAGCTCAAGAGCCGGGACGGCAAGGTCATGTCGACCGCCAAGAACGCCGCGGACGGCAGCGTCACGTTCGATGCGCTGACGTTCAAGCAGGCCGGCACCTACACCTTCACGGTGAGCGAGGTCGACGACGGCCAGGCGCACGTGACCTACGACAAGGCGGTGCGCAAGATCGTCGTCACGGTGGGCGACGAGGCGGCAGACGGCACCAAGACGGGCTACCTGTCGGCGAAGGTCTCCTACGAGGGCGACGCCAACGTGCCGCCGGTCTTCACCAACAGCTACGCCGAGAATCCCGGGACCCCCGGCACCCCCGAGAACCCCGGCACGCCGGGCGGCGGCTCGGACGGCGGTTCCGATAGCGGTTCCGGCGGCAGGTCCGGCGACGGCTCCAAGGGCGGTATGCCCGACACCGGCGACCGCAGCCTGCCGGTTGAGGCGCTCGGCGCCATGGCCGGCATCGGCGCGCTGGCCGTCGCGGGCGGCGCGGTCCTGTACCGCAGGCGCCGCTAGCGATGTGCACGAGTGGGGCGAATCCATCCGATGGGTTCGCCCCACTTGCCGTGGCGGGCGGGAGCAGGTAAGATATACCGAGCGCCTAGCGCGTTCGATGGGTTCGGATGACGACATGTTCCGAATCTGGTCAGGTCCGGAAGGAAGCAGCCATAAGGAGCCTCTGTCGGGCATCCGAATCCATCGAGTGCGCAGGCGCTTTTTGGTGCCGCGGCTACCCGCGAGTGCCGGCAGGGCGCTTGGTAGTCGAGC
>NZ_JBDMGT010000046.1:0-15138 GCF_039752775.1 Collinsella aerofaciens | reverse complement strand
CGGTGGCCATTATTCGGTGACCGGGATTGGTCAAAATAGTTTGACTATTAGCGGCTAAAATCGCCCGGCGCTAACATAATTATCATTATGCAGATATTTCACTGTTATCCGCAGACCTTGCAGCAGCGGCTTTTACCGCTTGCGGAGATGCTTCCGCTGTGAATTCCAGATGAGCGTTTCAGCGTTGGGCAGTTTGGCGTGGTGTGGTAGACGCTGCCGCCCGAGACCCAGTACACGGTTTGGCCCTGCGTGGCCTGAGCTTCACTTTGGATGCGGTTTTGTTCAGCCTCCCGTTGGGCGCGCTCTTGCTCCAGTTTCTTCGCATCAACCTGTTTTTGGAGTTCATCGCGCTCGCTTTGAAGAGCATCAAACTGGGAGTGGAGTTCTTCGAGCTTCGCTTTCTCATCGTCGATAGTTGCCTGCTGGTCTTTATAGAGCGTAAGCTCTCGACTTAAATCTGCTTTTTCGTTCTGTATTTTTTCGATGCGGCTCCGCAGCTTGTTGTTGTTATCTTGCAAAAGAGTTGCCTTGTCGAACGCATTATCATAGTCATCTGAAAGAGAATCGTACTTAGCGGAAAGTGCGTTGTAGCTCTCAACCTGCTCGCTATATGAATGGACTCCAATAGCCGTGCTGGCGATAAGTAATGCGAACAATACGGCGAAGGCTATGACGGATCTCTTGCGAGCCTTGAGGTGCCGTAAGATGCGGCGTGCTTCAGAACGGATTTTGATGCACGTGCTTGGTGCGCTGTCGTTGGGCTGATCGACTTTTCCTTTGGATTGGTTGGTCTCTGCGGTTCGCTCAATAGCAACGCAGAGACGGGCTAGGGTTTCATGGGCTAATTTGCGCCCTTCAGGGTTTCCTTCATCGGCACAGAGGTCGATGAGCTTGCAATTCAATGGTTCCATGGTCGCTCTATTAATTAATGGTTATTGAAAGATGGCCTTAATAGACAATATCCGTGTAGTAGTTATTCCATTCGAATCCGCCATAACCGCTATCGGGATTGGAGAAGTAGAACGTCACCGCATATCTAGAATGAGGCTTAACGTTATCGACTTGGCATGATGAATTTTCAGTCACGGTGCCCGACTCATTTTTTAGCGAGCATTCCCAAGCCGAATCAAATTGATAGTCGGTGTTGTTGTCGACCTCGAAGCTGGCAGAATAGTCAGTCCATGTTACCTCGTTGGCGATTCGGTCGGTCTGGCTGTCGATATCGGCCTCAATGGCTTCGAGAGCTGTTAGCAGCTTCTTCTGTTTGTCTAGTCCTGCGATGTAATTAGAGACAAAGTCTTCGTCCGTGGCAAGGAATCCTATCTCCTCATAAAGCTCGTTGAGCGCTTCGTAGCGAAGAACCAGGCCCTTTTGCCATTCAATTTGCTCGGCTGATTTAAAGACTTCGCCGAGGGCGGCTTTTTGGGTGTCGAGTCCTTCCAAATACTTGGTGCAAGAGTTTTTAACTTTGTCATTGGAGAAGTCTGCGGAACGGTATTTTTCTAGCTTTGCTAGCTCAGCATCGACTAAAACAGCATGATCCGTACCGTCCTGTTGTTTTTGCCGCCAACGGATCGACTTTTTCAAATCTTTGCTAAATTGCTGGTCGGTTCTGAGCTTCGAGCATTCTGCGAGGGCGCTTTCCAAGTCTTTATAGTGTTTAACATCCTGCTTCCCGTTAGCATCAAGTTCTTTATATTGGTTATTAAGAGACTGAAGCTCGTCCCAAGAGTCGGCGGTAATTTTTCCGATTGAGGTAATCTGCTGGTCGAGTTTTGTCCCCTGACTGGCGCAGCCGCTCAGCAAGATGCATGAAGCCAACAATGGGATGAGCAATGCTTGTTTGCGCATTTGTTCCTCCAAGAAAACGTGAAGATGTTGCTGAAGGCTCTGTTTGTGGTTTGCCGCAAACAAAAGCCAGAATGCTGGCATCGCTCATCGTGGCAGTGCCATTTTCAAGATTGATTGTGAACGCTTCGTCAGATGGTCGGGCTTGTTGCGTAAAGCGGCTGATGGGCTGAGGGGGCGCAATCGTTGATTGCAGTGGAAATCAGAGACGGGACGAGTTCTGCCGTAACAGCAATCGGGCGGTTCTTTTGGCTCATTGGGCTTTCCTTCCTCCGACACTTGGTAAACGCTGTGCTTGGTTGGCTGATACGCCTGATAATCAGCGCATATCTAGCCGAGTGATAGATATTGCCGTGTCATTCGAGACTGCTCCAAGTTTTTCCATTATCGGTTGAATAGGAATCGAGCTTTCCGTCTCCATCGTTATCCACGGCTTTGTTGCCATTGCCGTCAGCAATTGCTCCAGTTCCATCAGCATTTTTATGAATGGCGTACTCCCCATCGGTGTCGATATAGTCTGTGCCACCGTCTTCCGAGTCAGACTTTAGATACGTTTTGCCGTCATCCGTATCAACCCAATCGTCCTCATCTAATAATGTGCTCGATGATGAGCTGGAGTGAGAAGAATAATCATCATCATCGTCATCGTAGCCCTCATCGTCTTCGTCATAGGCGGCAGAAGAAGAGGAGCTTGACGAATTATTGAAAGACTCCAATGTGCTAGCACAGCTGGTGATGCATAGGGCGCAAAGAGTGAAGGCGGCAAGCAAAAGCAGCTGTGCCTTTATAAAGCGCGTCGCAAACTTCGCGCTTTCACTTTCGGTGTCAGTGTTTTCGTCCGTCATGGGTGTCATCCCTTACGCATCGTAGTCTTCGCGGAATCCACAGTTCTGGCAGTAGTACGTCTTTTTCTTCTTGCCAAGTGCTCCGCCCACGAGGCCAATGGGGCCTAAAAGCAGGCCTCCAGCAGCGGCTTTTCCCACGCTGAAACCTTTATTAGATTCTCCCGTACATTTCCAGCCTGCGCGTTCTCCGCAAGATTGGCATTGTGCTGGTGCTTTGTTTGCCATAAAAATCATCCTTCCATTGGCGTGACGGGAACCGTGGAAGGAGACTCATCCGAAGAGCGGAATGTGCAGCACGAAAAGGAGGAGTATCCACCCACAGTTGCTACACAGCTCCAAGCGCTTCGCGGTGGCACGAGTCAGCAAGGAGAAAGGGCAAATACCCCTCCTTGTCACTGACTTGAGTGTCTTCAGTTGTGAAGCGCGAGCATTAAAAAATGCTAGAGCTGTGTAGCAGGTACAACTCTAGCATGCTGATAAGCTATTTAATCTATTGACCTGTTGAACGGTCGAAAAAGTAGGCTGTTGTGATAAGCGGAACCATCTGACCTGTCGTGCCTGAGCCTCTATGAGTAGTAAAAAGGTAGTGGGTCAGATGATTTGAATGGTTAATATGCCTGATAATCAGCGGTTATGTTGCCCTCGGCAGATGTTCCCATGGCAGATAAAAAGAATGCGTTGCATGAGCGGCTTACTTTCTAGGCGGTCGCGCAGGGCTTACAGACTGCTCTTGAGGCAGTTTGCTCCAATTAAGCCCGCTGCGTACAAGGGGAGGTGGCGCAGCTCGCGCCCGTCATCGGTTTCGCTGCGGGAAAAATTGTTCTCGGACAAAATGTAGGTATATGGCGATCGGGCTTTGTCCATAAACGACCCGAGGGTTCTCGCGCGCACGTTACGTGCGGACTTTACTTCGACGGGCACAATTTCCATACGGTCGGTCTGAAGTAAAAAATCGAGCTCGCCGGTCGTCTTCCAAGACGACGGCGGCACCCAGTAATACGTCTGCAAGCTATTGCCCGAAAATGCTTGCATGACCGAGTTTTCCGCCAGGGCGCCTCGGAAGTCGGAAGATAGCGCTATGGCGGAATCCTCTTTGAGGTCGAGCCAGAGCCGCGGGTTGATGCCGAGTTTGTAGAACATGAGGCCGGTATCGAGAAGATAGACCTTAAAGAAACTTCCATCTTCGTCGTCGAAGGGAACGAGGGGAGGCTCGATGCCTTCGGTCAGGTTGTTGACCGATATGATGCCGGCGCCTTCGAGCCAGTCGAGCGGCTCGATAAGCTTGGCGCGACGGCCTCCGCGTTCGACCTCGGAGTACTTGAATTTTTTTGTGGACGATCTCAGCAGCTGGGACGGAATGGAGCGCCAGACCTTGCGCGCCGCCACGCCGCTGATCCCGTTTTCGGGGTCGGTCATATCGGCGGTATAGGTCTCGTCGATTTCGCGCTGCTCGACGCGCGCATCCTCGATGGATAACGTCTTGCGATATGCGTTGACGGCGGCGGGCATGCCGCCCACGATCTGGTATCGATGAAACAGGCTGAGCGCGGCTTGGTGCGCGGCGTAGGTCTCGAGCGTGCCGGCGTGGGTACGAATGGCATTGGCCATCTGCTCCTCGTCGAGCGCCCAGAGAAACTCCTCGAACGACATAGGATGCATGGTCTCTTGACGAACGCCGCTGGGAAAAGGCAACTTGCGCTTGCGCGTGGCGACGCCGAGCTGACTGCCGGTCGCGCATATGCGCCAGCCCGAACCCGAAAAAAAGCGAAGCGAGTTGAGCGCCCGTTCGCAGAGCTGCACCTCGTCAAACAGGATGAAGGCGGTTTCTTTGCGAATGGGGGTGCGTTTATAGTCTGAGATTCGCGCCACGATGGCGTCAACGTCGTCGGTGGGACAGTCGAACAGCGGAGCGATCAGCTCAAGATCGGTCTGAAAGTCGAGTTTGACAAACGCATCGCCGGCGATTCGTCTGCCGATTTCCTCGGCAACGTACGTTTTGCCTACGCGTCGCGCACCACGGATGAGGAGGGGGCGCGACGCGTCCTTTGTCGCCCATGATTCGATAACGGATTCGATTGATCTGCGCATGGGGCCGCCTTTCCAATTTCGTGTACTTCAGATACATAGTTTAGTACGATTTCATGTACTTGGAATACACGAAATAGTAGAAAAGTGTGTATCTGAAGTACACGAAATTGCACTGCTGGAGCTTGCAGGCGGATAAACACTACTCGTATGGGACGGTTTTCACCGGTTGCTCGCCACCTTGGGCTATGTTCGCCCCTATGCCTGCATCCGGGGCTGTGCTGATTGACGACGGCGCTCCCAGCGAGCCAACTTAATCGTCACCAGCGTGAGCGCCCAGGCCACAAGCGAGAACACGGCACCGACCGCGCCTACATATGCAATGCCAACTCCGCTTACCACGGCGCCGCCCACTGCGGTGCCAAACGAGATGCCGACGTTAAACGCCATGGGCTCAACCGAACTTGCGAGTACCATCGACTTGGGGTGGCGGCTGCGTGCCACATCCATAAAGTGTGTGATGCACGACACCGAGAACAGGTACATGAGCAGCGCCAAGCTAAAGACAAAGACCAGCGCGAGCGGCATGGTGCCGCCCAAAGCAAACAGCCCGAGTAACGCCGCAGCCTGCAGCACAAACGTCACAAGCAGCGCCTTCATGCCAAAGCGCGCATCGATCCACCCGCCCAGGATGTTCGAGATCAGGCAGAACACGCCGTAGGCCATGAGCGTGGTGCTGGCTTCGACCGTGCCCATGCCCAGCACCTGCTCAAGATAAGGCGTCACGTAGCCGTAGAACACATAGACCGAGCCCACGCCAAACAAGAAGATGAACATGCCGGTAATGATACTCGGCTCGCGTA
This sequence comes from Collinsella aerofaciens, assembly GCF_039752775.1. Lineage (GTDB taxonomy): Bacteria > Actinomycetota > Coriobacteriia > Coriobacteriales > Coriobacteriaceae > Collinsella > Collinsella aerofaciens_R. The sequence goes on along the minus strand of NZ_JBDMGT010000046.1, from coordinate 9,557 downwards.
GTAGCCCCGCCTGCTCGCGGAAGGTGGCGGGCTCATCGGTCTGCCCGGCGCGAGGCATAAACGCCACGAGCGCGCTGCAGATCAAAACGGCAAAGGTCAGCGTGCCGTACATGGCCACGTGCCAGTCGAGCGTGTCGGCCACAAACTTGCCAATCGAGGTTACAAAGACCATTGCCACGGAAAACGCACCATATACCACCGAGATGGCAAGCGAAGTTTGCTGCGGGGACAGCAGCTCGGGGATGTACGTCACGCCCACGGCGAGCAGTGCGCCCGAGACGGAGCCCAGGATGATGCGCGAGATGAACAGCACCTGGAAGTTGGGCGCCAACGCCATGATCAGGTTGCCGAGCACAAAGACGATGCTGTAGCACACGAGCAGCTGGTAGCGGCGAAAACGCCCCGTGCTGAGCGCGAGCACCGGCGTCGCGATAGCGTAGACCAGTGCGAACACGCTAATAAGTTGGCCTGCGGTGGCAAGCGATACGCCGAGTTCCGTTGCCAAGTCACTTTCGATGCCGATGACCACGAACTCGGAGCAGCCGAGCGAGAATCCCAACAGCACGAGCAGCGCCAGGCAGAGCTTGGTGCGCGCGGGGGAGAGCGCGGCGGCGGTTGACTTACTTTTAGGCGTGGTTGCGGCGGTCAAGGTTGTCACTCCAATGTCGCATGAATAAGCGGGATTCAATCCCTGCAACTCTAACAGAATGTGACGAAGGGGCAGTCCCTTTGTCACATGGAAAGCTTGCCTGTATAGTCGCAATACAGGTGAAGATGGTCTCAGGTACATTGCGGGCGACAGGAGATCCCATGGGTATGCACACGACAAAGGTTGCAATGGGCGAGGGCAAGTTTGCGCTCGAGGAGGCCGCAGCCCGCATTCTGCGCGCCGGCTGGGATGAGGGCGGTGCGGGCGCCGAGGTCGTGGCGGTCGATGCCGCGACCGGCGAGGCGCTTGGCCCCGTCGACCGCATCGAGGCCCATACCGGCGAGGGCATTTTGCATCAAGCATTTCTGACGCTTTTGGTCGAGGGCCGGGGCGAAGACGCACGCCTGCTGCTCTGTCGCCGCAGTCCGCTCAAGCGACTGTGGGGCGGGGTGCTGGCCGATAGCTGTGCCGGCCATCCGTTCCCCGGGGAAGACGTCGCGGCCGCCACGGCGCGCCGCATCAACGAAGAGCTCGGCATTACGCGCGAGCCCGACCAGCTCAAGCACCTCGGACACGTGGCGTACCGTGAGGACCACGGCGACGGCCGCTGCGAGTGCGAATGGTGCGAGGTCTACCTTGCCCATGTTGAGCCGGGCGAGCTGCATATCAACCAAGAGGAGATCTCGGAGGTGCGCCGCGTGGCCCCGTCCGAGCTCGACGGCTACCTGCAGGGTCACCCCGAGCAGCTGGCCCCCTGGCTCCGCGAGGCTCTCAGCGACCCATCCATCCGTACGGCCCTCGCTATGTGACAAAGGGACAGTCCCTTTGTCACATCCAAACCGTCACAACATTCGATGAAAATCTCGAAAACGAGGAAAAACGTCGAATGTTGTGACGGTTTTCGTGTCCGGCGCGGGTGAGCTTCGGTGCCGTCTGGGGGTATAAGGCTAGCAAGTGTTTATTTGCGAGGCCTAAGGGGCGCCCCGTATGGATATCGATAACTTTGAATGGTGGTATAGCGAGGGCGAGGCTCCGGACGAGGAGTGGGACGAGCCCACGCCGCGTGACGTGTCGAGCGACGAGGACGGGATCGGCAACGACGTCGCCGCCGACTCGGACGCTGCCTCCGACCCCGTCGAGCCCCTGACCTTCGAACAAGCCTGGGCCCAGGCCGAGGCAGACGAGGCCAAGGCCGACGCTACGGCCACGCTCGGCGAGCCAGCCGACATGTCGATCTCGCCGGCAAAGACCCCGCAGCCGCGCCACACTATCGATCCCGACAGCACGGCATCCTTCAGCATTCTCGACGTGCCCTCGCAGGGTGCCCAGGCGCCCGCGCCCACACGCCGCCCCAATCTGTCTCGCGAGGAAGATGCAGTACGTCGCTCGCCGCTCGGCCCCATCCTTATCGCCTTTATGGCCGGCGTTATCGCATGCTCGGTAATTGGAAACGTCTGGAGCCATGTCGAGCAGCAGCGAAAAGACGCCGCCAAGGTCGAGATGTCTGTCGAGCAATCGCTCGGCCGCACGCGCTCGGTACATGTGTCGGTCGAGGTCAAGGACGGCGCGACGTGGGACACCGCGCGCGGCGACAGCCAAATGCTCATTCACATCGTGGGGCGCACGCTCAAAGGGCAGACGATTGACGAGTATCAATACGTCAATTCCGCTGGTGACGGCATCGAACTTAAGCCCGGCGACTACGAGCTCACCGTCGATGAACCGCCCGTCGCCACCGACGGCACGCGCTTCCGCGCCTCAAAGCGCATGGTCCCCGTGAGCTTTAACTCACAGGCACCCGACACGGTCGACACCACACCGCAGGGCGGGTTTGACCTTTACGTAGATACCCAGTAGGCGCTCGCCGCTCATTCCGCTATGGCTACTCAATAATCGCCTGCCGTCCCGTCCCGCCGCCAAGAGTGGGACAATAGCCCTCGACACTATTGTTTACTTTTGGAGGAAGTAGCATGTCTACCGTCACTACCATCAAGCGCGGCGGCCTCACCGCGGCCATCGATTCCATGGGTGCCCAGCTCACGAGCCTTGCCCTCAACGGCAACGAGTATCTGTGGCAGGGCGACCCCGCCTTTTGGGGCAAGCACGCGCCCATCCTGTTCCCCATTGTGGGCTCGCTGCGCAACAACACGGCAACGTCTGTGGCTGGCACCTGCGAGATGCCGCGCCACGGCCTCGCGCGCATTGTCGAGCACAAGCTGGTCGAGGTTTCGGAGGACGGCTCCTCGGTAACGTACGAGATCACCGACACGCCCGAGTCGCTCAAGGCTTTCCCCTACCACTTTAAGCTCAACATGACCTATGCCTTGACCGGCGACGCCACCCTCACGCAGACCTTTGCCGTCACCAACACCGGCGACGTGGACCTGCCGTTCTCGGTGGGCGGCCACCCCGCGTTTAACGTACCGGCTCCCGGCGCCGAGGACGAGGCATTCGAGGATTACGAGCTGGCGTTTACCGAGGCTTGGACGAACGAGGCTCCCATCATCACGCCCGACGGTCTTATGACGTTCGAGGGTAGTTACAAGGCTCCCGATAACTCGGACGTGCTGCCCATCACGCACCGCAGCTTCGATAACGACGCCATCATGTTCACCGATACCCCGGGCTCCACGCTCACGCTGCGCGGCCGCAAGTCGGGTCACGGCGTCAAGATCGACTTTGAGGGCTTTAAGTACATTGGCGTGTGGTCTGCCGCCAACGACGCCCCGTTTGTGGCGCTCGAGCCCTGGACCGGTCACACCACCATGGACACCGAGGACGACGTCTTTGAGCACAAGGTCAACACCATCACCTTGGCTCCCGGCGCTACCGACAAGCGTAGCTTTAGCGTCACGTTGCTCTAGAGGTTCCGCCGTCCTGACGAACGGCGGGCCGGTCGACGCTGCGCGCCACCCAGAGCGACAATTTGTCATTCAAAAGGCACGGCATGACCAGAAGGTCTATGCTGTGCCTTTTTCATGCCACTTGTTCGCTCTGGACGTCGCTCGCCGGCATTGCCAAAACAGCGGCGTCCCCAATGACTACCGTGTGTCTATTAATTTTTCGAGCTTGTGCTGCGCTGCTGGTCGCAGGCGTATATCCTGTTAAGTCGTCAGCATACGATTCAACAGGGAAGGCAGATTATGCATTCTCCCCAACAGCGCGGCATGCAGGCCCAGCCGGTATGCAGCCGTCGCATCTTTTTGGGAAGCGCTCTCGCCGCGAGCGCTTCTATCGTCGCCGGCGCACTTGCCGGTTGCCAGCGCCCCTCCACGCTGGAAGTAGTTCAGCCCACGACGGGCGGCGGTCGCGACGACCTGTCCGATTCCGTTATCGGCAAGGACAAGATCCGCATTGGCATGGAGGCGGCCTACGCCCCGTACAACTGGCAGGTCTCCGAAGCCAGCGAGTTCACCATCCCCATCGACAACGTGCAGGGCGCCTATGCCGATGGCTACGACGTGCAAATCGCCAAGATCGTCTGCAAGGCCCTCGGTGGCGAGCCCGTCGCCGTCAAGCAGAGCTTTTCGGGCCTTATCGATTCGCTCAACAACGGCCAGATCGACCTCATCATCGCCGGCATGAGCGCTACGCCCGAGCGCGAGGAGTCCGTCGGCTTTTCCGACCCGTACTTCATTGGCTACTTTGGTCTGTTCGTAAAAGAGGGCTCGCCCTACCAAAACGCGACCAAGCTCAGCGACTTTAGCGGCGCTACGGTCCTCGGCCAAAAGGACACCATGCTCGATACCGTCATCGACGAAATCCCGGGCGTTGTGCACAAGAACCCGGTCGACTCCGTCCCCACGGTGTTCTCGAACCTGCTGCAGGGCACGTGCGACGCCGTGACCTACAACACCGAGAACGAGAAGGGCTATATGGCCCAAAACCCGGGCATTGTCCCCATTCATTTTGCCGAGGGCGAGGGCTTTAAGCAGGAGGTCGCGGCAAACGTCGGTTGTCGCAAGGGCTCGGACAAGCTGCTTAAGCTCATCGACAAGACACTCAAGGGCATTAGCCAAGAGGAGCGCGACCAAATGTGGGACGCGTGCCTCGACCGTCAGCCGGCATAGGGAGGCAGCATGAAAACCATTAATCGCCTGGCCTCCTTTATCAAGGCCGACCACCGTTATGTATACCTGGGCACGAGCGTTATCGCGGCGCTCGGCCTGGCGTTTAGCCAGCGCAACCCCACGCCGCTGAGCTTTTTGGCCCCCACGGGCGTGTTCCAAGATTGCCTTTGGGCGATTCTTTGGGCCTGGCTCGTCGTGTCGGCGGCGGCGCTCGTCACCAAACTCATGCACTGGAATGACTATCGCGAAACGTCGCCGTTTGCTTCCGAGCGCTGCCGCCACGCCGCGCGCCTGGGCAGCTATGTTGTGGTCGCCATCGCGGCGATCTTTTTCGTGGACCGCTGCGTCATGTCGTTTATCGATCTGGTGCAGGTGAGCATTGTCTCGGATTCCAACCCCAGCGACTTTTTGTCGAGCCTGGTCTACATGACCTACAAGAGCGGCGACTTCTTCATTCGCGGTATCGAGATCACCATCGCGCTTGCCACCTTCGGCACCGTCATCGCATTCTTCCTGGCACTGCTCTTTGTGTTCCTGCGTATTCAGACGTTCGACCGCGTGGATAACGACCTGGTGCGCTTCTTTAAGAGTATCGGCCGTGGCTTTGCGACCGTCTACTCCACCATCGTGCGCGGCACGCCCATGATGGTTCAGGGTCTGCTCATCTATTACGCGGGCTTCACCGTTTTGCGCGGCATGGGCTTCGAGACCGCCCAGGCCAACCAGATCTGGAGCACCTTCACCGCCGGCCTCGTTACCATCTCGCTCAACTCCACTGCCTACATGATGGAGGTCCTGCGCGGCGGCATCGAATCCATCGATCCCGGCCAGGCCGAGGCAGCACGCTCGCTGGGCCTGTCGCAGTGGCAAGCTATGCGCAAAGTCGTGTTCCCCCAGGGCATTAAAAACGCGATTCCGGCGCTCACCAACGAGCTCATCATCAACATCAAGGATTCGTCGGTGCTCTCGGTCATCGGCGTGTTTGACCTCATGTACGCTACTACCACGGTCGCCGGCGTGTACTACCGCCAGATGGAGGTCTACTGCGTGGCGCTCGTGGTTTACCTGATCCTGACGCTCGTGGCGAGCCGCCTGCTCGAGGCCTTTGGCAAAAAGCTCGGCGCCGAGGCCCCGGCAACGCTGCCCAGCTCCAACTAGGCTCAAGACGAGGAGAATCATCATGGCAGATATCGCCACTACCGGCACCGCGGCCGCCGCACAGACCAATGAGCCGCTCATCCGCGTCGAGGGCCTGCGCAAGAGCTTCGGCTCGCTCGAGGTACTCAAGGGCATCGACCTGTCCGTTAACCCCGGCGAGGTCGTCACCATTATCGGCGCCTCGGGTTCGGGCAAGTCGACCTTCCTGCGCTGCCTCAACCTGCTCGAGACCCCGGACGCGGGCCACATCTGGTTCCACGGCCAGGACCTCACGGCCGAGCGCTGCAACATCAACAAGCTGCGTGAGGACATCGGCATGGTATTCCAGGGCTTTAACCTGTTCAACAACATGGACGTGCTCGACAACTGCACGCTCGCGCCCGTCACGCTCAAAAAGATGAGCAAGGCCGAGGCCGAGAAGGTCGCGATGGAGCATCTGACGAGCGTGGGACTCGAGAAGTTCGCGCACGCCGCCGTGGGTCGCCTGTCCGGCGGCCAAAAGCAGCGCGTTGCCATCGCTCGTGCCCTATGTATGAATCCGCAGATCATGCTGTTCGACGAGCCGACCTCCGCACTCGACCCCGAGATCGTGGGCGAGGTGCTCGAGGTCATGCGCAAGCTCGCGGCCGACGGCATGACCATGGTCGTCGTCACGCACGAGATGGCCTTTGCCCGAACCGTGTCCGACCGCGTGGTCTTTATGGATAAGGGCGTGGTGCTCGAGGACGCCGCGCCGGCCGAGCTCTTTGGCAACCCCAAACACCAGCGCACCCGCGAGTTCCTCTCGCGTTATCTCGAGGACAAATAACCAACCGCAAATGTTTGCGTGGCAGGGCCGCTCCGGTGGGGCGGCCCTCGTCATCACAATCGAAAGGATGTCATGGCCGAGGTTTGGCGCTTCTTTGCGCATGAGGACGATTTTGCCGATTTGGACGAAACTGGCGCGTGCGAGCGCTTGGGCCGCGTGCTGTCATTTCCGACCATCTCGAGTATGGATGCCGAGGCGGTGGACTGGCAGCCGTTCGACGACCTGCGCGCCTATATGCAGCAGGCGTGGCCGCGCGTGTTCGCGGCGGGCGAGGTCGACCCTATCGACCATTCGCTATTGGTGACGCTTAGCGGTTCCGACCCTGACCTCAAGCCCATTATGCTCATGGGCCACATGGACGTGGTTCCCGTGGTGCCGGGCACCGAGGCCGACTGGACGCACGACCCCTTTAGCGGGCACGTGGACGACACCTACATCTGGGGCCGTGGAGCGATCGACATGAAGGACCAGGTCGCAGGCATTCTCGAGGCTGTCGAGTATGCGCTGGCGCACGGTTGGCAGCACGAGCGGACGCTGCTCCTGGCCTTTGGCCAGGACGAGGAGACGACGCAGTGCGGCGCAGGCGCCATCGGCCGCGCGCTCGAGGAGCGCGGTGTTGAGCTCGAGTTCCTGATCGACGAGGGCGACTACCGCATCGTTTCGGATGCCGAGTACAGCGCGGGCGAGGGTTGGCTCATGCACGCCGACCTCGCGGAGAAGGGCTATGCCGACATTGTGCTCAAGACAAAGAGCGCGGGTGGACATTCTTCCAACCCCTACGGCGGCACGTCGCTCGAGGTGCTTAGCCGTGCCATCACCGCAATCTGCGATATCGAGTGGCCGACGCGCGTCACGGACCTGCTTGCCGCACAGCTCGTCGAGCTGGGGCTTTACACGGCCGATGAAATTGCCGCCAACGGGGGCGCCATTGTCCGCGATTGCCTCGCCAGCAAGAAGCTCTATCCGCTCGTGACCACCACCTGCGCGCCCACGCAGGTCGAGGGTGGCAGCACCGGCGCCAACGTAATGCCGCAGGATATGTGGGCCAATATCAATTTCCGTATGCTCGAGGGCACGAGCGTGGCCGATGTCGTGGCCCGCTGCCGCGTCGCCGTTGCCGAGGCGGGGCTCGCCGACCGTGTCGAGGTCGAGCTCGGCCCCGGCAGCTCCGAACCCTCGCCGTCTCCGCGCATCGGCGGACCGGGACTCGAGGCGGTTCGCTCCATCGCCGCCCGCTATTTCCGTGATCCAAAGGGGACGGAGGAAAACGGATCATCCGAGCCGTTGGCGATTGTCCCCTCGACCGTGATCGGCGCGACCGACGCTGCCAACTACCAGCGCATTTGCTCCGAGTGCATTCGCTTCTCGGCCTTTGTGGTCGACGATGACGAGTGCGATCGCGGCGTCCACGGCACCAACGAGCGCATTACCCGCCGCGCCTACCTCCAGGGTGTCCGCTTCCTCGTCGCCCTGATCCATACGCTTTAGAATCCGACAAAGGGACTGTCCCTTTGTCGGATTCCGTGCGGGTTATATGCAGGTTTGCCTGCGCACGCTATCATATATGGGTTAGACCGCAACTATGTACCCCATACGCGAAGGGATGCGCATGTATCTGAAGATCGACATGTTCTAGCTGGGCTTACCCCCGCAGTGGCGCCGCGCGCCCCATCAACTCTGCCGATTTTCACCTTCACGCACATAAAGGAGTCCCGCCATGCGCGACAAGCTCGAAAAGATTATTAAGGCCTACGAGGAGCTCGAGAAGAAGCTCTCCGACCCGGCCGTCGCCTCCGACATCAAGGAGTTCACGCGTCTCAACAAGGAGTACGCACACCAGTCCGACCTCATCGCCGCCTCGCGCGAGTACATCGGCGCGCTCGATGACATCGAGGCCGCCAAGGAGATGCTCCGCGACACCAGCGATGCGGACGAGAAGGAGATGCTCCAGATGGACATCTCCGAGAACGAGGAAAAGCTCCCACAGCTCGAGGAAGACATCAAGTACATGCTCATCCCGAGCGACCCCAACGACGACAAGAACACCATCGTCGAGATCCGCTCCGCCGCCGGTGGCGACGAGGCCGCCATCTTTGCCGGCGATCTGTACAAGATGTACCAGCGCTTCTGCGAGTCGCGTGGTTGGAAGACCACGGTGCTCGATTCCAGCCCCAGCGAGGCCGGCGGCTTTAAGTCCATCGAGTTCAAGGTCGAGGGCGACCGCGTCTACTCCGTCATGAAGTACGAGTCCGGCGTGCATCGCGTCCAGCGCGTCCCCAAGACCGAGTCCCAGGGTCGCATCCAGACCTCCACGGCAACCGTCGCCGTGCTTCCCGAGGCCGAGGAGATTGACGTTCAGATCAACCAGTCCGACCTGCGCATCGATACCTACTGTGCCTCCGGCCCTGGCGGTCAGTGCGTTAACACCACCTACTCCGCCGTGCGCATCACCCACCTGCCCACCAATACCGTGGTGCAGTCGCAGGAGCAGCGTTCCCAGATCCAGAACCGCGAGGTCTGCATGCAGATGCTGCGTGCCCGTCTGTACGAGATGGAGCTCGAGAAACAGCAGGCCGAGCTCGGCGCCGAGCGCCAGAGCCAGATTGGTCACGGCAACCGTTCCGAGAAGATTCGTACTTACAACCAGCCTCAGGACCGCGTGACCGACCACCGTATCGGTTTCAACTCCACCTACAACGGCGTCCTTCTGGGCGATCAACTCGGTACCGTCATCGAGGCACTTGCCGCCGCCGAGCGAGCCGAGAAGCTGGCACAGGCTGTGTAGGTTCCGCCGTTCTACCGAACGGCGGACCAGCCGACGCTGCGCGGGCCGCATTTGGACAATCTGACGTTCAACTTCAAGGGCGCGACC
>NZ_JBDMGT010000045.1:0-15486 GCF_039752775.1 Collinsella aerofaciens | reverse complement strand
TGTGGCATCCCGAGCCCGCGGAAAGAAGCTGCGCCGCGGGGGAGGCGACCCAAATGGCTTTCTCATATCGTCTTGGGACGGGTGGTATCCTTGGTAGCCCTGTGTTGCAAACGCACCTTAAACGCAAGGAGTCCCATGGATCTTATCGCCCAGCTCGCCCGCGAGCTCAACCTTAAGGCCGCCAACATCGAGGCGGCCGTCAAGCTCATCGACGAGGGCAACACCATCCCCTTTATTTCGCGCTACCGCAAGGAAGCAACGGATGGCATGGACGACGTCGCCCTGCGCGCACTCGACGAGCGCCTGTCTTACCTGCGCAATCTTGAGCAGCGCAAAGAGGACGTCATTCTGCTCATCGACGCCCAGGGCAAGCTCACGCCCGAACTCGAACAGCAGATTCGCGAGGCCACGCAGCTCCAGCGTGTCGAGGACCTCTACAAGCCCTACCGCAAAAAGCGCATGACCCGCGCGCAGAAGGCCCGCGAAGCAGGCCTTGAGCCGCTCGCCAACATGATCATCATGCAGGCCTCGGCCAAGGGCAGTGCGCTCGACGCCGCCGCAGCATACGTCAATGAGGAGGCCGGCTTCGACACGCCCGAAAAGGCGCTCGCCGGCGCCGCCGACATCGTGGCCGAGACGGTAGCCGAGGACCCGGAGAACGTCGCCGATCTGCGCGCCTTTACGCAAAACACCGCCGACATCGTCGTCGAGGCCACCGACCCCACCGAGAAGACCCCCTACGAGCCCTACTACAACTTTGACGAGCCGCTGCGCCGTATACCCAACCACCGCGTGCTGGCTATCGACCGCGGTGAGCGCGAGGGCAAGCTCCGCGTGCGCATGAACGTCGACGGCGCTGCCGCCACGGCACGCCTCGGCAGCCGTTGGCCCCGACGCCAGGGCGTGTTTGCTCCCATCTTCGATGCCGCCATCGCTGACGGTTACAAGCGCCTCATGGCCCCCTCGCTGGAGCGCGAGGCCCGCGCCAAACTCACCGTCCGCGCGCAGACCGAGGCCATCAATGTCTTTGCCAAGAATCTCGAGGGCCTGCTCTCGGCACGCCCCGTGCGCGGCGCCCGTGTGCTCGCGCTCGATCCGGGCTACCGCACCGGCTGCAAGGTCGCCGTCATGGACGAGACCGGCAAGCTGCTCGACCACGGCGTGGTCTACCCCACCAAGCCGCGCCACGACGTCGCCGGCACCAAGCGCGAGCTCGCCCGCCTCGTCAAGAAGGACGGCGTCAACACCATCGTCATTGGCAACGGCACCGCTAGCCGTGAGACCGAGGAAGTCGTCTCCGAATTCATCGCCGAGCAGGCGCCTGGACTGCGATACACCATCGTCAACGAGGCCGGCGCATCGGTATACTCCGCCTCCGAGCTCGCCAGCCAGGAATACCCCGACCTGGACGTCACCGTGCGCGGCGCCATGAGCCTGGGCCGCCGCCTGCAAGACCCGCTGGCAGAGCTCGTCAAGATTCCGCCCCAGTCCATCGGCGTTGGCCAGTACCAGCACGACCTTGACCAGGCCGAGCTTTCGCGCACCCTGGGCCACGTGGTGGAGGACGTCGTCAACCGCGTGGGCGTCGACGTCAACACCGCAAGCGCGAGCCTGCTGGGATACGTATCGGGCATCACGCCGAGCGTGGCCAAGAATATCGTGGCCTACCGCGAGGAAAACGGTGCCTTTACCGATCGCCGCCAGCTTAAGAAGGTCCCCAAACTGGGACCCAAGGCATATCTCAACGCCGCGGGCTTCCTGCGCATCAGCGGTGGCAAGAACCCGCTCGACGCGACAAGCGTCCACCCCGAGAGCTACGAGGTAGCCACGGCCGCCCTGGAGCGCGCAGGCGTTAAAGCCAGTGAGCTCAGCCGCGGCGGCGTACCCGACATCGAGCGCCGCCTGGGCAGCATCTCGGCGCTGGCAAGCGACCTGAACTGCGGCACCCTCACGCTCATCGACATCGTTAACGAGCTCAAGAAGCCCGGTCGCGACCCGCGCGATGACGCGCCCGAGGTGGTCTTTAGCTGCTCGGCGCTTTCCATCGACGACCTGGAACCCGGCATGGAGCTCAAGGGCACGGTGCGCAACGTCGTGGACTTTGGCGCCTTCGTCGACGTGGGCGTGCACCAGGACGGCCTCGTACATATCTCTAAGCTGGCCAACCGCTTTGTCAAGCACCCCAGCGACGTCGTGCGCGTCGGTGACACGGTCAAGGTGTGGGTCGAAAAGGTCGATCGCGACCGCAAGAAGATCTCGCTCACCATGGTGCAGGGCAAGTAAACCGCCAAAGCAAAGGTACCCCCTGTAGCGATGTGCAAAATCGCGAGTATTCTGCAAATTCCACCGTTCCGGATGCCCCTCAGAGACGAAAAAGCAAAAAACAGCCCCCGTTTTAGCGTCGTCAGAGCCAAAACGGGGGCCGTTTTTTGCTTCGGTTAACTGATAAAGACCTTTACCTTGCTGAATACTCTCGATTTTGCACGGTGCAGGCGGGGGTACCTTTGCCCACGGAAGGATATGGAAGCCAAGCGCCAACTTGCTGGCAAGCTCGTGCCGGCAGCCCCGGCCTTTCCTTTGCCTAGCGCGACCCTCGCGGAGCGCGTGAGCGATAGGGAAAGGAAAGGCCGGGGCGAACAGCCCACGGTACAGTCGGTGTTCGCGCTACGGCAGGATATGGAAACCGAGCGCCGCGATATCCTTGGCAAAACCGCGCACGGTATCGAGCGAGACCTCGTACGGGTCGCGACCAATGTTCTTGCGCTTGGCCAGGATGCTGTTGGGCACCGTGATGATCTGGCAACCGCAGGCCTCGGCCTGGTAAATGTTGATGAGCTCGCGCGTGGACGCCCACAGGACCTCGCAGTTGGGCTTTGCGGCGGCCTTCTTAACCGACTCCGTCATAAACGGAATGGGGTCGACGCCGGTATCGGCGATGCGGCCGGCAAAGAGCGAGATGACGGACGGCGTCTCGACGTCGACGGCCTCGACCATCTCATCGACCTGCATAGGCGTAAAGATGGTGGTGACGTTGACCTTGATGCCGTCGGCCGAAAGCTTGCGGACCAGCTCGGCGGTGGACTCGCCCTTGGTGGTCACGCACGGAATCTTGACGTAGACGTTCTCGGCCCAGGTAGCGATCTCGCGCGCCTCGACCTCCATGGTCTCGACGTCGTCGGCAAAGACCTCAAACGAGACGGACACATCGGTGATGTGGGTCAGGACCTCCTTGGCAAACGCGCGGTAATCCGTCACGCCGCCCTTCTTCATAAGGGACGGGTTGGTCGTGAAACCCTGAACGTTGCCGTTCTCGTACATGTCGAGCATGCCCTCGAGGTTTGCACCGTCAGCGAACACCTTGATTGCCATCTGCCTGATTCCTTTCGCTTGCACATGGGCGTTAAACTGCTAAACACTTTACCTACGTTTATCAAGGCGTGAGCTGCGGTTTTTTATCTTCTCGGCGAACGGTACAAACACCTCAGTGTTTGGATTGATAAATCGATTGAGCATGCAAAAGCGAAGAGTCGCAGTTTGAGCAAACGTCAGAACGCGGGATTCATTAGATGAGGCCGAAATGCTGCATCGCTGTGACGGTACCGTCGTGTGCGACATCGTCGGTCACGTAGTCGGCGAGCGCCTTGACCTCGGGCATGGCGTTGCCCATGGCCACGGCTGTCTCGACGGCGGCGAGCATGCCCAGGTCGTTGCCCGAATCGCCAAAGCCAAAGGTGCGCGCATTTCCCTCGCGGCCCAGATACGCCAGCGCTCGCGCCACGCCCACGCCCTTGTCAATGCCCTTGGGGCTCAGCTCGCGATTCTGGCCACCGGTGTTGCACAGCTCAAACTCGCAATCGATAAAGCCGTCATCATTGGCCACGCGAGCCAAACTGGGCACACTGAGGCATACCTTGCCCACGCGCAGACTGCCGTCGACGCGCATTTCCTCGGTGCTGTGCACCACAGAAGTGCCGATCAGAGACGACTGCTCAACACCCGCGGGTTCCAGGGCAAAAGTAGCCACGTTGGTCTCGAAAAAGGCCTCAATCCCTGCCGCGGCCATACGGCGTGCAAGCTCCTCGACAACGTCCTCGTCAAAGCAGTCCTCGTGTACCACGCGGCCCTCGACCTCGAGCGTGGCTCCCGCCATGGCAACGACACCCGCCGGGCTCAGCGCGCGCAGGCCATCGGCAATCAGCCACAAGGGACGACCCGTGCAGATAAATGCATGGTGTCCCGCGTCGCGCAGACGATGAAACGCCTCGACGACCGCCTGCGAGGGGTGAACCGCCGAAAAGTCCTTGTCGGTCATGTTGTCGGGATCGAACGACGTCAGCGTGCCGTCCACGTCAAAAAAGAGCACGGCGGAATCGGGGCACGCATCAATCATATGGGTTCCTTTCGGGGGCGAGAGTAAACGAAGTATCCATCATATAATGGAGCGACGCAACCAGAGAGGTCACCCATGGAATTTTACGCAAGCTGCCCCGAGGGCTTTGAGTCCGCACTCGCCGATGAGCTTAAACGCCTCGGGCTTTCGCATGTTCGCCGGCTGAAGGGCCGCGCTACATTTGAGGGCGAGCTCGAAGAAGGCTACCGCGCCTGTCTGTGGTCGCGCCTGGCGAGCCGTGTGTTCGTGGTACTCGGGCGCTTTGAGGCGCAGGATGCCGATGAACTGTACGATAGCGTTTACGACATCGCCTGGGAGACCATCATCCGCCCCGGCGCCACCATCGCCATCACCGCCCGCGGCGTGACCGAGCAGCTGCGCAACACGCGCTTCTCGGCCCTGCGCGCCAAAGACGCGCTGTGCGACCGTCTGGCCGAGACCACGGGCCGTCGCGCCGACGTCGATGCCGCCGACCCCGATGTTCACCTGTTGCTTTCGCTGCGTCAGCGCCGCGCGAGCATCAGCCTGGACCTTTCGGGCGACCCGCTGTTCAAGCGTCTGCCGCCCGCTGCGACTCGTGCCGGCGAGGGCGCACACGTGTTGCGCCCCGACTACGCCGCCCTGGTGCTGGCGCAGGTCGGCTGGACCGCACTATGCGAGCGCGAGCTGACGGCCGACGATTACGAAAACGAAGCCCTTCCCACGCTGATCGATGCCTCGTGCGCCGGCGGCGGTCTGCTGCTGGAGGCCGTGAACATTCTGACCGACCGCGCCCCGGGCGCCGCACGCGAGCGCTGGGGCTTTGAGGGCTGGCAGCTGCACGACGCTGTCCTGTGGGAGCAGCTGCTTGCCGAGGCGCGCGAGCGCGAGGCGGCAGCGCGCGAGCGCCAGGCGCGCATCGTGGCCGTAGACATCGACCCCGCCGCCCGCAAGACTGCCGAGCGCATGGTCAAGTGCGCCGGCTACAAGCGTTTTGTCGACTTTTGTGCCGCCAAGCCCGCCACCGTGCTGGACCATGCGGGCGCCGTCGCCGGTGCCGCCCTGGTCGCGGACACGACCGAGACCCCGCTTTCGCTCATGCACGATGCCATGACGCTCATCGGCGAGCTGCGCCGCGCCCCCGAGCTCGCTTCGGCGCCGGTCGCCGCTCTCACCCGCGACGGCTTGCTGGCCCGCGCGCTCCACGCCGAGCCCGAGCGCTCGATCGCCGTCATGCCCAATAACGAGGAGGCGGCTCTTGAAGTTTGGCCCTCACTCGACCACGCCGCTGCAGCGTTTGAGGCTGCGACCAGCGCGGATGCCGAGGCCGAGGTTGCGGATGCCAACGAAGCCAACGACGAAGCCGCCGCTTCCTCCATGCCCGAACCTGCCGCCACGCTCGACTTGGGCGACGGCAAGCCGCTGCCCGTGCTCATCCCGGAGTCCGAGCAGTTCGCCAACCGCCTGCGCAAGAATGCCCGTCTGCGCCGCAAGTGGGCCAAGCGCGAGGGCGTGAGCTGCTATCGCGTCTACGATGCCGACCTGCCCGACTACTCCGCTGCCATCGACCTGTACGAGGGTTGCCCGCAGACGCCGGGCCGCTGGCTCGTCATCGCCGAATACGCCGCGCCCAAGACCATCGATCCCGCGCTGGCCCAGGCCCGCATGCTCGACATCTTGGCCATCGCGCCGCGCATCCTTGATGTTCCGGCCGAGCATGTGCACGCCAAGGCCCGCATGCGTTCGCGCGGCGGCTCGCAGTACGGCAAGCAGGGCGCCGGCAAGGGCGGATCGGGCGAGCGCGCCAACATCGCGCGCCGGCGTCTGCCGCTCATCGAAGAAGGCGGGCTCACCTTTGCCGTCAACTTTGACGACTACCTGGATGTGGGCATCTTCCTGGATCACCGCGTCACCCGCAACCTGGTGCGCGAACACGCCAAACAGGCACGCCGCTTCCTCAATCTGTTCGCCTATACCGGCACCGCCACCTGCTATGCGGCCGACGGCGGCGTCGAGGAAACCGTGACAGTCGACCTTTCCAACACCTACCTGGACTGGGCCGAGCGCAATATGCGCCAGAACGGCTTTGTTGGTCCGCAGCATCATTTTGTGCGCGACGACGTGCTCGCCTGGATTCGCGACCAGCGCCAGACGCGCAACCGCTGGGACTTGATCTTTGTCGACCCGCCCACGTTCTCGAACTCGTCCAAGATGGGCCGCCGCACCTGGGATGTCCAGCGCGACCATGTTGAGCTTTTGGCCGGCGTATCTCGCCTGCTTGCACAGGGCGGACATGCCATCTTTAGCTGCAACCTGCGCGGCTTCCGCCCCGAAACGCGCAAGCTCGCGCGCGCGGGCGTCGTGCTGGAGGACATTACGGCACAGACCATCCCCGAGGACTTCGCGCGCAACCAGAAGGTGCACCACTGCTATATCGTGCGCCGACTGCCCATCGAGGACGCCATGGCCGAGGTCGGCTTTAGCGCCGAGGAGATTGCCGAGCGAACCGAGGAGCTGCGCAACCCCGAGGCGCGCAAGCCTCGTGCAGCAGCGCCCGCGCCCACGCAGGCCGGCAACGGCAAATCAAACTTTGCCGGCAAACCCTCCCCTGCCGGCAAGTCCAAAAAGAAGAAGTTCTACGCCAGCAAGCCCAAGGGCAAATAACAAAGTTGCGGTGGAATACGGACTGTTTTACCTGGAATTAGGCAAATATAGACCGTATTTCACCGCAACTCATAGTGGGATGGCGGACGCCGTCCTACCCTTGGGTGACCAGGCGATAGCCGATACCCACGTGCGTTTGGATATAGCGCGGATGCGCGGGGTCGGACTCAATCTTCTTACGCAGCGTGCCCATAAAGACACGCAGGCTCGCCAGGTCGCTCTTGGTTGCCGTGCCCCAAATCTCGTGCAGGATAAACTGGTGCGTCAGCACCTTGTCGGCGTTGTGCGCTAGCAGGCATAACAATTTGTACTCAATCGGCGTCAGATGCAGCTCCTCGCCATCCATCGTGGCGATGCCGGCATCAAAATCGATATGCAGCTCACCGGCATCGAACGAGCCCTCAGAGGAAACACCGCCCGTTTGCGCATACGAAAGGCGTCTGAGCGTCGTGCGAATGCGCGCGAGCAGCTCCTCGACCGAAAACGGCTTGGTCAGGTAGTCGTCGGCGCCGGCATCGAGCGCGCGAATCTTGTCCGCATCCTCGCTGCGCGCCGAGACCACAATAATCGGCATACCCGACCATGCGCGCACCGATTCCACCACCTTGACGCCGTCCATATCGGGCAGGCCCAGATCGAGCAGCACGATGCTCGGCGCCTGCGATGAGGCGGCGGCGATGGCGGCATGGGCGGTCTCCACGGCCATATGACGCAAGCCGTGCGCCTCGAGCGCGGCAACAATAAGATTGCGGACAGCGGGGTCGTCCTCAACAACCAAGATGAGCGGTTTTACGGCAGAGTTTGGCACAGCGCTACTCCTTATCAAACGAAACATCGGCGACGGGAAGCTCAATCGTAAAGACCGAGCCGTGCGGGTCCGCCGCGGCAACCTCTATGCTACCGCCATGCGCCAGCGCAATGGAGCGGCAGAGCGAAAGCCCCAGGCCCACACTACGGTGGCTGTCGGCCAGGCCATGGTTGGCGGTATAGAATGACTCAAAGATGCGCTCGCGATCCTCGGGCGCAATGCCCGGGCCATCATCGGCCACCGAGCACGTCACGTGCCCACCGTCGACGCCAATCGAAATCACGATATGCGAGCCTGCGGGCGTATAGGTGATGGCGTTGTTCACCAGATTGACCACCAGCTGCACCATCAGGCGCGCGTCGACGTTGATGAGCGCCGGCTCGTCGCACGCCACCACCTTAAGGTCGTGCTCGCGCACGGCCGGGTTCACGTGGCGCAGCGCCTCCTCGACGATATCGTCCATGAGCTCGAGCGTGGTCGACAGGCGCATACCGCCACCCTCGAGCTTGGTGATAGCGAGCAGATTCTCGACGGTGGCGTTGAGCCACAGCGCATCCGAGCGAATGGATAGAAGCAGGCCGCGGCGCGTCTGGGCGTCGAGCACCGCGGTGCCGGTCGAGCCCTGATCGAGCAGCACGTCGGCATTACCCGAAATACTGGTAAGTGGCGTGCGCAGATCGTGCGAGATGGAGCGCAGCAGGTTGGCGCGCAGCTGCTCGTTTTTGGCGAGCACCGCCGCCTCCTCGCGGGCCTCCATGGCGCGGGCGCGATCGAGTGCCAGCTCGCCTTCGCTCACGATAGCATCGGCAAGTGTCCGCTCCTCATGTGTCAGCACGTCGGGCTCGGCAACGATAGCCAGCACGCCCACCACCGAGCCGGGGTCGCCCGAGCGCACGAAGCCGTCGCCCGTGCGAACCGTCAGGTAGATGCCATAAAACGCCGAGCCGCCAAACGTGGCGTCGAGCGGCGTTCCCACATAGGCGGACGCCGAGAGCCGCGGCGGCATCTGCGGCGCCGGCTCGTGCACCGGGGCGGCATCGCCCACGGCCGTGTACGTCGCACGCGGCAGCAGGTCATCGCCCTCGGCGTCGGCGCTGTACCACACGACCGGACAGCCCGAAAGACGCGCCAGCTGCGTGGCCATGGCGTGAACGATCTGATGCTGATCGGCGCACCGCTGCAGCATGCGGTTGGTCTCGAGCACCATATGCGTGCGGCGGTCGCTGGCGGCAGCCTGTGCCAAGGCGCGGCGCAGGGCCAACGCAATCGAGCTCGACACAAGCGAAACCACGAACATGATGAAGAACATGCCGGGATAGCCGCGGTCGATAAGCGACAGCGAGTAGCGCGGATCGACAAACAAAAAGTTGTAGAGCGCCACGGCGGCAGCCGAGCTCAGCAAGCAATACAGGCGACTCCAGGTAAAGAATGCGCACAGCTGAACGGCGAACACATAGACGATCATGATGCTCGGCGCGAGACCCGGATGGTCGAGCAGCGCGCCCACAATCGTCGCCGCGACCAGCAACCCCGCCGATACGCAGGCGTCATACAGAGGAGTGCGGCGCGTCAGCGTTGTGCGCCGCCACCAAAAGCTATCGGCAATATCGCCGTCCGTACGGACGTCCATCAGTGCCCCGCCCCTCTCTCAAAAACAAAAACCACCACAAAGGGACAGGCACCTTTGTGGTGGTTTCCCTTGTGGTGGTTCCAAGTGTATAGCCTTTGCAACCGGCGGTCGCTAGACAAACAGCACGTGCGCGAGCAGGGCACACACGCACACCGCGACAAGCAGCGTCACCACGATCGAGATCACGCGGTCGGCCATGTCCATGTTGGCACGATTCGTAAAGAACCGATCTTCGGCGGCGTCGACACGCGCCTCACGCACCATTTCGACCACCGCCTCGCGGCCATCGAGCGCCTTTGCATCCATGTTTGCCTCCCCGGCCTCAATCTTGTCCATCGAAAACCAACTCCATGCAGCCTGTCGGCGACTACGGGCGCTCGTTGGGGGCCAGGCGCTGCATCTTGTTCACGGCCTTGAACTTGGTGAACAGCGGCACGTACTCAAAGCTCACGTTGGAGTTCTCCAGGCCGTACCAACGCGCGGGCGTGCCGGCGGCACGGCGGATGATGTACTTGAGCGTGATGGCCGTACGCTCGCTCGGCTCCACGTCGCTTTCGGGCGCCAAAAGCTTACGGATCAGGACGAACTTGAACGTGCCGATGTTACCCGGGTCCTTGTAGACCGAGTAGTCATGCGTCTGCGGCGGCAGCTCGCCAGTGGCAGCCAGGTCCTGAACAACCTGACGCAGGTAGGCATTGACGCGCTGGTTGATCTTGTAGCCCAGGTACAGATGCACGCGGAACACGTAGTCGGTGCCGAACGTCTCGACCGAATAGGCAAAGGTATGCGGCTCGTCCATGGTCTCGACATTCACGAACCACCAGGCGCGAGCGCGCTTGGGATGCTTGTCCAAGATCGAGTAGACGATATCACGGTCGATGTAATCGGTATGGGTGTCCTTGGTCAGGTACACGATGTTGTCGCTCATGCGCTCATAGCGATCGTCGTCGCGCAGGCGCTTGAGCTGCGGCAGGTAGCTGCGCAGCGGCAGCAGCGTAAACTGGCGCTGCTCGACCGCCGTGCCGTTGTACCAGCACACCATAATGCCCATGATGAGTGCAGCCATGAGGATGGTGAAGTAGCCGCCGTGGAAGAACTTGGTGAGCGAGCTCACGAAGAAGAAGCCTTCGAGCAAAAGGAAGAAGGCCGCGAAGATCCACGGAGCAACCTTGAGCTTGCGCTCCTCGTGCAGGTAGAAGAAGAGCAGCAGCGTGGTGCACATCATAGTCAGCGTAATGGCAAGGCCGTAGGCGGCTTCCATATGCGCCGAGTTCTGGAACAGCAGCACCACGATGACGCAGCCGACAAGCATGACGTTGTTGACCATGGGGATGTAGAGCTGGCCCTTGGTCTCGGCAGGGTAGAAGACCTGCATGTGCGGCATGAGGTCCAGGCGGCTGGCCTCGGACACCAGCGAGAATGCGCCGGTGATGAGCGCCTGCGAGGCAATGATGGCCGCGACGGTGGAAAGGCCTACGGCAAACGGGCGCAGGCCCGGGGCGAGCATCTGGTAGAACGGGTTGAGATCGGCAATGCCCATGAGCTCGGGGTTGGCAGCGTTGTTCATAAGCCAAGCGCCCTGGCCCATATAGGAAAGCAGCAGGCAGCACTTAACGAACGGCCAGGTAGCGTAGATGTTGCCGCGGCCGACGTGGCCCATGTCGGAGTAGAGCGCCTCGGCACCGGTGGTGGCGAGGAAGCAGCTGCCCAGAATCATGATGCCCGCGTGGTTGTTGGGGCTCAGCAAAAAGGCGATGCCGCGCAGCGGGTTGAGGCACAGCAGCACGGCGGGGTGCTGGAAGACAAAGAACAGACCCGTGCCGCCCAGGAACAGGAACCACAGCGTCATGATGGGGCCAAAGGCGTGACCGATCTTGGCCGTACCGATGCGCTGTACCAAGAAGAGCACGATGATGATGGCGAGCGTAATGGCGACGACGCGACCCTGGTCATCGCCCAGCACGGCATGGACCGCCGGGATGGTGCGCAGGCCCTCGATGGCCGTGGTAACGGTAACGGCAGGTGTCAGGATGCCGTCGGCGAGCAGCGCGGCGCCACCCAGCATGGCGGGGATGATGAGCCACTTGCCGCAGCGCTTGACCAGGCTGTACAGGGCAAAGATGCCGCCCTCACCATGGTTATCGGCGCGCAGCGAGATGAGCACATACTTGATGGTGGTCAGCAGCGTGACCGTCCACACGACAAGGGAGAGCGCGCCGAGCACGAACTCCTCCGTGACGCTTCCGATGCCGCCGTTGCCGGCAACGAGCGCCTTGGTTACATACATAGGGCTGGTGCCGATATCGCCGTACACCACGCCCAGCGTGACGAGCATCGCCGAGATGCTCACAGGAATCGCAGCGTGCGAAGCTGCCTCCTTGGCCTTTTGTTCCATAAGCCGGTTTCCTCCCAACTTTAATGTTCGAAGGAATTATAGGTAATCGGCCCATGTTTGAATGGCACTGTTTTCCCAGCTAGATAAACATTTATACGGCCTTTAAGCCACCTCGGCGATATGGAATGTGACAAAGGGACTGTCTCTTTGTCACATTCGTCATTTTCCGAGCCAGTTTTTGAACCACCACTCCATGGAACGGCTCATCTCGGCCATAAAGGGGCTCGTGTGCTTGCGGGTGTAGATATCCACCACGCGCTCGCCTACCTCGCGGGCATGCGGACGGAACATCGCGTCCATCTCGGCCACCTGCGCGTCCATGGTCGCAGCATCGGCGCGGCAGTAGCGCTCCTCGTGCACCAGGTTCACCACGGGGTGCGCGATTGCCGGGCGCTCCTTACGGGGCGTGCCGATGATGAGCATCGACAGCGGCATGGTATAGGGCGGCAGATCGAGCAGCTCGGCCACTTCCTCGGCATTCTCGACGATATCACCGATGTAGCAGCTCCCCAGCCCCAGGGCCTCGGCGGCAACCACGGCGTTTTGCGCGGCGATCACGGCGTCCTGGGCCGCGATGGCAAAGTCGCCCAAACCCGGCGCGCGGCGGGGCGCCTTGCCCGTGCGCTCTACAAACTCGGGCTCAAAGCAGCCCACGTGCTCAAACAGATCGATCCACTTGGCATAGTCGACTACAAATATAAGTGCCCAGGGCGCCTTGGCGATCATAGGCTGATGGTCGCACAGGTCGGCCAGGCGGTCGAGCGTAGCCTGCTCGCGGATGCTCACGATGGAATACATCATCATGGCGCCCGCCGACGGTGCGCGACTCGCCGCATGCAAGATCGCCGCCCGCTGCTCGTCGGTCACCGCTACGGGACGGTCGTCGTCATCACGCGCGAAGGCACGCGTGGAGGAACGGTGCTCCAACGTGTCCAGCACCGCATTGCCCGTCGTCTCGACCGGATAGCCACACGTATCCACAGCCTTGGTGCAAACCTGCTCGTTCATCGCCTCATCCTCGCTAATATCTTTAAGAAGCCTTTACGTTTCCGTGTAATTCCCGTCCATTATCGCGCAGGTCGCCACTACATTGCGCCACACCGCCACACGTGCGCGTTAATATGGCTGGTTGTTGTGCGCAGACACCAATTGCAGCGCATATCTTGGTAACAATCGGGTAAACCCCCGCATTCGTACATTTTAGTTTGTGAGGAGTCTCAGCATGTTCGCTGCCGCCATCTCGCTCGTCGGTCTTGCGGCGACCGTCTACCTTGTCTTGCGCGAGGCCAAGGCCATTCGCGCTCAGTCGGGCACCGTTGCCAAAAGCGCTCTTGGGTGGAGCGTCGCCTTCGGTCTTTTCCAGGTCTTTTTGACCATTTGGGGCGCCATTGGCCTCGTCGCCCAAAACGAGCCGCTCGCCTTTGTGATGCTCATCCTGACCAACGCCATCCTCACCGGCTGCGCTTGGGCCAGCATCGCACGCGACCGCATCGCCCCGCGCGGCTTTGCGTTCGCCGCGCCCGACGCCCCCGCTCCCACCGGCAAGCTCGCCCGCCTGCGCGGCGCCTTTGTGGGCAAACCGCTCGTCGCCGCCGTCCTGTGCCTGCTGCTCGCCGGCGTCTTTGCGCTGCTGGGCATGGAGGTCTCGTCCAACCACGACTTTACCTGGGTCTACCCCCTGTGCATCCTGCTCGAGTGGGCCATCATCACCACGCTCATGGTCGGCCTGTTCTTCCTGTTCCAGCGCCATGGCGCAGCTCCGGCCGTCCTGGCCTTTGCCCTCTTTGTCCTGGGCATTGCCGAGTTCTTCGTCATCACGTTTAAATCCATGCCCATCCAGCCGGGCGACCTTTCGGCCATCTCCACCGCCGCCGCGGTCGCCGGCAACGGCTACACCTTCTCCATCTCGCTGTTCTGCGTGCTGTCCATGGGCTTTACCGCCATCGCCATGCTGCTGTGCGAGTACGCCGGCCTGGTGGCACCGCACCGTCAGAAGGGTGCCGTCAACGCCAAGCGCATGCTGCTCACCAACCTGCTCGTCGCCGTGCTGTGCCTGGGCGGTGTGACCGCACACGTCACGCTCATCGACTACTACAACACCCTCGGCATCACCGTCTACACCTGGCGCCCGCTCGAGAGCTACTGGCGCGAGGGCTACCTGCCCGCTTTCATTAGCGCAGCGCAGTCCATCAAGCCGCCCAAACCCGCCGACTACTCCGTCGACGATGCCAAGGCCACGCTCAAAAAGTACGCCAAGGCCTACGACAAGTCCGACGCGGCCAAGAGCGACGAGCGCGCCGCCGCAAAGGAGCAGTTCGATAGCGAGAAGCCCACGGTCATCGCCATCATGAACGAGACGTTCTCCGACCTGTCGATCTACCAGAACATGCGCGCCGGCTACGAGGGCCCGCAGTACTTTAAGAGCCTGTCCAACTGCCTCAGCCGCGGCAAGCTCTATGTGAGCGCCTACGGCGGCGGTACCGCCAATACCGAGTTTGAGTTTATGACCGGCAACTCCATGGCCAACCTGGGCTCGGGCGTGTACCCCTACACCATCTACAACATGGAAACGACCGGTAATCTGGCAGAGCAGTTCAAATCGCTCGGCTATTCCACCACGGCCATGCACCCCAACCACGCGACCAACTGGAACCGCGAGAACGTCTACAAGGACTTTGGCTTTGACCAGTTCCTGTCTATCAACGATTTCCAGGGAGCCGACACCCTGCGCGGCATGGTGACCGACCAGGCTACCTACGACAAGATTCTCGAGTTGCTCGACCAGAACGCCGATCCGCAGTTTATCTTCGACGTGACCATGCAGAACCACTCGGGCTACGACACGGGCCTGCTGCCGGTCGACAAGCAGATGCACCTGAATATCGACACGACCGATCTGGACGCCAAGACCGTCGAGGACGGCACGCTCTCCGATGTCGACGAGTATGTCTCGTGCATCGAGCAGTCCGACCAGGCGCTGCGCTACTTCCTCAACGCCCTGAGCAAGCTCGACCGTAAGGTGGTCGTGGTGTTCTGGGGCGACCACCAGCCGTTCTTCCCGTCCAAGTTCAACGATAAGTGGTTTACCGGCGAGGACGACGCCACGCACCAGGAGCGCCTGTGGCAGACCGACTACATCATCTGGGCCAACTACGACGTTGCTGGTTGCGACCAGACGAGCGAGGTCGACGACCTGTCCACCAACTACCTGTCCACGCAGCTTATGCAGCTGATCGGCGCCCCGCTGACCGACTACCAGAAGGCGCACATGACGCTGCGCGAGTCGCTGCCCGCCATCAACTCCGTGGGCTACGAGGACGCCAGCCTGCGCTGGGCACTCTCCTCCAACGTCACCGGTGACGACGCCGCTGCCGCAGCCGCAACCAAGGCGCGCGAGGATTACGCCAAGATGCAGTATTACGAGATGTTCCGCGACGGCAAGAACGTCTACACCAAGCACTTCCAGACCGAGGCCAACGAAACCGACCCCAACCTGGCACCGGGTACGACCAAGATCAAGTAGCGGGTCACTCATAACTGAAACGTCTGTCCGGGCGGAGGCATATAAGGTTCATCGCGAGTTCCGCACGCAAAGGAGGCCACTTAATGTGGCCTCCGTC
>NZ_JBDMGT010000044.1:0-15570 GCF_039752775.1 Collinsella aerofaciens | reverse complement strand
GTGGAGACGAGGGGGATCGAACCCCTGACCTCTTGACTGCCAGTCAAGCGCTCTCCCAGCTGAGCTACGCCCCCGTGACGGTGAGATACTATAAGTGAAGTTGGCGCGACGTGCAAGGACTTTTTTGGGTCAGATTCTAAATGCCTATTGATATAGGTAAGCGATGGCGGTGCCGGTGTGGACTTGGATCGTGGCTGTTGACCTGACGACGTTGCTGATGCCCGTGTCGGCCAACAGGTCCAGAGAGCTGTGATCTAGCTCCCACTCTAGACCGTGTTCGCTTACCTCGGTGTTGGGGGCTATGGCGATGATGGAGAACGTCTTGCCTTCGGCGCTTTCGATGGTCCACGATTCGCCTGCGTGCAAGATGCGGGCCGTGGTCTCGTCTTCGGCAATCCAGATAGGGGCATCCTCGTAGCCTGCGAGCAGCCCCAGTACGGAAAGCGCCATGTCCGGACGGCCGCCCGTAGCGCAAGTCGCAACTACTTCGGCACCCGGCCAGCGACGACGGACGGAATCGAGCGCCAGCGCCAGATCGGTATAGTCCTTGTACGGGTCGTGGCGCTCAACTTCAAAGTCGGTGGCGGCATCGACTAGCGCGCGACCCGCATCGCTCACCGTGTCGGCATCCCCCACATAAACGTCGCAGCCCAGGCCGGCGCCCAGCAGCGCGTCGAGTCCGCGGTCCACGGCGACAACGTGGTCGCACTCCCCCGCCAGCCTACGCAACAGATCTGCGCTCGCCACCACGGGTGAGCCGCAGACCACTAATACCTTGCAAGCCACGGCCCTCGCCTATCCCTCAAATGCAAGCACGCGGGGCAGATCCAGCTCTTCGTAACTGTCGATAAAGATATCGCAATTGGCGCGCACGTCATCGCGCTTCATGCGGCCGTGCGGGTCATAAATACCCACACGCTTAAAGCCTGCGGTGCCAGAGCTCTTAAGGCCAAAGACTGCGTCCTCAAACACCCAAGCGCGCTCAAACTTTTGCCCATGGCGCTCATCTAGGCGGCGCAGCGCCAGCTCGTATACGTCGGGGAACTGTTTGGAGCGCCCCGCCTCGCCCGTCGTGGTAACAAACTCCATATAAGCGTCGAGCCCGGCGCCCGCAAGCGCAGACTTAACCAGCTCGGCCGGCGTGGACGTGGCAACGCACATTGCAATGCCCGCCGCCTTCACCTGCTCCAAAAATGCAAGCAGGCCGTCGCGCGGCGGCACCTTGGAGTATCCATCGATCAGGATGTCGCTCAGCTCGCGATACAGCTCCTCGCCATTCGCGCCAATGCCCCACGTGTCGTGGTAGGCCTGGCACTCGTCTTCCAGTGACAGGTGCTCGAATTGGGCAAAGTCATCCACGGTCACGTCAATCCCGTGGCGGTGCAATAACTCTGGCTGAGCATAAGCCCAAACGGGGGTGCTATTAACCAGCGTGCCGTCGCAATCGAAAATAAAAGCAACCTTGGGAGCGGCGGTATGGGACATAAACGTACCTTTCGATGTCAAATGGTAAACAACCTGCTAAAAACGTTTTACCAAACGTCAGCCTAACATTTTTGAAACCCTAATTGGTAAAACTGTCAAGAGTTTTACCATGGCAATTCTGCCAGTGGTATAAACATGTCGCTTACCGATTAAACGCCCCCACAAATCCGCTTTCGTCCATAAAACTAACGCACAGGTGTTATCGTAGTTTCTGCCGAAAGTTCCACCGAGCACGCGAGGTGGAACGAATCACAGAAACTTCGCCGTCCCTTCGATTCGTGCAGCCTTGGACCTTTCGCATCTAGTCACCAAGGCAACACGCTGCCGCGTCATGATGGGATCAAACGTGAGCGATACAAAGCTAAAGCCAACGGCTAAAAAGCCCGCAATCCGTAAAGCCGCCCCGCACGCACCGGAGCTCTCTAAGGACGATGTCTATCTGTTTGGCATTGGTATGTGGGAGCGCAGCTGGGAAAAGATGGGCGCGCATCCCGACACGCAGAACCGTACGCGCGGCTGGCGCTTTTGCGTTTGGGCGCCCGACGTAAAGAGCGTCCATGTCATTGGCGAATTTAACGACTGGGATGAGGAAGCCAACCCGCTGGTGCCCGTGCATACGAGCGCTATTTGGGAAGGCTTTATTCCTGGCGCCGAGCAGGGCCAGCTCTATAAATATCTCATCGAGACCAACGAGGGCGAGAAGCTCTACAAGGCCGATCCGTATGCTTTTAAGGCCGAGTGCCCTCCGGGTACCGCGAGCGTGCTGTGGACCCTCGATGACTACAAGTGGAATGACGCCGCGTGGCTCAAGCGCCGCGCCGGCCACAACCACATGTCGCAGCCACTCAACATCTACGAGGTACATATTGGCTCGTGGAAGCGGCACGGCGATGCGCCGCAGGGCGAGCCGGACGAGTACGGTAACTACCCCGGTCCCATGGATCCCTTCCCCGCGCAGCGCGGCGAGTTCTACACCTACGACGACCTGTCGGTGGAGCTCGTGGACTACGTGCGCGACATGGGCTATACGCATATCGAGGTCATGCCGCTTATGGAGCATCCCTTCGATGGCTCCTGGGGCTATCAGACGACCGGTTACTATGCCGCCACGTCGCGCTACGGCAACCCGCAGCAGCTCATGCACTTTATCGATGCGTGCCACAAGGCTGGCATCGGCGTGATCATGGACTGGGTGCCCGGCGGGTTTTGCGCCGACTCCCACGGCCTTGCCACCTTTAACGGGCACATGCTGTTTGAGCACGAGATTCATCCCAACTGGGGCACGCACAAGTTCGACTTCGCCCGCGGCGAGGTCCGCTCCTTCCTGGTCTCCAACGTGCTGTACTGGCTCGAGAACTTCCACGTTGACGGCATTCGCATGGACGGCGTGTCCAGCATGCTGTACCTCAACTTTGGCATCGATGATCCCGGCCAAAAGAAGTTCAACAAGTACGGTACCGAGGAGGACCTGGACGCCAGCGCGTTTATCCGTCAGGTCAACTGCGCCGTGGAGGCCCACTTCCCCGACGTGATGATGATGGCCGAGGAGTCCACCGCGTGGCCGCTCGTGACCTATCCGCCGCAGGACGGCGGTCTGGGCTTCCACTACAAGTGGGACATGGGCTGGATGAACGACACCCTGCACTACATGCAGACCGATTTTCCGTGGCGCCCTGGCAACCACGGGCTGCTCACGTTCTCCATCATGTACGCCTTTACCGAGAACTTCATTTGCCCGCTCAGCCATGACGAGGTCGTGCACGGCAAGTGCTCGCTGATCGGCCGCATGCCGGGCGACTGGTGGCGCCAGTTTGCCGGCCTGCGCACGCTGGCCTTCTACCAGATGACGCACCCCGGTGCCAAGCTCAACTTTATGGGCAACGAGATCGGCCAGTTTATTGAGTGGCGCTACTACGAGTCCATCCAGTGGTTCCTGACCGAGGAGTACGAGACTCACAAGCATCATCAGGCGTTTATCAAGGCGCTCAACCACCTGTACACCGCCGAGCCCGCCCTGTACGAGCGCGGCTACACCGACGACGGCTTTACCTGGATCGACGCGGACAACTCAAAGCAGTCCATCGTGAGCTTTGTGCGCCAGGGCGAGGACATTGACGACGACTTGGTGATCCTGATCAACTTTGACCCGGCGAGCTACGAGAGCTTCCGTGTGGGCGTGCCGCGCGAGGGTGACTGGGAGGTCATCTTTGACTCCGACCGTCCCGAGTTTGGGGGCAGCGGCTATGCCGGCGAGGAGCCCTACACCTGCTCGAGCGAGCCCTATCCCTGGAACGGGCAGATGGACTCCATCGAGATCAAGGTGCCCGGCCTGGCTGGCGTGGTGCTTAAGCGCCGCGGTCCCAGCAGCTACAAGCCGCCCGTGGTCGAGGCTCCCAAGGCTGCGCCCAAGAAGCGCACGTCCTCGGTGAAGCCCAAGCCTGCGGCTGCCAAGAAGGCTCCGGCCAAGGCGAAGGCCACGAAGCCCGCTGCCAAGGCCAAGACCGCCGCAAAGCCCGCTGCTAAGGCTACCGCGGCCAAGAAGCCGGCTGCCAAAAAGGCCACTCCCAAGGCAAAGTCTGCTTCTGTTAAGTCGTCTGCCAAGGATGCGTAACAAAACCGTTACAGCTGTAATTACCCGCCCCGACGGGGCGTAGGATACAAGACATAACCGTTCCGGGAGAAACATCCCCGGGGGAAAGGAACGTATGAATAAGATCTTCGACAACAAGCAGGAGTTTACCGAGCTCTATCGCGATGCCGTCATGAGCATCAGTGGCAAGAGCGTCGAGGCCGCCAGCGACCTGGACCGCTTTAACGCCCTGGCCAAGCTCGTGGCCGAGAAGGCACGCACCGTTGCTACCAAGAGCGACGCCCGCGCCACCGCCGAGGGCAAAAAGCGCGTGTACTACTTCTCGATCGAGTTTTTGATCGGCCGCCTGCTCGACAACTACCTGCTCAATTTTGGCGTGCGCGACATGGTCGCCGAGGCGCTCGACGACATGGGCTTCGACCTGTCCGTCATCGAGAACCAGGAGCCCGATCCGGCTCTGGGCAACGGTGGCCTGGGCCGTCTGGCCGCATGCTTCCTGGATTCCATGGCAGCCGAGGGCATTGCCGGCTACGGCAACGGCATGCGCTACCGCTACGGCCTGTTTAAGCAGGAAATCGTTAACGGCAGCCAGGTCGAGGCTACCGACGAGTGGCTCACCCACGGCTATCCTTGGGAGGTCCGCCGTCAGGATAAGGCCGTGACCATCAAGTTTGGTGGCCATGTTGAGGGCTTTGAGGAGAACGGCCGCACGTTCTACCGCACGGTGGACACGCAGGACATCCTTGCCGTTCCCTATGACATCCCCGTTGTGGGCTATGCCGGCGAGACCGTCAACAAGCTGCGCGTCTGGGCCGCTGAGCCGGTCGAGGAGCACTTCGATCTGGAGGCCTTCAACCGCGGCGATTACGCCCTGGCCGATGCCGAGCGCGCCGAGGCCGAGGCCATCAGCGCCATCCTCTACCCCAACGACGCCGGTGAGCACGGCCGTCTGCTGCGCCTGAAGCAGGAGTACCTGTTTGTCTCGGCCGGCATCTACAGCCTGCTCGACACCTTTGAGAAGGAGCATGGCGAGAACTGGGAGCTGCTGCCGCAGTTTGTGGCCATCCACACCAACGACACGCACCCCGCCATGTGCGGCCCCGAGCTCATGCGTATCCTGATCGACGAGAAGAAGCTCGAGTGGGACGACGCCTGGAGCATCGTGACGCAGGTCGTGAGCTACACCAACCACACCATCCTGCCCGAGGCTCTGGAGAAGTGGCCCATCGGCACGTTCTCCAAGCTCCTCCCCCGCGTGTACCAGATCATCGACGAGATCAGCCGTCGTTGGCACGAGTCGTTCGACACCACGCAGGAGGGCTGGCAGGAGCGTCTGCGCCAGACCGCCATTCTGTGGGACGGCGAGATCCGCATGGCCAACCTGTCTGTGATCTGCAGTCATAGCGTCAACGGCGTGGCAAAGATTCACTCCGACATCATCAAGAACATCGTGCTCAAGGACTTCTATGCCCTGACGCCCGAGAAGTTCAACAACAAGACCAACGGCATCTCGCACCGTCGCTTCTTTGCCGAGGCCAACCCCACCTACGCCAAGCTCGTGACCGAGGCCATTGGCGACGGCTGGCTCAAGGACGCCTTTGAACTGGAAAAACTCAAGGAGTTCCAGAACGACACCGAGTTCCTGAAGGCCGTGGGCGCCTCCAAGCGCGCCAACAAGGAGCGCCTGGCCGCCTACGTTAAGGCCGAGACCGGTCTGGTCATCGACCCCAACACCGTCTTCGATGTTCAGGTTAAGCGATTCCATGCCTACAAGCGCCAGCTCATGAACATCATGAAGGTGATGGACATCTACAACCGTCGCATCGCGGATCCCAACTTCCACGTGACGCCGACGACCTTCATCTTTAGCGGCAAGGCTGCCTCGAGCTACACCTTCGCTAAGGAGACCATCCGCCTCATTAACTCCGTGGCCGACGTCATCAACAACGACCCGCGCGTCAACGAGGTCATGAAGGTCTGCTTTATCCCCAACTTCCGCGTGAGCAACGCCCAGCTCATCTACCCCGCCGCCGAGATTTCGGAACAGATCTCCACGGCCGGCAAGGAGGCCTCGGGCACGTCGAACATGAAGCTCATGATGAACGGCGCCATTACGCTGGGCACCCTCGACGGCGCCAACATCGAGATCGCCGACCTGGCCGGCCGCGAGAACGAGGCCATCTTTGGCCTGACCGCTCCCGAGGTCGAGCAGCTCTGGGCATCCAACAGCTACTTTGCGTGGGATACCCTCAACAACGATCGCGAGCGTCTGGGCCGCGTGATGGACGAACTCAAGGACAACACCTTTGCGGGCCTTTCGGGCAACTTCGAGAGCATCTACAACGAGCTCATGAACAACAACGACCCCGACCTGGTCATGGCCGATTTCCGCAGCTACGTGGATGCATGGGAGGCGCTCACGAACAGCTACGGCGACCAGGCGACTTGGAACCGCAAGGCTCTGCTCAACACCGCCTCCTCCGGCTGGTTCTCGAGCGACCGCACCATTCGCGAGTACCGCGACGAGATCTGGCACGCGTAAAGGCGCGCAAGCTCCCTTATGCCAGCACGGCATTACTCGACGGGCGCGACCGAGCGCCGCGCCCGTCGCTAATGGGTTTAAGAACATCGATGACAGAAGGAGAAATCGATGAGTAAGAAAGAATGCATCGCGATGCTCCTCGCAGGAGGACAGGGCAGCCGATTGGGGGCACTCACCCAAAAGATCGCTAAGCCGGCGGTTAGCTTTGGTGGCAAGTTCCGCATTATCGACTTTTCGCTGTCCAACTGCTCCAACTCGGGCATCGACACGGTGGGCGTTCTGACGCAGTACCGTCCCTACCTGCTGCATGCCTACGTGGGCTCCGGCGAGGCCTGGGATCTGGACAGCCGTGACGGCGGCGTGTCGATCCTGCCGCCGTACGAGACGCAGACCGGCGGCGCCTGGTATGCAGGCACGGCCGACGCCATTACGCAGAACCTCGACTACATCAAGGCCAACGACCCCAAGTACGTCCTGATTCTTTCGGGCGATCACCTGTATCGCATGGACTACCGCAAGATGCTCAAGACGCATATTGAGAACAACGCCGACCTCACGGTGAGCGTTATGCCCGTGCCGTGGGAGGAGGCCAGCCGCTTTGG
Source organism: Collinsella aerofaciens (assembly GCF_039752775.1). Classification (GTDB taxonomy): domain Bacteria; phylum Actinomycetota; class Coriobacteriia; order Coriobacteriales; family Coriobacteriaceae; genus Collinsella; species Collinsella aerofaciens_R. Next base: position 8,351 of record NZ_JBDMGT010000044.1, on the reverse strand, counting down.
CATCCTGACCACCGACCCCGAGGACGGCCGCATCACCAAGTTTACCGAGAAGCCCGATAAGCCCGATTCGAACCTCGCGTCCATGGGCATCTACATCTTCTCGGCCGACGTGCTGATCGAGGCGCTCGAGGCGGACGCTCTGGACCAGCGCTCGAGCCACGACTTTGGCAAGGACATCATCCCCAAGCTGCTCGGCGAGGGCAAGCGCCTGTACAGCTACGAGTTCCACGGCTTTTGGAAGGACGTCGGCACCATCGCCAGCTTCCACGAGACCTCGATGGACCTGCTGGGCAACAACCCCGAGTTCGATCTGTTTGACAAGAACTTCCCCATCATGTCCAACATCACCACGCGTCCGCCGCACTACATTGGCCCGGACGGCCGCCTGGACGACTGCCTGGTCTCCAACGGCTGCAAGATCTACGGCACCGCTCGCCACTCGATCCTTTCGACCGATGTCATCATCGAGGAGCGCGCCGTGGTCGAGGACTCCGTGCTGCTGCCGGGTGCGCACGTTAAGAGCGGCGCGCACATCTGCCGCGCTATTTTGGGCGAGAACTCCACGGTCGAAGAGGGCGTGAAGCTCGGCTCTGTCGATACCACCAAGGATACGGCCGTCGTTGGAAATGACGTCGTTATCGGGAAGGGGGAATGATCCGATGATCAATCGCAAGGCCATCGGTTATATCACCGCTAACTACTCTTCGACCTACGGCAGCGTGCTGCTCAAGGACCGCCCCATCGCGTCCGTTCCGTTTTTGGGCCGCTACCGCCTGATCGACTTTCCGCTGTCCAACATGATGAATGCCGGCATTAAGACCGTCGGCGTCGTCATGCCGGGCAACTACCGCTCGCTGATCGACCACGTGGGCTCGGGCAAGGACTGGGGCCTGGACCGCAAGAAGGGCGGCCTGTTCATGGTGCCCGGCAACGCGTATGGCACCACCAAGGGCGGCATGCGCTTCCTGCTGCGCGACATCATCTCCAACAAGACGCTGTTCCAGCGCTCTGACAAGCCCTATGTTGTGATGATGGGCACCAACATCATCTTTAATATGGACCTCAACACCATCATCGACGCGCACGAGAACTCCGGTGCCCAGATGACCGTGGTGTACTGCAAGGCCACGCGCAACGTCGATGACGAGACCAAGCTCGAGATTAACGAGAACGGCCGCCTGACGGGTGTGAGCGCCGGCGTCGTGTACGGCGACAACGCCTCTATGGACTGCTGCATCGTCAACCGCGATACGCTGCTCGAGATCATCGACCACTACCAGGCCGCCGACTATCTGGACCTGCTCGAGGCACTCCAGGGCGACTTTGGCAACATCGACGTGTGCAGCTACGAGTACAAGGGCGAGGTCGTGGGAGTGTTTAGCGAGAAGTCGCTGTATCGCCGCAGCATGGACCTGCTCGACCAGACCGTGGCCGATCAGCTCTTTGACCCCGAGCGCCCGATCCTGACCAAGGCTCACGACGTGCCGCCTTCGCGCTATGCGACCGGCAGCCACGCGTGCAACTCGATCATCTCGGCCGGCTGCATCATCAAGGGCACCGTGCGCAACTCGATCCTGTCGCGCGGCGTCGTGGTCGAGGAGGGCGCCTCGGTGACCAACTCGATCATCAACCAGAGCTGCATCATCAAGAGCGGCGCCCGCGTTGAGAACGCCATTCTGGACAAAAACAACGTGGTTCCCACCAACACCGAGCTTCGCGGCACGCCCGAGAACATCCTGGTGCTGGGCAAGGCTCCGTTAACTTCCGACACCACCATCGTACGTTAACGTTGGCACCGCAACATCGCTCGTAACATGTAGAATAGCCGCCCGGTTAGCGCCAGGCGGCTATTCTCGAATTGCAACATGGGAGACAATATGGCAGATTCCAGCAAAAAGATGCAGATCGTGTTTGCCTCGGCCGAGTGCGCACCGTTTGTAAAGACCGGTGGCCTGGGTGACGTGGCGGGCTCGCTGCCTGCAGCACTCGTGCGCGCCGGCGCCGAGGTTATCGTAACGGTGCCCAAGTACGCCACCATCAAGGACGAGTACAAGGCGCAGATGGAGCACTTTGCAGACTTTTACGTGAGCCTGGGCTGGCGCAATGAGTACTGCGGGCTCGAGAAGCTTGAGCACGACGGCGTCACCTATATGTTCGTTGACAACGAGCGCTACTTTGCGCGCGACTATCCGTACGGCTTCTTTGACGACGGCGAGCGCTTTGCGTTCTTCTCCAAGGCCATCACCGAGAGCCTGCAGCACCTGCCGGCCGGCTTTGAGTGTGACATCCTGCACTGCAACGACTGGCAGACGGCACTAGCGCCCGTGTTCTTGCGCGAGTTCTACCAGGGACTGCCGCTGTACGACCGCGTCAAGACCGTGTTCTCGATCCACAACGTGGCGTTCCAGGGCCAGTTTAGCGACACCGTGATGGAGGACATCCTGGGTGTGGCGCATATTCCCGCGGCCGCCACGCAGTTGCGCTGCGACGCCTGCAGCATCAACTACATGCTGGGCGCGCTGCACTATGCCGATGCCATCACCACGGTGAGCCCCACCTACGCGGGCGAGATCCAGACGCCCGAGTTTGGCGAGGGCCTGGACGGCGTACTGCGCGAGCGCTCCTACGCACTGCAGGGCATCCTCAACGGCATTGACGTGGCAGCCTTTGACCCGGCAACCGACAAGCGCATTTCCGCCAACTACACGGTTGACGACCGTTCCGGCAAGGCCGTGTGCAAGGCCAAGCTGCAGGAAGAGCTGGGGCTCGAGGTTCGCGACGACCGCCCGCTTATGGTGATGGTCACGCGCCTGACGCGCCAGAAGGGCATGGACCTGGTCATGTACGCGCTCGACCGCATCCTGGCCGGCGGCGTTCAGGTGGCCGTGCTGGGCACCGGCGACCGCGACTACGAAGACGGCTTGCGCTACTTCCAGGACAAGTACCCCGGCACCATGGCTGCGCGCATCGAGTTCGATCCGGCGCTGTCGCAGCGTATGTATGCCGCCGCCGACATGTTCCTGATGCCTTCGAAGTTTGAGCCCTGCGGCCTGTCTCAGATCATCGCCATGCGCTACGGCACCCTGCCCATCGTGCGCGAGACCGGTGGCCTGAAGGACACCGTGCAGCCGTACAACGAGTTTACCGGCGAGGGCACGGGCTTCTCGTTTAGCAACTTTAACGGCGACGAGATGGGCGACGCCGTGTTCCGCGCGGCACGCCTGTTCTGGGATAACCGCGATGCCTGGAGCCAGCTGGTCACACAGGCCATGAGCCAGGACTTTAGCTGGACGCGCTCGGCCGATAAGTATCTGGACCTGTACTTCTTTATGCATCCGGAGATTGAGAGGCCGGCGGCGGTTGTCGACGAGCCTGTGGTTGTGGCTGAGAAGGCTGCGGCCGTTGTGGAGCCTAAGGCCGAGCCGGTTGTTGAGGCGCCCGCTGCTGCTGAGGAGCCCAAGGCTGAGGAGAAGCCGGTTGAAGCAGCTCCCGAGGCTAAGGATAAGCCGGCTGCGAAGCCTGCCGCCAAGAAGCCTACGACGCGCAAGACGACGGCCAAGAAAGCTACGGCCACGAAGGCCGCTGCCACCAAGACCGCCGCAGCAAAGACGACTGCCGCCAAGGCAACGACGACGCGCAAGCGCACGACCGCCGCTGCCAAGAAGGGCGCCGAGGCCGAGGCTGCTCCCGAGGTAAAGGCCGAGACCGCCGAGGCCAAGCCGGCCGCAAAGGCTCCGGCCAAAGCTGCAGCCAAGAAAACAGCCGCGACCAAGAGCACGACCGCCAAGAAGACTACAGCTACGAAGGCGACGGCTACCAAGGCCACTGCAACGAAAGCTACCCCCAAGGCGGCCGCTAAGCCGGCCGCCAAGGCCGAGGAGACGCCTGCCGAGTCCAAGCCGGAGGCAACCGTCGAGGCCAAGCCCGCCGCCAAGACCACCACGCGCAAGCGCACGACGACAGCTAAGAAGACCACGGCAAAGGCCGCAACTCCCAAGGCGGAGACTAAGCCCGCTGCTGCCAAAGAGGAGCCCAAGGCCAAGGTAAAGGCCCAGCCGGTGCCGAAGGCCGCCGGGGTCAAGGCCGCCCCGAAGGCAGAGGCTAAGCCCGCGCCCGCCAAGGAGACCCCGGTCTCCCCCGCCGCTCCGGCAACGGAAAAGGCCCCGTCCAAGAAGACGTCCGTCCGTAAGGCCACGGCCGCCCGCAAGCGCCGCTAGTCCGGACGATCCAAAACCAAATCCTCAATAAACTAGGGGTGTCATTCAGCGTGACACCCCTTGTTCTATAGATGGGTAAAACGATTTTCTAGGACAACCGTTCGCCGATGGTAAACGGATGTTGTTTATACACCCTGTGTACAACAGATATACTTATATCTTGTGCGTAAAGCCCATGGCCCGTAGGCCGTGATTCTATTGAACTGGACCGTACTATGAGATTGATACACAACAGCCGCCTACCGCAGTTTCGCACTCCGTTTGGCGCTGTGACCACAGGAACTACCGTTGCACTCTCGGTTATTTTGGAGGATGCCGATCCCAACCAGGCAACACTCACCCTGCGTACCTGGGTCGAGGAAGTCGGCGAGACCCTGATTCCGATGGAGCACGAAGGCGATGGCATTTTTACCGGCGAGCTCAAATGCACTGAACCGTGTCTTGTGTGGTACAGCTTTATATGCAATATCGAGGGCCAGCCCGAGGTTCGCCTGGGCGCGCCCCAGGGCCGCACCGGCGGCGAGGGCGTAACCTACGACTACGCCGAGGTGCCGTCCTTCCAGATTACCGTCTACAAGCACCGCGAGAACCGCCCCACCTGGTACGAGCGCGGCATGGTCTACCAGATCTTCCCCGACCGCTACGCCCGTGACGAGCATTGGCGCGAGCGCACAATGGCCCAACTCGAAAAACCGCGCAAGGGCATTCAGCGCCGGATGGTCGAGGACTGGAACGAGCCGCCCGTGTACGAGCGCGCCGAGGACGGCTCCATCAAGACCTGGGACTTCTACGGCGGCTCGCTCAAGGGCATCCAGGAAGACCTGCCCCGCATCGCCGAGCTGGGCTTTACGGCCATCTACCTCAACCCCATCTTTGAAGCCGCGAGCAACCACCGCTACGACACGGCCGACTACACCAAGATCGACCCGATCCTGGGCACCGAGCAGGACTTTACCGAGCTTTGCCAGGCAGCCGAGAAGCTGGGCATCTCCATCATCCTGGACGGCGTCTTCAACCACACGGGCGACGACTCGATATATTTCAACCGCTATGGCAACTACCCCGGCGTGGGTGCCTGGCAGAGCGAGGATTCGCCGTGGCGCGATGCGTTTACTTTCCACGAGGACGGCTCGTACGACTGCTGGTGGGGCGTGGGCAACATGCCGGCCATCAACGAGAAGTCCGAGCTGGTACGCGAGAGGCTCCTGGGCAAGGACGGCGTGATCCGCAAATGGCTGCGCGCCGGTGCCCATGGTTGGCGCCTGGACGTCGCTGACGAGCTTTCCGACGACTTCCTGGCCGAGATCAAGAAGGCCGTACTTGCCGAAAAGCCCGACGCACTGTTGCTCGGCGAAGTCTGGGAAGACGCCTCCAACAAGATAAGCTACGGTCATCTGCGCCGCTACCTGCAGGGTTCCGAGCTGGACTCTGCTATGGATTACCCCTTCCGTGACATGGTCATCGGCTTTTTGATGGGCTACAAGAACGCCTACGAGGCCGCCGAGGATATCGAGACCCTGCGCGAAAACTACCCGAGCGAGGCATTGTCCTGCGCGCTCAATCTGCTTTCGAGCCACGACCGTCCGCGCATCATCTCGGTGCTCGGCGGCGGCCCCGACGACTCGCAGCTGCCCGAGTGCGAGCGCAGCAAATGGCGCCTGGACGAGAACTCGATGGGCCTGGCCAAGAGCCGTTTTTGGCTTGCAACGCTCATGCAGATGACCTTCCCCGGCGTGCCTTCGATCTACTACGGCGACGAGTACGGCCTGGAGGGCCTTACCGACCCGGGCAATCGCCGCACGCTGCCGACCAAGGACCAACTGCACGACTTCGACACGCTGGCTATTGTCAAGAACGCCTCCGCCGTACGCCGCGCACTGCCATTTATGATCGACGGCGAGATCAAGGCCTTCGCGCTCAACGACGAGGTGCTGGCATACAACCGCACGGGCAAGGATGGCGAGTGCGCGACGGTTATCATCAACCGCAGCCTGCGCAATTCGCACCGCGTGACGATTCCGGCGCTCGGCGAATGTGCAAGTGACGTGATCAGCGGCCACGAGTGCGAGATCCACAACGGTACGGTCACGCTCGATCTGTATCCGCTGGGCTCGTCGATCATCTATCACCATGCCGAGCAGCGCCTGCAGGAGCCGCTCGATCACGGCGCGGGCGTCGTGTGCCATATCACCTCGGTGCCCACCGACGACGGCAAGCCCGGCACGATTGGTGCGCCCACGCGTCGCTTTATCGACCATCTGGCCGCTATGGGCATGCGCTACTGGCAGGTTCTGCCTGTCAACCCGACGGACTTCTTCCGCTCCCCTTACGCTGGGCCTTCGGCCTTTGCAGGCAATATTGACCTGCTGCCCGAAAGCCAAGAGGAACTTGCGGACGACTTTGAGGCTTGGAAGGCCCGTGGCGGCGAAGATGCAGACCCGCTCTACACGGCGTTTAAGCATCGCAACGCCGATTGGCTCGAGAAGTACTGCGTCTACATGGCCGTTAAGAAGTACTTTGAGGGCGAGTCGCGCCACGATTGGCCGGCAGATGTCGCGCGCTACAACGAGCATCTGATCGATGACAAGCGCTTCCACGACGAAGCCGAACTGCAGGCGTACATGCAGTACCGCTTTGACCTGGCCTGGTGCGAGCTCATGAACTATGCGCACAAGAAGGGCATCGAGGTTATCGGCGACATTCCTATGTATGTTTCGGACGATTCGGCCGATGCGTGGAGCGAGCCCGAGAACTTCTGGCTGTCCGATACCGGCAAGGCGATTGAGGTTTCCGGCGCGCCGCCCGATAATTTTGCGCCCGAGGGTCAGGTGTGGGGCAACCCCACCTTCCGCTGGGATCACATGAAGGAGAACGGCTACCGCTGGTGGATGGACCGTCTGCGTCGCGCGTTCTCGCTCTACGACCGCGTGCGCCTGGACCACTTCCTGGGATTCCACAGCTACTTTAGCATTCCCGCAGGCAAGGCCTGTGCCGACGGCCGCTGGCTGGCAGGTCCGGGCAAGGATCTGTTCCAGACTGCCTATGACGAGCTGGGGCCGCTCAACTTTATCGCCGAGGACCTGGGCTACCTGACGCCCGGCGTTCGCGCCATGGCTTCGACCTGCGGCTTCCCCGGTATGGACGTGCTGGAGTTTAGCGATTACGACGTCCGCTGCGGCGTGCATCCCACGCCGGGCAAGATTCTGTACACCTCGACGCACGACACGTCGACGCTCGCCGGTTGGTGCACGCGCTCCTTTGCGGGCGGCGACGAGCCGAGCGGTGTTGAGGTGGCGGCCAAGCTTATGGGCGACGCGTTGGCAAGCGACGCTCCCCTGGTGATGATGCCACTGCAGGACATCCTGGGGCTAGGCGACGATGCACGCATGAACGTGCCGGGTGTCGCCACGGGCAACTGGACCTGGCAGGCCGATGAGGCCGACGTTGCGGCCGCCGAAGGCAAAACTGCACAGCTCCTGCGCAACACCCATAGATTCTGGGGCGAAGCGTGATAAAACCCCCGATATAGGGTACAGTTACAAACGTTTGAATTTATGCGGGCAGAGCGATCTGCCCGCTTTGTGCTGAAAAGGAAGTATTATGGCGCGCTACGATTACAAGTGCTCGAGCTGCGGCAACGTGTTTGAGGTTGAGCATCCCATGTCCGAGACCCCCGAGGTCGTGTGCCCGAGCTGCGGCGCTCCGGCATCCAAGACGTTCTCGACCAGCGGCATCAAGTTTGAGGGCAGCGGCTTCTACAACACCGACCAGCGAAGCGGTGGTTCCAGCACCAACGCCACCAGCGGCTGCTGCGCCAACTGCCCGCACAACCACTAGAGACAAGCGGTCTCGCTACTCAGATTTCCCTATGAGTTGCGGTGAAATAGTTCCTGAATCAGCCCATCAAACGGCCAAACAGGAACCATTTCACCGCAACTTTTCTTTAGATCGGATTTCGGGCTGATGCTAAGTTTGTAACATTTCAAAACTCTGCCGGATTACGGGGCTGAATTGACAGCCTCTATCCATTCCGGTAATTTGCAAATTTCAACAAGCCATCTACCTGCACTGATAATTGTCCTTGGGGGAAGCGGGCACTGCGGGGGCGCGTCAACAGCGCGCGATTTCCGCGTC
>NZ_JBDMGT010000043.1:0-15703 GCF_039752775.1 Collinsella aerofaciens | reverse complement strand
CAGGCCGGCCCCGACAGAGGGGAGGCGCCGCGCGCTCGGGCGGCGCGCCAGGGAGATAGTGGACGAGATAGTCGAGAAGCGCGGCCTCAAGAAGGAGTAACATCGGGACTTGCAGCGACGGACCTCAGGACACTCTTACACCACGTCTGCGCGCGCTACCCTTTGAGAAATACAAATCTGAACTAACTGTCCAAAGACATATCTCTCCCTTGGTAAAAGGCCTTCATATGATTGCAATTCACCTGAAGGCCCCATACAAAATGTGGGCTCTGTCGTCCGAATGAACGACAGAGCCCACACTCATTTTCTGTTCAGCCCTAGTCATCGCGCAAAGCCCCTTCGGCAGCACGCGGTGAAGCCAAGTCACCGCAGGCCGGGGCGGGAGGCGGACCTTTCTCTCGGAAAACTTCGCGAAGCCCAGTTTCCGAGAGAAAGTGTCCGGCTGCCGCCCCGGCCGACCAGGTCACATTACACCGTGTGCTGCGGCAGGTCCTGCAGGGCGATGACGTCCATGCCCATGTCGTTGGCGCTGCCGTGACCCTGCTGGTCCTCGCGCACCGCCTCGATGGCACTCACATACGTGTTGGCGGCAGACATCGCCGTCACGCAGGTTACGCCGCGGCGCACGGCCTCGGTACGCAGCAGGTAGCCATCGCCACGAGAGCCCGGGCCGTACGGTGTGTTGATGATTACCGCAATCTTGCCATCGGCGATGAGGTCGCCGATGTTGGGACGCTCGCCGTCGTGCGGGCCGCTGATCTTCTCCACGACTTCGCACGTCACGTTGCCGCCGCGCAGCACGCGCGCCGTACCCTCGGTGGAGCAGATGTCAAAGCCCAGGTAGCGCAGGATACGCGCGACCGAAAGGATATGACGCTTGTCGCGGTCGCATACGCTGATGAACACCTTGCCGCAGCTCGGATCGGGCAGCTTGTAGTCGATCGCCAGCTGCGTCTTGGCGTATGCCTCGGGATAGCTCTTGGCGATACCCATGACCTCGCCCGTCGACTTCATCTCGGGTCCCAGAATAACGTCGGCACCGGGGAAACGGCCCCAGGGCATAACGGCTTCCTTCATGCAGAACCAGTCCAGCTGACGCTCGTCGCTCGGCAGGCCCAGGCTCGCGATGGAATCGCCTGCCATGATACGCGCCGCACACTTGGCCAGCGGCACGCCGGTGGCCTTGGAGATAAACGGCACGGTACGGCTGGCACGCGGGTTGGCCTCGATCACGTAGACGGTCTCGCCCTTGATGGCATACTGCACGTTGACCAGGCCGCGTACGCCCAGCGCCATCGCGATGCGGCGCGTGGTCTCGCGGAGCTTTGCCTGCAGGCTCTCGCTAAAGCTGAACGGCGGGATGCAGGTCGCAGAGTCGCCGGAGTGAATACCGGCCTCCTCGATATGCTCCAGAATGCCGCCGATGTAGACCTCCTCGCCGTCGCACAGGGCGTCGACGTCGGACTCGATCGCACCCTCCAGGAAGCGGTCCAGGTACACCGGGTAGTCGGGGCTAATGCGCGCAGCCTCGGCCATGTAATCGCGCAGATGCTCGGCATCGTAGGCGATCATCATGCCGCGGCCGCCCAGCACGTAGCTCGGACGCACCAGCAGCGGGTAGCCGATGTGCGCGGCCACGGCCTCGGCCTCCTCAAACGAGGTGGCTTGGCCCGCCGGCGGATACATGATGCCCAGCTTGTCGAGCAGAGCGGCGAAGCGCTCGCGGTCCTCGGCAAAGTCGATGGCGTCGGGCTTGGTGCCCATAATGTTCACGCCGCTCTCCTCGAGCATGCGCGCCAGCTTAAGCGGAGTCTGGCCGCCGAGCGTCACCACAACGCCGTCGGGACGCTCAACATCGATGACATCCATGACGTCCTCGTAGGTGAGCGGCTCAAAGTACAAGCGGTCAGAGGTGTCGTAGTCAGTCGAGACGGTCTCGGGATTGCAGTTGACCATGATGGCCTCGAAGCCGCGGGCCGCCAGCGCGTAGCTCGCGTGCACGCAGCAGTAATCGAACTCGATACCCTGGCCAATGCGGTTGGGGCCGGCGCCCAGGATCATCGCCTTGGGCTTGTCCGCCGGCGTGGTCTCGTCGGGAGCCACGCACTTCTTGGCATCCGGGCTCGTTCGGTAGATGTTCTCGTACGTCTTGTAGTGGTACTCCGTGGCGCTCGAGAACTCCGCGGCGCAGGTATCGACCGTCTTCATGCTGGGAACCACGCCCAGACCCTTGCGATAGGCGCGCACAAAGCGCTCATCCGAGCCGGTCAGCGCGGCAATCTCGGCGTCACTCGTGCCGTACTGCTTGAGCAAGCGCATCGCGTCGGCGTCGATATCCTCCACACGCAGGCCGCGGATGCTCTCCTGGACCTGCACCATGTCGTTGATACGGTTGAGGTACCACGGGTCGATGCCGCAGGTGGCATGGATGCGAGCGATGTCCCAGCCACGGCGCAGGGCCTCGACCACAAAGAAGATGCGGTGCTCGGTCGGCGTGGCCACGGCCTGAGCGAGCTCATCGTCGCTCAGCTTATCGGCACCCTCCTTGCCACCGGCGCAGATACCCTGGTGACCGTCCTCCAGCGAGCGCATGGCTTTGCCGAAGGCCTCCTCAAAGGTGCGGCCAATCGCCATGATCTCGCCCACGGCCTTCATGCGCGTGGTGAGCGTGGGGTCGGTACCCTTGAACTTCTCGAAGGCAAAGCGCGGCACCTTAACGACGCAGTAGTCGATCGTGGGCTCAAAGCAGGCAGGCGTGGCCTTGGTGATGTCGTTGACGATCTCATCGAGCGTATAGCCCACAGCCAGACGCGCGGCAGCCTTGGCGATGGGGAAACCCGTGGCCTTGGAGGCCAGCGCGGACGAACGGCTCACGCGCGGGTTCATCTCGATGACGATCAAGCGACCGGTGTTGGGGTTCACGGCAAACTGCACGTTGGAGCCACCGGTCTCGACGCCGATCTTCTCCAGAATGGCGAGCGAGGCCACGCGCATACGCTGATACTCAAGGTCGGAGAGCGTCTGCGCCGGCGCCACGGTGATGGAGTCGCCGGTGTGCACGCCCATGGGGTCGAGATTCTCGATGGAGCACACGATGATGCCGTTGCCGGCGTGGTCACGCATGACCTCCATCTCATACTCTTTCCAGCCCTCGATGGACTCCTCGACCAGCACCTCGTGGGCGGGCGAGAGCTCCAAGCCCTGGCTCACGATGGAGACGAGCTCCTCGTGGGTATGCGCGATGCCGCCACCGGCACCGCCCAAGGTAAAGCTCGGACGCAGCACGCAGGGATAGCCCACGCGCTCGGCGATGGCCTCGGCGTCGGCCACGCTATAGGCATAGCCCGAGCGCGCGACCTCCAGGCCAATCTCGGCCATGGCCTCGTTAAAGAGCTTGCGGTCCTCGCCGCGCTCGATAGCGGCCAGGTCGCAGCCGATCATCTCGACGCCATACTTGTCGAGCGTGCCGTCCTTTGCCAGCTCGACGGCAGCGTTCAGACCGGTCTGGCCGCCCAGCGTGGGCAGCAGCGCGTCCGGGCGCTCCTTCTTGATCACACGCTCGATAAACTCGGCGGTGATGGGCTCAACATAGGTGCGGTCGGCAAGACCCGGGTCGGTCATGATAGTCGCCGGGTTGGAGTTGACCAGGATGACCTCAAAGCCATCCTCCTTGAGCACCTTGCAGGCCTGGGCGCCGGAGTAGTCGAACTCACAGGCCTGGCCAATAACGATGGGGCCCGAACCAATGACGAGGATGCGCTTGATGTCAGTACGTTTAGGCATGTTAGTTCTCCTCGGTCTCGGTCGCGGCGGTCTCGGCGAAATTCCAGCCGGCAAGGCGGTCCTTCGCGGTGTCGATGTCCAGGTAGTTCTCCTCGCCGTCCATGAGTCGCGTAAAGGCGGTGAAGAGATAGTGGGCATCGGTGGGGCCGGGCGAAGCCTCGGGGTGGTACTGGACCGAGAAGCACGGGACGTCGAGCAGCTGGATGCCCTCGGCGGTGCCGTCGTTGAGGTTCACGTGCGTCAGGCGAATGCGGCCGAAGCGCTCGTTCATCACGACCGGCGCGATGCCGCGACGCACCCAGACGCGCAGGTCGCCATCGGCCGCATGCTCGGTCTCGCCGCCGGAAAGCTCCGGGATCAGTTTGCCCAGGCTGGGGAACAGCAGGCCAAAGCCGTGGTTTTGCGCGGTAATCTCCACGCGACGGCTCACCAGGTTCATAACCGGCTGGTTACCGCCACGGTGACCGAATTTAAGCTTTTCCATTTGGGCGCCGCACGCCAAGCTGATCATCTGGTGACCAAGGCAAATGCCAAAGACCGGCACCTTGCCGATCAGCTGCTGCACCTGCTCGTAGGTCTCCACCACGGCATCGGGGTCGCCGGGGCCGTTGGATAAAAAGACGCCATCGGGATTCATGTCGAGCACCTCACTCGCGGGCGTATCCCACGGCACGACGGTGAGATCGCAGCCGGCGCGGACCAGGCCCTCCAGAATGCCGCGCTTCACGCCGCAGTCGTAGGCAACCACCTTGTGGCGGGCAGGGGCGGCTTCCGCGAGCGCAAAGTCATGCGTGGCGGGCAGATCGGCAGCTGCAAACTCATGAGGCTCGGGGCAGCTCACGGTCTTGACCAGGTTCTCGCCCACCAGCGTGGGGGCTGCGGCCAGACGCTCGGCAAGTTCGGCGACGTCAAAGATCTCGGTCGAGATAATGCCCATCTTGGAACCGTTGTCGCGCAGGTGGCGCACCAGGGCGCGGGTATCGACACCCTCGATGGCGACGATGCCGTGAGCGCGCAGATACTCCGGCACGCTGACGGCCGAGCGCCAGTTAGAAGGCGTGGCGCACATGTCGCGGACAATCATGCCGCGCATGGCCGGAGCGCTCGCAGGGCGCACGGCGTCACCAGGGAAGGCCGACTGGACATCGGTCTCGTCGATGCCGTAGTTGCCGATCTGCGGATAGGTCATGGTTACGATTTGGCCGGCATAGCTCGGGTCGGTCATGACCTCAAAATAGCCCTCGAGCGAGGTGTTGAAGCAGACTTCGCCGGTCGCGGTGCCCTCGGCGCCGCATGCACGTCCATAAAAAATGGTCCCATCCTCAAGGTACAGGATGCAGGGACCGCAGGTGCCCTTGCTGGTTTTGGACAGCATGCGCTGGCAAAGCTCGCTGGGCGCGAAGGTGCGGGCAGCAGTGCCCGCAGTATGGTTGTTCGCCATAATTCTCCTTCCCGGTCTCTCCGGACCGGCTTAAAGGTTGGTAGTTAGGCCTTGCGGTATTTTAACCGCAAGTATGCGCCATGGCGTTAATTTCATCGAAATGTTTACGAAATGATAATTATGACTTTCTATGCATAATGATTTTTCTAGGACGGGGATTAAAAATCATCCCGCGCGGGCACTTGGCTCACGCGGGATGATGGCGTCTTATTTATCCTGCTCCAGCAGATCGGACGGCGTGCGATCGGGCTTGCCACCGCGGAAGATCTCGCGGCCATGCAGACGATGCTCCAGATCACGTTCGGCCTTTTCCTCGTCAATCTTGGTCTGGCTCACCGACGGGTCCTCAATCAGTGACGACACCGAGTTCACCTGCTTTTGAATGCGCTCGGCAATCGTGTCGTCCATGCTCACGATATGCATCTTCCAGTCGATGTTCGTGGCGGTCGAAGAGCTCTTGGTCCACACAAATGTCAAAATGGCACTCTGATGACCCCGCGCGGGAAACATGCCAAAGAAGGAATCATGCTGGATATTGCTGTCCTCATCGATATAGGCGTGCACGTTGTACACCACGCGGTCGATCTTATCGTTGAGCAACGCGTTGGTCGCAAGCGCCGCGGCCTGAATCTGCCCGTTGGACAGCAGCTCGAGCTCGTTGGCAGACGACGTGTCCAGCACCGTCACCTCGACCGCACCCGTGCGCTCGTCCGCCTCGTCGACGCTAAAGTCGAGCGGGAACTGCGTAAAGCCGTTACCCCACTCAAGGCCGCCCTTCAGTGCCGTGGAAACGGTATCCACCGAAACACTCTCGGACAGGTTGGCAGTGTTCAGGCGGCGCATCACGCCGTAGCCGATCTGCATGCCCACGATTAACACCAGAATGCCGATAACTACGGCCATGGCGGTCTTCGTAATGGTATGGCTCACCTGCGAGCCCGAAGGGTCGTCCTCGGACAGCGGGTCGATCTGCTTTGTCTGGCTTGCGCGATCTTCGCTGCGAAGCTGCGCCAGCGCCGCCTTGTCGCCGCGCTTGGCCGCAGCCTCTTTTTCGCGCATGCGCTCGGTGCGCTTTTTGGCAAGCGTCGGATCCAAAACGCCGGATGCGTCGATCTCGGAGAATAACTCCGTCACTTCTTCCGGAGTCAAAGGGTTCTTCTCAGCCATATACTTCCTGTCATATCAATCAGTCGAGCTCGTGCGCACGCGCACCTTCGAACTGCATTCGATAGTAACGGGCATAGGTGCCGCCACGGGCGAGAAGCTGCTCGTGCGTACCACGTTCCACAACGCGACCATGCTCGACGGTCGCAATCTCGTCGGCATGTTTAATGGTCGAGAGACGGTGGGCGATGATGATCGTGGTGCGGCCGCGCGCCAGGCGCTCGAGCGACTCCTGCACCGCCTCCTCGCTCTCGTTATCCAAGGCGCTCGTCGCCTCGTCCAGGATCAGGATCTTGGGGTTCTTGAGAAACACGCGCGCAATGGCTACGCGCTGCTTCTGGCCGCCCGAAAGACGGCTGCCGCGCTCGCCCACGACCGTGTCGTAGCCCTGCGGCAGCGACTCAATGAAGGCATCGATATTGGCGCGGCGGGCGGCCTCGGCAACCTCTTCCGCCGTGGCGCCTGGCTTGCCGTAGGCGATGTTCTCGCCAATCGTACCGTCAAACAGATAGACATCCTGCTGCACCAGGCCAATGGCGCGGCGCAGACTCTGTTGCGTCACGTCGCGCACGTCCTGGCCGTCGATGCTGATGGATCCGTCCGCCACGTCGTAAAAGCGCGGCAGCAGCGAACACGTTGTGGACTTGCCACCGCCCGAGGGGCCAACCAGGGCAATGGTCTGGCCGGGCTTGATGGACAGATTCATATGGTCGATCACGGGACGAGCTTCTTCGCTGCTGCCCAGCTCAACATCCTCGTAGCTGAAGCACACATCGCGATATTCAACCGCGCCAGCCGTCACCTGCAGGTCCGCGGCATCCGGCTTATCCTGGATATCCGGGGCGGTCGAAAGCACCTCGTCCATGCGTTTAAAGCCGGCGATGGCCTTCTGATACGTTTCGGCCGAATTGACGAGCGTCTCGAGCGGCGTGCAGAACAGCGAAATATAGAGCGCGAAGGTCGCCATATCGACCGCCTGCAGCTGTCCCTGGGCGACCAGCCAACCACCCAGCAGTACCACGATCACGTACAACACGCCCGAGAGCAGGCCATACGTCGCAGTGTAGACGCCCATGGCGTGATACATATTCTCCTTGGACGAAAGATAGCGGTCATTAGAGGCGCGGAACTTGGAGCGCTCAGCCTCCTCGTTCGCAAAACTCTTGACCACGCGCATGCCTGCCAGCGAATCCTGCAGCTGAGCATTAATACCGCTGATCTTTTTGCGGTTGTCGCTGAAGACCTCGCGCATGCGCATGTTCTGCCAAAACATGATGACCGCAAACACCGCCGTCACCACGGCCATAGCAAGCGCCAGCACCGGGGCAATAGCAAAGAGGATCACAAACGAGCCGACGATCTCGATGCCGCAGATGATAATCCACTCGGGCACGTGGTGTGCCGCCTCGCAGATATCGAACAGGTCGTTGACCACGCGGCTCATCATGTCACCCGAGCTGTTGCGATCGAAGTACGCAAAGCCAAAGCGCTCGTACTGATCGAACAGGTCCTCGCGCATCTTGGACTCCATGCGCGCGCCCATCACGTGGCCCCAGTAACTCACAAAGTAGCGACAGGCGCAACGGATGGCATACATCAGTACCAGGCCAACCGCGATCATGCCGAGTGCCTGCATAATAGCAGCCTGACCCTGGGTAAAGAGCCCGCCGGTCAGATTGCGCAGAATGATAGGAAACGCCAGGTCAATGGCGGCAAGCACCAGGGCACAAACAGTATCGGCAACAAAAAGCCCCATCTGGGGCTTGTAATACGAAAGAAACCTCTTAAACATAGTCACCTTACGCGGTTTTACCAAACCGCGTTTCGTCTCGACGCTGCAGGTGCTCCATTTGGACAATCTGGCCTTCAATCGTCGGTCGCGTATATCCATACGCTTCCCTTCTCTTTTAGGCCACCTTGTCTCAAATGGAGCACTTTCGCTGACTTACACAAACCTGCGGGATCATCCCCGCTCGTTAAAGTTCCGCTCCACCCAAACGATGAGCAATGCTGTCGCAAGCCAAGGCACCCACAACGGTCTTGGCGTCTTCGATCTTGCCGTCGAGTACGGCGTCGATCAGCTCATGCAGTGGCACCAGGTCGACGTTGACAAACTCGTCATCGTCGGGGTCGGGCGCATCAAACTCGAGCTTGGTAGCCAAGTAGATGTGGATGATCTCATCGCAAAAACCGCAGGACGTGACAATCGACGTCAAAAAGCGAATGCGACCGGCCCTAAAGCCCGTCTCCTCATGTAGCTCGCGCTTGGCGCAATCGAGCGGGTCCTCGCCTGGATCGAGCTTGCCGGCGGGAATCTCGACCGTCACGCGGTCGATGGCGGTGCGGTACTGACGCACCAGTACAATCTTGCCGCTCTCGGTCAGTGCCACAACGGCCGCCGCACCCGGATGGCGAACGATATCGCGAGCGCTGCGGTGACCGTTGGGCAGCTCAACCTCAAGACGGTGGACGTCGAGGATCTTGCCCTTCCAGGCGCACTCCTCCGAAAGAATCTTCTCGTGCAGCTCGGCATCGTGCGGGTCGTCGTCGCCCAGCACCAGCGCCGGCTCGTCAGCGACCTCGCCACCAGGCTCGCCCTCGGCGTGCCCATATATGCGGCTATCTTCCTCGACGATCTGCGCATCCACGAGCTCTTCGTTCTTCTCGTCCATCCGTCTCATCCCTCTCGGACTTTAGGCATCCCAGGCGTCACGGCCACGCAGCGCGCGCAGACCGATGTCATGACGCAGAGTCTTGCCCTCAAAATCAATCTTCTCGCAGGCCTCGTAGGCAAGGTTGCGGGCGTTCTCGAACGTGTCGCCCAGCGCGGTCACGGCAAGCACACGGCCGCCGTTGGTCACAAGCTGGCCATCCACCACGGCGGTGCCGGCATGATACACGGTCACGTTCTCCATGGCCTCGGCGTCGGCGATACCGGTGATGACTTTGCCCTTCTCGTAGCTGCCGGGGTAGCCCGCGCTCGTCAGGACAACAGCCACGGCCCACTCGTCGCGCCAATCGAGCTCAATCTGATCAAGCTCACAGTTGGCGCAGGCGAGCATAACCTCGACCAGGTCGTTCTTGAGGCGCGGCAGCACGACCTGCGTCTCAGGGTCGCCAAAGCGGGCGTTGAACTCCAGCACCTTGGGGCCGGCGGGGGTAAGCATAAAGCCGCCGTACAGGCAGCCGCGGTAGTCGATGCCCTCGGCGGCGAGCTCGGCCACGGTCTGCTCCATGACCTTCACCATGGTGGCGTGCTCCTCGTCGGTCACGATGGGCACCGGGCTGTAGACGCCCATGCCACCGGTGTTGGGGCCCTTGTCGCCCTCGAGTGCACGCTTGTGATCCTGCGAGGTGGCCATGGGGCGCACGGTCTTGCCGTCGGTAAAGGCCAGCAGCGAGCACTCGGGGCCGGTCAGCATTTCCTCAATGACAACGGTGTTGCCGGCATCGCCAAAGGTGCCGCCAAAGCACTCGCGCACGGCCTCCTCGGCCTGCGCAAGCTCAGTCGCCACGATAACGCCCTTGCCTGCGGCCAGGCCGTCAGCCTTCACGACCAGCGGGGCACCCTGCTCGCGCACATAGGCGAGAGCCGAAGCCTCGTCAGTAAATGAGCCGTAGGCCGCCGTAGGGATACCGGCACGCTCCATGAGCTGCTTGGAGAATAGCTTGGAACCCTCCATCTGGGCGCCCTCGGCACCCGGGCCAAAGCAGGGAATACCCGCCGCGCGCACGGCGTCGGCCACGCCCGCCACGAGCGGAGCCTCGGGGCCAATTACCACGAGTCCGCATCCGCGGCTCTGGGCAAACGCCGCCACGGCCGCAGGATCGCAATCGTCGAGAACAACGTTCTCGCCGCAGCTCGCGGTGCCGCCGTTACCCGGCGCGATGTAGAGCTTGCCGGCGCGCGGTGATGCTGCGAGCTTTGCTGCCAGAGCATGCTCGCGGCCGCCGCTGCCCAACAACAGGATGTCGATGGTTTGAGTGTCCGCCTTCAAGGGTGCCTCCTCTATGGATGAACGGCCCGCTCCGCGCGAGCCCTTTGCAAGCAAATATACCCCTCGGCCGCCCGTCCGGGCTGCAAAGGGGTATATCGCAATAACCGAATAGTGCCGATTACTTCCAGAATCGGTTGATGATCTGCTCGCGACCAGCGCCGACGCCAATAAACGTCACGCGGGTGTGTGCCAGATCCTCGATAAACGCCACGTAGTCCTGAGCCTCCTGCGGCAGCTCCTCAAAGCTGCGGCAACCGGTGATGTCGCACTTCCAGCCCGGGAGCTCCTCGTAGATGGGCTTGGCGCGCTCAAAACGAACCTGATGCTCGGGCACGCTGGTGTAACGCTCGCCGTCGACGTCGTAGGCCACGCACACCTTGATGGTGTCGAAGGCCGAAAGCACGTCGAGCTTGGTCACGGCGATGTCGGTGAGGCCGTTGACGCGCGAGGCATAGTTGGCGATAGGGCCGTCGAACCAGCCGCAGCGACGACGGCGACCGGTGGTCACGCCGTACTCATAGCCCTCCTCGGTCAGCGTGTGGCCGGCCTCGGACTCATAGGAAAGCTCGGTGGGCATGGGGCCCGAACCGACGCGGGTGATGTAGGCCTTCATGACGCCCAGCACGCGGTCGACGTTCTTCATGCCGACGCCAGAACCGGTAATGGCGCCGCCGGCGGTGCAGTTGGAAGACGTCACGTACGGATAGGTGCCGTGGTCGATGTCGAGCAGCGTCGCCTGGGCGCCCTCAAACAGCAGGTCCTTGCCCTCATCGATCATGTTGTTGAGCAGCAGGCTCGTCTCGGTGATGTAGGGGCGCAGGCGCTCGGCCATCGGCAGGTACTCGTCGCAAATCTGGTCCACGGTGTAGGTGGGCAGGTTGTAGATGAGCTCGAGCTCGGGGTTCACGCGGGCGAGAGCGGTCTCCAGCTTGTCGCGGAACAGCGTCTCGTCCAGCATGTCCTGCATGCGCAGACCAATGCGGGCCATCTTGTCCTGATAGCACGGACCGATACCGCGCTTGGTGGTACCGATGTTCTTCTTGCCGAGCTTCTGCTCAAAGGCGCCATCCAGATCGATGTGGTACGGCATGATGACATGCGCGTTGCCGCTAATCTTGAGGTTCTTGGTGGTGATGCCGTCGGCCTCGAACATGTCGATCTCCTCAAGGACAACCTTGGGATTGACGACGCAGCCGTTACCGATCACCGACACGTGGTCGGAATACATGATGCCGGAGGGCACCTGGTGCAGGCCGTACTTCTTGCCGTTGACGACGATGGTGTGGCCGGCGTTGTTGCCTCCCGAGTAGCGCACGACGGCATCGAAGTCGCCGGCGACCAGGTCGCAGATCTTACCCTTGCCCTCATCGCCCCACTGGGCACCGACCAAAACGGTTGACGGCATGTTTACTCCTTACATTCATGGACTGTCTACGCGCCACGCCGGCACGCAGAAGCACAAAACATTCCCAGTATACCCGTGCAACGGGCGCCTGTCCTACTCCTCGGCATGTGCCCCATCAAGCTCATAGAACTTGGTGGATGCCGGCAGGAACATCAGGTCGACGTCGCCGATCGGGCCCGAACGGTTCTTGGCCACGACAATACGCGTAACGCCCTCGTCGGGTCGATCGTCGCGCGAGGCTTCGGCCTCGTCGGCGGATCGGTCCAAGAACATAACGATATCGGCGTCCTGCTCGATGGAGCCCGATTCACGAAGGTCGGAAAGCTGCGGGCGCTTGCCGGTACGGGATTCGACCTGACGCGAGAGCTGCGACAGCGCGATGAGCGGGATCTTGAGCTCCTTGGCCATGATCTTCAGACCACGCGACATCTCGGAGACCTCGACGGTACGGCTCTCGGAGCGGCGTCCCGGCGGAGGACTCACCAGCTGCAGGTAGTCCAGGATGATGATAGCTTTCTCCTTGTTGTGGAGCATGCGGCGGCTCTTGGCGCGAATCTCGGTCACTGTGGTGCCGGGCGTATCGTCAATCAGAATATCGAGCTTGGACAAGGTCTGCGTGGCCTCGTTGATATTTGCCCACTGCTCGGGGCTAATGCGGCCCATGCGGAAGTCACTGATCGAGATCATGGCGTAGGCGCAAATCAGACGCTGGGCAATTTCCTTGCCCGACATCTCCAGCGAGAAGAAGCCGACGGTATAACCGGCAGCGGCAGCGTTGAGCGCCAGATTCAGGGCGAACGACGTCTTACCCACAGCAGGGCGGGCGCCGATGATGATGAGCTGGCCCTCGCGAAAACCCATGAGCATGCGGTCGAGCGACGGGAAGCCCGTGGGCACGCCCGCAGCCTGGCCGCCTGCCTGGCACACTTCCTCGGCCTCGTTATAGGCCTCGACCATAAACTCGGTCAGCGTCTTGTAGCTCGACTTGACCTCGCGCGCCGTGACCTTGAGCAACTTGCTCTCGGCCAGCTCCACGACCTCTTTGGTATCGGTGGGAGCGTTATAGGCCAGCGCGTTGATCTCGTTGGTGGCGCCGATCAGCTCACGCAGCATCGAATCGCGGCGAACGATAGCGGCATGGTGCTGCCAGTTGACGAGCGACAGGGTCTGACCCATCAACTCCAAAATGTAGGCCTCGCCGCCCACGGCATCAAGCTTGTTGATGCTTCGCAGGTAATCGATCAGCGAGATGGAGTCGATGGGAATGCGGCTGTTGTACATATCGACCATCGCGGTATAGATGGTCTTATGAATGGGCCGGTAGAAGTCATCGGGCTGCAGCTCGACCTGGGCCTCTTCGACCACCTCGGGCGATAGCAGCATAGCGGCCAGTACATTGGCCTCTGCATCTTGGTTTTGGGGAAGACCCAACTTGGAGCCGCGGTCCTCAACCGTCAGCCCGGTCTCCCTATCGTCATATGCCATGAGCATCCTCATTCATATCGCTTGCGAGCATCCATAGTATCAGCCACGGTCCCAAAACGCGCCGCGCGCCGCCAATCATCACCGAACCAAACGGATGAACGGTCCTGTATATAGGACTTCGACGCAACGTTCACCATGACACTCACTCAGCGCAAAAAACAAAAGGGCGCCCTGGTTTCCCAGAGCGCCCTTCTTAGAACAAGATTGTTGCGTTGCAGCAAATGCTACTCGGCAGCAGCCTCAGTCTCGACCTCGGCGGTCTCGGCCTCGGCGGCCTCAGCGGCCTCCTCGACCTCAGCCTCGGCAGCGAGCTCCTCGGCGGTAACGCCGACGAGAACGACAACCTCGGCCTTGATCTCGCGGTACAGCGAGATGGCAACGGTGTGGGCACCGGCAACCTTGATGGGCTTACCGAGCTCGACGCGCTTGCGGTCGATGTCCATACCGAGCTGAGCCTTGATGGCGTCAGCGATCATAGCGGCGGTAACGGAGCCAAAGAGGATGCCCTCGTCGCCGACCTTGACGTCAACGGTGACCGTCTTGCCCTCGAAGGCAGCCTTGGTCTCGTTGGCGGTAGCCAGACGGACGGCCTCGCGCTTGGCGATGTTGTTGCGACGCTCGTCAAGCTGCTTGAGGTTGCCCTTGGTGGCGGCAACAGCGAGCTTCTTGGGGAACAGGAAGTTCTCAGCGTAACCCTGAGCGACCTCTACGACGTCACCCTCGCCGCCCTTGCCCTTGATCTCATCGAGAAGAATAACCTTCATGATGCGTCTCCCTTCTTAGCCGCGGTCGCGGTTGCCACGAGAGGAAACCACGGGGACGGTGTACGGCAGGAGAGCCATCTCGCGGGCGCGCTTGATGGCGTTGGCGATGTCATGCTGATGCTGCGTGCAAGCGCCAGTGACGCGACGGGGCTTGATCTTGCCACGGTCGGTCATGTACTTACGGAGAAGCTGAGTGTCCTTATAGTCGATGAACTCAGTGTTCTCCTTGCAGAACTGGCAGTACTTACGACGCGGCTGACGTGCAGAAAAATCATTAGCCATGTCAAAATACCTTTCATTTGGCAACTTCGGCGAACCGAAGCCGCCTCTCACTCAAAAATAGGTGAACAACCCTTAGAACGGGATGTCCTCATCGTAGACGTCGACCGCGGGCGGCGTAGCCACCGGTGCGGCAGGACGTGCTGCGGGCGCGGGAGCTGCGGGGGCGTAACCGCCCTGATCGTAGCCACCCTGGCCACCACGGGAGCTCATAAACTCGATCTCATCGACGATGACCTCAAGCTTGCTCCTGCGCTGGCCGTCGCGCTCCCAAGAGCTGTAGCGCAGCTTGCCCTCGATCGCGACCTTGTTTCCCTTTGCCAGGAAACGGCTCACGGCCTCGGCGCGGGTGCCGAACATAGTGCAGTCGACAAAGTTGGGATAGTCCTCCCACTCGCCAGTCTGCGCGTTGCGGCGACGATCGTTCACGGCGACGCCAAAGGACAGAACCTGGGTTCCGCCAGCGGTGGCGCGCAGCTCGGGATCGCGGGTGAGATTACCGGTGATGTTCACTCGATTGATGCTCATAACTCACTACTTCCTCTTGGGGCACAAGCCCAGTCCAAAACGACAGTCTTACTCCTGGTCGTCGCGACGGACGATCATGTGGCGGACCACAGCGTCGGTGATGCGCAGGACGCGATCAAGCTCGGCGATCTGGGTAGGATCTGCGTGGAAGTTGATGAGGGTGTAGTCACCATCGGTGAGGTCGTTGATCTCGTAGGCGAGCTTGCGCTTGCCCCACTCGTCAACGGAGTCGACCTTGCCAGCGCCCTCAGCGATCGTGGTATCGATACGCTTCATAACAGCGAGACGAGTCTCGGGGTCGAGCGACGGGTCAACAAAGAACAGCAGTTCATAAGCCTTCATATTGTCACCTCCTCTGGGCAAATGTGGCTTCAGGTCGTGAAGGTGCGCCTGAAGCAGGAAAAGACTTGGTAATAATATCTTTCAACCTCCCAGGCCGCAAGAATATGCAGCTACAACCTCATGACCTCCACATATGCCCATGCTCGCACCACGTTTCATGCGCATTCCAACCAAATGCCGACCAAGAGCTTGACGGATTTGTGGACAAGATACGACGCCGCGGGGACAAGCTGAGCCAAGCCGCAGGTCAACGGGCACAAGGCTGTGGTCGCAAAATGCATACCAGTGGTCCACAGCACCACCCAAAGATTTTTAAATTCATTGCCAAGTCACTTATGAATACCCCTTTTGAACAATTGAGTTGATCAACCACGCTGGTCGGAAGCCGTTTTTTGGCACCTCAAACCCCACTGCAACGCCAAGCGCGGCCAAGCGTTGGTTGATTTCCGATCTCAGCCGAACACATTAAGCGAATAGGCCGTTCCCGCAGCTAGCCGAACGCCCCCGAGGTCCT
>NZ_JBDMGT010000042.1:0-17530 GCF_039752775.1 Collinsella aerofaciens | reverse complement strand
GCCGTTTGGCCCCACCCGCATAGCGGGTGGTTTCTGATGCGGCGCGCTGCGCGCCCCGCACAGGCTAAAGCCCGTAATCAAAAAGAGCTGGCCGGGCAAAGCCCGACCAGCTCACAAACTTTCCCTCAGCCCTTTTCATCCGCACGGGAGAAAAGCCAACAAGGATACCGCAGGGCCCGCCCCGGAAGCCCTTTCTCCCGAACGATCCCGCAGCGCGAAGCGCGAGGACCAGTGAGGGAGAAAGGGCGTGGGGCGGGCCCGGACGAGTACGCTACTCTTTCTCCACAGCGCGCATGATCGCCTTGTAGATCTCCATCAGCGGGATGATCAGGAAGGCCAGGCCCAGCGCGGCAAGAACGCCCTTGAGCTCAAGCGTCACAGGGCCAAAGAACATCTCGGCAAGCGTCGGCTGTACGGTCACGATCACCGTCAGCACCAGCGCCAGCGCAGCGGAAGCCCACAGCCACTTGTTCTGCTTCTTCATGCTAAACAGCGACGCACGACGGCTGCGCATATTAAAGCAGTGGAAGATCTCGACCATGTTGAGCGTGATGAAGGCCATCATCACGCCTTCCTCGTCGGCATTACCGGCGATCATATCGGCGATGTGGATGTAGCCCATGTCAAAGTACACGCCCACAAAGAAGCTCGCCAGCACCAGCACGGTGATGATTAGGCCCTGGACCACGCAGTCCAGACCCATATGTCCGGCAAAGACACCGTCCTTGGCGTTGCGCGGCTTGCGCTTCATGATGTCGCCCTCGGCATCCTCCATGCCCAACGCGAGCGCGGGGAAGCAGTCGGTGACCAGGTTCACCCATAGCAGCTGCACCGGCTGGAAGATGGTAAAGCCGATGAGCGTGGCGATGAATACCGAGAAGACCTCGGCAAGGTTGGCCGAAAGCAGGAACTGGATGACCTTGCGGATGTTGTCGTAGATGCGACGGCCCTCTTCGCAGGCACCGATGATGGTGGCGAAGTTGTCGTCGGCAAGCACCATGTCAGCGACGTTTTTGGTGACATCGGTACCGGTGATGCCCATGCCCACACCGATGTCGGCGCGCTTGATGGACGGGGCATCGTTGACGCCGTCGCCCGTCATGGCGACGATCTGGTCGCGCGACTTCCAAGCCTCGACGATGCGGGTCTTGTGCTCGGGCTGGACGCGGGCGTACACGCCGTAGTCCTCGATGTGCGCGTCGAGCTCCTCGTCGCTCATGCGGTCGAGGTCGGCACCGGTAATGGCCTGGCTGCGGTCGGCGACGATGCCCAGCTGCTTGGCGATGGCCACGGCGGTGTCGATGTGGTCGCCCGTGATCATGACGGTGCGAATACCGGCGTCGTGCGCCTCGCGAATAGCGTCGGCAACCTCGGGGCGAACCGGGTCGATCATGCCGGACAGGCCGCAGAAGACCAGGTCATGCTCAAGCGCAGCGGGGCTGCAGTCGGCGGGAACCTCGGTGTAGGTGCGGCTCGCCAGCGCCAGCACGCGCAGGGCCTCGTCGGCCATGGCCTTGTTGGCTGCCACGAGCTCGGCACGACGCTCCTCGGTCAGGGGCACAACCTTATCGCCCTCGTAGATATGGGTGCACAGGCCAATCACCACGTCGGGCGCGCCCTTGGTGTACTGCTCGTACTCGCCGTCCAGGGTCTCGACGACCACGGACATCATCTTACGGCCCGAGTCGAACGGGGCCTCGCCCACGCGCGGGTGCTCGGCAGTCAGACCAGTAAGACCAGCCTTGCCGGCATCGTTGACGAGTGCACACTCGGTCGGCTCGCCCACGGCCTCGCCCAACTCCTCGTCCCACTGGGCATCGGAGCACAGTGCCATGCCGGCCAGGAACTTCTCCTTGGGCGCAGCGAGCTCGTGCTTGACGACGGTCATCTTGTTCTGGGTAAGGGTACCGGTCTTGTCGGAGCAGATGGTCTGCGTGCAGCCGAGAGTCTCGACGGCAGAGAGCTTGCGGATGATTGCCTGGCGCTTGGCCATCTTGGTCACGCCAAGCGAAAGCACGATGGTCACGACAGCGACCAGACCCTCGGGGATGGCAGCGACGGCGAGCGAGACGGCGACCATAAAGGTGTCGAGCAGGGCAGTCGGGTCGGTAAGGACGTTGCCCACGCCGTGGCGGACGATGTCGACGCCAAAGATCACGACGCAGATGACGATCACCATAATGGTGAGGATACGGCTGAGCTCGGCGAGCTTCACCTGCAGCGGCGTGAGCTCTTCCTTGGCCTCGGCCAGGGCACCGGCGATCTTGCCCATCTCGGTATCCATGCCGGTGCCGACCACGACAGCGCGGCCACGGCCGTACACAACGGTGGAGCCCATGTAGCACATGTTCTTGCGGTCGCCGAGCGGCACATCATCGGTGCCCGCGGCAAGCTCGATCACGTTGGCGTGCTTCTCGACCGGCACGGACTCGCCGGTGAGTGCAGCCTCTTCGATCTTCATCGTGGCGCTCTCGAGCACGCGGCAGTCGGCCGGGACGGAGTCGCCCGCCTCGAGCATGATCACGTCGCCGGGCACGAGCTCGGCGCTCGGCAGGTGCACGAGCTTGCCGTCGCGCAGCACCTTGGACTGCGCCGCGCTCATCTCCTGCAGGGCCTCGAGGGCCTCTTCGCTCTTGGCTTCCTGGACCACGCCCAGTACCGAGTTGACGATAACGACGAACATGATGATGGCGACATCGGCAAAGTCCGCCTCGCCCTTGACCATGCCCGTGAGCGCGCTGATAACCGCGGCCGCGATCAGCATGATGACCATGGGGTCGGCCATCTGCTCAAAGAAGCGCTTCCACAGCGGCGTCTTCTCGGCTTCCTCAAGCTTGTTAGGGCCTGTCTTGGCAAGACGCGACGACGCCTCGCCGTTGCTCAGGCCGAGGTGCTCATCGACACCTTGGTCGCTGAGCACCTCGGCCGCGGCGGACAGGTATTCCTTTTGCATATAGAGTCCCCTCCTGGGATTCGGGCCACTCAGCAGATTGATGCCCGATCATAATTCCCAGGAGAAGGGCAAGGGCTCATCAAGGCTGCCGTGCTGAGCGGCAGTTGATAGTGGAGCTATGGTACCCCAAAGCGGCGGGTCTAGCCAAAACATTCCATCTGGAAACACGGCACAGGCGCAACGGTGCAGACAGTGTGATGCTCAAGATTGATAAAACGTTTTTTCTTCGGCGCATCATCGAACTAAAATATCGCCCAGATAGCAGCGGTTAGAACGGTTGGTAAAGTTTTTGCATATACCGTTTTTCCGCAAAAAATGAACTTCTAATTCGGCATACGGTCGATTTTTTGGGGTATTCGGTCGGCATTTCGTTATAATCATCTCAGTTTTATTTCTTATGGTTTATCTATCAGCGCAAGACGATGTCAGATGGAGGTCTGAATGTACAAGCGCACCAAGATTGTATGCACCATGGGTCCCGCCTGCGATAGCGACGAGACCATCCGCGAGATGATCAAGGCGGGCATGAACGTCGCCCGTTTTAACTTCTCGCACGGATCCTACGACGAGCACCACGGTCGCATCGAGCGCGTCCGTCGTATTTCCAAGGAGCTCGGCATGCCCGTCGGCATCCTGCTCGACACCAAGGGCCCCGAGGTCCGTACCGGCCTTTTGGTCGACGGCAAGAAGGTTGCCGTCAAGACCGGCGACAAGATCGTCGTCACCGCTCAGCCCACGTCCGAGGATTTCCACGGCACCGCTGAGCACATCTCCCTCGACTACCTGGCTCTGCCCTCCGAGGTCGAGAAGGGCTCCCTCATCCTGATCGATGACGGTCTGGTTGCCCTCGAGGTCGAGTCCGTCGACGGCCAGGACATGACCTGCGTCGTCAAGAACGACGGCCTGATTGGCGAGCGCAAGGGCGTCAACATGCCCAACGTCAACATCTCGCTGCCCGCCATCACCGAGCGCGATCGTC
Organism: Collinsella aerofaciens; assembly: GCF_039752775.1. GTDB lineage: Bacteria > Actinomycetota > Coriobacteriia > Coriobacteriales > Coriobacteriaceae > Collinsella > Collinsella aerofaciens_R. The sequence goes on along the minus strand of NZ_JBDMGT010000042.1, from coordinate 13,598 downwards.
AGGACATCCTCTTTGGCCTGACCGAGAACATCGACTACATCGCCGCTTCCTTCATCCGCGACGGCGAGTCCGTCCGCGGCATCCGCGAGCTTTGCCGCGAGAACGGCGGCGAGCACGTGACGATCTTCCCGAAGATCGAGTGCGCCCTGGGCGTCGAGAACTTCGACGAGATCCTCGAGGCTTCCGACGGCATCATGGTCGCCCGTGGCGACCTGGGCATCGAGATCAAGCCCGAGCTTGTTCCGCACATCCAGAAGGAGATCATCGCTAAGTGCAACGCGGCCTACAAGCCCGTTATCACCGCTACGCAGATGCTCGACTCCATGCAGCAGAACCCGCGCCCGACGCGCGCCGAGGTTGCCGACGTTGCTAACGCCATTTACGACGGCACCGACGCCGTCATGCTGTCCGGCGAGTCCGCTGCCGGCAAGTACCCGGTCGAGGCCGTCAAGATGCAGGCCAGCATTGCTCTCGAGACTGAGAAGTACCTCCCGGCTCACGCTCCGCTCGAGGTTCCGGCTGACGCTCACGGCACCCGCGTCGTCAACAACGTTGTGGGTATGTCCGCTGTGAACATGGCTACCACCGTTGGCGCCAAGTGCATCACCGTGCCGACGACCACCGGTCGTACCGCTCGCCTGATCTCGCACTTCCGTCCCAACATGCCGATCTGCGCGTTCTCCCGCCACGAGTGGGCCGTCCAGCAGATGATTATGTACTGGGGCGTTATCCCGCACCAGGCCGAGATCACCCAGGGCACCGTCAACGGCACGATCGTCAAGGCGATCGAGACCGCTAAGGAGCTCGGCTACGTCGAGACTGGCGACCTGACCGTCGCTACCGCCGGCGATCCCCGCATGAGCGTCCAGCTCGAGGACAAGGTCTCCTCGACCAACGTCGCTTACGTCGCTCAGGTGCGCTAAATCGCACTTGCAAGCAGACTTGCATTGCAAAGGGCCCGGAAGGCTTCGCCTTCCGGGCCCTTTTTCTGTGCGCTAAAGCCGGGGCACGGCAAAACACGCGCCCATTTCTTTACCAAAAGCGCGAAATCCGCCCTTCAAGGCCCAGAACTAGGACTCCTGGCTCCAAAAGTGTTCGCCCGGCGGCAAACCCACACCCCGTGCAGAGCTGCTATATCGTTTTAGCAAGGTCAAGATCAGCCACGTTTTCGGAAGTATGCGGCAAATTCTGAGACCTCCGAGCACACCCCGTTTTTTCGCAACAAAATGCCTGATAAACTAGCCTCAAAAGCCAGGTCTGCTCACAGGGTTCAGATTTTGCCGCATACTTCCGAATTGACGCTGGCACTCCTTAATCCATAGGCACGCTTTTCAGCCAGGAGGGCATCGTGGATCTGACGCTATGCGGCCAAACTGCTTTTAACTATCACCGCATCCCGCCGCAAATACTGGGTCTTTACCCTGCCATTAGCCTTGGCAATATGGATCGCAGATGTTGCGGCCTCAGAAGTCATGCGGTTGTAAAAGACCTGCTTCACGCACCGCTTCACAGGCTTGTATTCACCCGGGCACAATCCGGGTCGCGAAGCCTGTTTAAATCGCATTTCCTGACCCAAGAGCCACCTCCTGGGTCGTTTAGGCAGACTGAACATGGGTTTGATGTCACGTCACCGGAGTTCACGCTGCTCAGCCTTGCCACGCAGGTCTCACGCAACCAGTTACTCATGGCGTGCTACGAGATGTGCGGCTCCTTTGCAGTGTTTAAGCCCTGCGAGCGAACGCAACAACAACTCGATGAAGCTATTTCGCTTAAGTTCATTCCACCCAACTGCGGCTGGGAGCGAGTTAACGACACCAAGGGCAATGACACCAACTTGTGGAAGCGCACGCCGCTTCTTACCGCAACGGATATCGCCGCGTTCGCCAAGCAAGCCGCAGGCCTGCGCGGCGTCAAACAACTGCGCTGGGCGGCCGAGCACATGACGGGGCAGGCCGCCTCGCCCTTCGAAGTACAGACCTCCATGCTTATCTCGCTCCCCCGCGACGAGGGCGGCCAGGGCATCGAGATCGCCAACAACGCGCGCATCCCGCTCAGTGAAGCCGCACGTTCGCTGTATGACAAAACCTGCTGCTACGCCGATATCCTCATCGAAAGCGCCACCGACAGCATGGGCGTCATTCTGGAATGCCAAGGCCGCTCTGCCCACGACAGCGAAGCCGCGAGCCTCTCCGATGCCGAGCGCGCCACCGCACTCACAAGCATGGGCTACGACGTCATCCAAATTACCTATGACCAGATCAAGGAGAAGAAGAGCTTCGACCACATAGCCGAGCTCATCCATAAAAAGGCCGGGCTTCCCCACATCCCAAAGACCAAACAGGAGCGCATTGCCGAAGATACCTTACGGCAAGAGCTACTTGTCGATTGGGTTGAGCTATTCACTGCCGGGCCGGCCAGCTAGCAGCTAGCAATCAGGGGCAGCGCAGGCACATCGGGCGATTCGACACGGGCGGCAAAACCCGCCTCGGTCAGCTCGATGACCTCGGTAAACGTTGCGTCGAAGAATTCCTCGGTTAGCAGGCGGTATGGCGGATGATCGGGCTCGCCGGGGTTTTCGCGTACAATCTCGTGCATAACGCCAATGGTCTTGAGCACATACTCCTTATGGATGGGATACTGACCAAAACGGGTCGCCGCAGTATACAGGCGATCGGTCGCGCGCGGAATCGAAACGATGCCGAGTGTCTTGCCAAACCAGTCAAAGTCGCCTTGCTTTTTAATGCGGAACTCCTCGCACGGCTTGCCGCCGTGCGCCTCCAGGTACTGATTCACGCGCGTATTCCATACGGTATCGGCCACCAGATGCGACCAGACACCCAGTGTCAAATCGAGCAACGACTGCGCCACATCTTCGGATGCAAGCGAGAACTCACAGGCGCCAGGACCGGCAACCGGCTCGACATCCCTGTAGCGGTGGGGATAGTGCACGCGATTCAGTCGCTCGCGCTCCTCGACAATCGAGGTAGCCGCGGCCGGCGCACCGGTGGGCGAACTTTTAAGCAACGGTGCCACATAGGTATCCCAGAACTCATGCTCACGAGGCTTAGGGATGGGCTCAGGCTTGGCAAAGTGCGTAATGCGGTACGGGATGGGATCGGCGATGCCAGGGACCATATAGCCCACGAAGATATCCGGAACCACGCAGCCAAACAAAAAGGCATTGCGGTCGCGCACGCTCTTGGCAAGCGCACCGGTGCGCTCCAGCAAACGCTCCGTCTGAGCGATATGAATGTTCCAGCTTGGCATAGCCACCCCCATAAAAACCTGGATAACTATACCATCACGGCAAAGCCGCGCGGGCGGCTACGCACGCTCTACGCAGCAACTAGTCCGTAGCACCGCTTTCGGTTCCATACGACGGCGAAGGCGCCTCGACCACATGGTGATATCGATCGATATAGATTGCACGGGCCCCCAGGCGGCGCACCAAATCTTGGTGATGTGTGCTCATCAAGACCGTCTTACCCGCCGCGACGTAGACCAGCAAGAAGTTGACCACAATGTCGCATGAATCCTCGTCGAGCCCATTGGTAGGCTCGTCGAGAACCAAGATATCCGGGTTCATCGACACCACCGCAGCCAGCGCAACGCGCTTCTTTTGCCCACCCGAGAGTTGATAGGGAGAGGCGTCGGCAAGGTCGGCAACCTGGAACAGCCCCATGGCATCGCGGACGCGGCGCTCGAGCTCGCCCGTCGGCAGCCCCATCTGCGCGGGACCAAAAGCGACCTCCTCGCCCACCGTGGCGCAAAAGAGCTGCGCGTCGGCATTCTGGAACACAAAGCCCACGCGCTGATGAAAACGCTGAGCGGCCGCGGAATCCTTTAGAAACGCCGCATCGATCACATGCCCGTCAAACAGGTATGCCCCTGCGTCCGCGAGTTCAAGGCCGTTAATAAGGCGCATAATCGTCGTCTTACCGCAGCCGTTGGGACCGAGCAGGGCAACGAGTTCCCCACGATCGACCCGCAGCGACACACCGTCGACAACCGTGTGTCCCGCATAGGAGAACACTACGTCGCACAGCTCGATGAGCGGCGTGGTCTCGGCGCCGCCCGCACCGTTCGTGCCCGCCGCACTCTTCATATCGATCGTCAAAACGTCGCCCTTCCCTACTCACATCGACGGCTCGGCCGCCCGCACTACAGCACGGCGCACAACACCGCCAGCAGCGCCACACCGGCCGCATAGACCGCATCGCGCCAGCCAAACCCGACGCGCGCGGGCGCCGGATACGCACCGGCAAAGCCGCGGCAAAGCATAGCCTCGTCCATCGCGCGGCTGCATTCCATCGCCTTGATAAAGGTCATGCCCATGATACCCGCGATCGAATCGGTGCGCGAAAATCCCTCAGGCGCACGGCCCACGCTGCGCAGCATGACCGATTCGCACAGATTGTGCGCCGTGCGACCCAGCACCTCGATGTGTTTGAGCGCCATATCGAACGTAAAGATAACTTCGTCGGGTAGATGCAGCATCTTGAGCGCCGCCGACATGCGGCTCCACGTGAGGGTCCACGAAACGCCCAGCACTAGCGACACATTAATGAAGGTCTTGAGCGCAATCTTGAGCATGGCGCCCGCGGCAGAAGCGTCCAGCAGCAAGGCGGGCAGCGCTAGAACTACCGCGAGCCCCGCAGCGCCAAGCGCCGACACAAAGGTTGCCCGCAGCCCGCGTACGGGGCGCACGGCAACGAGCACCAACGCGATCGCCGCCATCAGCATCATGTACAGCGGGCTCTGCGTCAGACACACGCACAGGACGCAGACGAGCATCCCCACCAGACGCACCGGGGCCGAAACGGAAGAAAGGGCGCGGTCGATCATCGACCCGCCCTCGTGTGCGCCGCCGCCTAGGCGAACCCGCTCAAGCAGGCTCGCCAGGTGCAGGACATTCTTTTGCATCACACGATGCCGAGCCCCCGCGGGCTCGTAACGCTGCTCGACCGCAAGCCAGCTAGGCAGCTCAACCATCTGCATGCGCTCAGTTTTCCTTAACCGTCAGCGAGATCAGACGGAATGCGATGGTGAGCACCGCCACGCCAATCACGCCGGACAGGATATACATGACAGCCTGGCCGGCAAAGCCAAGACCCTGCTCCTCGGAATAGGCCTGAAGGTAATCGCCCGTGGGCAGCGCATCGGCAAAGGTCGGGGTATCGAGGCCGACCGAAGCCTGCAGGCTATCGTCGCCGGCTTCCTGGACGGCGGTCGCGGCGCCCTCGGCGTCCCACTCGCCCCATGCGTCACCCGTGGCCAGCAGGCCCAGCGGCGTTGCAGCCACGAGCACAGCGACCAGGATGAGCGTAGGAACCAGCGAGGCCTTCTTGGCAGCAGCGCCCTCGGCAGCAAGCTGGCCATCGACGGCCTCAGGCCCGACGATAACGCTCGGCGCCGTCTTCTTAATGAAACCGTAAATCGCAGCCGTCGCCACGCCCTCGACCACGCCGGCAACCAGCATATGCGGGATCATCATGGCAGGAACGGCAATAGACAGTGGGAAGGGGCAGTACAGCGGCGCGCCCGAAGCGTTGGTAAAGAGCATCGGCTGAATACCAAACTCGATTGCCGCGCACAGGGCCGCCAGGCACAGGCCGACCCAGCCGCTTACGATGGCAGAAACCGAGGTGCCCCAGCTCTTGTCGTGCAGACGGCTGTTGAGCGCACGAAACACGATAGCGGCGGCAAACGGCAGCACAAAGGCCATGTTAAAGCAGTTGGCGCCAAACGACAGAACGCCGCCGTCGCCAAATAGCAGCGCCTGCAGCGCCAGCGCGACCGAGACGGCAATGGCAGCGGCCTCCGGGCCCAACAACAGCGCGATGAGCGCGCCGCCAACGGCGTGACCCGTGGTGCCACCGGGCAGCGGAACGTTAAACATCATGAGCAAGAAGGAAAATGCTGCACAGATGCCCAGGAAAGCCATGTGCTCGCGATCGAGCGTGGCGCGCACCTTCTTGATGCAGTGGACCCAAACGGGCACCATTGCCACCGCCATGACGGCATCGGTCTGCGGGGACAGATAATTATCTGGAATGTGCATGTACGCCTCCCGGTTGTCGACGCACAGAATTGCAACGCCGCTTAAATCACCTTGTCAGTGTTACGCATTATCAGATTCGTAACACGCCGCGGGCTATCATAGCAAAACGGCGTGCTGCCGACAAAGCAGCACGCCGTTATGTAATGCGCGTGTCATTATATGCAGGATCAACAGTGCCTTATACCGAACACCGCGGTCACGTAGGACTCGGCGGCAGCCACCGCTGGCCTATACCCGGCGCAAGCCCTATCCGCGGACCTCGCCGTTTACGCCCTTGCACACCTTGGTGACGATCTTCTGATGCGCCTTCTCGACTTCTTCGCTGGTGAGCGTGTGGTCGTCGGAGCGATACGTAAGCGCAAAGGCCATGGACTTCTTGCCCGCTCCGATGCGGATGGGATCGCGGTAGACGTCGAACAGGCGCACGCCCTCGAGCAGCTTGCCGCCGGCGCTGGTAATGCGGCGCTCAAGATCCTCGCAGGTCACAGCGTTGTCGACCACGATAGCAAGGTCGTGCTCAACGGCAGGATACTGCGAGAACTCGCGGTAGTTCTCCTGGTTGCGGGCGCCCTTGATCAGCTTGTCCAGATCGAGCTCGAAGGCAACGACGACCTCGTCGATGCCCATGGCTTCGCGCGCCTCGGGGTGGATCTCGCCGACCCAGCCCAGCACGGTGCCGCCGGACAGAACCTCGGCCGCACGACCCGGCTGCAAGAAAGCGTAGCCCTCGCCCTCGACGGGACGGAAGCGAACCTTCTCGATGCGCAGCTGGGCGAGCAGCTCCTCGACAATGCCCTTGCCAAAGAAGAAGCGCAGCTTGCGGTACTTCATGGTCCAAGACTGCTCGCTCCACTGGCCCGAGAGCACGCCCGCCACGGACTTAGTCTCCTTGGGCAGGCTGGCGTTCTCGCGGCCATGGAACAGGCTGCCGACCTCGTACAGGTGCACGTTGGGCGTTCCGTGGGCCTCGTTATAGGCAACGGACTGCAGCAGGCCCGGCAGCAGCGAACGACGCATCTCGGTCTGCTCGGCTACCAGCGGGTTCATGAGCACCACGGGACAGCCGCGGCCTTCGGTGGACATACCGATCTTCTCCAGGTCGCCCGGGGCGGCAAAGCCAAAGGTCGTGGTCTCGTTGAGACCGCAGGCGCGCAGGATCTCGCCGACCTTACGGGTGAGCTTCTGCTCGCGGGTCAGGCCGCCGATGTGGTTCTTGGCAGCCGGAATGGTCGCCGTCACGCGGCCCATGCCCCACAGGCGCAGGACCTCCTCGATCAGGTCGATCTCGCGCGGCAGGTCGGGACGGAAGCTCGGCGGGGTGACCATAAAGTCCTCGCCGTCGCGCTCGACGGTGCAGCCCAGGCGGGTGAGCGAGCGCTCGATAAAGTCAGGCTCGATGTCGGCGCCGCAGATGGCATGCACGCGGGCCAGGCGCAGCTTAATGCTGTCGATGGTCTTGGGCGCGGGGAACACATCCACGTAGCCGGGAGCGACCTCGCCGCCGGCGATCTCCTCGATGAGCGCGCAGGTAACGTTGGCGACGTCCACGCAGCCGGTCTCATCGACCTGGCGCTCAAAGCGGATGGAGGCGTCGGAGATCAGCGAAAGGTCGCGGCTGGTGTGCGAGGTGCGGCCGGCGTTGAAGCAGGCACTCTCGACCATCACGTCAACGGTATCGTCCTCGATCTCGGAATCCATGCCACCCATAACGCCGGCCAACGCCACGGGGCGCTCGCCGTCGGTGATGAGGCCCATGCCGGCGTCGAGCACGCGCTCCTCGCCGTCGAGCGTCGTGAACTTCTCGTCCTGCTGGGCGGCACGAACCACCACACGACGGTGGCCATCGCGCTCGGCAAAGGTGTCCAGGTCAAAGGCGTGCAGCGGCTGACCGGTGAGCATCATCACGTAGTTGGTGATGTCGACGATGTTGTTGTGCGGGCGCACGCCCAGGGCGTTGAGGCGCTTGGCCATCCAGTCTGGCGACGGGCCGACCTTGACGTTGCGCACGATGCGGGCAACGTAGCGGTCGCACAGGCCCTCGTCGGCGATCTCGACGGAAAGCTCGTCGTCGGTCGCGCGGCCGGTCTCGACCTTGATGGCGGGCAGCTCAACGTGGAAATCGCGGTCGAAGATGGCGCCGGTCTCGCGGGCCATGCCGATCATGGACAGGCAGTCGGGACGGTTGGGCGTGATCTCACAGTCGAGCACGGTGTCGCTCGAGCCCACGTACTCGGCAAACGGCATGCCGCAGGGCGTATCCTCGGGCAGGATCATGATGCCGGAGTGGTCGCCACCCAGGCCGAGCTCGCGCGCGGAGCAGTTCATGCCCATGGACACGACGCCGCGAAGCTTGCTCTTCTTGATCTTAACGTCGCCGGGAAGCACGGCGCCAATCATGGCCGTGACGATGTGGTCGCCGGCCTCGAAGTTCTGCGCGCCGCAGACGATCTGCAGCGGAGCGGGATTGCCGTCGGCGTCGAGATTCTTGTCGCCCACATCGACCGAGCACACATACATGTGGTCGCTATCGGGGTGCGGGATCTTGGTGAGCACCTTGGCGGTCACCACGTGGTCGAAGGACTCGCCCACGGTGTCGATCGCCTCGACCTCGGTGCCGGTACGGATATATTCGTCCGAAAGGGTCTTGGGATCCTCCGGAATATCGATCATGGTCTTGAGCCAGTCGTAAGAAACGCGCATCTAACTGGTCTCCTTTCATAAATGCGGCTTTGAGCCGGAAACTGCAACTAAGAAGAAAGCGTTCTAGAACTGGTTCAAGAACCTCATGTCACCAGTCATCAACGTGCGCAGGTCGGGCAGGTCGTAGCGCAGTGCCGCGACGCGCTCGGCGCCAATACCAAAGGCGAAGCCGGTGTACTTCTCGGGGTCGATACCGCAGTTGATCAGGACGTTGGGGTCGACCATGCCGCAGCCCAGGATCTCGATCCAGCCGCTGTGTTTGCAGAAGTTGCAGCCCTTGCCGCCGCACACATGGCAGCTCACGTCCACCTCGCAGGAAGGCTCAGTGAAGGGGAAGAAGTGCGGGCGGTAACGCGTCTTGCGGTCCTCGCCAAACATGCACTTAACAAAGTAGTCGAGCGTGCCCTTAAGATCGCCAAAGGTGATGCCCTCGTCGACGACCAGGCCCTCGATCTGGTTGAACTGCGGCAGGTGGCAGGCGTCGGCCGTGTCGGGACGATAGACGGTGCCCGGGCAGATCATGTAGATGGGCGGCTTCTGCGACTCCATGGTGTGGATCTGCACGCCCGAGGTCTGGGTGCGCAGCAGCACGTCGGACTCGCCGTGGGCGTGAGCCTCGGGGTGTGCGACGCTGCCGGGGTTGTTGTCGACCACGTAGAAGGTGTCGCGGGCCGAGCGGCTCGGGTGATCCATGGGGGCGTTGAGCGCGGTGAAGTTGTAGTAGGAGGTGTCGACCATGGGACCGGACTCGACGGTGTAGCCGATGCCGCAGAAGATGTCCTCGGCCTCCTCGATGATCTGCTTGATCAGGTGCTGGTGACCGATCTGCGGACGGATGCCCGGCAGCGTGATATCGACGGCCTCGTGCTCGAGTGTGTGCTTGAGGGCGGCGGCCTTCATCTCGGTGGTGCGCTCGTCGAGCATGCCCTCAATCAGCTGGCGCATCTCGTTGGCGCGCTTGCCCATCATGGGACGATCCTCGGGGGCGAGCTTGCCCATCATGCGCATCAGGCCAGTGATGCGGCCCTTGCGGCCGAGCAGCTCAACGCGCGCGGCCTCGAGCTTTGCGGCGTCGTCGGCGCCCGCGACGAGCTCCTTGGCCTCTTCCTCGAGTTTGACCAGATCATCAATCAGACTCATGTCTTCCCTTTCGTCTCTCGCGCTCCCCGCTTGCCGAGGCGGCTGCCGCCGTCTGACGTTGCGAAAACGCGGCCCGGTTCGGTAACAAAAAACCGCCCTCGGGCATGTGCATTGCCCAAGGACGGTTGAATTCCGCGGTACCACCTTGTTTGACCCGGCGGATGTCTGGCCCGCCGCGCCCACTCTTTGCCCCTTGTCGCGAGGCTCACGGCTTCCCTACTGGGGCTTCGCCGCCGCTGGCCGCGTGCCCGTTGAGGTCGCTGCTCGGGAGTGAACGCTTGGCCCTTGTCACCGCAGAAAGGCTTGCAGCCCATGACCTTCCCTCTCTTGCCGGCGACGCGGCGGGCAAAACCCTCTCCGTCAACGCATTGGGCTATAGGATACCACATTGTGTGGGCGTATCGCCGCGTTCCGTTTTGTTCGTGCTGGGTACAAGGCAGGTAGCTGTGCAAACTGGCCGTGCGCCCAGCCGTGGCGTTCGGCTCGCGAGATCAAGGATATGGTATGGAAAAGAAGCACGATAAGAAGGCCAAGCCCGCAGCGGGCAAGACGCCCAAAGGCATGAAGGTCGATAAGGCCGTCAAAAAATTCCGCAAGCTCGAAGGCAAACTGTGGACCCGCGAGTACCTGCTCAAGATTGCCGAGTTTGACGGCGCGACCATTGCTCCCGCCAACGGTGCCGCCGCCCGTGCCGACGCCATGGGCACCCTTGCCGGCGAGCACCATAAGCTCCTGACCAGCGAAAAGTCTGTCGAACTTGTACGTTCGCTGGCACGCGAGACCGTCACCGGCGGAAAGATCGACGACCCGCAGCTGCTTGACGAGATTCGCGTGCTCGGCCGCGACCAGCGCGAGGCAAGCGTCATCCCCACCGAGGAGGCCGAGGCCTGGACCAGGCTCACCTGCGAGGCCGACGCCGTGTGGCACAAGGCCAAAGCGGCCAACGACTGGGCGAGCTTTGAGCCCTATGTGGACAAAATCGTCAGCCAGCTCAAGCATCAGGCCGAGCTCATGGACCCCAAGCGCGACCCATACGACGTGTGGCTCGATCAGTACGAGCGCGGCCTTTCCACCGAGAGCTTCGACGCGTTTTGCGACGAGGTCAAGGCGACGGTCGTGCCGCTCGTGCACGCCATCAGCGAGCGCGGCCAGCAGCCCGATGCCGACTTTTTGCACGCCCGCGTGCCCGAGGCCGCCCAGCGCGCCATGAGCTTCGACCTTATGAAGCTCGTCGGCCTGAACCTGGACGACACCACGCTTGCCTTTACCGAGCATCCGTTTAGCGAGGGCTTTGCCGTGGGCGATGCGCGCATCGCGACGCACATCTACGAGGACGATTGCATCTCCAACGTCTACAGCATCATCCACGAGGCGGGACACGCCATGTACGAGCTGGGCGTCAATCCCGCCTATGCGCGCACCTGTCTTGAGGGCGGCACCTCCATGGGCATCCACGAGAGCCAGAGCCGCTTTTTCGAAAACACCGTGGGTCGCAGCCGCGCCTTTATGGGACCGCTGCTCGAGGTGCTGCGCCGCCACGCACCCGAGGTCTACGGCGACGTCGACGAGGACACGCTCTACCACGCCGTGAACATCGCGCAGCCTTCGCTGATCCGCACCGAGGCCGACGAGCTCACCTATCCGCTGCACGTTATGGTGCGCTACGAGATCGAGCGTATGCTGTTTGCCGGCGAGGCCACGGCCAAGGACATCCCCGCGCTTTGGAATCGCTTTATGGATGAGTACCTGGGCATTCCCGTTCCCGACGACACGCACGGCTGCCTACAGGATACGCACTGGAGCGGCGGCTCGTTTGGCTACTTCCCCACCTATGCGCTGGGCAGCGCCTACGACGCCATGTTTGTGCCGGCCATGTGCCGCGACGGTGTCGACCTCAACGGCGCCTGTGCGAGCGGCGACCTGACACCCGTCCGCGACTGGCTAGGCGAGCACATTTGGCAGTGGGGCCGCGCCAAGGACGCGCCGGAGCTCATCAAGGGCGCGTGCGGCATGGCGTTCGATGCCCGCTACTACTGCAGCTACCTGCAGGACAAGTTCACCACGCTCTACGAGCTGTAAGGCATAACCGACACGCCAACGCAAAGGGGACGCCGCGGAACCAAACCGCAGCGTCCCCTTTCCACCTAGTCGTTTAAGAACGTCCCCAATGACTACCTTACAGAGCTTCCAGCGCGGCGGCGATGCGCTTCATGGCGACGTCGGCGGCGGCTTGGTCGGGGGCTTCGGCCAAAACGCGAATCACCGACTCGGTTCCGCTCTTGCGTACGAGCACGCGGCCCTCGCCTGCCAGCGCAGCCTCGGCCTCGGCGATGGCGTTCTGCACGCCCATGTTCTCGAGCGCGGCGTCCTTGTCCGCCACGCGCACGGCCACCTGCGCCTGCGGCAGCAACTTGCACGGAGCCGTGAGCTGCGAGAGCGTCTCGCGCTCGGCACGAATCACTTCCATCACGCGCAGCGAGGTCATAATGCCGTCGCCCGTGCGCTCGATATCGCCAAAGATCGTATGGCCCGTCTGCTCGCCGCCCAGGCTGTAGCCGCCCTCGCGCATCTTGGCATACACGTGACGGTCGCCCACGCCGCTGGTCACGGCGCTCAGGCCGGCAAGCTCCAGCGACTTGACAAGGCCAAAGTTACTGGCAATCGTCGGCACCACGGTACCGCCCGAGAGGCGCCCGTGCTTGTTCAGATACACGCCGCACACGTACAGGATCTGGTCGCCGTCGACCACGCGCCCGCGCTCGTCCACGGCCAGGCAGCGGTCAGCATCGCCGTCGTAGGCAAAGCCCACGTCCAGGCCCTGCTCCACCACATGGCGCTGCAGACGCTCCATATGCGTGGAGCCGCAGTCGACGTTGATGTTAAAGCCATCGGGCGCGGCATTGATCACGCGCACGTCGGCACCGAGCGCGTCAAACACCGGCTTGGCCACCGAGGAAGCCGAGCCGTTGGCGCAGTCGATACCGATCTTGACGCCCTGCAGCGAAAAGTTCGCACTTGCAATGAGCGAAGCAATGTAGCGGTTGCGGCCCTGCATGTAGTCCACCGTGGCACCGATGTGGTTGCCCGTGGCCAACGGAACTTCGCTCTTGCCATCGATGTAGTCCTCGATGAGCTCCAGTACGTCCTCGTCCATCTTAAAACCGTCGCTATTGACGAGCTTAATGCCGTTATCGCAAAACGGGTTGTGGCTCGCGCTGATCATGATGCCGCAATCGAAGCAGCCCTCCACGGTCTGATGCGCTACGCCCGGCGTGGGGATCACGTGCAGCATATAGGCGTCCGCACCGCTCGCGACCAGACCGCTCACCAGCGCCGCCTCGAACATATAACTCGAGCGACGTGTGTCCTTGCCCACGATAACGCGCGCCTTAGCACTGCGGTTGGCGCCGTAATACCAGCCCACAAAACGGCCAATCTTATAAGCGTGCTCTACCGTCAGCCCAACGTTGGCCTCGCCGCGAAAGCCGTCGGTGCCAAAGTACTTCATGCGCTCTCCTTACAAAATAGGGGCGGACAGATTGCCTGTCCGCCCCAAAATGGTACTCGATTATCTGCGCTACCAGAAAAACCCTACGCCGACGCGCTGTCGCGAGCCGCCTCCTTGAATATCAACTTCATCCGAACACCTCCCATATTCATCCGTACATGTACGGATGAATATGGGAACCCGATACCC
>NZ_JBDMGT010000041.1:0-18181 GCF_039752775.1 Collinsella aerofaciens | reverse complement strand
AGGCGCCAGTGACGCCTCCGTCGTGAGCCAGGACTGTCCAAAATAGCGAGTAAAGGTCCGGGGCCTCGCTACGGGGCAGCCTGGGATGGTTATTAGAGATGCAGCACGCGGTCGCGGATCTCCTCGGTTCGACCCTGGTTCCAGAACTGGGTACCGATGTAGCCGCACGTGCGACGGGCGACATTCATCTTCTCCTGGTCACGATTGCCGCAGTTGGGGCACTCCCACACCAGCTTACCGTCGTCCTCGATAATGCGGATCTCGCCATCGTAGCCGCACACCTGGCAGTAGTCGCTCTTGGTGTTGAGCTCGGCGTACATGATGTTGTCGTAGATGTACTGCATCACGCGAATGACAGCCTTGAGGTTGTCCTGCATGTTGGGAACCTCGACGTAGGAGATGGCACCGCCCGGCGAAAGCTGCTGGAACATGCCCTCGAACTTGAGCTTGTCGAATGCGTCGATCTCCTCGGACACGTGGACATGGTAGCTGTTGGTGATGTAGCCCTTGTCCGTCACGCCCGGGATGATGCCAAAACGACGCTGCAGGCACTTGGCGAACTTGTAGGTCGTCGACTCAAGCGGAGTACCATACAGTGAGAAGTCAATATCGCTTTCGGCCTTCCACTCGGCGCACTTGTCGTTCATGCGCTGCATGACGGCCATGGCAAACGGCGTGCCCTCCTTCTCGGTGTGGCTGTGGCCCGTCATGTACTTGACGCACTCGTACAGGCCGGCATAACCCAGACTAATGGTGGAGTAACCGCCCACGAGCAGCTTGTCGATCGTCTCGCCCTTCTTCAGGCGGGCGAGGGCACCGTACTGCCACAGAATCGGTGCGGCGTCAGAAAGCGTACCCATCAGGCGCTCATGACGGCACAGCAGGGCACGGTGGCACAGCTCAAGGCGCTCATCGAAGATCTTCCAGAACTTGTCCATGTCCTGGTGCGAGCTCAGTGCGACATCGGGCAGGTTGATGGTCACAACACCCTGGTTAAAGCGACCATAGTACTTAGGCTTGGCCGGGTCGTAGTTCAGCGCGTTGGCGACATTGTTAAAGCCGTTGCCCGAACGGTCAGGCGTCAGGAAACTGCGGCAACCCATGCAGGTGTAGCAATCGCCGTTGCCGGCGGTCTCGCCCTTAGACAGCTTGAGCTCGCGCATCTTCTTCTCGGAGATGTAATCGGGCACCATACGCTTGGCAGTGCACTTGGCAGCCAGCTGGGTCAGGTAGAAGTACGGGGAATCCTCGTGAACGTTATCGTCCTCGAGTACATAGATAAGCTTGGGGAATGCCGGGGTGATCCATACGCCGGCCTCGTTCTTAACGCCCTCGTAGCGCTGGCGAAGCGTCTCCTCCACGATCATGGCAAGGTCGTGCTTCTCCTGAGGCGTACGGGCCTCGTTAAGATACATAAAGACCGTCACGAACGGCGCCTGGCCATTGGTGGTCATAAGGGTCACGACCTGATACTGAATCGTCTGGACGCCGCGACGGATCTCGTCACGCAGACGGTCCTCAACGACCTCACGGACCTTCTCGGCAGACGCAGAGACGCCGAGCTCCTCAAGCTCGCGAGCGACCTCGCCGCGAATCTTTTGACGGCTCACCTCGACGAACGGGGCAAGATGAGTCAGCGAAATCGACTGGCCACCGTACTGGGAGGAAGCAACCTGGGCGATGATCTGCGTCGCGATGTTGCAGGCGGTCGAGAAGCTGTGCGGCTTCTCGATCAGCGTACCCGAGATAACAGTGCCGTTCTGGAGCATGTCCTCCAGGTTCACCAGATCGCAGTTGTGCATGTGCTGGGCAAAGTAATCCGAATCGTGGAAATGGATCAGACCCTCATTATGGGCATCCACGATCTCTTGAGGCAGCAGCACACGCTGAGTCAGGTCCTTGGAGATCTCGCCGGCCATGTAGTCACGCTGAACGGAATTGACGGTCGGGTTCTTGTTGGAGTTCTCCTGCTTGACCTCTTCGTTATTGCACTCGATCAGCGACAGGATCTTGTCATCGGTCGTGTTCTTCTGGCGCTTCAGGCTCTGAACATAGCGATAGATGATGTAGTGGCGGGCAACCTCGTAGCAGTCGAGACGCATGATCTCGTCCTCGACCAAATCCTGAATCTCCTCGACCGAAACAGTGTGGCCCGCGTTCTCGCATGCCTCGGCGACGTTTTGCGCCGCGTAAACCACCTGGCGGTCGGTTAGACGAGAGCTCTCCTCGACCTCCAAGTTGGCGGCGCGGATGGCATTGACGATCTTATCGATGTCAAAGACAACCTCGGTGCCGCTGCGCTTGATGATCTTCATCCTCTTGCCTCTTTCGCGTCGTAGCCTCATTGCGCTTCAGAGCCAAACGATGCCCGGCAGGGCTTGCCCCTGTCTTGCGGCGCCGTCGCGCAATCTGTGTTCTCGATAAACCATAAGCCTCCATGCGGACATTCCCTAGAGCCAATCAAGCGGCTCAAGGACACGTTCGAAAGAGGCAGTTAAGGTCTTCGTTCTCTGTCCGCCATCTATCATACGACAAAGACACATCTATATCCTGTATTCTTTTTTTAGTTCAAACACAACATATAGTGTTTCAGCAGGTCAAAGCAATTAGTCATTTTGCAGACGCATTAATTATGAGGGGTTCTTGGCAAGTCGGTAAAACGTTACCAACACGGCTACCTGCATGGCAGTTATAAAACCCCCTTAGTCAAGCCGCTGACAAATCCTACCAAAATCAAGCCGCTCACGCCAAAAGAATCCAAAAGATTATGCTTGACCAACATGTTGCGGTCACGATCGGCCGGGACGTATGCAATCTGCCGGCACCTCTATGGGATGCGAAGACCATCGCGTACAGACCTTGGATCAATATTTGGTAGCTTATTTGCCGGCATGTTTGGCGGCATAAAACAAAACAGCCCAGAGGACATAGCCTCTGAGCTGCGAACATTTGGTGGGCGTTAGAAGATTTGAACTTCTGACCTCTTCCGTGTCAGGGAAGCGCTCTCCCCCTGAGCTAAACGCCCAAATGGAGCGGACAACGGGGCTCGAACCCGCGACCCCAACCTTGGCAAGGTTGTGCTCTACCAACTGAGCCATGTCCGCCTGCGAGGATTTAATATACGGGATGATCCACCCAAATGCAAGAACTTTTTTTAAAAAGTTTTGCGATGCCCTCGCGAACCTCGCGAGGGCATCAGCCACCACGGAAGGCGCAGGCAAACGTAAACTCGCCGCAAGAGGCCACTACATCTCGCCGAGCATGATCCAGGCAGAGCTGTCCTGCGTGAGCCTGCCGTCTGCAAGCGGTGATGAGGTGAGCAGGACCCTGCCCGCCGGCAGCTCCACGGGTGCTGCACCGAAGTTCGTCACACACGTCCAGCCGTTATCGCGGCGATAGGCGATGACGCCGCCCTCAGCGCCCTCGGCACCATCCGCAAGACCGGTGCGCCCGTCAAGATCGAGCCACGCAAGATCGTTGGCGCACCCGCGCAGCTTGCGCCGCAGCCAGAGGGCGTCACGATAGAGCGCAAGCATCGATGTCGGGTCCGCTTCTTCCCTATCGGCAGCATAATCGGAAAACCATGCAGGCTGCGGCAGATGGGGCGCTGCATCGGCGTCTGCCGGCGAAAACCCAAACGATCCGCCATGCGCGGGATCGTCCGCCGCCACCCACGGCAGGGGCACACGACAGCCGTCGCGCCCCTTCTCACGCTTCGGTCCGTGCGTATTGGTCGCAGTAGGGTCTTCGAGTGCAGCCCACGGGATATCAGCCACCTCAAAAAGGCCGAGCTCCTCACCCTGATACACGTATGCCGAGCCCGGAAGTGCCAGTTCAAGCAAAAGGGCCGCCCGCGCGCGGCGCTCGCCGAGTTCACGGTCCTCGTCATAAGACGACCCGTCGCGCAAGAGCCAGTCGAGCGCAATCTGGTGGTAGCGCGTCGCCTTGATTTGCGGCAGGGCATAGCGTGTCGCCACGCGCGGCACGTCGTGGTTGGAGAGTACCCAGGTCGAGGCGGAATCGGATTCGACGGCTGCCTTCAAGCCCTTCTCGATTGCAGTGTGCATGTCATCATAGGTCCAAGTGGCCTTGGCAAACTCAAAGTTGAATGTCTGGCCAAGCTCGCTGGGACGCGCGTAGAGATACTGGCGCTCGGGCAGCACCCACGCCTCGGCAACGGCACTGCGCGGCGGATTATAGCGGTCGAACACGCGGCGCCACTCGCGATAGATCTCGTGGACCTCATTGCGGTCCCACAGCGGATGGGTGCCGTCGTCAACCATGTCATCGCCCTCGGCGAGATGCCACCGGTCGAGGTCATCGCGGTCGAGATCCTTGGCGAGACCCTGCGCCACATCAATGCGAAAGCCGTCGACGCCTCGATCGCTCCAAAACGCCAGGACGTCGCAAAAGAGCGCATGAACCTCGGGGCATGACCAGTCAAAGTCCGGTTGCTCGGGCGTAAACATGTGCAGATACCACTGACCGTCCGCAACACGCGTCCATGCGGGGCCGCCAAAGTTGGCATTCCAATTGGTGGGAGGCAGCTCGCCATGCTCGCCGCGACCATCGCGGAAGATATAACGGGCGCGCTCGGGCGATCCGGGGCCGGCGGCAAGAGCGGCTTTGAACCAGGGGTGCTGGTTGGATGAATGGTTGGGCACGATGTCGACGATGACCTTGATGCCGCGCGCGTGAGCCGCAGCGATCATGTCATCGAAGTCGTCAAGCGAGCCGAGACGCGGGTCGACATCGCAGTAGTCCGCCACATCATAGCCGCCATCGACAAGAGGCGATGGGTAAAACGGGCTCAGCCAGATGGCCTCGATACCCAGCCGCTCAAGATAGTCCATCTGCTGGGTAATGCCCGCGATATCGCCCAGACCCGAACCAGTCGAATCCTTAAACGAACGCGGGTAGATCTGATAGATCGCGGCATCGGACATCCATGAGCGCGAAGAAGACTTTTCTGTAGCCATGGGGCGTATCTCCCTTGCAACGAGGTTATGCGAGATGCCCACGATGATACGCCCAAAGCGGACATTCGCGACAAACAACGCCACAGCCACGCCCCAAAACGATCGCCCCCTCTCGGGTTCGAGCCCATGCGATGGATACAAAAAAGCCCGGCTACCGTGGTAGCCGGGCTGTTGCGTTTGGAGCGGACAACGGGGCTCGAACCCGCGACCCCAACCTTGGCAAGGTTGTGCTCTACCAACTGAGCCATGTCCGCATATGTAAAACAAAACGGGCGCCGGAGCGCCCGGATGTTGCCTGGAGGCGAAGCCCGGATTCGAACCGGGGGTAAAGGCTTTGCAGGCCTCTGCCTTACCACTTGGCCACTTCGCCGAAAAAGGACCGCCTAAACGGTCCGGAAATGCAATGGAGCGGACAACGGGGCTCGAACCCGCGACCCCAACCTTGGCAAGGTTGTGCTCTACCAACTGAGCCATGTCCGCTTGCGGGTTATTAATTTACGCGAGTTGTCCAAAAGACGCAAGTACTTTTTTCAAAAAACTTGTCTGCCGCATGTTCTTAGTAGCTAAACGCGCTAAAGCGATTGGCTAGGCACACGATTCCAGCGCTCCGCTAAACAGCTTCACCATCTGCACGCGCGTGCCGGCGCCGTCCGTACGACGAGCAACCTCCACGTTATCGACGAGCATACGCATAAGCTTGATGCCACGGCCGCGTTCCTCGGATGCGACCGGTTCGCTCGTTTCATCGATAGAATAGCCGGCACCTCGATCAAGCACCTCAACCACAACGCGATCGCCATAGGCCTGAACCGTCAGGACGCACCCGATACCGCCCGCATGGTCATAGGCATTACCCAGCGCCTCCCCCGACGCCAATGCGACATCGTAGCGCTCGTCACGGCGCAACGGAAGCGATTCAAGGAGTTCGGCGATGCGATGTCGGTAGTATGGAAGATTCTCGATACCCTGACGGACCTCAACGCTCTTACTCCAGCGAGGCAGCTCCCCCACCGGAATGGCAGGAATTGACTCCCGTGCCGGCCCCACGACATGAAGGATATCGACAAGACGAGCAATCTCCAAAAAGCGAACAACTTCACCTGATGCATTGACGAGCGAAAGCAGGCCTTCTCGCCTCATAAGCTCACGAGCGCGCGTAAGCAGGAATGCCAAGCCCGTAGAATCGATAAAGCTAACAGCCTGACAGTTGATGACGACACGACGCACGCCGCGGCCAATCAAAGCATCCAACCGCCGACGCAGCGCAGGCACCGTGGCGATGTCGATATCGCCTGGTGGCGTCAAAACCGCTATGTCATTCCACTCATTCATACGACCATGGTTCCCCAAAAAAGCCCACTCGATGCATTCGTTTCCCCAACCGTACGGATTCAGCCCGCCCAGCGTCGTCTATGAACGACCCCGTAAAAACTCAAGGGACACCAATGCAATGTCATCGTCCAGCGCCGATTCGGTAAATCGGTCAAGCTCGCCCAAGACCTTGCCGCAAATGCCCGATACGCCCTCACCCGAGACAGAGAGCAGAAGGTCGCGCAAGCGCTGCTCGCCAAAGAACGCTCCGGTGCGGT
Organism: Collinsella aerofaciens; assembly: GCF_039752775.1. Taxonomy (GTDB): domain Bacteria; phylum Actinomycetota; class Coriobacteriia; order Coriobacteriales; family Coriobacteriaceae; genus Collinsella; species Collinsella aerofaciens_R. The sequence continues at coordinate 11,613 of NZ_JBDMGT010000041.1, read as the reverse complement.
CGCGGGCCTCAATCGTTCCATCCGTATACATGAAGAGCATGTCGCCGGGGGCAAACGTAAACACGCCTGTCTCGTACACCATGCTCTCAAAGGCACCGATTACGCCCGATTGGCATCCAAGCAGCTCAACCTCTCCCCCACGGGCCTCGCCGCCACCCAGCGGCATCGACTCTGGCCTGATGACCATGGTCGGAGGATGGCCCGCCGAACAATACGTTGCGCGTCCGGCTTTAAGGTCAATCTTGGCGATAAAGGCCGTCACGAACGTCTCGACCCTCGAAAAGCCCATGAGCATGCTGTTAAGGGAGCGTGCCATGCGGGCCGGTCCAGCGCCCTCCCAGGCATATGCCGTCAGGGCCGTCTTGACGAGCGCGGACATCGATGCGGCCTCAATGCCTTTGCCAGACACATCACCCAGAATCATGACGGCGCAGTCGTCGGGAAGACGAATGAGCGTATAGAAATCGCCTCCGACCAACGCCGAATTCGTGGCCGACAGGTACACCGAATCGGTTGCGATACCCGGAACATCCCCCAGGGAATTTCTCATGCCGATCTGGAGCGTCTGAGCGATATGGCGCTCTTCGCGCTTTTGAGATTCGCCTTCGTAGATCAGTTCAAAGTCATGCGCCAAGTGCACCAAGTAGTCATATTCAAGGTCATCAATCGGCTCTTGGCTACCATCACGAAGCAGCAGCGCGCGCGTCGTCGGGCTCTTCGCAACAGAAGCAGGAACAATCGCGTCGTTACTGTGCTTGCCATCGCCCTCAGAGCGCGGGTGCCCCGCCTCGATGCCGGAGTCGACGTAGAGACCTTGACAAGGCAGACCATGCGCCCTAAGCCAGCCTCCCATAGGCATCGATTCGTCAACGCGAGTTATACGGACGTGTTTAAGGTCCTCGGCACTCGTACCCCCCAAAACAGACGCCTCAAAGCCATCAGGGCCAGCCCCCAGACGTGCCGCTGGCGCCGTCGTGGAAAAGAAAAGCTTCTCGGGATCGTCCGGCAAAGCAACGCGACTGCCGCCTTCAAAATCTATGACGTAGGAATCCAGACTGGCGTCATACTCAACAGGGCAAAAATGGCAGTTGAGCATATTGCAGATCTCGGACGATACCGCCTGGGTAGCCGCGACGGAATCGTCTAGAAAGGTAAACAACTCATCACGTAAGACATTGAGCGAGCGGCCAAGCTCGGCCGTGCGACGAGAGCGAAGACTCGATGCCATGCCGACCAGTTGGATAGACAGGTAATCGCAAATGACCTCAAGTACATTAACGTCATAGGCGAGCGGTGCCTGGGGGCGTTTCCAACCAACTTCCAACACGCCAAGGATCTGCGTACCGTAAAAAACGGGAAGACAGATCTCGCTGCGGTACGGAGGCATATCCTGCATGCGCAACAGGTGCTTAGAACGATTATCCAGGTCCATGAACATACCGGAGGCGGCCCTATCGCCCTCAAGGTCCTGCTGAATCGACAAGCGACAGGCACGCGACTCGCGAAGAACATACGTCGGAATGCCCGCGCCATACGGCAAAAACTCGGGCAGGTAGCTGTCGTGCAGCTCCTTGGAGACACCGCGAAGCTTAAAACCGCCGCTCTCAGAAAAATAGATAGCGGCACCCGAAGCATCGAGCGTTCCTACAAGTTGGTTTAAAACGGTATCAAGCAGACTGGGTAACTCATCGGAGCCCACAGTGCTCATAATGACCGAGAGCGTGCCAGAGAGGCGCTTGTTCGCCACTCTAAGCTCCGATAACGCACGCTTGAGCTGACGGTCGTGCGAATACTGTTCTTCGATGCTATGGAGCGCCACCAGGACACGTGGCGCGCGGCGCCCAAAGATGCGTGGAGGCGTTACGGAGCCCGCACGAACCAAGACGGGGATAAAGGAGCCGTCACTCAGCTTGAGTATCAGTTCGTTCTCGGAGCCATCAGTTTCAAATGGCAGACGATGTTCCGTCGCACGTTCAAAAGCGGATGAGTACAGGACGTCTTTAACATCTCCACCGATGACGTCGGCGCGTTCCTCGCACATCAAGCCAAGTAAGCGATTATTCACATGCAGAATGGTTCCGTCGAGCTCGCAAATGATGACAGCATCGCTCGTGATCTCGACTAGTTGGGCAACGTCTGCCCACTCGTTGCGTTCAAGCGTTTCCATCGTGGACCCCACCGTCTATCGGTAACAAAAAAGCCTCCGAAGAGGCTTCTCAAATGCGATGGTGTCGGAGGCGGGACTTGAACCCGCATGACCAAAAAGCGGTCACTAGCACCTCAAGCTAGCGCGTCTGCCAATTCCGCCACTCCGACATGCTATGTTGTTGATTCGCGGTTCATTTTGTTGGACCCGCGCGTTCAACGAAGAAGATAATAACCTATGATTCGAGAACTGTGCAAGCACTTTTTTCAAAAAAGTTTACGAATTTGTAAATGCGCTGGTAGATCTATATGTTCGGCCCCGAATCGGTGTTGCCTCCCGGCGCGTCCTCGGGCATGAGCGATATTTTGTTGCGCACTTCGTGCTGCAAAATACCGCTCCCCCTGCGGAATGCGCCGGGAGGCAACACCGATTCGGGGCCGAACATATAGATCTACCAGCGCATTTACAAATTCGTAAACTTTTTTGAAAAAAGTGCTTGCACAGTTCTCGAATCATAGGTTATTATCTTCTTCGTTGAACGCGCGGGTCCAACAAAATGAACCGCGAATCAACAACATAGCATGTCGGAGTGGCGGAATTGGCAGACGCGCTAGCTTGAGGTGCTAGTGACCGCTTTTTGGTCATGCGGGTTCAAGTCCCGCCTCCGACACCATCGCATTTGAGAAGCCTCTTCGGAGGCTTTTTTGTTACCGATAGACGGTGGGGTCCACGATGGAAACGCTTGAACGCAACGAGTGGGCAGACGTTGCCCAACTAGTCGAGATCACGAGCGATGCTGTCATCATTTGCGAGCTCGACGGAACCATTCTGCATGTGAATAATCGCTTACTTGGCTTGATGTGCGAGGAACGCGCCGACGTCATCGGTGGAGATGTTAAAGACGTCCTGTACTCATCCGCTTTTGAACGTGCGACGGAACATCGTCTGCCATTTGAAACTGATGGCTCCGAGAACGAACTGATACTCAAGCTGAGTGACGGCTCCTTTATCCCCGTCTTGGTTCGTGCGGGCTCCGTAACGCCTCCACGCATCTTTGGGCGCCGCGCGCCACGTGTCCTGGTGGCGCTCCATAGCATCGAAGAACAGTATTCGCACGACCGTCAGCTCAAGCGTGCGTTATCGGAGCTTAGAGTGGCGAACAAGCGCCTCTCTGGCACGCTCTCGGTCATTATGAGCACTGTGGGCTCCGATGAGTTACCCAGTCTGCTTGATACCGTTTTAAACCAACTTGGAGGAACGCTCGATGCTTCGGGTGCCGCTATCTATTTTTCTGAGAGCGGCGGTTTTAAGCTTCGCGGTGTCTCCAAGGAGCTGCACGACAGCTACCTGCCCGAGTTTTTGCCGTATGGCGCGGGCATTCCGACGTATGTTCTTCGCGAGTCGCGTGCCTGTCGCTTGTCGATTCAGCAGGACCTTGAGGGCGATAGGGCCGCCTCCGGTATGTTCATGGACCTGGATAATCGTTCTAAGCACCTGTTGCGCATGCAGGATATGCCTCCGTACCGCAGCGAGATCTGTCTTCCCGTTTTTTACGGTACGCAGATCCTTGGCGTGTTGGAAGTTGGTTGGAAACGCCCCCAGGCACCGCTCGCCTATGACGTTAATGTACTTGAGGTCATTTGCGATTACCTGTCTATCCAACTGGTCGGCATGGCATCGAGTCTTCGCTCTCGTCGCACGGCCGAGCTTGGCCGCTCGCTCAATGTCTTACGTGATGAGTTGTTTACCTTTCTAGACGATTCCGTCGCGGCTACCCAGGCGGTATCGTCCGAGATCTGCAATATGCTCAACTGCCATTTTTGCCCTGTTGAGTATGACGCCAGTCTGGATTCCTACGTCATAGATTTTGAAGGCGGCAGTCGCGTTGCTTTGCCGGACGATCCCGAGAAGCTTTTCTTTTCCACGACGGCGCCAGCGGCACGTCTGGGGGCTGGCCCTGATGGCTTTGAGGCGTCTGTTTTGGGGGGTACGAGTGCCGAGGACCTTAAACACGTCCGTATAACTCGCGTTGACGAATCGATGCCTATGGGAGGCTGGCTTAGGGCGCATGGTCTGCCTTGTCAAGGTCTCTACGTCGACTCCGGCATCGAGGCGGGGCACCCGCGCTCTGAGGGCGATGGCAAGCACAGTAACGACGCGATTGTTCCTGCTTCTGTTGCGAAGAGCCCGACGACGCGCGCGCTGCTGCTTCGTGATGGTAGCCAAGAGCCGATTGATGACCTTGAATATGACTACTTGGTGCACTTGGCGCATGACTTTGAACTGATCTACGAAGGCGAATCTCAAAAGCGCGAAGAGCGCCATATCGCTCAGACGCTCCAGATCGGCATGAGAAATTCCCTGGGGGATGTTCCGGGTATCGCAACCGATTCGGTGTACCTGTCGGCCACGAATTCGGCGTTGGTCGGAGGCGATTTCTATACGCTCATTCGTCTTCCCGACGACTGCGCCGTCATGATTCTGGGTGATGTGTCTGGCAAAGGCATTGAGGCCGCATCGATGTCCGCGCTCGTCAAGACGGCCCTGACGGCATATGCCTGGGAGGGCGCTGGACCGGCCCGCATGGCACGCTCCCTTAACAGCATGCTCATGGGCTTTTCGAGGGTCGAGACGTTCGTGACGGCCTTTATCGCCAAGATTGACCTTAAAGCCGGACGCGCAACGTATTGTTCGGCGGGCCATCCTCCGACCATGGTCATCAGGCCAGAGTCGATGCCGCTGGGTGGCGGCGAGGCCCGTGGGGGAGAGGTTGAGCTGCTTGGATGCCAATCGGGCGTAATCGGTGCCTTTGAGAGCATGGTGTACGAGACAGGCGTGTTTACGTTTGCCCCCGGCGACATGCTCTTCATGTATACGGATGGAACGATTGAGGCCCGCGACCGCACCGGAGCGTTCTTTGGCGAGCAGCGCTTGCGCGACCTTCTGCTCTCTGTCTCGGGTGAGGGCGTATCGGGCATTTGCGGCAAGGTCTTGGGCGAGCTTGACCGATTTACCGAATCGGCGCTGGACGATGACATTGCATTGGTGTCCCTTGAGTTTTTACGGGGTCGTTCATAGACGACGCTGGGCGGGCTGAATCCGTACGGTTGGGGAAACGAATGCATCGAGTGGGCTTTTTTGGGGAACCATGGTCGTATGAATGAGTGGAATGACATAGCGGTTTTGACGCCACCAGGCGATATCGACATCGCCACGGTGCCTGCGCTGCGTCGGCGGTTGGATGCTTTGATTGGCCGCGGCGTGCGTCGTGTCGTCATCAACTGTCAGGCTGTTAGCTTTATCGATTCTACGGGCTTGGCATTCCTGCTTACGCGCGCTCGTGAGCTTATGAGGCGAGAAGGCCTGCTTTCGCTCGTCAATGCATCAGGTGAAGTTGTTCGCTTTTTGGAGATTGCTCGTCTTGTCGATATCCTTCATGTCGTGGGGCCGGCACGGGAGTCAATTCCTGCCATTCCGGTGGGGGAGCTGCCTCGCTGGAGTAAGAGCGTTGAGGTCCGTCAGGGTATCGAGAATCTTCCATACTACCGACATCGCATCGCCGAACTCCTTGAATCGCTTCCGTTGCGCCGTGACGAGCGCTACGATGTCGCATTGGCGTCGGGGGAGGCGCTGGGTAATGCCTATGACCATGCGGGCGGTATCGGGTGCGTCCTGACGGTTCAGGCCTATGGCGATCGCGTTGTGGTTGAGGTGCTTGATCGAGGTGCCGGCTATTCTATCGATGAAACGAGCGAACCGGTCGCATCCGAGGAACGCGGCCGTGGCATCAAGCTTATGCGTATGCTCGTCGATAACGTGGAGGTTGCTCGTCGTACGGACGGCGCCGGCACGCGCGTGCAGATGGTGAAGCTGTTTAGCGGAGCGCTGGAATCGTGTGCCTAGCCAATCGCTTTAGCGCGTTTAGCTACTAAGAACATGCGGCAGACAAGTTTTTTGAAAAAAGTACTTGCGTCTTTTGGACAACTCGCGTAAATTAATAACCCGCAAGCGGACATGGCTCAGTTGGTAGAGCACAACCTTGCCAAGGTTGGGGTCGCGGGTTCGAGCCCCGTTGTCCGCTCCATTGCATTTCCGGACCGTTTAGGCGGTCCTTTTTCGGCGAAGTGGCCAAGTGGTAAGGCAGAGGCCTGCAAAGCCTTTACCCCCGGTTCGAATCCGGGCTTCGCCTCCAGGCAACATCCGGGCGCTCCGGCGCCCGTTTTGTTTTACATATGCGGACATGGCTCAGTTGGTAGAGCACAACCTTGCCAAGGTTGGGGTCGCGGGTTCGAGCCCCGTTGTCCGCTCCAAACGCAACAGCCCGGCTACCACGGTAGCCGGGCTTTTTTGTATCCATCGCATGGGCTCGAACCCGAGAGGGGGCGATCGTTTTGGGGCGTGGCTGTGGCGTTGTTTGTCGCGAATGTCCGCTTTGGGCGTATCATCGTGGGCATCTCGCATAACCTCGTTGCAAGGGAGATACGCCCCATGGCTACAGAAAAGTCTTCTTCGCGCTCATGGATGTCCGATGCCGCGATCTATCAGATCTACCCGCGTTCGTTTAAGGATTCGACTGGTTCGGGTCTGGGCGATATCGCGGGCATTACCCAGCAGATGGACTATCTTGAGCGGCTGGGTATCGAGGCCATCTGGCTGAGCCCGTTTTACCCATCGCCTCTTGTCGATGGCGGCTATGATGTGGCGGACTACTGCGATGTCGACCCGCGTCTCGGCTCGCTTGACGACTTCGATGACATGATCGCTGCGGCTCACGCGCGCGGCATCAAGGTCATCGTCGACATCGTGCCCAACCATTCATCCAACCAGCACCCCTGGTTCAAAGCCGCTCTTGCCGCCGGCCCCGGATCGCCCGAGCGCGCCCGTTATATCTTCCGCGATGGTCGCGGCGAGCATGGCGAGCTGCCTCCCACCAATTGGAATGCCAACTTTGGCGGCCCCGCATGGACGCGTGTTGCGGACGGTCAGTGGTATCTGCACATGTTTACGCCCGAGCAACCGGACTTTGACTGGTCATGCCCCGAGGTTCATGCGCTCTTTTGCGACGTCCTGGCGTTTTGGAGCGATCGAGGCGTCGACGGCTTTCGCATTGATGTGGCGCAGGGTCTCGCCAAGGATCTCGACCGCGATGACCTCGACCGGTGGCATCTCGCCGAGGGCGATGACATGGTTGACGACGGCACCCATCCGCTGTGGGACCGCAATGAGGTCCACGAGATCTATCGCGAGTGGCGCCGCGTGTTCGACCGCTATAATCCGCCGCGCAGTGCCGTTGCCGAGGCGTGGGTGCTGCCCGAGCGCCAGTATCTCTACGCGCGTCCCAGCGAGCTTGGCCAGACATTCAACTTTGAGTTTGCCAAGGCCACTTGGACCTATGATGACATGCACACTGCAATCGAGAAGGGCTTGAAGGCAGCCGTCGAATCCGATTCCGCCTCGACCTGGGTACTCTCCAACCACGACGTGCCGCGCGTGGCGACACGCTATGCCCTGCCGCAAATCAAGGCGACGCGCTACCACCAGATTGCGCTCGACTGGCTCTTGCGCGACGGGTCGTCTTATGACGAGGACCGTGAACTCGGCGAGCGCCGCGCGCGGGCGGCCCTTTTGCTTGAACTGGCACTTCCGGGCTCGGCATACGTGTATCAGGGTGAGGAGCTCGGCCTTTTTGAGGTGGCTGATATCCCGTGGGCTGCACTCGAAGACCCTACTGCGACCAATACGCACGGACCGAAGCGTGAGAAGGGGCGCGACGGCTGTCGTGTGCCCCTGCCGTGGGTGGCGGCGGACGATCCCGCGCATGGCGGATCGTTTGGGTTTTCGCCGGCAGACGCCGATGCAGCGCCCCATCTGCCGCAGCCTGCATGGTTTTCCGATTATGCTGCCGATAGGGAAGAAGCGGACCCGACATCGATGCTTGCGCTCTATCGTGACGCCCTCTGGCTGCGGCGCAAGCTGCGCGGGTGCGCCAACGATCTTGCGTGGCTCGATCTTGACGGGCGCACCGGTCTTGCGGATGGTGCCGAGGGCGCTGAGGGCGGCGTCATCGCCTATCGCCGCGATAACGGCTGGACGTGTGTGACGAACTTCGGTGCAGCACCCGTGGAGCTGCCGGCGGGCAGGGTCCTGCTCACCTCATCACCGCTTGCAGACGGCAGGCTCACGCAGGACAGCTCTGCCTGGATCATGCTCGGCGAGATGTAGTGGCCTCTTGCGGCGAGTTTACGTTTGCCTGCGCCTTCCGTGGTGGCTGATGCCCTCGCGAGGTTCGCGAGGGCATCGCAAAACTTTTTAAAAAAAGTTCTTGCATTTGGGTGGATCATCCCGTATATTAAATCCTCGCAGGCGGACATGGCTCAGTTGGTAGAGCACAACCTTGCCAAGGTTGGGGTCGCGGGTTCGAGCCCCGTTGTCCGCTCCATTTGGGCGTTTAGCTCAGGGGGAGAGCGCTTCCCTGACACGGAAGAGGTCAGAAGTTCAAATCTTCTAACGCCCACCAAATGTTCGCAGCTCAGAGGCTATGTCCTCTGGGCTGTTTTGTTTTATGCCGCCAAACATGCCGGCAAATAAGCTACCAAATATTGATCCAAGGTCTGTACGCGATGGTCTTCGCATCCCATAGAGGTGCCGGCAGATTGCATACGTCCCGGCCGATCGTGACCGCAACATGTTGGTCAAGCATAATCTTTTGGATTCTTTTGGCGTGAGCGGCTTGATTTTGGTAGGATTTGTCAGCGGCTTGACTAAGGGGGTTTTATAACTGCCATGCAGGTAGCCGTGTTGGTAACGTTTTACCGACTTGCCAAGAACCCCTCATAATTAATGCGTCTGCAAAATGACTAATTGCTTTGACCTGCTGAAACACTATATGTTGTGTTTGAACTAAAAAAAGAATACAGGATATAGATGTGTCTTTGTCGTATGATAGATGGCGGACAGAGAACGAAGACCTTAACTGCCTCTTTCGAACGTGTCCTTGAGCCGCTTGATTGGCTCTAGGGAATGTCCGCATGGAGGCTTATGGTTTATCGAGAACACAGATTGCGCGACGGCGCCGCAAGACAGGGGCAAGCCCTGCCGGGCATCGTTTGGCTCTGAAGCGCAATGAGGCTACGACGCGAAAGAGGCAAGAGGATGAAGATCATCAAGCGCAGCGGCACCGAGGTTGTCTTTGACATCGATAAGATCGTCAATGCCATCCGCGCCGCCAACTTGGAGGTCGAGGAGAGCTCTCGTCTAACCGACCGCCAGGTGGTTTACGCGGCGCAAAACGTCGCCGAGGCATGCGAGAACGCGGGCCACACTGTTTCGGTCGAGGAGATTCAGGATTTGGTCGAGGACGAGATCATGCGTCTCGACTGCTACGAGGTTGCCCGCCACTACATCATCTATCGCTATGTTCAGAGCCTGAAGCGCCAGAAGAACACGACCGATGACAAGATCCTGTCGCTGATCGAGTGCAATAACGAAGAGGTCAAGCAGGAGAACTCCAACAAGAACCCGACCGTCAATTCCGTTCAGCGTGACTACATGGCCGGCGAGATCTCCAAGGACCTGACTCAGCGTGTGCTGCTGCCTCAAGAGATCGTGGATGCCCATAATGAGGGTCTGATCCATTTCCACGATTCGGATTACTTTGCCCAGCACATGCACAACTGCGATCTGGTGAACCTGGAGGACATGCTCCAGAACGGCACTGTTATCTCGGGTACGCTGATCGAGAAGCCGCACAGCTTCTCGACCGCCTGCAACATCGCGACGCAGATCATCGCCCAGGTTGCTTCCTCCCAGTACGGTGGCCAGTCGATTTCGCTGACTCATCTTGCCCCGTTCGTCGAGGTGAGCCGTCAAAAGATTCGCGGCGAGGTCGCTCGCGAGCTTGAGGAGCTCGGCGTCTCTGCGTCTGCCGAGAAGGTCCGTGAGGTCGTTGAGGACCGTCTGCGTGACGAGATCCGTCGCGGCGTCCAGACGATTCAGTATCAGGTCGTGACCCTTATGACCACCAATGGCCAGGCGCCGTTCGTGACGGTCTTTATGTATCTTAACGAGGCCCGTACGCCTCAGGAGAAGCACGACCTTGCCATGATCGTGGAGGAGACGCTTCGCCAGCGCTACGAGGGCGTTAAGAACGAGGCCGGCGTATGGATCACCCCGGCATTCCCCAAGCTTATCTATGTACTCGAGGACGATAACGTTCACGAGGATTCCCCGTACTTCTACCTGACCCAGCTGGCTGCCAAGTGCACTGCCAAGCGTATGGTGCCCGATTACATCTCCGAGAAGAAGATGCGCGAGCTCAAGCTGTCTAAGGGCGAGACCGCCGGCAACGGCGATTGCTACACCTGCATGGGTTGCCGCAGTTTCCTGACGCCTGACCGTTCGGGCAACGGCTTTAACAATGTCGCCAACGCGCTGAACTACGACCCGGCCAAGCCTAAGTACTATGGTCGCTTTAACCAGGGTGTTGTGACCATCAACCTGCCCGATGTCGCACTGAGCTCGCACCAGGACATGGACAAGTTCTGGAAGATCTTCGATGAGCGCCTTGAGCTGTGCCACCGTGCCCTGCTGTGCCGTCATGAGCGCCTGATGGGTACGCTTTCTGACGCCGCACCGATTCTGTGGCAGTACGGTGCCCTCGCCCGCCTGAAGAAGGGCGAGACGATCGACAAGCTGCTCGTGGGCGGTTACTCCACCATTAGTCTGGGTTATGCCGGCCTGTACGAGTGCGTCAAGTACATGACGGGCCACAGCCACACCGAGAAGGAGGGCACGCCGTTTGCCATGGCCGTCATGCAGCGCATGAACGACAAGTGCGCCGAGTGGAAGGCCGAAAGCGATATTGACTTCTCACTGTATGGTACTCCGCTTGAGTCGACGACCTACAAGTTCGCCAAGTGCCTGCAGCGTCGTTTTGGCATCATCCCGGGCGTGACGGACAAGGGCTACATCACCAACAGCTACCATGTCCACGTGTCCGAGGAGATCGACGCATTCGACAAGCTCAAGTTCGAGGGCATGTTCCAGCAGCTTTCGCCGGGCGGTGCCATCTCCTACGTCGAGGTTCCCAACATGCAGGACAACCTCAAGGCTGTCATTCGCGTGATGCAGTACATCTACGACAACATCATGTACGCCGAGCTCAACACCAAGAGCGACTACTGCCAGGTGTGCGGCTACGATGGCGAGATCCGCATTATCGAGGACGACGGTAAGCTGGTGTGGGAGTGCCCCAACTGCGGCAATCGTGACCAGGAGAAGATGAATGTCGCCCGTCGCACGTGCGGCTACATCGGTACCCAGTTCTGGAACCAGGGTCGAACCGAGGAGATCCGCGACCGCGTGCTGCATCTCTAATAACCATCCCAGGCTGCCCCGTAGCGAGGCCCCGGACCTTTACTCGCTATTTTGGACAGTCCTGGCTCACGACGGAGGCGTCACTGGCGCCT
>NZ_JBDMGT010000040.1:0-19647 GCF_039752775.1 Collinsella aerofaciens | reverse complement strand
CTTGCCCGTATCGTAGGCAATGCGCCGAATGCTCGCCATCGAAATTTATCGGTGGCCCACTTCAGACTGTAATGGGTGGCGGTTTAAGCACATAATTCCATTTTCCCTAATCTTATTACTCCTTGGCTACGGTATTACTTACGTGCAGGGCTGGGATGGAGCTCCGGTGTATTTAGCGGTTCCGATTAGGATTTATTGTCGCGTGTTCGGCAGTTCTCGCAACGGTCTGTTTGAAGGGTTTTTCTATATTGCTGTGGGTGCAGCACTTGGTTTGAAATGGGATCAACTGAACAGAGTCCCATTGTTACTTGAATTTGCAGCTGTTGCGTTTGGGCTCGCTGGCACATATTTGGTGAGCAACGACGCGCATCTGCCATTCTGCGCAATTGCAAGCATTGGTTTGTTTTTACTATCAGTCCGCAGGTACGGCGTGAACTTGAATTCTTGTGCGCTAGCGCGCCGTATGAGCACAATTATTTACCTTGTGCATATGTATTTCGTTGTCGTGTTTGTCTACGGAATCTGCGGACAATCAAATCCAGATCTGTATGCGAGTAACGTAAATCGCCCGTTGTTGTTTCTTTTTACTCTGAGTGGTTCAATTATAGTTTCTACCTTAGTAATCGGCGTTTCAAAGAGGATGCCGATAATTAAAGCGGCCTTTGGAATTTAATTAGGGGTATCTCTCATGCATCCTCCGCCCGTAGGAAATAGGCGAGCACTTATCTCTTATGAATTCACTTGGCTGATACCTACAAAGCTGCTCGTGTAATTCCGTTTCCCAATCAAGCTAATACGAGCGAAGCGCAAGCCGCTATGTAGATCGCCCCCCAGCAACGAAATTCCTAAACTCGAGTGATTCGTTGCTGGGGGGCGATCTAATATTTTCTTTATGAAGACCGAGAAAGGGATGCCAAACCCCCAGGTAGTCGTATGGCGGTGTAAATGCTGTGACAATCCTCCGTCCAGACGTTGGAGGTCCATTTACCTCGATTTATATCGCGACTAAATTAGAATTTTACCGATCTTTAGCGAGAATGGCAAAAGCCAGGAACATATCTGCCCTTGCGGACCGGGTCTCTTGGTCGTCACTGCACATACGCGCGACGCATCCTAGCGAAGCTCACTCAAACTCAATTCTCAATGCGAAGACATACGTTGCGGAAACTTTTAGAGAGAATAGCCCATAGGCATCAATGCTCATCCCAGGACGCGTAGAGGTGCACGGTTCCCGACCAGGCGCTCCAGCCGGTCTCCCACCCGTCCGGCAGCAGGCGGTAGGAGCAGCCGCCGGGGAGCCTCCCGTCCTCGAGGGCGACCCAGCCGGCCCTGCCGTCCGGCATGGTCGCCCACCAGGTGTTGTCCCAGTCCCTGTAGGCGCGCCATCCCAGGAACTTCGCGGAGCCGTTAGAGAACCCGAGCTCCGAGGCGGACAGCGTCGGCGTCGGGCGACCGTAGGCGACCGTAGGCGACCGGGGTCGACTGGGGCGAGACGCCCGAGACGGCGGCGCTGTGGTAGAAAACCTCATAACCAGTCTTTGGTTGATACGTCACTTCGAAATTCAGCTTTACGTTCAATTTGTTACTTGATGATGTTATTACTTTAGACGATGCTGAAAGTTCAGCCTTGATGGCGTTCGACTTCCATTCCCACAGGCTTATCTTATACGCAATTATTCCGTTTTGAATGCCGCTGATACTGGGCGGAAAACTTTGGTTGTCAGCGTCTATCGAGAAGCTGGTCTCCTTGGCGTTCAAGTGCTGCTGGATGCGGTCGGCGTAGGCGCTCGCCCATTCGTCGGCCTTGCCATTGCGCACGAAGTAGTTATCTTTTAGACTGCCAGAACGCGTAGCATAGCCCTCAACAGAATATATCTTCTCGTGCCCCGGATGCGCAATTGCCATTAGCTCGTCAGTAAGGCAGAAGTAGAGATGACGCTGATCTAGATCGCCGTAAAAATCATCAGACGTGTCATCCCAAGTGCAGTCAACCTGATACCATTCGTCATCGAGCTTGACCGCATTCCACGTGTGCCCATCATAGGCATCGCGGGTTTCGGCGTTTTCTATACCTGCGGCGGAAAGTAGTTTCGCATACGCTGATTCATAGGCTTGACACGTCCCAAGCCCCCCTCGTAAGAGCGCTTTCTGCCGAAGACCACTTGAGCGAATTGTCGTACTCAAGCTGATCGAGAAGCCAGTCGTGAAGATAGAAAGCCATTTCGTATTCAGAACCATCTGTCTTTTGCTTGGCCTGCGACACTGCTTTATTGACAATGCTCGCAACGCTGGGATACGCATCATCTGCAACCTGGATATACGAGTTGGTGCGCAAGTAGTAAACGCCCGACGCCTTGTCCATGAGGTAAAAGCGGAAGTTATATGATCCGGTAGCCGTCGTTGTGAACGTAAAGTCGTGGCTAGCGCACGCGTCGGTGAACTTTGTCCACTCTCCGCGGCTTGGGTCGGCGACCGACTCGTAGGCATACTCATTGGGGTTGGAGTACGAGGGCGCATCCATGCGGAAGAGATAGCTGCCGCTGCCACCTGTTGCGCTTACATGGAAGGTCGTTGGCTGTCCAAGTACTGGATCGTTCCATTCCACGGAGAGGGTGACACTGCCGCTGGTGGCGCTATCGCTGTGCTGATATCCACTTACTGCGGCCTTTGTGGCTTGTTCCGAATCAGGCGACATGTCAGAAGCTAGGGAAACCTGAGGTTCTGCCTGATGCGAAATTGGATTCGCGAGATCGGAATCATTTTTGACGGACTCATTGCCGATCTCATTTGTATCGACGGCGCCTGTTATGGTGTCGGTTAAATTGACCGCTGCGCCAGTATCAACCTGCTCTAGGGTGTCTTCTTGCCGCCGTTCTTCTTCCGCTATAACCCTTACAGGTATTGCTGCACTAAGCATAGATACGCAAAGAACTGCGCAGAGCGAGCGGTAAAAGACTCGTTTCATAGCGGTACCTCTCGATAAGGTGGGCGCCAAGGCCCGGAGGCGGCGCCAGGCCAACACTCCGTGTATATGTAAGTGGGGTTAATTTTACGGTAACGTCAGTCAACAACTGCAAACTTTTTGAACTGAGTTGGGGAGGGGAGAAGGTACTTGGGACAGTTTGGCACTGATTGATTTTTCGGAATCATGTCTATAAATTTTGATGAACAGTGATATGGACTCATTGTTATAGTTTGGAGCCAAACATGGAAGCACCCGCCGTTCTCTATCATTATGCAAGCCTAGATACGCTGGCCTTGATTCTGCATAATCGGACTATCAGGTTCAACCGGTTAGATAAGGTTGATGACCCACAAGAACAGCGTTCAGCAGACTCACAAAATCTTGGAAAAATGAAGCTCGTCAGTTGTTGGACCTCTTCTGATGAGGAGAGCATCCCCATGTGGCGCGAGTATGCTGGAGCTGAATGTGGAGTAAGAATCCAGATGAAGAGCTATCCGTTTAAGCGTTACTCTGTGTCTACCGAGAGCCTAAGTAAGCTATCTAGTGACGCAGTTTTGAATACTCCTGGTGGAAGGTTTGATGGACTTCAATTGCCGCTCGAAGACTTTTGGGATAAAGAATTTTAAATAAAGAAATGGCCCGAAGCGTTGAGATGCTTCATGAAGTCCAGTATACGAACGATAAGTCGCTTCTGTTTCCAAAGTTGATCCGTAACTGCGAAAACGGCTGGATAGAAGCCGATTTAAACACACTTGGGATTCACAAAGCCACTGCCTGGTCATACCAAAACGAATGGCGATATGTTTTGACGGCAGTTCCTGTGGGCATCGCCTCTGTAATCAAGGGTGATGTTGAAGCAGTTAAGAGGGCCACTGAGGTCATACTTGATAGATGCGATCCCGAAATTCCTTCCTTTTACGATTTGATTATCTCAGACGAAGCATTTTCTTCGATGAAGCTCGTCGCTTCCCCAAAGATGACGCCGGGGAACCGAGCGATTTTGGACGCGTTGGTGCAGAAATTCGCACCCGGTATTGAGGTTGCAAAGAGCACGATTGAGCTTTCTTAAATAGACGGTAACGTGAAGCCGGAAGTCACCATGTGTTGCCCCTGCGACTTCATAGTGGGGAAGATGATGCTCTTCTATTTCAAAGTTCAAAAGGTCAGATCGTACCCTCAGATTGCTCTAGAAGTACTTAGTAATAGTGATTATCGGCAATATGGGAGGGGCCTATGAGCAGCTGCTGATGCATCCCATCGTATTAAAACCAATTTGTTACTTCTTGGGGTACAAAAATGAGCAGGCTACATGAGGAAAATTGGCAAACTAGATGAATGCGAAAAGGCTAAGATGGAATCAGCATTTAATTTCGTCTGTGGAAGAGTTCGCTTGCTAAAACAAATTATTCATATAGTTACATGGTCGCTCGTAAAAAAGTCTTTTAAATGGTCGTTTGCAATCATTGGTGCAATTTCGACGATTATGGGAGTTACGGGCGTGTCTCTCATCGACCTGCTTCCGAAAGATTCGGGATGCCCGTTTAGGCTCTTTGTGCTCGTCATCCTATTTGTCTTACTGGCCTTCTTCGCAGCGATTGTCACATACCATCACAATAAAGACGGAGTCCATTTGGTTATTAACGGAATGGACGTAGACATTGTGGTCGACGACCTTTTTTGTACTGAGGGCGTTAAGGTCATTCCGTTCAATGAATATTTCGACATTAAGGTTGACGACAGGGTAATTTCAAAAAATTCCCTTAACGGCATTTTTATTGAGAAGTATGCCGACCGGAACGCTCTCAAGCAGGCTGTCGAAGAAAGGCAACCGAGTTTGCTGAAACCCTATAAGGCTGGGGATGGCCGAATTTGCTATCCTCTCGGCACTATTAAGGATTGCGACGGATTCGCCATGCTCGCCTTCACCCATATGGATGAAGTGAATCGTGCTTATCTTCGTCGTGGTCAGTATGAGGAATGCTTGCTCAATATGTGGGACGAGCTCGATCGGATGTATGCAGGCAGGCGAATCGTACTTCCGTTGTTGGGGTCTGGAATAACAAGGTTCGAAAACGGAAAACCCTCAGAGGATGATCTTCTTCGTTGCATGCTTTGCACCCTGAGGGCTTCGAAGCATCATTTTAAGGAAGGCGTTGTTGTCGTGTTAACGAAGAAGACCGCTGCACGCATGAGGTTATTCGAGGTTAACGGTTATGCAGAGGCCTGGAACAATAGGATTGGAGAGAAAGATGGTTTATAGGACAAGAACCTACATCGCCGCAGACTGGGACGGTGATCGAGATGCGGTCGAGCAGCTGCATAAATGGAACGACAGTAATTATTGGGGGCTTTCGTTCCCGGACGCTCACGACCTACAGCAGTCGCGCGACTCCAGTTTGCCATGCAGCATAAAGAGCTCTCTGAAAAAGAGAATGGATGGATCTAAGCGTTTCGTACTCATCGTGGGAGACTCGACTAATAGCGTAACAAAAGGAAGTTGCCAGTACTGCAAGAGTTATAATTCATGGACTTCGAGCTGCGCTCGCTTGCATGGCATTGACTATCGCAGCTACATTGAGTACGAATGCGACATGGCCGTTCAGGCCGGCATCGACATTGTTGTGCTGTACAACTCCGCGCGCGTCAACTTGTCGAAATGTCCTTTGTCAGTTCGATACGAGAAAAAACATATCGCTATGAAACGCTGTGAATACGGCGAGCTAAAATGGGATTACTACGCCGTCAAAAACGCACTTCAGTAAAGGCTTTCCACGTGCAGTGTCGAATGATGGGACTAGCGGCCTTGCCGGAGAGATATGCTCGCAGACTTTGTTAAACCGGAGCCCGGGAAGACTGTTCAAATCCATCCTATTTGCCATGAATCAGGTGAAAGCAAGGGCGTGCTCTTAGTGGCCTACGAGATTACGTTAGACATAATCTCCATTCACCGATTGGCAAAACGATTTACACCTATTTCCCAGTGTTGCTCGCAGGTATCTCCTTTGTTTATACCTTGATCTCGCTAAACTAATAGCTGCTGCTACCAGGGCATTTTCTGGTGCACATTCTATTGGCTCCTCGAAGATCGGAGCGGGTATGTTTGCTGCAGAGTCCTACACCAGCCGTCATTACATTGCGATTATTGCCATGGCCTGCCTATGCGTTTTGCTGGGCGGGCCTTCTTGTGCCGCGGGCGCGGAGAGCCTCATCATCGCGGGCGCGACGTACTGCGAGCCGGGCGCGTCGGGCCCCGGCTGGGCCTGGACCGATGCCGACCATCTGGAGCTTAACGGCTACGCGGGCGAGGCCATCGGCGCCGACGGCGACCTGGTGCTGACGCTTGCCGGGCAGAACTCGGTGACGGAGTCGAATGCGCCCGATGCGGACATCACGCAGTGCGGCATGGAGGTGTGGGGCAGCCTGACGCTTCGCGGCACCGGGTCCCTGGCGGCATCGGGCTCGCAGTGCGCGATCCACGTCTCGCGGGCGCTCGTGGTGGACGGCTGCGCCGTCGATGCCCGGGCGGACGGGGCCGACGTCACGGACGAGGCCGTGGCCGGCGTGATCGCCGGCGACATGGCCGTGCGCGGCCGCGGGCGCGTCGTCGCCGCGGGAGCCGGGTCCGGAGCGGGCGTGCGCGCCTACGGCGTGTATCTGCAGGATCTGGGCATTGGTGCTGGCGCGGCCGGCCGCCGGCTTTCCGTCGATGCCTCGTGGCTCAATGCGACCGGTGCCGACGGCGGCGTTGCGTGCTTGGGTGGGTCGCTTGTGTCCGCGCGGTTTATGGCGCCTGCTGGTGGGGCATTTGGAGCTGGTGGCGTGGTGGATGCCACCGGTGCGGTGGCACCGCATGTGGTGATTGAGCCCGATGTCGCCACGCCTCCGGCGGGGGAGACCGGTGGGGGCGAGGTACCGGGTGGCGCGGGCGAGCCGGCTGGTGGCGCCGGTCCTGCCGGTGAGCAGCCCGGTGCCGGGTCCGCGACGGATCCCGCCCTGAAGCCCGCGACTGCGACGCCCAAGACGATCACGACAACCAAAACGACAGTAAACAGGACCACGGTGTCCACGCCATCCAAGGCCAAGGCTGCCGGCGCCGCCACCGCCACGCTCCCCAAGACCGCCGACAGCAACTGGATCGCCGCCTCATTAGCGCTATTCCTGCTAGGAGCAGCGCTTATAGCTGCCGCGCACCGCTGCTCGGTATCGCATGCATCGTCATGGCGGTTGTTCCCGCTTTGAGCTACGCAGGCAACCGATTAAAAGCGAGTTTTATGTTTCCCAAAGTAGGGGCGCACCGGCTAACGCCGGCGCGCCCCTACTACTGAACGGACAGTTTTAATTACTAAGGATACGGCAGCAATCCGTACATTCCGCACTGATATTTTCTGTATTGAAGACGTCGATGATGCACCCGTATACCATTGACGTCGACACCATCAGATGCGGACCGCGCGGTGACCCCACATTCCGCTGGCGCCCACAGGGCTGCCCTCGTTTCCTGACATGTCCCGCGCGGGCCGCGGCGAGCCGAGACCGCCGCATGACCTAATAGGAGCATGGAGCGATACCGCGGACCCGAACAACCGCATTCTATCGCGCCCCGTCAGTGTGCCGTCTGCCCGGTCCAGGCGAGCACGGAAAGAACGGAGCGAGACATGCAAAACGAATCGACACCCGGCGCCCGCGGGCCGGTCTTCTGCGGGGTCGACACCCACGCCGACTCGCACTGGCTGTGCGTCCTGGACTGGAGGGGCCGCAAGGTCCTGTCCCGCCAGTTCCCCGCCGACGCGGCGGGCTACGAGGCGCTCGCCGGGGCGATCGCCGCGGCCGGGGAGCCGGCCTGCGTCGCGATGGAGGGGACGTCGTCCTACGGGGCGGGCCTCACCAGGCACCTCGCGTCGCTGGGGATGCCCGTGCGCGAGGCGCTCTCCCCGGCGAGGACGCAGAGGAGGCGCCCGGGGCAGGGGAAGTGCGACGAGGCGGACGCGGAGAGGGCCGCCCGCGCGGCGATGTCCGGCTCGAAGCTCGGGACCCCCAAGAGCCAGGACGGGTGGGTCGACGGGGTGCGCTGCATGCTCGCGGCGCGCTCCGGGGCGGTGAAGGCGCGGACCTCGGCGATCAACACCGCGAGGTCGCTGCTCGCCACCGCGCCGGAAGGGCTCAGGTCGAGGTTCCGCGGCATGGGAGGGCCGAGGCTGATGGAGGAGCTCCCCTCCGTGCGCGCCGAGGGCGCGCTGGGCGCCGCGCTCGGCGCGCTGGCGGACCTGTGGGCGGCGGCGCGCGACGCGGCGCTCGACATGGAGCGCGCGATCGAGGCGTCCCTGGAGGAGAACTGCCCCGCGCTGCTGGCGATGTACGGGTGCGGGCCCGTGAGCGCGGCCAAGCTCGCGGTCGCGGCCGGGGACAACCCGGGCAGGCTGCGCTCCGAGGCGTCGTTCGCGGCGATATGCGGGGCCTGCCCCATCCCCGCCTCGAGCGGCAAGACCGTGAGGCACAGGCTCAACAGGGGCGGCGACCGGCAGGCGAACAGCGCGCTGCACGAGATCGCGAGGCAGAGGGTCATGCGCGACCCCGAGACCGCCGAGTACGCCGAGAGGGCCAGGGGGCGGGGAAAGAGCGACAGGGAGGTCATGAGGTGCCTCAAGCGCTACGTGGCCAGGGAGGCGTACCGGGCGCTGATGCGCCCGCACGAGATCAGGAGGCCCGAGGACGCCTCGGAGCTCGTGGCGGCCAGGCGCGCGGCGAAGGTCAGCCAGGTGAGGGCGGCGTCCATACTGGGCACCAGCGAGAAGTACATCTCGATGCTGGAGAGGGGCCAAAGGGAGCTCAAGCCCATAAGGAGGGCCTACGAGGCATGGGTCGAGGCCGGACTTCCGCTCGATTGGGACAGGCAAGCCTTCGAGGCCGAGCGCAAAATGGATTCTAAAAAACACCTTGCCAAATAGGAGCGTCAGCAGTCGGGAACCATTCTATTCCGCCTCTACGATTTCGTCTGCATTGCCTTCGGTTTCGTTGTTCGGCTCATTTATCTCAGTGTTCTTGGCCACCGTCTCTGTGTCACCGTCTTCTGCAGGGAGGTAATACATTAAGCCAAATAGCTCATTTATCGCTCTGCGAGTATTTGCAGCTGAGACACCGATGCGCTTCAGCTGCATTGCATAGACAAGATAGCGTAGAAGCAGCAAATCAAGAATGGCAGCACCTTTGAAATCCTTGTCAATGTTTCCATGGGCAAAGTCATTTCTTTGCTCAGCCAGCCTGCTTCCAATGACTTCGTAGGAAAATTCCTCATCATTCCTTTTGTATAGACCTTCCCCAAATACCCCAATCATTTCATGAAAATCTCGACCAGCCTGTACTATCTTCGATTCCAGATTGCTAAAGCCGATGCTCTTCTTTGCATATTTCAATATCTTTTTAGCTTTTCCGGAGCTTTGGTTAATGCATTCATCCATCTGAGCTGATGCTCGTTGCTCAGCAGCCACTCGAGCTTCTGATTTGACAACTCCGCTTGGATACGCTTGGTCAAATTCCCATTCAAATGCTGCGGAAGTCAGCACGAAGTCCGATGCATCGAGCGTATGTCCCTTTTCGTATGTTTCAGGAATATGCCTTAGGTAGATTTCTCCGTCTGCAATCGCTCCAAACATTTTAATCTCATACGGGTCCAGCAAAGACAGCTGAATATATCGACCTTTTTCAAGAGGCTTGGTATCAAATGGCTCTGAGGATCTCGCTAGCTTGAATTCAGCTGTGCTGGGGTAATGCGAGTCGTCGTACATAGCCTGCAGGCTGCAATCCTCAATTAGTGTGTTTTTGCTGAATGTCAGATATTTGAGGAAGTCTTCTGCTGCATGCCACAGGCGATAGAAAAACCAGTAATCGTCCGTTTCATCAAACTCGAAAATCATGCTGGAATTAAGGGTGATGGGTGGAGTACTAATTTTCATACTGCATGTCCACCCAACTGAGAAATACGCCGCGATATCTCTGCCCTCAAAGCGAAATGCTCTCTTCACGGTCGAAGTTCTGTCGAATCCATTTGTCCTGATAGAGATGATTCCCTTTTCTGTAAGGTCGTCAGAATCAAATACCTGCGAGAATGCCCTATTAACCGGATGAATGTAATTCAAGGCCCTGCCGGATAGAGTCATCCTGCAAAAACCATTGGTATTCGGGCTACATTCCAGATACCCAGCAACGTTGATATACAGAGTCGAATTTCGACTTCCGACAGTCGATTCCTCCCTGGTCAAAAAGATCAATCGCTTGCTTGTCTCGTTGCAGAAGCCGTCAAGATAAGGCACATCAACAGTCAAAGGGTCGCCGGATGTATACACACCGGGGCAAATTTCTTTTTTTAGCCAACCCCACATAATGTCATTCTTGCGTTCTTTGGGCGGGATGAGAACAAGCTCAGAGCCATCGAACACAAAGACAAAATCAACATCTTTGAATTTTAGAGTTCCCGAATACGTGTTGTCTGTCATCTTATTTACCCCTCATAATGACCTTTCCAGTCCTTGTTCGCAACCTTGTCGCCGATCCTCTCGAGATCGACGCAGGCGAAATGCCAGTCTCCTAACAGCTTGTCCAAGCTGGGCTTAACGGGTTCCACATCACCTGCGTGAACCCGAAGTCGGAGTGGGGGAAGCTGATAGTGAGGTACTTTCCCGAGCTCGCGCCGCTGCAGGCGATTCGGAACAACTATCCGAAGACCCCGCTCACGCTCGACCGCGTTGACGTGGGAGGTCGCGGCGGCATCAGGCAAGAGAACATCATCGACTGGATGCTGTCCGGGGCATGGCCAACAACGTCTCTTATGCCGAGTTCACAATTTAGACAGGAGAACCTGTACCCGCGAGATTAATTGCGTCTCATCCATTTCCTCGGGGGCAATCATCGAACTTAAGGTGGCGCATCGGAGCCATGGAATTAAAGAACTTATCACCGAAATAGTCGAGCAGAAACTCTGGAAAAGCCGATAGCACAAACACCGAACCGTCCTCGATCCGCATCCTTTTCTCCTCGCGGAAGATCGCATCGACCGTAACCAGCTCTCGATACGTCTCAAATGAAACCTCATCGAGACGTAGCAGGCACTTGCATCTCAATACGAAGGCAGCGATTGCATCTTTCCATTGGGGAAGCTCCATGTGCTTCCCCACGTTAACGTTTCCCTCTCCCGACTTATTTTTATATTGAGCGATTTCCGAGTTGTCAACAAAACAGCCTGAATGCGCCTGGCACTGCCCTGCGCGATAATCGTACAGTGCCTCGACCATCGGGTAGCTTATATAGAGCTTTCCGCTCTCGTGCTCGTTATCGAATGCGAGGAGCATCGCCTCCACAAGGGCATCGGACTCGCATCCAGGCGCATTGTTCTGATGAGAGTCGTAGTCAAAGAAGAGAAAGACCTCATCAACAGAATCCCTCTCCACGCCCTCTAGACATTTTGCAGCAGAAGGCACCGTTTCTCTCAGTACCTCCACAACATCCAGATCGAAGTCCTCCTCTGCAAGCCGCTCGTAAAGCATGTAGATGTTCTGCGCCGCTGGCAGACAGATCACCCTCAGGTCATCTCTCCCTTTCAGAAAAAGATCCTTCATCTTCTCCGCAAAGCGCAGGTCACGCGACTCTCCTTCAACGATGAAGAGCGTGACCGGGCTAGCCATCGAAAGCACCGGCCTTAAACATCTTCTGGAGGTTATGCGCCAATCTGAGCTCCTTGGGTGTTAGCTTTTCCAGCGAGCGAATCTCTCCCTCCTTGAGAATGAAATAGACATCGGGACGCATGAGGTCGTTCGTCAAAAGGTCCGTGTTGTGCGTCGTAATGAAAACCTGGACACCCTCAAGGTCCCGTAGCATCTCCACGATCGACCGGGACAATTCAAAGTGATAAAAGGCATCGAATTCATCGATAAAGACCAAGGAAGCCTTGCTCATCTTGATATACCAGTAGTAGTACAGAGCAAGTGACATGGTGCCTGTCGAGGCGACCGACGCAAACGGAACGGTACCGCCCTCGAACCTGCAATAAAGCTCGGGAACTCCATTCACGTCCACGGATACGAGGTTCAGGGAGATTCCCTGCTGGCGCAAGAATTCTTGGAAGTCCTCCATCTTTCCTTCGCGAATAATGCCCTGGGTAAAGATATCCGAGCCAACCGAAAGCCCCTGATATCCACGCTCATCGAGCGAGTAGAACATGAGCATGTTGTCGACAAAGGAGGTGAAGGCTCTAAACGCCCTGGCAGACGGCTCATCTCGCAGTATTGCATTGCTCTTGACATATTTGACACGCGATAGCCTGTCGGACTCAGTGGGGAGATCGGTAGAAAGCGAGAGGGACTCGGCGCCCGGCAGGTCAACATGGCCCGTTTGAGCGTCGAACCTGTAGCTCAAGACCTCCACGCCAGCAATGTACAGACTCTCGTATACAAGCGTCTGTGGGTCGGTTTTCCCGTAGCGGTATACGACCTCGATATTGTCGAAGACAAAATCGTATTGAAACTCTGTAATTGAACTCTTTGAATTAAGGCACCGGTATGGCGAGTATTTTTTGAGCAGCTTTTCCTTGTCGGTCAGATGCAGAACAATGTCGAATATCGCGAGGGCGAAATTGGACTTTCCACTGCCATTCGCACCATATATGATGCCCTTTGCCTTAATGCCATCCTGAATTACCTGTTGATTGAATGAATAGTTGGCGGGATCGGATAGATCAAATGTAATTCGCTTATTGAAGCACTTGAAATTTGAAACCGAAAACTTCTTGAGCATGGCACGGCTCCTCTGCTTTCTGAGTCCATTTGAAACACAGGATAAAGTAGCTTAGCAAATTGGTCAATTTGCCCGTATTTTTAATACGGATATTCCGAAGAAAAACTACGGAAGTACGCGATATACGCCGGGCCTGTCCAACCGATCATAGTCTTCGCAGGGCAAGACTTCTTCGCGCGCGAGGGAGAATGTGATCTCAATCGTTAGGCGCACGCTGATAAAACTAGGCGGTACCGTCTCAGCGACCCCGCCTTACAAATCCGAAGGTTTTTCATCTAAATCTATTATGAACCATCTTTTATGGACTATCGGAACCATTTATCAAACAACATCATCAGAAACGTGAAGGGCGAATTCGGAAGCTGATTCTCCCTTTCACCGGCTGGCAAAACGATTTACACCTAATTGTGGACATTGCCCACGCGATTTCTCTTTGCTCCCGCATCGATCTCGCTAAACTAATAGGTGCTGCTACCAGGGCATTTTTCTGGTGCATATTCTATTGGCTCCTGCGAAGATCGGAGCGGCTATGTTTGCCGCCGAGTCCCACACCGGCCGTCATCACATCGCGATCGCTGCCATGGCCTGCCTATGCGTTTTGCTGGGCGGGCCTTCTTGTGCCGCGGGCGCGGAGAGCCTGTTTATCGCGGGCGCGACGTACTGCGAGCCGGGCGTGTCGGGCCCCGGCTGGGCCTGGACCGATGCCGGCCTTCTGGAGCTTGACGGCTACGCGGGCGACGCCACCGCCGCCGACGGCGACCTGGTCGTGACGCTCGCCGGGCAAAACTCGGTGACGGAGTCGAATGCGCCCGATGCGGACATCACGCAGTGCGGCATGGAGGTGTGGGGCAGCCTGACGCTTCGCGGCACCGGGTCCCTGGCGGCATCGGGCTCGCAGTGCGCGATCCACGTCTCGCGGGCGCTCGTGGTGGACGGCTGCGCCGTCGATGCCCGGGCGGACGGGGCCGACGTCACGGACGAGGCCGTGGCCGGCGTGATCGCCGGCGACATGGCCGTGCGCGGCCGCGGGCGCGTCGTCGCCGCGGGAGCCGGGTCCGGAGCGGGCGTGCGCGCCTACGGCGTGTATCTGCAGGATCTGGGCATTGGTGCTGGCGCGGCTGGCTGCCGGCTTTCCGTCGCTGCCTCGTGGCTCGATGCGGCCGGTGCCGACGGCGGCGTTGCGTGCACGGGCGGTTCGCTTGTTTCCGCGCGGTTTATGGCGCCTGCTGGTGGGGCATTTGGAGCTGGTGGCGTGGTGGATGCCACCGGTGCGGTGGCACCGCATGTGGTGATTGAGCCCGATGTCGCCACGCCTCCGGCGGGGGAGACGGACAGGGGCGAGGTACCGGGCGGTGGGGCGGAAAAGTCTCCCGCCGATTCAAGCCCCGCTGCTGGAGAGCCCACCACGGGGCCCACGGCAAATCCCTCGCTGAAACCCGCGGCCGCGACAACCAAGACCACGGTCGCCAAGACGGTCAAGCCCAAGCCTGCCACCGCAACAACTGTGGCACTCCCCAAGACCGGCGACAACAACTGGATAGCCGCTTCTTTGGCGCTTTCGCTGCTTGGGACAGTGCTCATGGCTGCCGCATGTCGGTGCTGAAGCACCCATTTCGATAGACTATGTAGAAGGCCATATTCTTAACGACGCATTAGTAGATTAATTTATTACAACAATTGCTCAGGATTTATCTAACATGTACCACGAATCGGATCATACAGTTGACGCTGCCAAGAAAGAATTAAACGCCGGCCTTCTTGAGCTGCTTGAGCGTTGCAGCTATCTATACAACGAGGCATTTTATGCCAACACGAAACTAGCAATCCTTCGCGAACTGTCTAAAGCATCTTCCGACTATGAGAATGAGGTAATTTGCGCTGGCTGCTTCTTCAGCTTTACACAACTTGCATTAACCGAATCCTGTTTCATGAATTGCGCACGGTTATTTGATGCCAAAAGCGACGTCAGTATTGGGAACTTGATAGAAGACGTCAAGTCTCATTCTGCTGAAATCGACGCACTTGCAATCTCCTTATTTAATGATCGACCAAACTTTGACAGGCTTAATCCAATCGTTCATCCATTGGCAAAGGACGAGGAGCGTTTCTACCCCAAAGAAGTTGAGTCACAACGCTCAGATGAAAAGCTGTTCGGAAATCATTACAGAATGGTTACTGTGTGTATAACCACTCATGACCTTTCCAATTTATGGAAAAAACGACTCAACAGTCTCCGTAAACTAACTGACATGCTTCGCGATCAGCGAAATAAGGTTTTCGCCCATAGCGACATGGAAGCACTGAAATATGATGAGCTTGTTAGGCGACTTCCTTTAACTTACGGCGAAATTCAAAAACTAATCGACTTCGCACTCGATCTGACAATCGAATTATTTGCAAAAATTACTGGCATTGAAAAAGATCGATTGCCCAAGAACTACAACGATATACAAGGCCTCCTAAAATATGCGGAGGTTGGCATGGAGGCTGTTGAGCAGCATTTGGGTAATCTATAGGATTCAAGCGCCTGCAAGTAGTTAAGCATGCGAGCGCTTGAATCTGAAGACGATCCTTGACATAAAGTCCGACTTTCGCACAATGACGGTTTTCCATGCCAAAAAGACACTGAAGTGTGAGGTGGTTCAAATCTCAGTAATACAAATAATCAGCAGTTCAGGTCTTATGGGAATAATTCAATTCGCATCACGTTGCATCTAAGCGGCTGTTTATACTTGGATATAAACACTAAGGAGGCAGCAATGCTTTGGAGCTATGTTCAGCTAGATGACGGCACTCAGTTTGCCTACTCAGAAACACGAGACGACGGGACCGTTCGCGTAGCCGTCGAGCGCCCGGTTGATTTTGGTTTTGACCATGCAGAATGCTTTCTACCTGCGGTCAAATGGTTTAACGTCGAAGGATTTTCTACTGACGAACTGGATTTTTTGACCGAGTTCGTTAGATCAAACGCTCCGTTTATCTTCGAGCTTGCAGAACGGCAAAAAGCTGGACCGGCGGTGGCATAATGCCTCGAATTCTTGTTTTTGGACAGTATGTTCTGTTCTTTTGGATCGCGGAAAACGGAGAACCCGTTCACATCCATGTAGGGGTAAAGAGGGCGGCTGCTAACTCGACTAAGTTTTGGCTCACTAAAAATGGCGGATGCACACTTGCGAACAACGAGAGCAAGATTCCGGCTAAGGATCTCAGGGATCTTTCAAAACTAATCACCATGAACCATCGATACATTTGTGACAAGTGGCGCGAAACCTTTGGTGATGATTCCCTGACATTCTATTGCTAAACCGCAATTGAACCATGATCACGCTTGTCGACATATCCGCTGTCGGCTCTCGCGTGTTACCTCGCCACGACGTCCGCGAGGCGTATCTATTTAAAGGAGGCGGACATGCCTTGGAACTACGTTCAAGTTGATGACGGTGCTGATTGTGCTGGCCAGGAAGATCCTTCAATTGCGCACGAGGCAGATTCCACTTCGCCTATTTCACTTGACATCATTATGTCAATCGACCTTGCAGCTGAGTCAACCATAGCGTCCATGCCCAACGCGCTCAGGCTTTTGGAGAACTCATGATTGCCGATGTTGACGGGCGGGTGCTTCCTGTTGCGCCGCTAGTGCTCGATGACGCTGGGTCGCTCGAGGCCATGGCCGGCGCCGTCATGCGCCTTCACAGTACGCTGCTAACAATCGGACGCTGCTATACGACCGACGCTACGGGCGAAAGGGCCGCGCGCGAACTTCGGCGCGTCGAGTCCGTGCTTGTGGGTGCGTTTTGCACGATATTCGGCCAATCGCCAGCCGATCGCTTCACAGACATCTTTGACCAGGTCACCTACGTGGCCGAGCACATGGTCAAGGACCACATCTTTGAGGACGGCAACAAACGCACCAGCCTTGTCTTTGCGTTGTCCGTCTTAAGGTTCGCCGGCACTCCGGTCGAGCTGTCCGACAGCTCCGAGCCCAAAGACAACCAGTACTACGCCTGGATCCATGACCTCGTTGCTAGACGCCGCACGCTCGACGATCTAGCCAACGAGCTAAGGTGCCATTGCATCGTGATCTCCGACGACGCTTCGCACGTATAGAATCAAAGCATCCGCACGCCAGCTATGAGATGGATTGGACGCCACATGGAGATCCCCAACACCCTGTGCAGCAATGTATACGACTTTGCGTTTTGCCCCGAGCCCTGTTACGAGCGCTTGGCCGACCTCGCCGATCCCGAGGACTGGGGTCCCTGCAACCGCATTCTCAAGAACTACCTGTCGTTTTCGTTTAGCCGCGCGGTATTTTTGACCGAGCGCGACGTGGACCAGACCGCGCCGTCCAACCTGCCGCTGGTGTTCGACGACGACCGATGCCTGTTCAACACCGGCCTGTACACGCGCCGCTACGAGACCATCTACGGCCTGTTTGAGCCCAACACCAAGCCCGACGCGCGCCAGCGCTGGTTTTTGAAGGGTTTCTTTAAGGAGAGCGACCCCATGCTGGTCTCGTTTGAGTACCTGCCGTGCCGCGTGCGCTTTGCCGAGGACCCCTCCGAGCTTGTCTTTGACTACCGCCTTCCCACCCGCTCCAACATCGACCACATTCTGGGCGACGAAGAGAACCTGACTCGTATTCCCGCCAGCCTGATGGGGGAGGGCAACTCGCTGCTGCTGCGCCGTGCCTTTGAGGGAGCCGTCGTCGAGGCCGCCCGCCGCGCCGCAGCCAACTATACGCTCGCGGTGCCGCAGTTCTACGGCGGCCGGATCCAGCTACTCCTACCGCTGTGCCTGACCGGCGACAAGCCCGAGCTGGCGCTGACCATCCAACGCGAGGACGGTTTCTACGCCGCGCGCACCTGCCTCACGCTCGACATGGCCTACAACAACGCGCGACTTATCTGCCGGCCCGAAACCTCGTGGATCAAGCGATAAAGGGTGGTTTAGCTGGGGGTTTGTCGGCTGCCCTGATTGCTGTGGCGCGGTTTGCGCCCGCGAATTTAAAATCGGAAGCAAAAAGTTCTTGGTAAACCACGCACGGCTATGTTAGTATCTCTTTTGCCGAAAGGCGACGGGCGATTGGCTCAGGGGTAGAGCATATCCTTCACACGGATGGGGTCACAAGTTCGAATCTTGTATCGCCCACCATCTAAAGCATAGGTCAGAGGTGTTAAACCTCTGACCTTTTTCTTTTTTGACACCAAGGGTGACTCCAAAACGAATCGTAGTCGTATAAGGCGTCATTTTTTTCGCACCCTTTTTGCTGACGCCATTGCATGTTTTGTATAAAACGCATGCGTATTTTCATTGAATTCCCCATGTGATCCGCGCGCAAATGTGGAGACAGGGACCACATGCCCAAAGCTCCTTCCAGCGGTTTTCTATCACACGACGGTTTTTCGGCGGAACTCGGCATGCTTTTGTCAGCATTTGGTTTGCTTCCCGTACTTACCCGCATGATGCCCCGGTAGATAATCGGCCATGCCCGCATTCCGCACGGCCTACGGTCGAAACCAGGGGAGGCCACATGGACGAAATCGTCTGCGCAAACACCGCATTCCGCTACTGGCGCTGCCCACCGCAGGTGCATGACCTCTACCCGCGCCTACCCAGCTCCGATGACGGCTGGCGGGCCCTATCCCAAGCCCCTTTCGTAACCGATGTCCTCAAGACCCCGATTATCGCTGTTGCTTCGCCAGGTTGTTGTAATCACCACTCGGGATTGCGCTCCACTATTCGCTGGGAAGGGGCTTCGGATACCGGCACAACAACCGACACTCATTTAGGCTTTAGCGTCACCAATCCGCTTAACACGTTATTTACTATGACACGCTTTGTGTCCCCAATAGATCTCGTACTGGCTATGTACGAACTTTGCGGCTGGTTTTCTGTTTTCGAGCCGACCCCCGCTGTCGAAATGCAGTTAAAAATCGCGTTAAAGGAGAATCGCAATTCCAGCACGCAGAATCTGTTCGAACTTGGAGAAGGCGAAGACGAGATTCCTTGGAAACGAGTTTATGCCCGCACAACCGTAAAGGTCCCAGTAAATGAAGGCCAAACGAACAATCGCGAGGATGGAAGAGAGGTTACGAAACTCAAAGGTACTTCGCTTTGGATGAGAAAGCCACTCATCGAACTGAGCGACTTGCATCGATTCGCCGAAAAGGTCAAAAGTCAAATGTGGGGAAAGCAGTTTTATGATGCCGCTCAGCAGGTTATCGGCATTGCTGCATCTCCACTCGAGGTCGCGGGGGTCCTGCTTCTAAGTCGTTCTCGACGTCTAGGTGGTTCAGGATTCAGATACGTATACCTCAACGATTTAACCCCTCTATCCGAGGAAGCCCAAAGCATCGCAGGTCAAAAGGTTTGCTACGGTGACATCGTGATTGTAAACCCAATCCTAATGAAGGCAGCAATTATCGAAATCCAAGGTGAGGTCATCCATGGGTCAGGCGCGGTACTTGACCAAGATGCGGAGCGCATGACTGCGCTCCAGAGCATGGGTTTCGATGTGTTCTTGGTAACCCACGATATGCTTAACGACAAAAAACAGCTAGACGCCATAATCAAAAGCGTCTGCAGTCGTTTGGGGATTCGATATAAAGCCAAATCCGAGGCAATGAAGCGCGCCGAGACGCGACTGCGAGCAAATGTTCTGTGCAACTGGTTGGAACTCGGAAATTAGCCGGCGACAAGGCGCTAGAACGACCTAGTTTTCCTGCTAGTGAATTAGTATCATTTCAAAACTATGCCGGATTACGGGGCTGGACCCGGACCGGCCGTCCATACCCTGCATTTCACGGAATGCGCAAGCCGTCTACCTGCACTGATAATTGTCCTTGGGGGAAGCGGGCACTGCGGGGGCGCGTCAACAGCGCGCGATTTCCGCGTCG
>NZ_JBDMGT010000039.1:0-20065 GCF_039752775.1 Collinsella aerofaciens | reverse complement strand
GTGTTGGCTAAAATGGGTCGGCCGGGATTGGTCAATCTCGGCCGACTATATTTGGCTAAATTATTCCGGCGCTAACAATTAAACTTGGAGGAGGGTGCATGATGCCCTTCCTCCAAGTCATTCTCCATGGCCTCTACGGCACATTCTATTGCCTTTCAGTTTTAGACAAAAACAAGAGCTATGCAGCCCTGGAACGTTTCCTATAGTCTTGCCAGTTGGGCAACAAAACATATTTCCTAAGGAGATAGCGAACCTGTTCCATATTCCAACCCTTTGTTGGCACTTGTTTTTCGAAGAGTTTGACCAGCGATGCCACTGTTTTCAGGTTGAAGCTATATCTAGCAGAATCAACCTCTTCAAGAGAATAATGAAACGGCGGCCTCTCCATTCCTTCTTTAAGTCCGAACGAGGTGCACGATTCAATCCTATTTATTGAACCATAGTCCGACAATATCCAGGGACTTTTTTCAGCAAGGGAACTCTCCCACGTTGCCTTAAATCGCCCAAGTACATACTCAGACATATCAGACCACTCACCGTGTTTTATTACATCCGCAAGAGATTTATATCTATGTTTGCGAACATACTCGATGCGATACGAATTAAAAGACTCTCGATACTCTTCGCCATAGTAAGAAGGATGGTCCCCCCAATATACGATCACCTCCTTTCTCACTTCAACCCAATCTATCTTTGCAACGCGGTCGACAATAAGACTCCTTCTTTTGCCACTCAGCTTGGATGTCAGCTCTTGAAATAGGTCATCGTCTATCTTCTTGTCCTTTTTTGCATAATAAAGACGATCCCCATACAGTCCAAAATATTCAGAAAGCTCGCCATTGGTCAGTCTTGCTGTCTGCCATTGTCCATTTGCTGTATGGTACCTATTTCGCGTCAATTCCCGAACGAATAGCGAATTGAATAGGATGGTGAACTCTTCCTCGATTTCCGATTTTCTCCCGTTCGTCTTTCTCCCGTCAATCCTCTCCAACGGCGTTTTGTAAACCTCATTTACAACGAACAATCGATTGGTCGGCCTCTCATAGCGGCAATACAGTTCCCAATGCTTCAGTTGCAGTTGCTTCGACTTGCCCGTTTTTTGTTTCTCGTGAAATAGCTCACACATTTCCTTGTAGCTGTACTCTCCAACTTTTAGCTCTAAATCCAAATAAACCTCCTATCAATCCAACTGAATTACCTTCCTGCACGAATTTAATTTGTCACTATAATTTTTTTATTAACTTATAGATGCTCGATTTCATCTCGCATAATTTGTCACCAATCAACTACCATATATAAATAATATTTATTTAGGGACTTGAAAGGTGACAAATATAATCATTTGCTACGTCTCGAAGAGATGTAGCAAACTATAAGTAATGCGAGATTGATATTGTTAAACATGCAGGTAGATACGTTAGTAAGTAGCGGATACAAACTCACCTCCCTTAATTAAGATTACCAACTCCGCTATTTAGGTACAGTGAAAGTATCCCCTAGCATGTAACGGCTATACGCCAAACCATCAATATCAATTCCCTATTTCGCGATATAGTTTTGAGCTATCGAGTTTATATATTTGATTTTTATTTACTACGACATACATTTTTGTTGCCAGCTTCTCTATATAGAGTGCTCCTGCTGATTCCAGTCTTTTCACATATCTCTTTAACCGACTTCGTTCTATCGTTTTCAAATAGATAGAGAGCCATGTTGAGAGCGTCTTCATCAACATTAGGTCTGCCGAACTTCACACCTTGCTTCATAGCGGCCTCCCTGCCCTCGGCAGCATTCTCAAGGATGATCTGCCTCTGGAACTCAGCAATGGCTGACAGCATATGAAATATCAACTTGCCTGCTGGAGTGGTCGTTTCGATAGCCTCTTTCTTGCTATGAACCTCGACATGCATCTGTTCGAAGGTCTCCATAAGGTCAATTAGGTCTTTAGTACTCCTGCCAAGTCGAGACAGCTCAGTGATATAAACTTCATCGCCCTCGCGCAGACGAGAGAGCATATCTTTCAGAGCGGGACGATTAGCGTTCTTGCCCGAAGCCTTGTCGATAAATATCTGGTTATCCTTTAAGCCAAGCTCGTGCGCATATTCAAGCTGCCTTGCCTCGTTCTGTTCCTTTGTTGAGCAGCGAGCGTAGAGGAACTTCATCGCGTGCCTCCAATTCCTATATGTCTCAAAAGTCCTATTAGTATTTTATATTGGGACATAGACTTTTGGAATATCTTTTAGGACACTATTTGATTCAAAAGACTCACTTGGGGAGTAGTGTTTCTCATGTCTCAAATGTTATGAATTTTGGGATACACTGTGACGCGGCTTAACTCTCTTGCGCACTCCCAGCTTGCAGAAGGCGCGTTACCTCGTAAGTCCCCGCCCCAGTCTGTTTTGGCGCATACGGGGCGCTTTACACTTTTGCCTCAACTTCTACTTGGCAGACCCCATCTATGTAGTTGATATCAACATGACAGGAAGAATAAATTCCTCCGACCGTCTACCTTCACTGTAAATAGCGTATTGCCAAGGCATAATCGCCAATGCTATCGAGAAGACCGCTAGCTGCCTAAAACGCCTTGAATCTTCGCGCCCTGAGAAATGCCAGCGGGAAGCGGTGACGTTCGCCCTTTTACTCAAAATGAAAGCCCGTGTCCTTGATACAATCTCATCTACCACACCGCAACATCCATATATTTGGATGGAGCTTCACAATGGCATAGCTGCTGCTTTGCGTATGCAAACAGGCGAATTGGAGGGCACCCGCCTTTCAAGGTCTGTTCGCATATGCATGTGAAGCCTTGCGGTGTGGTAACTGTGGTAGGTGTCCTCCACATCGCTTCATTTAGTTGATGTGCTTCTCCCCTTCCACTTTGTCGGGATTTCTTTGGAAGGAGAGGTCATGCCCCTTATCAACTGCCCAGAATGCGGGAAGCAAGTTTCAGACAAAGCTCCAACCTGCCCAAATTGTGGCTTTCCGCTGAACAGTATCTCCAGCAACGAAGCAACCAGCGATACAGAAGGCACCCAAAGCGATCAACCAGAATCTGTGACCGATAAGCAAAAAGATGGCTCCTCGAATGAAGCACAGGACAATAACAAACTCCCCGATACGCAAACGAAAAAGGCGGCGAAAGAGGGGCAAAAGAAAAAGAAGCAGGTCGTTTCAGGCAAAATGAAATTGGCATCAGCAGTACTCGGCATAGTCGCAGTCGCAGAAATTGCCGTTGGGGCCATGCTCGCATCGAACATCATCTGCATACACAAGTGGAGCGGAAACAACTGTTGCCAAGTTAATCACTGCTATAAATGCGGAAAAGTCGATCCCAATGGAAAGATTGACCCCGATGCACACAGCTGGAACTCTGCAACATGCACCGAACCGAAAACTTGTGTCAACTGTAGGAAAACCGTCGGAGAGAAAAACCCAGACAATCATTGCTTCGAGGACAGAAGCGATGGTTCAAAAGTCTGTACGCGCTGCGGAAAGATAATTCCAGCCCCGAATAGCACCGATGAAGCGGGAGACGATAGCCCTTCAACCGAAACTAGCCAGTCATCTGAAGGCAACGACCAGACCGCGACAGAGGAGACCGCCCCTTCCGCATTTTCCTTTTCCCCTAGCTCCTTCAATGGAAAGCTCAAAAGCAATCTAGACGCAGACGTTATCGACAAGAGCACCGATGAGCTTATTTCCTATGTGTTTGTTGATGACATAAAGAACCCCGATATGTACGCAATGCTCTCTTTTACGACAATGGACGGGCAGAGCAATCTGACAAAGAGCAGCAGGTATGACAGCTCCTGCAACCCGTCCCCCATCCTTATGATTGACACCAAGAAATGCGACTCAGCGATTGTTGCACGTGGATTCATAATGGCCTGTGATTCCTCACTCTCAAAAACCGATGCTCAGGAAGTCGTTACAAATCTTGCAAACAGCGTCGAAGGCAATAGTGGGTCTACAAGTAAAAACGGGATTAGCTATCTTTTGGCAGGCGATGGCGAGAAAGTCATGCTTAGGGCAACAGTCGCATAGGCTCCTCAACCCACACAATGCAATGTCTGGCACCGTAGCGCACTTCGCCACGGTGCCCTTTCTTTCAAACTGCGATTTCAATTGATGTCTGCTCAGCCTATAGCAAAAATGCACGCTGAGAGCGAAATTAAGGCTTGAAATTGCACCGATGGGCACTTACTCCAACCCCAGCCCCAACGGGGCAAATAGGCCTCATTTCCTTTAATTTAACCCAATAAACGAACCCTTTTACCATGGCATAGACAACCCCATAGCTACAATCATGTTGTCGTGCTTGAGTCTCTGAAAGGAGATCCAAGCTATGTCGAATAGGAAAGATAACAAGGGTCGAGTTCTCCATCGCGGAGAAGGCCAGCGCCCAGACGGTCGCTACTCGTTCAAATACACCAATTGGATGGGAAAAACCTGCTTTGTCTATTCGTGGACTTTGACAATTCACGACCAAACGCCGCACGGCAAAAAGAGAGACCTCTGCTTAAGACAAAAAGAGCAGCAGGTTCAAAAAGACCTCTTCGACCACATTGCACCTGAGAACATGAACGTGATGACTCTGGTTGAGAACTACCTTGCGACCAAGGTTGCGGTACGAAAGACAACTGTTAGCGCCTATAAAACCGTCACCAATTACCTGAAAACAGACAGCTTCAGCAAAGCCAAAATATCAAACATTACGGTGTTGGACGCAAAGAAATGGCTCATCCACCTTCAGCAAGATGTTGGAAAGGGATACAGCAGCGTCTGTAGCATCCGAGGCGTACTCAGACCAGCTTTCCAACTGGCCGAAGAATGCGGAATTATAAGACGCAACCCTTTTAACTTCGAACTTATCAATGTTCTGGTCAACGATACGGTATCCAGAGAATCGTTAAGCGTTAGACAGGAACGGCTATTCCTTGAGTTCATGCGCTCGGATCATCACTTTTCGCGCTACTTTGAGACTTACTTCATCTTGTTGAACACTGGACTCAGAATTTCTGAATACTGCGGCCTGACCTTTGATGACATTGACTTCGAAAATCACTGCATATGCGTTCAAAAGCAACTCCATCGTGCGAGAGATATGCAGTATTACGTTGAAGAACCCAAGACGAAATCTGGTATGAGGTATATCCCTATGACCGCTTCTGTCGAAAAGGCCTTCCACAGTCTCATCGGACAGAGGGCGCAGCCAAAAGAAGAGCCTGTTATTGATGGGGTAAGGGGCTTCATCTGCCTAGACAAGAACGAGATGCCATGCGTTGCTCTGCATTGGGAGCATAGGCTCAAACACGCCATCATTAAGCACAACCGCATCTATAAGGAAGAACTGCCTCATATAACTCCGCACCAGCTCAGACACACTTTCTGTAGCCGAATGGCACGCGCTGGCATGAGTCCAGCAAAGCTCAGATACATTATGGGGCACTCAGATATCAACACCACCTACAACGTTTACACCCATCTTGGGCTTGAAGATATTCAAGACGAGATGCTTGCTATTGAACAAAACCGCAGGTAAACATTGGTAGTAAAAATTTGAGCCGTACTACGTTTTTACTACTTTTGCTTTTACTTTTGCCTGTTTTCTGGCCTTAATAAAGTGGATTCTCCACCCTATATTGGAAACTGATTTTTAGAGCCATTCAACTCTTTGAACACAGCAGAGGCGTTGGGATTAAAGGTCTTATCTTGTTATTATCGCAGGTAAACTACGCAGCGGGCTTTATTGGAGCAAACTGCCTCAAGAGCAGTCTGTAAGTCCTGCGCGACCGCCTAGAAAGGAAACCGCATATGCAACGCGTACTGTTTATCTGCCATGGGAACATCTGCCGCTCGACGATGGCTGAGTCCGTGTTTACCGAGCTGGTGCGGCGCGCCGGGCGCGCGGGCGAGTTTGTCATTGACTCCGCTGCGACCTCGACCGAGGAGATCGGCAACCCGCCACACCACGGTACCGTTGCCAAGCTGCGCGAGGTCGGGATTCCCGTCGTCGCACATCGTGCACGTCAGGTGCGTCGCGCGGAGTATGGCGACTGGGACCACATTGTCTATATGGACGACGAGAACGCCCGCGGCCTGTACCGAATTTTTGGGAAGGACCCCGATGGCAAGATCTCGCGCCTGCTCGATTGGACCGATCGCCCTGGCGACGTGGCCGACCCCTGGTACACCGGCAATTTCGACGCCACCTACCGCGATGTACTCGCCGGTTGCACCGCTATGCTCGAGCAGCTGTAGGTTCGTGGGCGCACGAACCGCGCCCACGGCATAAATCGAGCGTAGATTTTCTCCCACTTTGAGCGTTCAAGTGCGCTCTATACGGGAGAAAATCCACACTCATGAATGTGACAAAGGGACTGTCCCTTTGTCACATCCGGGACTGGCCCTAGACCGGCTTGACCTCCAGCTTTATCCCCTCGGCACAGGAGTCGCCCAAAACATCCGTAAGGGCCCAGGTCGCATATAGCGGCAAATAGAGAACCGCTCCGTTGCGCTCAACGTTGCCTCTCGAGAAAACAATCCCGAGCCTTACGCCATATTCAGCCGTATCAAGCACATGACCGAGCGCAGCGTGCGCGTGGTAATAGGAGCCCGATTTAACCTCGATCGGAACAGCCGTCCCATCCGGTCCATCGACCACAAAGTCCACTTCACCGCGCTTTTTTGTCTGATAGTAGTAAAGCTGGCGATTTTGGGCAGCCAGCTGCTGGGCCACCACGTTTTCGTAAATGCCGCCCAGATTGGGCTCCTTGCTATCAAGATACGCCGCTTGGGCGACTCCAACGGGGTAGCGCGCCATCAACATGCCCGTATCCGATTGATATAGCTTGAACTGCGATGGCCGTGCCGTCTTGAGCAGGGGCGACTTTGGCTCGGTTACGATATCGGCTTTGAGAGCAACGCCGGCATCGACAAGCCAGACAAAATCTCGCTGGTACTTCTCATAATGCGCCTTGGGGTCAATGGAATTGAGCACGAAACGCTTGTGTTCGCCCTCAAGCATAATGGGGAGCTGATCGTAGATGCTCTGCACCTGAAGGGCACGCCCGCTTGCATACTTGGAAATATCCCGTCGGTACTGTTCGTTGAGCTCGGACTGTAGCTGACGAACAGAGGCAAGGTCGCCCTGCGTGTCAAGGAAACGCTGCACGACCTCCGGCATTCCGCCGACAACGGTATAGGTCCTGAAGTTTGCCATCATCGCGCCATGAATGTAACCAGGAATGGGCTTCTCGCTGATACACGCGTCGCGTATCGTTTGGCGAGCCCCCTCGCTCACCCCGGTTGCCCAGCAAAACTCCTCAAAATCGAGCGGGAACATCCTAAGCTCGTGGACATACCCCACGGGATAGGACCTGACACCCTTGAACTGGGTCCCAAGCATTGACCCCGAAAACGCCCAGCGGCACCTCCCGTCCTCAACAAGGAACTTTGCCATCGTCATGATGTCGGGGGCCTCTTGGACCTCATCGATAAACACGAGCGTTTTGCCTGGCGCTATCGGCTTTCCCGAAAGAAGCGTCACCCTGCTGATGAAATCATCGGCATCTCGCGCCTCGAGAAGAGCATCTTTTGCCTGGCGATTTTCCATGAGGTTGAGTTCGATGTAGGTTGCGTGGTTGGCTTTGCCAAACGCGCGAATCGAATAGCTTTTGCCGATCTGGCGAGAACCCGTGATGAATAAGGCCTTTTGCTCGGCAGACTTCAGCCAACGCTCCAGCTCTGCCGCTATTTTCCTGCGCAGCATAGGCTCTCCCCTCAGTGTCATCAAATGAAATGCAAAGTTTTATGCGCTTGATTATCGATGAAATGTAGGATTTTTAGAACCTAAAATCGGATGAAATGCAGAGATTTAGGATTATAAGCAGAAAGAAGAGGCAGCCCCGGCGAATGTGACAAAGGGACTGTCCCTTTGTCACATTGCGCTCGACTACTCGTCGACGATCTCGGCAAGCCAGACGTTCAGCGTATCGACCTCGGGGCAGCAGAACTTTGCCGTACTGGGCTCGTTGCCAGGCACGGTTCCGCCATAGCGCAGGATATCGATATAGGGAAAGCCCACATGGCAGGCCATGGCACACATCTTGCCGCGGTCTCGGTCGAAGTCGAAGACGTCACCCGGCTTGTGCCCGTGATGGCAGCGGCATGTGCCCAGCTGGTCCACGCAGCTAATGCGAATACGTGGGCGCCTGCCGCGCGGGGCACCGAGCGGCTTGTTCTCGCCCGCCGCCTCGGTGCTGCTCTCGTCGGCGTTACTCATGGTCAATCACATCCAGGCAGGCCTCGATGGGAAGGCCGGCGGACTTATCCTCCTGGTCGGCATTGCGCTCGATGAGCTCCGCTACCACACGCATGGCATCGCTCGTCGCGCGCTGCAGGCTCCAACCGGCCATAACGCGGCCGACAAGCACCGCCGAGAACGTGTCGCCCGTGCCCGGAAAGTAGACCGGAATCAGCTCGAAGGGAATCGTGAAGTACTCCCCCGCCACATGGTCGTAACCGATGACGACATTCGCACCGTCGACCACAGCGCTCGTAATGACCACCGACTTGGCGCCCAGGACACGCACGGCATCCACAAGAGCGCGGCCCTCATCGGGCGTGATTTGCTCGGCAATGGGCGTATCGGTGAGCAGGCACGCCTCGGTATAGTTTGGCACCGCATAGTCGGCGCACTCGAGCAGGCTGCGCATGAGACCGATCGTGGACTCGGGCACGCCGGCGTAGAGCTTGCCGTTGTCGCCCATGATGGGGTCGACGAACACCTTGGTACCCTTTTGCGCGCGACGGTGGCAGAAGTCCGAAATGATGCGCGTCTCTTCCTCGGTCACGATAAAGCCGGTCGAGATGGCGTCGAACTCAAAGCCGAGCTCCTCCCAGATGGCGAGGCTCTGGCGCACGTACTCTGTGGTGTCGTGGATGTAGAACTTGGGATAGTTGAGCGTATCGGACACCAGCGCCGTCGGCAGGTTGTGGATGCGGTAGCCCATATGCGACAGCACCGGCAGCATGGCGGAAAGCGCGACCTTGCCGTAGCCGCACATATCGTTAATCAGCAGCAGCTGAGTATTCTTCATGAGGGTCTCCCTTGGTTCGGGCACGGCGCAGCAGCGCCACAGTGCGACTAAGTGTAGCGCAGGAGGCGTTGTGAGCGGTCGCCAGGGTCGCGAAGAGCGCATTGTTGCGGAAAGGTTTCGGAAATGGGGGGCATAGGCCTTGCGGCCATGCCCGACGATTGAACGTCAGATTGCTGCTTAGGAGCGTTTGCAGCGTCGAGCGGTTACGGCGTTTGGCAAAACGCCGTAACTTAATAAGTTTGGTACCTTGACATTCATTTCTCATGCTCCTAGATTAGTTAGGCACAAAACAATTCCACTACCTAACTAAAGAAAGGAGCAACACTAATTCATGTGCGATGAACCTCTTAACCTTTGTTCGCACGAGCCCGACGGCGACCCGTCACAGCCGGCGGATGCACCCGAAGCGGTTAGCTCAGAAGACAAGCTTGCCAAGCGCATCCTCAATGGCCTGGGCTTTTGCGGCCATTACATGCATTTTCATGGCGGAGGCGTGTCCGGCAAGGCGCCCATCATCTGCCTGCTGGCCAAGCAACCCGGCGGCGAGATGTCGCAGCAGGAACTCAGCGTGCACTTTGACCTCAAGCCGGGGTCACTTTCCGAGATCCTGTCCAAGCTCGAGCTCAACGGCCTCATCGAGCGCAGCCGTAACCCCAAGGATCGACGGCAACTCACCATTCGCCTGACCGAAACCGGCCGGGAAAACGCCCGCATCGACCAGGCGGCCCGCATCCGCTTTAGAGAACGGGCCTTTAGTGCCCTCACTCACGACGAGCGCGAGCAGCTCGCCGAAATGCTCGAGAAAATCCGTGTAACCTGGGAGGAACTGGATGATTAAAACCCTCATGGGCAGCATCCGCGACTATATGAAAGTCGCTGTTGCCACGCCATTGCTCGTGCTTGGCGAGGTGCTCTGCGAGATGCTGATTCCATTTATCACCGCCAACCTGATCGACGCCATCAAAGACGGTGCCACCGTAGCCGAGATGCTTCCCACCGCGGGCTTTTTGGTGCTCATCGCGCTTACGTCGCTTGCTTTTGGCGCCGCTGCCGGCGTCACCTGCAGCCATGCGAGCTGCGGCTTCGCCAAGAACCTGCGTCACGACCTGTTCTATAAGATCCAGACGTTCAGCTTTGCCAACATCGATGAGTTCTCGAGCTCCTCGCTCGTCACGCGCCTGACCACCGACATCAACAACGTGCAGCAGGCCTTTATGATGATCATCCGTATCGCCGTGCGCGCGCCGCTGGTATTGGTCTTCGCCTTTACCATGGCATTTATCATGGGCGGCAGCGTCGCCATGGTCTACCTGGTCATCATTCCGCTGCTGGGCTTTGGGCTGTTCTTTATCATCTTTAAGGTGCGCCCCATCTTCTCGCGCGTGTTCCACAAGTACGATGCCCTTAACGAGTCCGTCGAGGAAAACGTCACCGGCATGCGCGTGGTCAAGAGCTACGTGCGCGAAGACTTTGAGAAGGAGAAGTTCGCGACCGCCGCGCGCGACGTCCAGATGGACTTCACCCGCGCCGAGAAGCTGCTCGCCTTTAACAACCCCATGATGAACATCTGTGTCAACGGCGCGTTTGTCGTCATCATCTACCTGGGCTCCAAGCTCATCATCACGAGCCAGGGCACGCTGTTCGACGTGGGCCAGCTCTCCTCGATCTTTACCTATGGCTTCCAAATCCTCATGAGCCTGATGCAGCTGTCGATGATCTTTGTCATGGTGACCATGGCCGACGAATCGGCACACCGCATTACCGAGGTGCTAGCCGCCGAGCCCACGATCGCCAACCCGGCCGAGCCCGTGCTCGAGGTTGCCGACGGCTCCATCGACTTTGACCACGTGAGCTTTAAGTATTCCGCGCATGCGAAACGCCAGGCGCTCGACGATATCGACCTGCACATTACGAGCGGTGAGACCATCGGCATCATCGGCGGCACCGGCTCGGCCAAGTCCACGCTCGTAAACCTCATTGCCCGCCTGTACGACGCCACCGAAGGCACCGTGCG
This sequence comes from Collinsella aerofaciens, assembly GCF_039752775.1. GTDB lineage: Bacteria > Actinomycetota > Coriobacteriia > Coriobacteriales > Coriobacteriaceae > Collinsella > Collinsella aerofaciens_R. The sequence goes on along the minus strand of NZ_JBDMGT010000039.1, from coordinate 8,950 downwards.
CGTGGGCGGCGTGGATGTGCGCGACTACGACTTGGACGCCCTGCGCCACCAGGTGGCCATGGTGCTGCAGAAAAACGTGCTGTTTAGCGGCACCATTGCCGAAAACCTGCGCTGGGGAGACCCGAACGCCACCGACGAGGAGGTCCGCGAGGCCGCGCATCTGGCCTGCGCCGACGAGTTTGTCGACGGCTTCCCCAAGGGCTATGACACCTGGATCGAACAGGGCGGCTCCAATGTTTCCGGCGGTCAGAAGCAGCGCCTGTGCATTGCGCGCGCCCTGCTGCGTCGCCCCAAGATCTTGATCCTGGACGACTCCACCAGCGCCGTCGACACCAAGACCGACGCCAAGATCCGCGCAGGGCTGGCAAGCTATCTGCCCAACACGACCAAGCTCATCATCGCCCAGCGTATTAGCTCCGTGCAGGATGCAGACCGCATCATCGTCATGGAGGGCGGCCGTATCGCTCAGATCGGCAACCACGATGAGCTGCTCAAGACGAGCGAGATCTACCGCGAGACCTTCACCTCGCAAAATAAGATGTCTGCCGAAGGCGAAGAGGCCGTCGAAGCCGACACCGAGGCATCCGCAACACAAGCTCAGACCCAGGAAGGAGGCGAGGCACATGAGTAAGGCAACGACCGCCGAGCGCGCGCTCAACCGCAAGGGCGGCACCATGTCGCGCCTCATCAAGACGCTCTTTGGCTTCTACCCCGTGCTTTTGCCCCTCGTCGTCGCCGGCGTGGTGCTCTGCGCCATCATCAACTCCATCGGCGCGACCTTCCTTCAGAGCGCCCTGCAGATTATTAGCGAATCGTGGCAGTCGGGCGATTGGACGACCGCGCAGCCCAAGATTCTGCAGCTCGTGACCACCCTCGCCTGCATCTACGGCGTCGGCATCCTGTCCTCACTGTTCTGGAACCGCGCCATGGCCATCGTCACGCAGGGCTCGCTCGAGAAGCTGCGCGAGAAGATGTTCAACCGCATGCAGGACCTGCCGATCCGCTACTTCGACACGCACCAGCGCGGCGACATCATGAGCCACTACACCAATGACATCGACACGCTGCGCCAGATGATCAGCCAGTCGCTGCCCAACCTGCTCATGACGGTCATCGTCATCGTCACGGTGTTCTTCATCATGCTGTACTACAGCGTCTGGATGTGCCTGGTCATCATTGCCGGCGTCGCCTTTATGACCTTTATGACCAAGCTCCTCGGATCCAACTCCGCGCGCTTCTTTATTGCGCAGCAGACCGAGCTCGGCGTGGTCGAGGGTCATATCGAGGAAGTCATGAACGGTCAGAAGGTCGTCAAGGCATTCTGCCACGAGTCTGCCGCCGAGGCCGATTTTGACGAGCGCAACGAAAAGCTCTTCGAGGTCTCGCAGAAGGCCAACATGTACGCCAACATCCTCATGCCCATCCTTATGAACCTGGGCAACCTGCTTTACGTGCTGGTCGCACTGGCAGGCGGCATTTTCCTGGCGCTGGGCGTGCCCAACCTGAGCATCTCGGGCATGGCGCTGTCCATCGCCGTCGTGGTGCCGTTCCTCAACATGACCAAGCAGTTCTGCGGACAGATCGGCCAGATCTCGCAGCAGATCAACGCCGTGGTCATGGGCCTCGCCGGCGCCGACCGCATCTTTGAGCTTATCGACGAGGAGCCCGAAGCCGACGAAGGCTATGTGACGCTCGTCAACGCTCAGGTGAACCCCGATACCTGGCAGCTCGAGGAGGCCGACCACCACACCGGCATGTGGGCGTGGAAACATCCGCACCGCGCAACCGGCGAGATCGAGTACGTACCGCTGCGCGGCGACCTGGTCATGGACAACGTCGACTTTGGCTACACGCCCGACCACGAGGTGCTGCACGGCGTGTCCGTGTTTGCCAAGCCGGGCCAGAAGGTCGCGTTTGTCGGTGCCACCGGCGCGGGCAAGACGACCATCACCAACCTCATCAACCGCTTCTATGACATCGCCGACGGCAAGATCCGCTACGACGGCATCAACGTCAACAAGATCCGCAAGGCCGATCTGCGCCGTTCGCTGGGCGTGGTGCTGCAGGACGTAAACCTGTTCACCGGCACCGTGATGGATAACATCCGCTACGGCAATCTGGATGCCACCGACGAGGAGTGCATCGCGGCAGCAAAGCTCGCCGGCGCGGACGACTTTATCACCCGCCTGCCCGACGGCTACGACACGATGCTCACCGGCAACGGCGCCCAGCTGTCGCAGGGCCAGCGCCAGCTGATCTCGATCGCACGCGCCGCCGTCGCCGATCCGCCGGTGATGATCCTGGACGAGGCCACGAGCTCCATCGACACCCGCACCGAGGCCATCGTGCAGGCGGGCATGGATAAGCTCATGGAAGGTCGCACGACGTTTGTCATCGCGCACCGCCTGTCCACCGTGCGCAACTCCGACGCAATCATCTGTCTGGACCACGGCCGCATCATCGAGCGCGGCAATCACGACGAGCTGATCGCCAAGCGCGGGTATTACTACCAGCTCTACACCGGAGCGTTTGAACTGGAGTAGTTCGGCTCGCCGAGATGGCCGATTTGCCGCTCATTCGTCGGGCATGACCCTAAGGTCAATGCCCTCCTCTTTCGGGCCAAATCGACTCATCTCAACGACCCAAACACAATGCGCCGCAACGAATAAAGCCTCCGCAGCCACACGAGCTGCGGAGGCTTTATTCATGCCGGCCGGAAACCGTATCCCACTATTCGGGCCCAGAATGGGATGCCGTTTCCCGCTGGGCCCCCTCCGGGAAACGGCATCCCATTTCAAGGGCATAAACCGGGATGTGGTTTCCCCTAACGGCACCTTTGGGAAGCCGCATCCCACTCTGGACGCACAAAACGGGATGAGCTTTCCCATGGTGATCCAAGACCAGAAACATGTCCGATAGCGCGGCCAGGTCAAGAACAACAAGGCAAGCGTCACGCCAATTTGGACGAGCGTCTGCTGCAGTTTGAGGCTGCTGGCCCATATGGTAGAGTTAACCACCCATGAATTTCAGCACGCTGGGTGCCACCTGCGCTTTTGCCATTTGAGGGAGTGAACTTGTGAATACTTCTGTCGCCAAGAAGGCCAGCCAGGCGGTGCGCCTGCTCATGATGGTGCTCACGGCAGTTCTCATCTTCTTCTTCATCAATGTTATGCTGCTCGTCTCCGATATCCAGGGCACGGCGCGCGTAGTCAACTACGCCGGCCTGGTACGCGGCACCACGCAGCGCATCGTGAAGCTCGAGGACGCAGGCCAGTCACAAGACGACCTGCTCAAGGCCGTGGATTCATACATTAACGGCTTGCGCTACGGAAGCGACGACCTCAATCTCGTCCGTCTCGACGACGATGAGTATCAGGCAAAGATGACCGAGCTTGCAAATTATTTTGATAAGCTTTGCACCGAGATCATCCGCGTGCGCGAAGTCGGCTATGAGAACACCGACATCATCTCCATGAGCGAGGAGTTCTTTGGCATTTGCGACGATGCTACGCGACTCGCAGAGGACTACTCTCAGGAGAAGGCGTCGGCGCTCAACTATCTCGAGGGCCTGGTGATCATCGACATCATGGGCTTGGTGGCGACCTTTGCGGTCGAACTTGTTCGCGCGGTGCGAACTGCCGCGCTCAATCGCGAACTGCAGAACAAAGTCTATCTCGACGAAGCCACAGGACTGCCCAACAAGAACAAGTGCGAGGAGGTCTTGGGGCAGGAGCAGCCTGTCTCCGCGGAGGCGCCCGTTGCGGTGTGCGTCTTCGACCTTAACAATCTGCATACGGTCAATAACAACTTCGGTCATGAGAAGGGCGATGAATACATTCGCTCTTTTGCCCAACAACTGGGAAGTGTAGCATCCGAGACGTGCTTTGTGGGCCGCGACGGCGGCGATGAGTTTATCGCGGTGCTGCGGGATTCCGATCGGGCTGCCGTGGAGTCCTGTCTCGCTCGGGTCCGTGCGAACGTGAACGAGTATTCCGAGGCTCACCCCGACATGCCCATCAGCTATGCGGTGGGCTTCGCGCTTTCCAGTGATTTTGATGAACCGCCTACGATGCGCGAGCTCTTTTCCCAGGCCGACAAAAACATGTACATCGACAAGAACCGCGTAAAGACAGCCGAGGCAGCCGGGCCGCAACGCGAGGACCGCTAAACCCGTAGCAAAGGGTAGCTAATTTGGGACGGGACTCTTTTGGCTACTTGAGGAGTTGGGCCATGGCGTTGACGAATTTTTGGACTTGGAGGGTGGGCTCGAGCGGGTAGTGCAGAAAGACCGGCACCTCTCGCCCGCACAGGAACGGCACGCCCACAAAGGCCGGGTGCACCCCCGACCATGCGCCGCAGGTGAGCACCGCGTCGCCCTTTTCCTCTGCCTCGTTAAAGAGCGCAAAGTCAAAGCTGTCCACGTCGATCACGTCAACGCCGCCGTCGGCCAGAAGGTCGATGCGCAGGCTGTCCATTGCGTCGTTGCCGTGACGGAGCACGCGCAGGCGCATGCCCTCCAGGTCGGCAACCGTAATGCGTGTCTTGCGCGCCAGCGGGCTCGTGCGTGGCACGTCGATATAAAACGGCACGTTAACGATGCGGAGCTTTTGGCAGACGTCACCCCAGCGCGGGGTCGAAAAACTCGACTGCACCACATCCACCTCGCGACCGAGGCTGCGCATGACGGATTCGCGCTCGTCATAGAGGTCGCTCACCGGCACGATCTCGAAGCGCAACGATGGCTCCAGCTCGTGTACGCCCGTCCACATCGACAGCGTCTGGCGCCCCGGACACATCATCGACACGCCCAGACGCACGGCCCCGCCATCGCCCGCCGCGCGTCGGGCACGGCGCAGCGCGTCCTCGGACTGCCGCATGATCGAACGTGCATCGTCCACCAGCAGAGCACCTGCCGGCGTCACCTTAACACCAGAATGCGAGCGCTCGAACAACGTGATGCCAAACTCGGCCTCGAAGCCCGACACCTGCTTGACGAGCGCCGGGGTCGACACGCGCAATTTTGCCGCCGCACGCGAGAAGCTTCCCAGCTCCGCGGCGGCCGATATGGCCTCGAGTCGTCGATCGTACACGTCAATCTCCCGTTTTCGCGCCCATGGCCACATGGTGCCACAGGGGGTTGTTTTCGCAGGTCACACACTCAATCAAGGACACATCGTCTTGCGAGCTATAAACCTACGGTTAACGCCATTCTAACAAATATGCAATTCACCTGCGCAAATGCAAAGCATACGATAACCAGCGAAAACCACGTGGGTCGGTTAATGGGAGCGACCCACCGGGAGGCACAAGAAGGGAAGTTCCTATGAGCAATTGGCTTAAGCTCGAGGGCGATGTCTGCGCCGTGACTGGCGCGCTCGGCGGTATGGGCGTCGAGATTTGCCGCGAGTTCGCCCGCAACGGCGCCAACGTCGTCCTGCTCGATCTGGACGAGGAAAAGGTCAAGGCCGCTGCCGCCGACCTCGCCGCCGAGTTTGGCATCCACGCCGAGGGTTACAAGATGAACGCCACCGACGAGGCCGAGGTTCAGGCCGCCGTCGACGCCACCATCGCCGACTTCGGCCGCGTCGACGTTCTCGTCAACACCGCCGGCATCCTGCGCTTCGCCGCCATGGAGGACCTGCCGCTCTCCGACTGGAACGAGGTCATCAACGTCAACCTCACCGGTTACTTCATCACCTCGCAGCGCTTTGGTCGCGAGATGATCAAGGCCGGCCAGGGTCGCCTGGTGCACATCTCGACCGTTGCCAGCCACTCCCCCGAGACGTTCTCGGGCGTGTACAGCTCCACCAAGGCGGGCGTCAACATGATGTCCAAGATGCTGGCTGCCGAATGGGGTCCCTACGGCGTGCGCTCCAACTGCGTTGAGCCCTGCTTCGTCAAGACCCCGATGTCGGCCAACTTCTACGCCGATCCCGAGGTCGAAAAGAGCCGCAGCCGTCTGATCGCCACGCGCCGCATCGGCGAGGTCAGCGATATCGCCAACGCCGTCATGTTCCTGGCGTCCAAGCGCTCGGACTTTACCACCGGCGACGCCATCAAGGTCGACGGCGGCTTCTCCAACATGATGGGCGACCTCACCGCCAAGCCCGGCGGCCGTCGCGCCTATGCCGACAACTACCTCAAGAACAAGGGCGTCGAGCTTTGGTCCGATGAGTCCGGCGTCGCCAAGCCAACTGACCAGTAAACCAACCTAACAGGGAGACCCGCGGATACGACCGCTCCTCCCCCGTATCGATTAGAAAGAGTCCAATGGCTTCCACCAACTCCAACAAGGGTCGCGCCGTCGTGCTTTCCGCCGCGTGCGTCACCATGTTCTTCATCAGCTCCATCGCGCTGTATTCCGTCGTGAGCAAGAACCTGCTCGCCGTCTACCCCGAGTGGTCCAGCGCCCTTACCTGGGCTTTCCCGGTCTTCCAGACCATCATGGCCGTGACGGGCATCTTCGCCGGCCGCATCTCCGATAAGATCGGCCCCCGCAACGTCGTGATCGCCGCCGCCGTGTGCTACGGTGTGGGCTGGTTCATGTCCGGCACCGTCACCGAGCCGTGGCAGTTCTACCTGTGGTTCTCGCTCGTCGCCGCCATCGGCAACGGCCTGGGCTACAACCCGGCGCTCACCACGGGTCAGAAGTGGTTCATCGACAAGAAGGGCCTTGCCTCCGGCATCACCCTGGCCGCTTCGACCGCCGGCCCCGCCGTGCTGTCCCCGGTGCTCGCCTCGCTGCTCATCCCAAGCCTGGGAATCTTTGGCGCCCTTAAGGCGCTCGGCGTTATCTTCTTTGTGATGATCACCGCCTCCGCCCTGTTCCTGAAGGCCCCCGAGGCCGGTTGGCTGCCCGAGGGCTTCGAGGCCCCCAAGGGCGGCGCGCATGCCGGTACCTTCGGCGACCTCACCCCGGGCGAGATGGTCAAGACCCCGCGCTTCTGGGTTCTCATCGTCACCTTCGCCTTTGCCGCCACCGCGGGCACCCTGCTCGTGGGCAAGGTTGCCTCCATCGCCGCCGTCCAGCTCTTCGCCGACCCCACGAGCGCCGCGGCCGTCGCCCTCGGCGGTGTGGTGGTCTCCGTCAACACCTGCGCCAACTTGGTTGGCCGCCTGTCCTTTGGCCAGATCATCGACAAGCTCGGCGCCTATAAGTCGCTGCTCATCAGCCTTGTCGTCACCATCGTCGCGCTCGTCATCATGTCGATGAGCTTTACGCAGAGCATGTTCTTTGTTGCGCTCGCCCTGCTCGGCTTTAGCTTTGGCGCTCTGCTCGTCATCTACCCGCCGCTCACCGGTGGCGCCTTTGGCACCAGCAACATCGGCGTCAACTACGGCATCATGTTTTTGGGTTATGCCGCTTCCACCTGGATCAGCCAGCCCATCACCGCCGTGCTGTATCACGCCGAGGCCGGCAGCGCCGCCTACCAGCAGTCCTTCTACGGCGCCATTGTGATCGCCGCCATCGCCGTCGTACTCACCGTCTACATGATGGTCTCCGACAGCAAGAAGAAGTCCGCCTAGTTTTACCGATGCGACAAAGGGACAGCCCCTTTGTCGCATTCCACCGGTCACCAGTATTAAGGAGTCGAAATGTCTGAGCTCAACCCCGTCCGCATTGCCGTTATCGGCGCCGGCGCCATGGGCCGCAACCACATCCGCTTTGTCACCGAAGAGCCCGAGGCCGAGCTCGTCGCCATCGCCGACGCCTTTGAGGGCGCCCGCGCCACGGCCGAGGCCGCCGGCGTGCCGTTTTACACCGATCCCGCCCAGATGATGGACGAGGTCAAGCCCGAGGCCGTCATCATCGCCACCCCCAACGACCTGCACCTGGGCGTTGCCCGCGAGGCTGTGAAGCGCAACATCGTGCCGCTGGTCGAAAAGCCGATCTCCAACGATCTCGAGGATGCCCAGGCCTTTGCCGCCGAGGCCGAGACCGCCGGCGTGCCCGTGCTCGTGGGTCAGCACCGTCGCCACAACCCCTTCGTCAACAAGGCCAAGGAAATCATCGAGTCCGGCGAGCTGGGCAAGCTCACCGTGTCGAGCTTCCACTACATGATCTATAAGAATGACGAGTATTTCGATGTCGAGTGGCGCCGCAAGAAGGGTGCCGGCCCGATCCTGGTCAACCTGGTGCACGACGTCGACCTGCTCCGCTACCTGCTGGGCGAGCCCGTTGCCGTCCAGGGTATGCAGTCCAGCGCCGCCCGCGGTTTTGAGACCGAGGACTCCGCCGTGGTCAACGTCCGTTTTGCCGACGGCGCGCTCGCGAGCATGACCATCTCTGACGCCACCGCCAGCCCCTGGAACTGGGAGGCGACCGCTCGCGAGGATCCGCAGTACCGCCCCTTCGACGCCGACGCCTACTTTATCGGCGGCACCAAGGGCGCCCTTTCGCTGCCCCGCCTGCACCAGTTCTCCTACGACGGCGCCTCTAACTGGCACAAGCCGCTGCAGATGGAGATTCCGGCCGTGGACCCGGCACTGCCGCACAAGATGCAGCTCAAGCACTTTGTGAAGGTTGTCCGCCGCGAGGTCAAGCCCGTCGTGACCCCCGCCGATAACGTCAAGACGCTCACGCTTCTCAACGCCATCAAGGAGGCCGCCGAGACCGGCCAGCTCGTCGAGCTGTAATGCCTTAAGAGCGACCGCGGCAGAAGCCCCATGCCGAACCCTTCGGTCCGCCACCAATAAGCCCCTCTTCTTTGCCCCGCGAGCAGCCTCCTGCCCGTGGGGCATTTTGCTACCTTGCCGACGATTTTTCTGGGGCAAGGGCCATTTTGCGCCTCAGCTTGGTTCGTGCGCCACGAAATGGGCCTATCTACTACGTTTAGCCGACCACCCTCAACCATGCCGAATTTCGCGAAATAAAAACCGACGCTCCTATAAGTTGTCAATAGGCAGTTTGCGGGAGCGCTCCCTTCAATTCGCACAGGAGCTCGTAATA
>NZ_JBDMGT010000038.1:0-20370 GCF_039752775.1 Collinsella aerofaciens | reverse complement strand
TCTCAAGGTGCACGCCCCGCGGCTGATCCGGTCCGACCGGGCCGCGCGGCAAGGAGATATATTGCCAGACCGGAGGGGCCCCGGGGGCGGGAATCTGGGCGTACACATTTCCTACACATCTTGTGATCCGACTAACGTTTGCCAGCCGTTAACTACCGCTCGCCGAGCATCTCTTTATATAAGGCAGTCTCATGGTTAAAGCGGATACGTCCCCCTAGCTAAAGCACAGCCAGCATCGAGCAACTCATCACGTTCTTCCACCGAGAACCCCTCGGCGTAGACGCGCACCACTGGTTCGGTCCCGCTAGGACGGACCAGCAGCCACGTGTCATCCTCGAATGACAGACGCAAGCCGTCCATATGACTAACGTTTTGCGGCACCTTGCCACAAATCGACTTGGGGTTTACGCCCGGCAGCAGGGTTCGTAACGTTTCGGCATCTTCGGCCTCAAGGCGCAAATCGCGTCGACCGTAACTCGTCTTACCAAAACTGTCCTCGAGTTGGTCGACCAGAACGCCCAAAGGCGCGTCCGTCTTTGCCATAAGCTCACACAGAATCAGACAGGCGAGGATTCCATCGCGCTCGGGCATATGCGCGGCGATGCCGATACCACCGGCTTCTTCGCCGCCTATGAGGACGCCGCCCTTCTTCATCTCCGCCGCTATATATTTGAAACCGACTGGTTTGACGGTCACGCGGCAGCCAAGCGCCTCGGCAATGCGACGTACGAGCGTCGAGCATGAAAGATTGACGACGACGCGCCCCTCCAAATTACGAAATTGAACCAAGTCGCCCAAAACGAGCGCCATGATCTGATGCGGATGTATATATCTGCCGCGCTCGTCAACCGCGCCGATACGGTCGGCGTCGCCGTCGGTCACCAGGCCAGCGCAAGCTCCGTCCTCGATAACCGTGCGCTCGCAAGCGTCCACCCAAGGTTCAACGGGGTCGGGGCAGATATCTTCTTGGTCAGACGCCTGCCCGGCGTGAATCTCGTGCGCCTCAACGCCAAGCTCGCGCAGCAAGTCGGCTAGATAGCCCTGGGCTGCGCCGCCCATGGGATCGACAACCACGCGCAGGTGCGCGGCGCGGATGGCTTCGGCATCGACAAATGATGCCACCGCCTGCATATAGTCAGGAATGATATCCGCGGTGCGATATTGCCCCTCGATCCCCATTGGCTCGGGAGCCATGGTCTCTTCGAGCTCTTCGATGACATCCTGGTTGGCGGTTGAGCCGTCACCCATGCGAATCTTGAGGCACAGATAACCCTGCGGATGATGGGACCCCGTCACCATGAGCGCGCCGCACGCCTCACCGTCATAAGCCGCCGCCCACGTAAGGGCAGGGGTCGGAACAGGTCGCGAAGCGAGCACGGCGTCCAGCCCGTGCGCTGCTAGCACGCCCGCCGCAAGTTCAGCGAACTCGCTCGCCAGGGGCCGGGTGTCGAACCCTATATATACTGTTTTGCCCGGATTGGTCTTTTGCCACAACTCGCCGACGGCATCGGCGATACGAGCAACGTTATCGGCAGTGAAGTCCTCATCGACGCGAGCGCGCCAACCGTCAGTTCCAAAATGAATTATCGCGCACACGCGCAGACACCTCACAGTGTTTGGATCATGGTACGCATGGGGTATACCCGCAACATGCACTCGGCAACCTGCCGGCACCAGCATTCACCATTTGGGCAAATGCTGCCGAGGACATGCAAGCAATAAAAAAACCGCCCCGTATGGAGCGGTTTTGCCCTTTATATATCGAGCGCCTCGGCCATCGCGGCCGTAGTGATTGCCGTGGTTCCACAGCAACTGCCCACCATTGCGGCACCGGCATGTCTCCATTCGATGCATGCGCGCGCGAAAGCTTCGGGGTTCTCGTGCCATACGGGGCCATCCTGAGTCTGGACCGGATCGCCTACGTTGGGACGCACCGTGACGGGAGTAGTCGCCGATGCAACCATCCTGGGCACCGCCGCGTTCGCGGCCGCAAGCGAACAGCAATTAACACCAACCGAGTTTGCGCCGTGTTTTTCGGCGTACAAAACGGCCGCCTCGATGTTGAGGCCATCGCCCAACAGGTCGCCTTTATCGTCAACGACAAAACTCACCAGAACAGGCATGCCGTCGGCGGCATCTCGGGCGCCGGCAAGCATGGGCTGCAAATTACGGATAGACGTCACCGTCTCGATCAGCAGACCGTCAACGCCGGCATTGAGCAAGGCGTGCGCCTGTTCGCGCGCAATGCCTCGGATTTCACGATACTCGGCAGAGTCCTCGGCAAACCACTCAATACCGATCGGGCCCATCGAGCCCAGCAGCAGTTGCGGGTGCGCCTGGCGAGCATCGTCGACGGCCCCGCGATTGACCTCCGCCACGGACGGCGCAATCTGGTCGTGCTTGAGGGCATAGCTTGATGCCTGAAAGGTGTTGGTAATGAGCACCTGCGCGCCGGCAGCGACATACAAGCGATGGATACGAGAAACGGTCTGCGGCTCTGCCAGATTCCAAAACGCCGGTGGAATGTCAGCGGCATCGTACTCACTCAACAGAACACTGCCCATGGGGCCCTGCGCCAACAAGGTCTCGCTCGACAAGCGGCGCGCAAGTTCCTCGGCACCAAAGCGGTTGTAATAACTCGTATCCATATATATCCCGCTATTCCTCGACGCTGATTCCCTGCTTTTCGAGATAGGCGAGCCAGCGGTTCATCGTGTCCTCGGAAAGCGCATGCTCCATCATGCAGGCCTCGGAATCGGCTCGCTCAAATTCGACACCGAGCTCCTGAACCAAAAACGTGCGGATGAGGCGATGACGGTACCAGATAGCCGCACCAACCTCGCGGCCGCGATCGGTCAGGACTACCTTGCCGTAGTGCGATTGCTCGACAAGTTCGGATGCCTTGAGCGCCGAAACCGCTTTATTGACCGATGCCTTGGAGACGCCAAGGCGCTGCGCGATGTCGACCGATCGCACGCCGTTGGTTTCCCCCTCTTCGCTTTCAATGCGAACCATGCACTCCAAGTAGTCTTCGTTCGCCACCGTCAGATGTAGTTCGCGCGAGCTATTTGTCGTATCCATGATCTTCCGTCCCTTCTGCATTCAATGGCTGATTCTACCCCATCCAAGCGTCGTGGTATGCCGTGGCATACCGTGCTAGAGTTCTTGTTGCACACGACGACCAAGATTGGAGCGGTCTTTATGGAAAACACCACCACGAGCCCCGATGTCCTCGAACGCTTTTTGCGCTACGTCCAGATCAACACGCAGTCCGAGGATGCAAACTGCGACCAGGTACCCTCGAGCGCCGTTCAGTTTGACCTTGCCAACGTGCTGGCCGAAGAGCTGCGCGAGCTTGGTGCGGAAGATGCCCACGTGACCGAGCACGCCTATGTCTGCGCGCATATCCCCGCAAGTGCGGGCGCTGAGGACAAACCCGCCCTGGGCCTGATCGCCCATCTCGACACCACCGAAGTTGCACCGGGCGCCGGCGTGAAGCCGCATATCGTACACTACGAAGGCGGCGACCTGGTCTGCGGCACGGTTGACGGAAAGCCCGTTGCCATGAGTACCGCCAAGCTTTCCGCCCTGAATGACCTCGCGGGTGAGGACCTGGTCTGCAGCGATGGTACCACGCTGCTGGGCGCGGACGACAAGGCAGGCGTCGCCGAGATCATGTCGCTTGTCGCGCGTATCGCTCAGGACCCTTCTCTGCCCCATCCCGCACTCGGCATTTGCTTCTGCCCTGACGAGGAAATCGGCCACGGAGCCGAGCTGTTGGATATCGATACCTTTGGCTGCAAGTACGCCTACACGGTCGACGGCGGCCCCATCGGCGAGCTGGAGTGGGAGTGCTTTAACGCCGCCGAGGCGACCGTCCGCTTTGAGGGCCAGTCCATCCACCCGGGCGACGCTAAGGGCCGTATGGTCAACGCAGGCAATCTGTTCTGCGACTTCAACGCGTTGCTCCCCTACGTGCAGCGCCCGGAGTATACGGAAGGCTACGAGGGCTTTTATCACCTTGAGGGTGTATCTGCGACCGTCGATCACGCCACAGCGCGCTATATCGTCCGCGACCATGACGCCGCCAAGTTCCAGCAGAAACTCGACCTTATTGATGCCGCCGCCTCGATGCTCAACCAGCGTCTGGGTGAGGAGCGCGTGACAGTCGAGATTAAGCAGCAGTATCGAAATATGGCCGAGATCGTTCGTGACTATCCCGAGCTCATTGATGTTGCCAAGGAAGCCTACCTTGCCTGCGGCGTTGAGCCCCAAGTACTGCCGATTCGTGGCGGCACCGACGGCGCTCAGCTGTCGTTCCGCGGTCTGCCCTGCCCCAACCTTTCCACCGGCGGCTATTGCTACCACGGCGTCAACGAGTTCGTCCCGGTCAGTTCGCTCGTCAAGATGACCGACGTGCTCCAGGAGCTCGTCGCCCGCTTTGCATAAGCCTGGCTGCACAAGTCCAAAAGACGAATTGCCCCGTCCTCAACCAAGAACGGGGCGATTTTTTTACTGCAACGAGAATAGGTTGACGCACGCCAGCCTCTTAACGCAAGGAGTGTCCCAAACTGCCGGCACAAAAGGAACGTCCCCAAGTGCCAAGTGCATCAAGAGTGTCCCCTTTGACCAGTCGTTTAAGAACGTCCCCAATGACTACCCATGTGCCAAGTGTTACGCCGATGTTTTGGCACCGACAGCGAAATCCCGCCAGAGCGAGCAAGGTGCCTTGAAACGAGGTGGCATTGATCTTTTGATCATGCCGCCGAAGTTGAAAGGCAGATTGCCGCTCTGGCGGGTTTGCAGCGTCAACTGGTTACGCGGTTTGGTAAAACCGCGTAACTCTAGTAGTTGGCTTCGTAGCCGTTGCCGTCACCGGTGGGCTCTTCGTAGTAGTCCGAATCGCTTGAATCGCTTGAGTCATCGGAATCGTCAGAGCTGACCGATGAGGTTGCGGTACCGTTTGCGTAGTCGTCAGACGTGTTGTTGTTCAGGTCGCCGATCGTAGAGCTGGAACCGTCGGAAAGACCCATGGTGTTGGGACCCTTGGGATCCTTGCCGGCATCGACGCGCTCCATCATTTCCTTGAGCTCGTCCTCGTAGACAAAGACGTAGCTCACTCCGTCGATCATGGTGCTGTCGTCGGCGTACGAGGGCAGGTTGGCCGAGTAGATACCGTCGACATCCATACCGCGCATGGCATTGACCGTAGCCACGATATCCTGAACGCTCATATCGGTTACGAGCATATCGGACAGCGAATTAACCAGGCCAAAGATCTTCGTGGCATCGAAGTTATTGAGAATCTGGTTGGCAAGGGCGCCAAGCACCTGACGCTGGTGGCGCATGCGCGTGTAATCGCCGTCGGCATAGGTGTAGCGGCAGCGGGCATAGGTAAGAGCGGTAGCGCCGTCCATATGCTGCTGACCAGCGGTAATCTTAATATCCAGATGCTCGGGATCGTCGACGTCGTCGGTCGCGTTGATGTCGATACCGCCAACCGAATCAATAAGCGACTGCATGCCGTCAAAGCTGACCTCGGCATAGTGAGAAATCTGCACGCCGCACAGCTCGTTGACCGCCTGGACCATGGCCTCGGCGCCGCCAACGGTGTGGCAGGCGTTGATCTTCATGGTCTCGCCCTTGTACTCGACCTTGGTGTCGCGCGGAACGGAAATGAGCGTCGCCTGCTTTTGCGTGGGGTCGATGCGTGCCAGGATAATCGAGTCGGCACGATACGTATCCTCGCCCGGACGGCCGTCGGTGCCAAGAAGCAGCACGTAGAACGGATCCTTTGCCTCATCGGTGTCAACCAGAACCCGACGCAGATTGTCGGTAATGACATTAGAATCGCCGAGCTTGCCCATAATGGTGGCAAACCACAGGCCGGCAGCGGTAGTGGCACTCAGCAGCACGCCAAGCACGACAATGAGCGCGACGTGACGAATCGTGTGGCTACGACGACGTTGGCGAGCGCGCTCGGAATAGCGAGCCACGTTATCGCGACTGTAGATCTTGGCCTGCGCACCAGTTGAGGGTCTTCGGGCGGTGGTATCCGCGAGGGGCTTTTTATTAAACATAGGCAACCTGTATTAGTAGATGACGGGATCGGGGACGGTAGCATGCTCGACATGCGCGCCGAGCGCCTGCAGCTTTTCGACAAACTGCTCGTAGCCGCGCTTGATGTGATGGATGGCCGAAACCTCGGTCGTCCCGTCGGCGATCAAGCCCGCTACGACGAGGGCCGCTCCGCCACGCAGATCGGGCGAGGTAACCTGTGCGCCCGAGAAGCCCCTGACGCCATGAATCATGGCATGATGGCTCTCGATACGAATGTCGGCACCCATGCGCACCAGCTCAGAGGCAAACATAAAGCGATTCTCGAAGATGTTCTCGGTGATAACGGAGCTACCGTCGGCAAGGGCGGAGAGTACCATAATCTGCGCCTGCATGTCCGTCGGGAAGCCGGGGAACGGAAGCGTCTGGATGTCGACCGGCTTGATGCGCTCGGCACGGTTCACATGGACGCCATCCTCGACGCGCTCGCAGTCGATACCCATGAGCTCCATCTTCTTGAGCACCATGCCCAAGTGAATGGGGCAAAAGCCCGTGACATCGACACCGCGATCGTCGGCCATCAACGCACCGGCAACGATAAAGGTACCGGCCTCGATGCGGTCGCCTACTACGCGATGGGTAACAGGATGGAGCTCTTCCACGCCTTCGATAGTCACGACGGGCGTGCCGGCGCCAACAATCTTGGCGCCCATCTCGTTGAGCATGTTGGCGAGATCGACGATCTCGGGCTCGCGGGCGGCATTGTCGATAACCGTGGTACCCTGCGCGCGCACGGATGCCATAATGAGGTTCTCGGTCGCACCGACACTGGCAAACTCGAGCGTGACGGTGGTACCGCGCAGACCTTGGGGCGCATTAGCGTTGATGTAACCGTGGGCGGTATCGAACTCAACGCCCAGGGCCTCAAGACCAAGAATGTGCATATCGATCTTGCGAGCACCCAGGTTGCAGCCGCCCGGCATGGCGATCTTGGCGCGATGGAAGCGGCCCAGCAGGGGTCCCATGACGGCGGTGGAAGCACGCATCTTAGCGACGAGCTCGTAGGGGGCCTCCCAAGAATCGACCTGAGAGGTATCAATCTCGAGCGTGTGCTCGTCGAGAACATCGATCGTAGCGCCCATGCCCTTGAGCACCTTGCCCATCACGTGGACATCGGAAATATCGGGCACGTTCTGCAGCGTCGTTTTGCCCGGCGCCAGAAGCGTTGCCGCCATGAGTTTGAGTGCGGAGTTCTTGGCGCCCGAAACGGGCACGGAGCCTCCGATGGCGTGGCCACCCTCAACGCGGATAATATCCAAGGTCTACCCTTTCAAAAAGCATGCCCGGGATGGCTGAGCCATCCCGGGCATGATGTGTTCGCAAATGGTCGAACGCTAAATCGTTTGACTATTGGGCAAGCTTGAGCTTACACCATGCGATTTCATTATAGAGGTAGGCGCGGCGTGCATCATCCTCCGACAAATTACCCAGCTTCTCTTCAAAACCTTGAATATCAGCTTTAAGCTTGTCGGCATCGACGGTCGCCAAATCGCAAGCGCGCTCGGCGAGAACGGTCACGACATCGTCCGCAACCTGGGCATAGCCGCCGGCCACGGCAAACGTGTGGTCGACAGTGCCCATGGCCTTATCGGAAACGCGAACGTAACCGCGGTCGATCGTGCAGATCTCGCTGGAGTGAGCAGGCAGAACGCCAAACTCGCCATCCGTGGACGGAATCGACACAAACGCAGCGTCGCCCTCATAGGCGCAGCTCACGGGGCACACGATGCGGATACGCATAACCTACTTCTCCCCCATCTTGCGGGCGCGCTCGCGCACGTCCTCAATCGTGGAAGCATAGCGGAAAGCCTGCTCGGGCAGGTCATCGGCCTTGCCGTCGACAATCTCGGCGAAAGAGCGGACGGTATCCTCGACGCGGACGTAGACACCGGGGTTGCCGGTGAACTTCTCGGCGACGTGGAAGGACTGCGAGAGGAACTGCTGAATCTTACGGGCACGGTTGACCGTAAGGCGCTGCTCCTCGGACAGCTCGTCCATACCCAGAATGGCGATGATGTCCTGAAGGTCGGAGTACTCCTGCAGGAGCTCCTGGACCTTGACGGCGACACGGTAGTGCTCCTCGCCGACGATCGAGGGATCGAGAGCGTCGGAGGAAGATGCGAGCGGGTCGATAGCCGGGAACAGGCCGAGCGACGAAATGCTACGCGAAAGAACCGTGGTGGCGTCGAGGTGCGTAAACGTCGTGGCAGGCGCCGGGTCGGTCAGGTCGTCTGCGGGGACGTAGACAGCCTGGACGGAGGTAATGGAGCCCGTCTTGGTCGAGGTAATGCGCTCCTGGAGGTCGCCCATCTCGGTTGCCAGCGTGGGCTGGTAACCAACGGCGGACGGCATACGGCCCAGCAGTGCGGAAACCTCGGAACCTGCCTGGGAGAAGCGGAAGATGTTGTCGATGAACAGCAGAACGTCCTGGCCACGATCACGGAAATACTCAGCGGTAGTAAGGCCGGCCAGACCGATGCGCAGACGCGCTCCGGGCGGCTCGTTCATCTGACCATAGACCAAGCAAGTCTTGTCGATAACGCCAGACTCGCTCATCTCGAGGAACAGGTCGGTGCCCTCGCGGGTACGCTCGCCGACGCCGGTGAACACCGAGGTGCCACCGTGCTCCTGGGCGAGGTTGTTGATGAGCTCCTGAATCAAAACGGTCTTGCCGACGCCGGCGCCGCCGAACAGACCCGTTTTGCCGCCACGGATGTAGGGCTCGAGCAGGTCAACGGCCTTGATGCCGGTCTCGAAGATCTCGGTCTTGGTGGTGAGCTCGTCGAAACGGGGCGCTGCATGGTGGATGGGGTAGAACTCCTCCACCTCGGGCATGGGCTTGCCGTCGACGGGCTTGCCCATGACGTTCCAAATGCGGCCGAGCGTCTTGGGGCCGACCGGCATCTTCATGGGCTCACCGGTATCGGTGGCGATGAGGCCGCGCTGCAGGCCGTCGGTCGAGGACATGGCGACCGTGCGGACGACGCCGCCCGGAAGCTGGCTCTCGACCTCGAGGATCGTGCTCAGATGACCGATCGGGGTCTCGGCCTCGACCGTGAGCGCGTTGTAGATCGGGGGCACCGCGCCGTCAAACTTGACGTCGACGACAGGGCCGATGATTCGCACGATGCGACCATCACCGGCAGTCGTCTTCTTGGTGGCTTCCTCGACCGCAAGCTTTACGGTGTTATTAGCCATTACTGTTCCTCCAATGCTGAGGCTCCGCCGACGATCTCGTTAATCTCGGTCGTGATCGAAGCCTGGCGCACGCGACTATACGTGCGGGTAAGGGTCGAGATGATCGCGGTGGCGTTTTCCGTCGCGGAGTGCATGGCCTTGCGGCGTGCACCCTGCTCGGCAGCCGCCGAATCGATCAGGGCCTGGTAGATGACCGTCAGGATATAAGACGGCACAAGCTTGCCGAGAACATGCTCGGGAGAGGGCACGAACTCGAACGTGGACGAGATGCGCTTAGGGGCGTCGGTCTCGTTCTTACGCGGACCGTGGGCCATAGCGATCATCTCGGGGTCGAGCGGCAACAGATGCTCGACGCGAAGCTCCTGATCCACGCGGTTCTTGGCGTGGTGGTAGACAAGCTCGACACGGTCAAGCTCACCGGCACGATACGCATCGCAGATATGAGAGGAGATCATGCGAGCCTGATTGAAATCGGGCTCAGAGGAGTTGCCCTCAAAGTGCATGACGACGTTTGCTCGGTCACGGAAATACGTGGCCGGCTTACGCCCGCACGCGATGATCTCGCACTCGATGCCGTCGTTCGCCCAAGAAGCGGCGAGCTTTTCGGCCGTGCGCTCCACCGTCGTATTGAAACCGCCGGCAAGACCGCGGTCCGAGGCAATAACGACAATCAGGCCATGCTTGACGCTCTCATGCTTCTGCAGCATGGGATCGGTGCCCGAACAGGAGGCGTCGCCGGCGACCGTCAACATGACGTCGGTCAGCGCCTCCTTATAGGGCTCGGCCTGCTTGGAGCGATCGAGGGCACGACGGATCTTGGCCGTAGAGACCATCTCCATCGTGCGCGTGATCTGCTTGGTCGTGGTAACCGAGGAGATTCGCTTCTTAATGTCGCGAAGGTTGGCCATGGGGCTTAGTTCTCCTCTGATCCAGAAACATCCGAATGGTGCTTGGCCATGAACTGCTGCTTGAAGTCGCCGATGACGCGCAAGAGCTCAGCCTTGGTGTCATCATCGATCTTCTTGGCGCGAACCTTGTCGAGCAGCGAGCCAAAGCCATTGTCCATGTACTCGATGAGCTCGGCACGGAAAGGCAGTACGTCGGCGATCTCCAGGTCATCCAGGAAGCCCTCGTTGCCAGCGAACAGCGTAACGATCTGCTCGCCAACCTCAAACGGCTTGTAACGCGGCTGCTTCAGGAGCTCGGTCATGCGGGCACCATGGGTCAGCTGCTTCTGAGTAGCCTCGTCGAGGTCGGAGCCGAACTGCGTAAAGCCGGCGAGCTCCTGGTACGAAGCGAGGTCCAGACGGAGGTTGCCGGCGACCTGCTTCATAGCCTTGGTCTGCGCGTCGCCACCGACGCGGGACACGGAAATGCCCACGTCGACTGCCGGGCGCTGGCCCTGGAAGAAGAGCTCGGACTGCAGGTAGATCTGACCATCGGTAATGGAAATGACGTTGGTCGGAATGTAGGCCGAGACGTCGCCGTCCTGGGTCTCGATGATCGGAAGAGCCGTCATGGAGCCGTAACCGTTCTTCTTGGACATCTTGACGGCACGCTCGAGCAGACGAGAGTGCAGGTAGAAGATGTCGCCAGGATAGGCCTCGCGTCCGGGCGGACGATGCAGCGTCAGCGACATCTGACGGTAGGCCACAGCCTGCTTGGACAGGTCATCGTAGATGACGAGCACGTGGCCACCGGGGTTGGTCTCGCTGGCGGGCTTGCCGTCCTCGCCGTTGTACATGAAGAACTCGCCGATAGCGGCACCGGCCATAGGCGCGATGTACTGCATAGGGGCGGAATCGGCAGCGGTGGCCGAAACAATGATGGTGTAGTCGAGCGCACCGTGCTGAGCGAGGGTCTCGCGGATGTTGGCAACCGTGGAGGCCTTCTGGCCGATGGCGACATAGATGCAGACCATGCCCTTGCCGCGCTGGTTGAGGATAGCGTCGATGGCGATGGCGGTCTTACCGGTCTTACGGTCACCGATGATGAGCTCACGCTGACCGCGGCCAATAGGCACCATGGAGTCGATAGCGAGCAGACCGGTCTGAACCGGCTCGCACACCGGGGTACGATCGATGACGCCGGGAGCCTTGAACTCGATGGGGCGACGGTGCGTAGCGACGATGTCGCCCAGGCCGTCGATGGGCTGGCCGAGCGGATTGACGACGCGGCCGAGCATGGCACGGCTCACGGGGATATCCATAACGCGGCCAGTGGTGCGGCACTCGTCGCCTTCCTTGATGGAGTCGACGGCACCGAACAGAACGGCGCCGACCTCGTCACGGTCAAGGTTCTGGGCAAGGCCGAAGACGGTCTCACCGGTATCGGAGCTCTTGAACTCCAGAAGCTCGCCTGCCATGGCGCTCTTGAGGCCGGAGACGCGCGCGATGCCGTCGCCTACCTCGTCGACCGTTGAAACCTCATGCGTATCGACCGTCGCGGAGAGGCTCGTGAGCTGCTCCTGCAGTTTCTTGGCGATATCCTGGGCATTGAGGGTTTCGGACATTAGGCTTCACCTCCGTACGAATTAGCAGAGTTTGCGAGGGTCTCCTGCGCGATGCGCAGCTGCGTCTTGACGGAAATGTCACGACGCTCGCCGCGGGCCTCGAGCACCAGGCCGCCCACGATAGACGGGTCGACCTGCTCGATAAGGAATACCTTGCGGCCGAAGTCCTGCTCGCATTTCTTAGTGATGGTTTGACGCAGCTCGTCGTCGAGCGGGATCGCCGTGGTGACGGTCACGCCCACTACATCCTCGTCTTCCTCGGCAACATACTTAAAGGCAGCTGCCACCTTGGGAAGAAGGTCGAGCTGGTCGCGCTTGGACATGGTGTCGAGCACGGCGATGATCTCGGGGCTGGCAGAAGCCAAGCGCTCGATCATCTCGAGGTCCTCGAACACATGGTTCTCGGCCTTGGCGGCTTCCAAAAGGGAACGCGCGTAGGTCTCGAGCACCTTGTCCTGATAGCGGCTAGTCGGCATTCAGGCTACCTGCTTCCTGGATGTAGCGCTCGATGAGCTTCTTCTGCTCGGCATCGTCCTCGAGTGCCTCGCCCACGATCTTGGTGGCGACGGCAACGGACAGGTCGGCGATGGAGTTCGCGGCACCGGCGTAGATGGACTTGCGCTCGTCCTCGACGGTCGTATGGGCCTTGGCGATGATCTCCTCGGCCTCCTTGTGAGCAGCCTCGATGATACGGGCGCGCTCGGACTCGGCGTCCTTACGGGCCTCGAGAACGATGTCGGCAGCCTGACGACGGGCGTCGGTGACGATCGAGTCGGACTCAGCGCGCTTGGCGATAGCCTCCTGCTTGGTCTTCTCGGCCTCGTCGAGGCTCTCCTCGATCTTCTTGCCGCGCTCCTCCATGGTTTTCATGATGCCCGGCAGGGCGACCTTGGCCAGCACGATCCAGATAATCAGGAAGGCGATAAGCGCCGGGATGAACTCCGCCATCTTAGGGATGAGGATGTCCGCACCGGCAGCGCCGTCCTCGGCGAACGCGGAAACCGGCATGAGCAGCGCGGCCGCGGACGCGGAGAGTGCGATCGCGCTCTTCTGGGATGAAAGATTCATACTTGACGCTCCGTGCTATTTAACGATCAGCGCGACAACGAAGCCGATCAGAGCCAGAGCCTCGCCGAAAGCGGAGCCCATGATGAAGACGGTGAACACGCGGCCCTGGACCTCAGGCTGACGGGCCATAGCACCCGTAGCACCCAGAGCAGACAGGCCGATAGCAAGACCAGCGCCGATAACACCGAGACCGTAACCGATAACTCCCACGATTCCTCCTTTGTCGTGCGTGTCTTATTTCACGCAGGATAACCTTTTTATAACTGCCGGGCTCCATGGGTACGGGCACCGGCGGTTTAACGAATTGCCTTACCTTTAAGGCGCGAACGGAAGACTACTCCTCCTCCGCGACCTCCTCTGCCTCGGAGACATACACGGCGGTAAGGACCGTGAAGACGTAAGCCTGGATGGCGCCGACCACAAGCTCGATCGCATAGATCAGGATGAGGATGGCAAGCCAGGCCAGCGAAGGCAGGGCGCCGACGGCGTGGGCCGCGGAAACCTGCTGAAGCAGCGGCTGCATGAACATGCTCGCCATGATGGCGAACGAGCCCATGACCACGTGTCCTGCGAACATGTTGCAGAACAGACGGACGGCAAGCGTGATGAGGCGCAGGAAGGTCGAGAAAAGCTCGACGACCCACACGAGCACGTTCATCGGGAAGCTCACGCCCTGCGGGGCGAGGCTCTTGATGTAGCCGATCACGCCGTGAGCCTTGCATCCGTAGTAGATGAAGTACACGAAGGCGAAAATGGCGAGTGCGGCGGTGGAGCCGATTGCGCCGGTGCCGGGCTTCATTCCCGGGATCAGGCCGATCATGTTATTGATCAGGATGAACAGGAAAAGCGAGCACAGGAACGGGAAGTGCTTCTTCCAGTTCTCACCCACGACACCCTTGCCGATATCGTTCTCGACGTACTCGATGATGTACTCGAAACCGTTGACGAAGAAGCCCTTGGGAACCAGGGTCTGCTTCTTCTTGAACACGGCCAGGACGATCAGGAGCACGATCGTGGAGACGATCAGCCAAAACGAGTACTGCGTGATGCCGCAGCTCAAATCGCCCACGACAGGGGTGGAGCTGAACTCGCTGACCAGATGATTAATCTCATCAGGCAGCTTTTCAAAAATTTCCACGACTTACCTTTCGACCTCATGAGGATCTCGCAGCGCCTTGGCGACGCGAACCGCGCAGGCGGCCATAAAGGCCACGAAGCCGATCGCCTCGCCCAGGAGGAACATGCGAAATGCCTCTCCGAACAACACAAACACAACCAAGGTAAAGACAAGCAACGCGATTGCCGAGACCGCGAGACTCACCATACCCTTGAGCATGTCCGCATTCTGCTTATCGTCAAGAACCGGCTTGAGCGTAAAGACAAAGGGAAGGAAGGCAATCGCGCCCGCGATGGCACCTGCAACGATAGCGAGCAGATCGGCTATCTGAAACACTGGCGTCCTCACTTTCCTTTTTTATCGCCTCACAGGACAGTTCCCGCCAAACATTGGTGACTATTGTACGAGCCAATCGCTAAAGTACAACCGAAAAAGCATCGGTTAATACGCACCTGTTCGTTTTCTTAAGACCTTCTTTATGCCGCAGGTACGGTAATACGTTTTTCTCGAACCCTGCAGGGCAAAACGTCCGTTAACAGGAGTGCGCGCGGTCGTCTTTTGTTCGACCGCGCGCACCATTTCTTCGTATTTTCGACGTTAGCCGGTATGGCCCAGAGATTACAGCGTGCCGTAGATGCGGTCGCCGGCGTCGCCCAGGCCGGGAACGATGTAGGCAGCTTCGTTGAGATGGTCGTCGATGGCGCAGGTATAGATATGCACATCGGGGTCCTTCTCAGTCAGCGACTTGAGGCCCTCGGGGGCCGCGACGATGCACAGCATGCGGATGTCCTTGACACCGCGCTCGCGCAGGTAGCTGATGGCCATCTCGGCCGAACCGCCCGTGGCGAGCATGGGATCGACGACCAGGCAGATGCGCTGGTCGATATCCTTGGGCATCTTGCAGTAATACTCGTGCGGCTCGTGGGTGACCTCGTCGCGCTCCATGCCGATGTGGCCCACGCGAGCGGAGGGCACCAGGTCGAGGATGCCGTCGACCATGCCAAGGCCCGCACGCAGGATGGGCACGATGGCGAGTTTCTTGCCGGCGAGCTGTTTGAACGTGGCGGTAGTGATGGGGGTCTCGACTTCGACGTCTTCCATGGGCAGGTCGCGCATGGCCTCGTAGCCGTCAAAAAGCGCGAGCTCGCGCACAAGCTGGCGGAACTGGTTGGTGCCGGTGTTTTTGTCGCGCAGGATCGACAGCTTGTGCTGGACGAGCGGATGATCGACAAGCGTCACACGGGACGCATCGTAGGTGACGGTCATGGGTTGATTGCCCCTTTCGTTGCGGCCGCAAAACGGCCTTGCTGACAAGGCGCGCAGCAACGTTGCCGCCGCACGCCATGCATAAGTTTAGCGGTTTGTTGTATCGAGCAGCCCATCGCAGCCCTACTGTGCGGTACTGAGCGAGCGCTTGACTGCATCACGCCAGCCCGCAAGGTTTTGCTCGCGACGCTCGGCGGACATATGGGGAAGGAAGGTCCTAACGATCTGGGCATTTTGCTCCAGCTCTTCAAGGTCTTCCCAATAGCCGACGGCAAGACCCGCCAAGTACGCGGCACCGATTGCCGTGGTCTCCACCGTCTCGCATTGCAGCACGGGGATATCCAGCAGGTCGGCCTGGAATTGCATGATGAACTCGTTGCGTGAGGCGCCGCCATCGACGGACAGGCGCTCAATCGAAAGTCCCACGTCCTGCTCCATGGCGCGCAGCACGTCATAACTCTGGTAGGCCATGGACTCGCAAGCCGCACGCACAATGGTCGCGCGACTCGAGGCACCGGTCAGGCCGCACACGATACCGCGGGCATGCGGATCCCACCAGGGAGCGCCCAAACCCGCAAAGGCGGGAACGAAGTAGCAGCCCTCGTTGTCGTTGATCGAAACGGCGAGTTGCGCGGACTCGCTCACACTCGAGATGATGCCCATGTTGTTGCGCAGCCAGTTCATGGTTGAGCCGGCGGCAAAGATAGAACCCTCGAGCGCATAGCTGATCTTGCCGTCCGCGGCGATACCGATCGTGGAGACCAGACCGTTCTTGGATTCGACGATCTCGTCGCCGGTGTTCATGAGCATAAAGCAACCCGTGCCATAGGTGTTTTTGGTCTGGCCGGGATGGAAGCAGCAGTGGCCGAACAGCGACGCCTGCTGGTCGCCCGCCACGCCCATGATGGGTGGCATGTTGGTCATGATGTCGCTCGCGACGCGGCCGTAGTCGCCCGAGCTCCAACGAACCTCGGGCATCATGGAACGCGGGACGTCGAAAAGCGCCAACAGATCGTCGTCCCAATCGAGCGCATGGATATTAAAGAGCGCGGTGCGGCTGGCATTGGTGTAGTCGGTGGCAAAGACCTGACCGCCGGTGAGGTTGTAGATGAGCCAGGTGTCGATGGTGCCGAACATGAGGTCGCCCGCCGCCGCGCTCTCACGCGCACCGTCGACGTTGTCGAGGATCCACTGCACCTTGGAAGCCGAGAAATACGGATCGAGCGTGAGTCCCGTGCGGGAGCGCACCAGTTCTTCTGCGCCCTGCTCGACCAGTTCGTCGATCAGAGGTGCAGTGCGACGGCATTGCCACACGATGGCGTTATAGATGGGTTGGCCGCTTATGCGGTCCCACACCACCGTGGTCTCGCGCTGGTTGGAGATACCGATGGCGGCGATGCGGTCAGAATGGATGCCGCTCTTAAACTGGACCTCCATCATCACGCCGATCTGACTGGCAAGCACCTCCGTGGGATCCTGCTCCACCCAGCCGGGGCGCGGGAAGCTGGTTTTGACGCTACGACGCGCCTGGGCGACGATGCAGCCGTACTCGTCGACGATAGTCGCGAGTACCGAGGTAGTGCCGCAGTCGAGCGCCATGATGTAGGAACCGCCAAAGCTAAACGAGGCGTCTTCCATACCCAGGCTACCTAGATTCAACGACATCGCTTACACCTTTCTATTGCATCGGGTCGGACAGGACCCGCTCGATCTCTGATGCGGGAAGCGCGCCTTGGCGCAGGATCTGGAGCTCGCCGTGCTGAAACGACACGATGGTTGAGGCGTCGCGACACGGGGTCTCACCGGCGTCGACGGCCACATCGACCCCCTCCAGGATGCGCTCCTCCACCGTGACAAAACTTGCCGGCGCGGGCGCGCCATGCGTGTTGGCGCTGGTGCAGGCAAGAGGGCTGCCGCAGGCGCGGATGAGCGCCTGCACCACGGGCGAGGCCGAAGCGCGAAGTGCCACCGTGTCGTCGGCGGCGCGCATAAAGGTCGGCACGCAGGGGGCCGCCTTGACCACGATAGTCAGGGCGCCCGGCCAGCATCGTCGGGCGAGCACGCGGGCCTCATTAGGGATATCCACGCCATAGCGATCGAGCGCCTCGGCATCATCGACCAGCCAGGCAACCGTTTGGGTGAGCTCGCGCTGCTTGAGGGTAAAGATACGACGATAGCCGGTGCCGAGTGCGGGGACCGCGGCGCCGTTGACGGTGGCCTGCGGATCGCGCGGCCACGGCAGAGGTTCACTTGTATCTTGTGGAACGGCATCCGAGAAGGCGTTGACCGCCACGGCGACACCGTAGACCGTCTCGGTTGGAATAAGCGCCAGGCCGCCGCGACCGAGTAGCTCGGCCGTGCGCTCGACTGCAAGCCGATGCGGCTCGCGCGCTCCCTCGTATACCCGATAGACCGTCTGCATGTGTATGCCAGCCCCTTACGCTCTGGTGCAAGTTTGTTTACTGTGGGGCATTCTCGCACGAAACGTTCAACCTATTTGCCCAGAGCGCATGTTGGTTTGGTGAGCGGCTCTAGTAGTCGGTGAAAGTGAGGGGGTTATTGGACGGCTACGAACTTCTTTGGTCTTCCGGCGTGACGTTCTTGAGCGGCGTAACGCTCGATGCTGTCTATCGTGATCATCCGACGGCCATCGACGAGTTCAACATCGAGCTTTCCGGCTTTGACCAGCGCGGTAATCCGCGGAGCGGAGACTTTGAGGTCCAGCGCTGCGTCTTTAAATGTTCGGCACGCCGCTTCCCGAGCGTCCTCGTGGTCGATTTCGACTGAAAGGGCCACGACCTCGGCCGAGCGTTCGTACCCTGCTGGAGTCAAACCGTTGTTGAGGTCGTCGGCCAAAAACGCCATCAGCGCCTCGGTGGCATGGGCAATCGCTTCTTCGCGCGTATCGCCATCGGCAAAAGCGCCGGGAATCTGCGGGAAGCTGGCGCAGTAACCGTCGTCTTCTTTTATGAGAACGCAGTCATAGGTAAATCGCTGCCTCATTTTGCCTCCAACTACCATCCAGCTTGGCGACGAATACTTGCCCACG
Organism: Collinsella aerofaciens; assembly: GCF_039752775.1. Taxonomy (GTDB): domain Bacteria; phylum Actinomycetota; class Coriobacteriia; order Coriobacteriales; family Coriobacteriaceae; genus Collinsella; species Collinsella aerofaciens_R. The sequence goes on along the minus strand of NZ_JBDMGT010000038.1, from coordinate 2,043 downwards.
TGCCCTTCTTTGGTCGATCACCACCAGAGCCGTTCACGGTGACAGCACGGTCGCCAGAAACATACTTAGCATGACTACCGACTTGCGCGACCTTCACGAATCCATCGTGCTTGAGTAGGGCAATGATTTCCCGAAAGGTAGGAGGTTGCATGGGCCGACCTCTTTCAGCCGTCCTAATTATAAACTACTTTATAATTTTTGCTAACCAGTTAATAAATATTACTGGCGCTGTTTGGGCTCGGTGACGATGGCTCGGACGATGCGGGGGCGATCGGTGAGGTCGTGGACGATACGCACGTCCGAAAGGCCTGCCTGGCGACAGAGCTCGGCCGCGGCATCGAGGGCGCCCTCGTAGAGCTCGCAGGCAAAGAGGCCGCCGGCGCGCAACATGTAGGGCGCCGCGTTGAGCAGGCGGCGGAAGATATCGAGGCCGTCGGCACCGCCCTCGAGCGCCAGATCGGGCTCAAAGTCCTTGACCTCGTGCGGCAGCGAGCGCATGACATCGGTGGGGATGTAGGGCGGGTTGGAGACGAGCACATCAAAGGTGCCCCACTCTTCGCGGGGAATGGAACTCACCAGGTTGGTGAGGCTAAAGGCAACCTCATCTGCCGTGAGGCCGAGGGCGTCGCGGTTTTTGGTAGCAAGGTCGATGGCGCGCGGCTCGATATCGGTAGCAGTGCAGGTGACGTGGCCGCGGCGCTCCCAGGCAAGGGAGAGCGAAATGCAGCCCGTGCCGCAGCCGACCTCGAGAACGCGGGCAGTGCAGGGCTCGGTTGGGGCAGGCGCAGCGGCATCCTGAGCTGAAGCCGTCTCCTGGTCGGCACCCTCAATGGCGATGCCGTATTCGTCGAGCTCGGGCTCGGGGGTTTCCGCGGCTTCGGCTTCTGCTGCCTGCGCGGCTTCCTCGGCCTCGCGGTCGGCCAGTTCCTCGGCATAGGCGCGGCTACCGAGCACGTCGCTACCCAGCGCAGCCTCATCGGCGGCCGTCAGGTTGGCGGCACGACGCTCGGCGGTCGTGCGCTCGTCGGCCAGCGCGGCCTCGGCCTTGCGTGCCTCCTCGACCTCATCGTTCCAAGGCAGCTCAACACGCTGACGGGCGGCGGCCTCGGGGCTCAGCACCTCGGCATCCAGATAGTTCAGAACTTCCTCGACGAGCATCTCGGTCTCGGGACGCGGAATGAGCACGCCGGGGGCGCACGCGACGTCGATCATGCGAAACTGCGTGCTACCGGTGATGTACTGCAGCGGTTCGCCTTTGGCGCGACGAACGACGGCCGCATGCATGGTCTCGAGCTGCGCTGCGTCGAGCGTCTCGTCCATGCGCATATACAAGTCGATACGCGCCAGGCCCGTGGCCGCGCACAGCAGCCACTCGGCAGAAAGACGGGGATGCTCCTCACCGCGCTCGGCCAGGTACTCCTTGGTCCACTCGAGACAACGCTTGATGGTCCAGATCTCGTTTGCCATGGGGTCCTCCCCTCTTAAGCGCCGGGCGGCGCGCGAATGTCGGAGCAGATTGTACGCGAGGGCGACGCACGACAAGGGACGATTGAGAGCGATTATCGAGAATCAGCCCAGAATTTTGCTTGGATTGCAATCGAAGCGTTCATTCGCCGACGTCTAAATCTGCATCCGTCAAGCTTTTGGCAAGGTTGCCCCTAACCTGACCAAAATCTAACCAAGAACTTGCCAAATCACTTGACGCGCGACGCATCAAAAATCGCCCCGCGACTTCTTGAACGATTTTTCGAGCATTATTTTCAATAGCAGATGAATGCCGCTAATTTCTTTGAGCAGGTAGCCGACTTCATGGCCATCAAAGCCGATTGAATAACATCTCAAAGCAATGTGCCCAACCTAGTCATTTAAGAACGTCCCCAATGACTACCTCTAAGGCGCCGCAGGTTGAGCATACCGCATCCGGAGCAAGGCAGCGCCGCAGGTAGAGGACGGACAGCGAGCGGGTCGCATTTGAGACAAGGTGACGTGAAACGAAAGGGCGCTGACCTTCTGGTCGCGCCCTTGAAGTTGAACGTCAGATTG
>NZ_JBDMGT010000037.1:0-20463 GCF_039752775.1 Collinsella aerofaciens | reverse complement strand
TAAAGCCGTTTGTCTCCACCCGCGTAGCGGGTGGTTCAAAGCTGGCCGCTGCGCGGCCAGCGGACTAAAGTCTTGAACAGAAAAAGCCCTGCCGCGGGTAGCGGCAGAGCTTTTGGAAGGGGACTTGGTTGTGAGGGCTCGTTAGGCGAGCTTGGCCTCGAGCTCGGCGATGCGCTTGTAGGCATCGATGGTAAAGCGGGTCTGCTTCTCCAGGATCATAGTGGTCATGAGGGTGTCCTGAGCGTGAGCCATGATGAAGGTCATCTCCATCTCGCCACCGCCGGCCTCCTGCGAAAGCAGTTTGGTCTGCGTGTCGTGGGCACCGATGAGCGCATCGCTGGCATCCTTGTGCAGCTGTTCGGCCTTCTCAAAGTCACCCTCGCGAGCAGCATCGAGCGCTGCAAGCAGATCGGTCTGGGCGTCACCTGCGTATGCGACGATCTCGAATCCAACCATCGAGATTTCTTCTTTGGTTGCCATATTGCGTTCCTTTCACATATGAACCAATGGAGAGCATCGCGTCCGGGCATACGCGCTGCGTTGTGTATGACAGAAACAATAACATTCAAACAAAAAAGAACAGCTCAAAACGTAATTTCGAACTATGAACGGTCACTTTTCGCCCGTGAACGGTTTTTAAACCAATCTGAACAATATCGAACACAATTAGCGGCAACCCAAACAGGGCCGCACCCTAACGCAAATCGCGCACCGTATCGCCCTCTACAAGCACACCGGGGATCAGCATGTGCTCCACGCCAGACGCACCCCCATCGGCGCCGGCAATCTTGTCGACCGCCCACATGCCGACGCGCTTGTTGTCAAAGCGCACCGTGGTCAGGCGACGGTCGGGCACGATATCGCCCAGGCTGTCATCAACACCCGCCACGCTCACGTCCTCGGGCACACGCCTTCCGCACGACTCGAGCCCGCGAATGCAGCCGTATGCCATGGCATCGTTGGAAGCATAAATGGCCGTACAGGTCGGATCTTCCGCCAGAGCCTGACCGGCAGCATATCCGCTCTGTGCCGTCCAATCCCCACGGACGAGTCGCGGCGGCTCAATTCCATGCGCGCGCAATGTCTCGCGCCAGCCTTCCTCGCGCCGCATGCCCGAAAGCGAGCGCTCGGGACACGAGATAAAGTGCACGGTTTTGTGCCCCCGCCCCAGCAAGTACTCGACCACCTGGCGCGAGCAATCGAACTGGTCGTTATCGACCGTTGAACAGAGCGGATGCTCCAGCATCGTAACGAGCACCGTCTGCATGCCGGGCAGCGGCTCGAAGGTGCCAAAGTCCGCCGGCATGCGATTCATGATCACGACCATGCCGTCTACCGGCAGCGCGCTCATGCGCGACGATGCGCTCTCGAGGGTATACGGATGCCCATCTACTTTAGTGAGGGTGATGGCATAGCCATGTTTGTCGGCCGCGGCGGCAAAGCCCTCCATACGGTCGAGGTTGCCGGTACCGGTAATGTTGAACATGGCGACGCCAACGGTCTTAAACTTGCCACGGCGCAGCGATCGACCGGCAAAATTGGGGCGATACCCCAGCTCGCGCATGGCGGCACGCACGCGTTCCTTGGTCTCGGGGCGCACACTGGGCGAATCGTGCACGGTGCGCGAGACCGTCTGCTCCGAGACGCCCGCGAGGCGCGCCACGTCTTTGACGGATACCGATTTTTTAACAGCGGCCATAGGTCGATCTTTCTATGTCAACGATGCCATTGGTGGCACCCTACGCAGTCAAATGAAACGTCTTCAAGTATATCTAACGCCTCCCCCACCATACGCTCACCACCCAAAACCTACCGTTCACCGACATTTTTGCTTCCCCGAACGGCTTTTATCGCCCAAATGTTAACGTTGCCATTGTGCAAACACAGAGCCACCGGGCGGCTCAAACGTTTACGCGTAAGGAATCGACGGTTCGCAGGCACAGGAACCACCGGTTCGCGTCTTTTTTTGTGTCGCAAAATGGCAACGTCAACATTTTGGCAACCGAACGTCAAAAGCTACCATCGTTGCCAACCCACCGACTCTTAGGAGCTTTGCATGGAGCAACTCATCGCCATCATCGAAAAGGGGCAGCCCTTTTTCAACGCGATCGCCCGCAACAAGTACCTCAAGGCGATCCGCGACGGTTTTATCTCCGTCATCCCCATCATCATCTTCTCGTCCATCTTCTGCCTGGTAGCCTCGGTTCCCAATATCTGGGGTTTCTACTGGCCCGATGACATCAACAACGCCCTATGGAAGTGCTACAACTACTCCATGGGCATCCTGGCCATCGCCTGTGCCGCCACCACGGCCAAGCACTTCGCCGACGCTCAGAACCGCGATCTGCCCAAGAACAACCAGATCAACTTCATCTCGTGCATGTGCGCGGCCATCATCGGCTTCTTGCTCCTTTCGAGCGACACGATCGCCACGGACGCTGCCAGCGGCTTCAACACCACCTACCTTGGTTCCAAAGGCCTGCTGACCGCCTTTATCGCTGCGTTTGTGACCGGCATCATCTACAAGTTCTTCATTAAGCGCAACATCACCGTCAAGATGCCCGAGCAGGTTCCGCCCAACATCTCGCAGACCTTTAAGGACATCATCCCCTTCTCCGTCTGCATCACCGTCTTTTGGGTCTTTGACATAGCCTTCCGCGCTGCTTTTGGCTTCTGCTTTGCCCAGGGCGTCATCCAGGTGTTCCAGCCCCTGTTCACCGCTGCCGACGGCTACATCGGCCTCGCTGTGATCTACGGCGCTATGAGCCTCTTCTGGTTCGTGGGCGTCCACGGCCCCTCGATCGTCGAGCCCGCCATCGCCGCCGCCCTCGTTGCCAACATGACCGACAACCTGGCTGCGTTCCAGGCCGGCCAGCACGCTTCCGCTGTCCTGACCCAGGGTGCCCAGTACTTCGTCGTCTGCATGGGCGGCACCGGCGCCACGCTCGTCCTGGTCTTTATGTTCTGCTTCCTGGCCAAGTCTCAGGAGATGCGCGCCGTCGGTAAGGCCGCCATCGTCCCCGTCTGCTTTGCCGTCAACGAGCCGCTGCTGTTCGCCGCGCCCATCGTGCTCAACCCCGTCTTCTTTGTCCCGTTTGTCTTTGCCCCGATCGCCAACATCTGGATCCTCAAGATCTTTATCGACTTCTTGGGCATGAACGGCTTTATGTACACCCTGCCTTGGACCGTCCCCGGCCCCATCGGCACCATCATGGGCCTGGGCTTCCAGCCGCTCGCTTTTGTGATGCTCGCCCTTATCCTGGTCATCGACTTCGTTCTGTACTACCCGTTCTTCCGTGCCTATGACGCCCAGAAGTGCGCCGAGGAGGCCGAGATCTCCCAGGAGGAGCTCGCCGCCAAGAACGCCGAGAAGGCCGCCAAGCTCAACGATGCCTTCCAGGGCAAGGCTGACGCCAAGAGCGTTGCCGCCGGCGCTGCTGCCGAGGCCGTGAAGGCCGACTCCCCCGCCGCTTCCGCAGCACCCGCTGCCGAGACAACGACCGCCAGCGACCTCAACGGCAAGCGCGTGCTCGTGCTCTGCCAGGGCGGCGGAACCTCGGGCCTGCTCGCCAACGCGCTGGCCAAGGCCGCCAAGGAGCGCGGCATTAACCTCGAGACCGCTGCCGAGGCCTATGGCAACCACGTGGACATGCTCCCCGACTTTGACCTGGTCGTCCTGGCCCCGCAGGCCGCAAGCTACCTGGCCGACCTGCAGAAGGACTGTGAGCGCGTGGGCAACAAGTGCGTCGCCTGCCGTGGCAAGCAGTACATCGAGCTCTCCCAGAACGGCGACAAGTCTCTCGCCTTCGTGAGTGAGCAACTTTCGAAGTAAGTAACGCCCAGGGCCAGCCGACCATCCAAGACCGGCTGGCCCTTCGATTTAGACGATTGGATCATCATGTCCGTTAATCCTGCTAGCGTCACCAACCCGCCCGCGCAGTTTCCCGAGGACTTTGTCTTTGGCGGCGCCACCGCTGCCTACCAGGTAGAGGGCGAGACCCGCACTCACGGTAAGGGCAAGGTTGCCTGGGACGACTTTCTGGAGGCCCAGGGGCGCTTCTCCCCCGACCCCGCTTCGGACTTCTACAACCAGTACCCCGTCGACCTGGAGCTGTGCGAGGAGTTCGGCATCAACGGCATTCGCCTCTCCATCGCCTGGAGCCGCATCTTCCCCAACGGCACCGGCGAAATCAACCCCGAGGGCGTCCAGTTCTACCACGATCTCTTCGCCGAGTGCCACAAGCACCACGTTGAGCCGTTCGTCACGCTGCATCACTTTGACACGCCGCTTCCCCTCTTTGAGAAGGGCGACTTCCTCAACCGCGAGACCATCGACGCCTTTGTGGACTTTGCCACCTTCTGCTTTAAGGAGTACGCCGACCAGGTGACCTACTGGTTCACCTTTAACGAGATCTGGGCCGACGCCTCCAACACCTACATCGAGGGCACCTTCCCCGGTGGCGTCAAGGCGCATCTGGCCGAGGCCTTCCAGTGCGAGCACAACATGATGCTCGCCCACGCCAAGGCCGTGCTGGCCTTCCACAACGGCGGCTTTAAGGGCAAAATCGGCGTCATCCAGTCGCTGGAGTTTAAGTACCCGCTCAACGAGAACGACCCCGCCGACATCAAAGCCGCCAACAACGAGCACGTGCTGCAAAACCAGTTTTTGCTCGACGCGACGTTCCGCGGCGAGTATGCCCCCGACACCCTCGAGTGCGCCAACCGCCTGGCTGCCGTCTCGGGCGGCACCATCGAGATCTTGGACGAGGACCTCGAGATTATGCGCGAGGCAGCGCTCTACAACGACTACCTGGGCGTTAACAACTATCAGTGCCGTTTTTTGAAGGCTTACGATGGCGAGAACGACCTGCACCACAACGGTACGGGCGAGAAGGGCACCGGTCGCTGGCGCGTCAAGGGCATTGGCGAGCATGTGAACAAGCCCGGCATCCCCACCACCGACTGGGACTGGATCATCTATCCCGAGGGTCTGTTCGATCTGCTCGTCTACATTAAGCAGCGCTACCCCAACTACAAGCAGATCTTCATCACCGAGAACGGCATGGGCTACAAGGACCCCTACAAGAACGGTTTTGTGGACGACCAGCCGCGCATCGACTACATCGAGCAGCACCTGCGTTGGCTGCTCAAGGCCATGGAGGTGGGCGTCAACGTGGGCGGCTACTTCCTGTGGAGCCTGCAGGATCAGTTCTCCTGGACCAATGGCTACAACAAGCGTTACGGCTTCTTTTACGTTGACTTTGAAACCCAGAAGCGCACGCCCAAGGCAAGCGCCTACTGGTACAAGCACGTGGCGCAGACCCGTCGTCTGGACTAGTGGCTGGCGGGGTTGCCCGCTCACACAACCTGTCCCCATTTCTCAGCCGGGGGCGGCACGTCACACGGCGCGCCGCCCCCGGTCTTTTTGTTTTTGGGCTGGTCGGGAGCCGTTTGTCTCGATCTGTAACATCTAGCCGAGTTTTTTGGTCCTAGCTGTTACAGATTGAGACGAACAGGATTGCTCTTTCCGAAGAATCTAAATCTGTAACACGTAGCCCGCTTTTGACCGTCTACCTGTTACAAATCGAGACAAACGGAGTAGGACCTAACCCCGTATGTCCCTAACAGTCGAGCGTTCGACCAGCGTACTCGGCACATGAATCGCCTCGATAGACGAGCTCTCTCCAATCGCCGCCTCAAACGCAAGCTTACCGACACCGCGCAAATCAAATCGCAGCGTCGTCAGTCGATTGTGAGGAACAAGTCCCTCGAGTGCGTCGTCGATACCAACCACGCTCACGTCGTCGGGCACGGACAGGCCCGCGTTCTCGAGCGCGGCGATAACGCCCAGCGCCATCTGGTCATTTGCCGCAAGCACGGCAGTCGGCGCCTGCGACCCGCCGGCAAGCACCTCGGCCGCAATCCGCTCGCCCATGGCGTACCCACTGTCCGCACTCCAATCGCCACGCAGCATCGGAGCGGCATCGACATGAGCACGACCCAGCGTATCGCGCCAACCGGCCTCACGAAAACGTGAGGAAATCGAGTTTTCCGGACCCGCCACAAACCGCATATTCGAGTGACCATGTTCCAGCAGATAATTGGTCAACAGCTCGCACGAACCATACTGGTCGGAGTCGATCGTCGTGCAGCGCGGATGCGCATACATGGACAGGATGACCGTTCGCACTCCCGGCTGGGGAACAAACTCCTCAAAATCGGGAGCCATGCGGTTCATGTTGAGAATCATACCGTCGACGGGTCGCTCGACCATGCGGCGCGAGGCATCGGCAAGTGCATAGGGCTTGTCGCCGCCCATCTCGATCATAGTGACGGCAAAATCGTGCTCGCGCGCCGCTTGCATGATACCCTCGAGCGTCGCCAGGTTACCGACACGTGTGATGTTGTACATGCACAGGCCAATAGAACGATACGACCCGCCGCGCAACGCCGCTCCAGCAAAATTGGGACGAAAGCCCAGCTCTTCCATGGCGGCCAGCACACGCTTGCGCGTCTTTTCCGTCACGTTGGGCATACCGTTGACCACGCGAGACACAGTCTGGCGGCTCACGCCAGCGAGCGCCGCAACCTCTGCCGCGCTCGCCGAACGACCATTCCTTGTCTGCTGATCCATGCCTTCCACGCTAACCTGCTTCCCAACTATTCCCCGCGCCCATGGCGCATCGTACATACATTGATAACGTGCTCATGATACCCGAGCCATATACCACAACATGAAAACTTCTGTCAATCAAAACCGCTTACCGAACAAATACAACCGTTCGCGGCTGTTTGAAGTTGTTTTGTTTCTATACATCCCAGCCGGATGTTAACGTGCTCATTGTCAAATGTTCACGTGCTCATTTTGGTTCTAATCATTTTAAGATAGTGTTTATCGGGCTTTTTCACCGCTGAACGCTAACCAGGGAGCCTCCTGAGCGCAAACGCACAATATCGAACAGCGAGACGAGAGGGTGTATGCATATGTCTTTGCTAAACCGCGTACAGCAGCTGCCGAAGGGCTTTGTTTGGGGCGCCGCAACCGCCGCGTACCAAACGGAAGGTTCCACGAAGGTGGCAGGCAAGGGTAAGACCATGTGGGACGATTACCTTGTCGCCCAGGGTCGCTTTTTGCCCGACCCGGCCAGTGATTTCTACAACCGCTACGAGGAGGATATCCGCCTTTCTGCCGAGCATGGACTCAACGCCATTCGTGTGTCCATCGCCTGGACCCGCATCTTCCCCAACGGCGACGATGCCGAACCCCTCTCCGAGGGCGTTAAGCACTACCACGAGCTGTTCGCCTGCTGCAAAAAGTATGGCGTCGAGCCCTATGTGTCCCTGCATCACTTTGACTCCCCCGCCGCCCTGTTCAACCAGGGCGACTGGCTCAACCGCAAGACCGTCGACGCCTATGTGCGCTATGCCGAGTTCTGCTTCCGCGAGTTCCGCGAGGTCAAAAATTGGTTCACCATCAACGAGCTCATCAGCCTCTCGCACTCCCAATACATCCAAGGCAACTTCCCGCCCAACCATCACTTTGATGTGACGAGCGGCATCCAGAGCCAGCACAACGAGCTCGTTGCCCACGCCCGCGCCGTCAACCTGTATAAGGATCTTGACGAGACCGAGCACCTGGGCGGACGCATTGGCATGGTCAACGTCCTGACGCCGGCATATCCTGCCACCGACTCGCCCGCCGACCAGCACGCCGCCGACCTGTACAACGCCTTCTACACCGACTTCATCATGGACGGCGCCTTCCTGGGTCACTACTCCGCGCGCACCCTCTCACTCATCAACGAGATTCTGCGTGCCAACAACGCCACACTTACGGTTGAGGACAGCGACATGGAGGAGCTCGCCAAGGCGGCGCCCCGCAACGATATGTTCGGCCTCAACTACTATCAGTCGGCGTTTATCGCCGCCTACGATGGCGAGTCAACCAACAGCTTTAACGGCACCGGAGACAAGGGCACCTCGTGCTTTAAGTTTAAAGGCGTCGGGCAGCAGGTCGATATGCCGGGTATCCCCACCACCGACTGGGATTGGCTCATCTACCCGCAAGGCCTCTACGACACGCTCAAGCACATCAGCGCCACCTATCCCAACCTCCCCGTCATCTATATCACCGAAAACGGCCTGGGCCACAAGGACCCCGAGCCCGACGCAAACGGCATCGTCGCCGATCCCGAGCGCATCGACTTTGTCGACCAGCACATGGAGAAGGTGCTCCAGGCGCGCGCCGAGGGCGTCGACGTCCAGGGCTACTTTATCTGGAGCCTGCAGGACCAGTTCTCGTGGGCCAATGGCTATAACAAGCGCTACGGCCTGTTCTACATCGACTTCGACACGCAAAAACGCTACATCAAGCAGTCGGCACTCTGGTACAAGGAGCTCGCCGACACTATAGCGGACGCGCAGTAGCGCATCGCCTCGCTTTCCCCCGAGAAGGGAGCGGCCCTATGCGATACAAACCCAGCCGCTCCCCTCTCTCTGGGACCGGCCCCGCCTGCACCCGGGCTTTTAGCAAGCGGGAGACCATATAGGTTTTCAACGTCCATGCCATTAAGATTTCATGCAAAGAGGAGCGTGAACTATGGAATCGATCGTTAAGTTCTTGGAGAAAGGTCAGCCGTACTTCGACAAGGTCTCTAAGAACATCTACCTTCAGGCCATTAAAGACGGCTTTTTGGCAGCAATGCCCATCATCCTGTCTTCTTCTGTCTTCCTGCTTATTTCGACCCTGCCGGGCGTTGTCGCCACGGTCGGCGGCTTTACGCTGCCCGACTGGTGGAACGTCGACGTCGTGAACTTCTGCAACAAGGTTTACAACTTCACGATGGGCGTCGTGGGCATCATGGTCGCCGGCACCACCGCAAGCGCGCTGACCGGCTCCAAGAACCGCCGCATGCCTGCCGGCAAGGCCATCAACGCCACGAGCACCATGGTCGCCGCCATGTGCGCTATGCTCATCTTGGCCGTTACCCAGACGAGTGCCAAGATCGACGGCGCCGATGTCTCGGTGTTCTTTACCGACAACATGGGCACCAAGGGCCTGCTGAGCTCCTTTGTCGCCGCATTTGCCACGGTCAACATCTATGCCTTCTGCATTAAGCGAGACATCACCATCAAGCTGCCCAAAGAAGTCCCCGGCGCCATCGCCCAGAACTTCCGCGACATCTTCGCCTTCAGCTTCTCCATCCTGTTTGTCGCCGTCATCGACGTTATCTGCCGCACCTGCTTGGCCGTCCCGTTTGCCAACGTCATCTCCACGCTGGTGAGCCCGCTGTTCGCCGCTGCCGATTCCTACGCCGGCCTCGCCCTCATCTGGTTCATGATCCCGCTGTTCTGGTTCATGGGCATCCACGGCCCCTCGGTCGTTAAGCCTGCCCTCAACGCCGCGCTGTTTGGCAACATCACCACCAACCTCGCCACGCTGCAGGCCGGCGGTCACCCCGCCCTCGCCCTGACCGAAAACTTCGGTAACTACATCGGCGAACTCGGCGGCACCGGCGCCACGTTCATTGTCCCGATCATCTTCCTGCTCTTTATGCGCTCCAAGCAGCTCAAGGCCGTCGGCAAAGCCTCTGTCGTACCCGTGATGTTCGCCGTCAACGAGCCGCTGCTGTTCGCCGCGCCCATCATCCTCAACCCGTACTTCCTGATCCCGTTCCTGTTTGCCCCCGTGGCCAACGTCCTCATTGGTAAGTTCTTCATCGACTTTTTGGGCATGAACGGCTTTATCTATGCCATGCCGTGGGCACTCCCCGGACCGATCGGCACCTTCATCGACACCAACTTCCAGCCGATCTCTCTGGTCCTGGTTGTCGTCCTGCTGGTCGTTGACTTCTTGATCTACTACCCGTTCTGCAAGGCCTACGACAACGTCCTGTGCAAGCAGGAGGCCGAGACCCTGGCCGAAGAAGAGGCCGAGGAGACCAAGGCCGTCAAGACCGCTGCCGCCCCCGCCGTTGAGGCTCCTGTTGTCGAGACCGCTTCTGCCACTGAGGCCTCCGCAGCTCCGTCCGCCCTTAAGGGCAAGGATCTGAGGGTTCTGGTTCTGTGCGCTGGCGCCGGCACCTCTGCACTGCTCGCCAACGCGCTTAAGGAAGGCGCCGACGAGCTGGGCATCGACATTACCGCCAACGCCGGTGCCTACGGCAGCCACTACGCCATCATGGACCAGTACAACGTCATCGTCCTGGCTCCGCAGGTTCGCACCTATTACAACGAGATGAAGGCCGACACCGACCGCCTGGGCATCACGCTGCTGTCGCCCAAGGGCAAACAGTACATCGACCTCACTAAGGATCCCAAGGGCGCCGTCGCCTGGATCGAGGAAAACCTCGAGGCATAAGACGCTGACACCACCTGCCGCTTGCAGACAATAAATGGCCCGTGCATCGATGTGTGATGCGCGGGCCATTTTGTTTAGACCGCACCCGTCCTCCTGTTCATCTCAATCTGTAACATCTAGCCGAGTTTTTCGGTCCTAGCTGTTACAGATCGAGATGAACGCACAGGCCAAGCCGAAAATCTCAATCTGTAACATGTAGACCACTTTTGACCGCTTAGACGTTACAGATCGAGACAAACGGAATATACCGGACCGAATTGTCTAAATCTGTAACAACTAGCTGAGATTTTCGGCCCTACCTGTTACAGATTTAGACGAACAGGCCGAGCACGTCTACGCCCGCAGGTCCTTTACGCTGGAACGCTCGACCAGCACGCCCGAGACAAGCGTACGGCTTCTGGAGCTCGGAGATTCTAGGCCCGCAACGACCTCGTTGAGCGCACGGATGCCCAGCTCGCGGTGGCGAAACTTCACCGACGTCAGAATCGAGTTGGGAATCGTCTTGTAGAGCTCATCGTCGAAGCCGATCACGGACACGTCGTCGGGCACACTGAGCCCTTTGTCACGTAGAGCCATCATCACGCCGTTTGCCATGCAGTCGTTAGCAGCGAGGACCGCCGTGCAATCGGGTTTATCGGCAAGCACAAGGCCCGCGGCATAGCCACTATCCGCATTCCAATCGCCTTGCAGAGGCTCGGGCGGCTCAATGCCACGCGCCTCGAGCGCCGCACGCCAACCTTTCATACGGCACTGGCTCGACAGCGACTCTTCCTTACCAGAGACGAAGTACACGTTCTTGTGCCCGCGATTCAAGAAGTACTCGCACGCCATACGAGCGCCGCCCTCTTGATCGTCACTGACGGTGGAGCAGGTAGGATGCTCCATCGGCGTAATAATCACCGTCTTGAGGTCTTTCGGCGCCTCAAAGCTATCAAAGTCATCGACCATCTGACGCAGGTTGAAGATCATGCCATCAACAGGCAGCTGCGACATCCTACGCGCCGCATCGGCAAGAGTCATCTTCTCACCTCCGCACTTCTTAATCATCGTGAGCGCAAAGCCGCGTTCTTCGGCGGCATCGGCGATACCGTCAATCATGTCCACGGCACCGCCCGACAAGTGGAACAGCGCCACGCCGATGCACCCGTAACGGCCCAACTTGAGCGAACGCGCGGCAAAGTTGGTTCGAAACCCGAGCGCCTCCATTGCGGAATGAACCTTATCGCGTGTCGACTCTCGCACGCTATCGGGCTCGTTGATCACACGCGAAACCGTCTTGAGAGAAACGCCCGCGGCAACTGCCACATCATTCATTGAGACATTTTTCTTGTCCATCGTTGCCACTGCTTCTCCACTCGGTTCTCTATCGCTTGCTTTTTGCGTTCTAGCATACACTACCTGCCCGACTGACAAATCAACCGTTTACCGGACAATATCGACCGCTCACCCGTATATCCTTGTTGCTCTTCCAAAAATGTCTTACGTTGTCATTAACGGAATGACAACGTTATCATTTCGCAATGCCTTCCTTAAGCAGGAAGGTTTCCGGGCAGTCCTGACCATCCATCGACGACCAGTTCCATCCACATGCATCGCGCATCAAGTAGCAAAGGAGCTCTATGGACGCCATCGTAAAGATGCTCGAAAAGCATCAACCGTTCTTCGAGAAGATCTCGAGAAACATCTACCTCCAGGCCATCAAAGACGGATTCCTTGGGTGCATGCCCATCGTCCTTACCTCTTCGATCTTTCTGCTGATCGCCACCCTTCCCGGCGTAGTTGGAATCACGTTGCCCCAGCCGCTCATCGACTGGTGCAACAAGCTGTACAACTTCACCATGGGCGTCATGGGCATCATGGTTGCCGGCACCACCGCCAAGAACTTTACGGCTTCCATGAACCGTCGCATGCCCGCCGGCAAGGTGCTCAACGACGGCTCCACCATGGTTGCCGCCCAGTGCAGCATGCTGCTGCTCGCTGTTACGCAGTTCACCACCAAGTTCAACGGCTCCGAGCTTTCTGTCTTCGATTGCACCAGCATGGGTACGCGTGGTCTGTTCTCGGCCTATATCGCCGCGTTCATTACCGTTTGGGTTTATAAGTTCTGCGTCTCGCGCGATCTGACCATTAAGCTGCCCAAGGAGGTTCCGGGCGCCATCGCTCAGAACTTCCGCGACATCATCCCCTTTGGCGGCGCTGTCATCATCTGCGGCATCATCGATGTTGTCGTGCGCAACCTCATGGGCGTTCCGTTCTCCGAGCTGCTCATCAAGCTGCTCTCCCCGCTCTTCACTGCGGCAGAAACCTATCCTGGCCTTATCCTTATCCAGGCAGCCACCGCGTTCTTCTGGTTCATCGGTGTCCATGGTCCTTCGATTGTCCAGCCGGGCATCGACCCCATCCGTCTTGCCAACCAGGCTGAGAACCTGCAGGTTCTGCTGGCCGGCGGCCACCCCGCCCACTCCCTCACCTTTAACATGTCGCTCGTGGGTGAGTTCGGCGGCACCGGCGCCACGTTCATCGTGCCGCTTCTGCTGATTCTCTTTATGAAGTCCAAGCAGCTCAAAGCCGTCGGTAAGGCCTCGATTGTTCCTGTTGCCTTTGCTGTCAACGAGCCGCTGCTCTTTGGCGCGCCGATGATCCTTAACCCCTACATGCTCATCCCCTTTGTTGCCGCCGGCTGCGTCAACGTGAGTGTTGCCAAGTTCTTTATCGACAACGTGGGCATGAACGGCTTCTCCTTCGTGGTGCCTTGGGCTACCCCCGCTCCCATCGGCATCTTCATCACCACGAACTTCCAGCTTATCGCCCTGGTATTTGTCGCGATCATCATCTTGCTGGACGCCATCATCTACCTGCCGTTCTTGAAGGCATACGATAAGCTGCTCTGCGACCAGGAAGCCGAGCGCGCCGCCGAGCTGGGTCTCGAGTCCGATGGTGCTGCCACCATCGCCGCCAGCACCTCTGCGCCCGCTGTCGAGCAGGCCACCGCTGCCGTCGAGCCGACCGCCGCTGCCGCTGACAGCAAGCCTGTCGCCAATCAGCCCGAGCCCGCTGCCGATGCATCCGTTAAGAAGGATGTCGACGGTCTGAAGGTCCTCGTCCTGTGCGCCGGCGCCGGCACCTCTGCCATGCTTGCCAACGCCATCAAGGAAGGTGCCGCGCAGACCGGAGAGAACATCGCTTCCTCCGCAGGCGCCTATGGCCAGCACACTGCCATCATGGATCAGTACGACGTTATCGTGCTCGCCCCGCAGGTTCGTAGCTACTACAACGACATGAAGGCCGACACCGATCGCCTGGGCATTAAGTTGCTCGCTCCCCGCGGTAAGGAATATATCGACCTTACTCGCGACCCCGCTGGCGCCATCAAGTGGCTCCGCGAGAACCTCGACTAGTTCCTCCCTCTGTTGGTGCCCGGATTCCCGGTTCGGGCACCTCTCCCTATTCGAATCCCACAGAAAGGATGACTCATGACCAACCCCATGCAGTTCCCCGACGGCTTTGTGTTTGGCGGCGCCACCGCTGCTTACCAGGTTGAGGGCGAGACCCGCACGCACGGCAAGGGCAAAGTGCCCTGGGACGATTTCCTGGCTGCCCAGGGTCGCTTCTCCCCCGATCCCGCAAGCGATTTCTACAACAAGTACCCGGTCGATATCGACCTGTGCCAGCGCTTCGGCATCAACGGTATCCGCGTCTCCATCGCTTGGAGCCGCATCTTCCCCAACGGCACTGGCGAGATCAACCACGAGGGTGTCGCCTTCTATCATGAGCTTTTCGCCACCTGCAACAAAGCCGGCGTTATCCCCTATGTCACGCTCGATCACTTTGATACGCCCGAGGCCTTTTACCAGGACGGCGGCGAGGGCTTCCTGACGCGCACGACGATCGACGCCTTTGTCGAGTACGCCAAGTTCTGCTTTGCCGAGTTCACCGAGGTCAAGCACTGGTTCACGTTTAACGAGATTCCCGCAACCGCCGAGGGCAGCTTTATCGTCGGCAACTGGCCGCACGGCGAGAAGTATCGCCTGGACAAGGCTTTCCAGCTCATGCACAACATGATGGTGGCCCACGCCAAGGCTGTCGTCGCCTTCCATGAGGGCGGCTTTGAGGGCGAGATCGGCATTGTCCAGAACCTGGAGCCCAAGTATCCCCTCGACCCCAACAACGCCGCCGACTGCGAGGCAGCTCGCATGGCCGACGTCATCAACAACCGTTGGGTACTCGACGCCACCTTCCGCGGCCACTATGCAGCCGATACCATGGAGGCTGCGACCAAGCTGGCTCATATCGCCGGCGGTGAGCTCGACGTCCGCGACGAGGACATCGCCGTGCTGACCGCCGCGCTCCCCTACAACGATTGCCTGGGCGTCAACACCTACAAGTGCCAGTTCCTGCGTGCCGCCGAGGGCGAAAACGACATCAACCACAATGGCACCGGCGACAAGGGCTCCTCGCGCTGGTTCCTCAAGGGCGTGGGCGAGTCATGCGTGCGCGAAGGCATACCCACCACCGATTGGGACTGGATCATCTATCCCGAGGGCCTCTACGACCTGCTGCTGCGCATTAAGAACGATTACCCCAACTACAAGAAGATCTACATCACCGAGAACGGCATGGGCTATAAGGACGACTTCGAGGACGGCTTTATCGACGACGCCCCTCGTATCGACTACATGCGCCAGCATCTCGCATGGATCCTCAAGGCAATCGACGGCGGCGTAAACGTCGACGGTTACTTTGTGTGGTCGCTGCAGGACCAGTTCTCCTGGACCAACGGCTATAACAAGCGTTACGGCCTGTTCTACATCGACTTTGAGACCCAGAAGCGCTATCCCAAGGCGAGCGCGTACTGGTACAAGAACGTCGCGGAGACCGGCCTGCTCATGGCCTAATTTCAGCCGCGTATCCCCTGTCGGCTGCATGCGAATCCCCCACGGGTTCGCATGCGGCCTTTTTTGTTTTTGGTGAGCCCGAGCAGGCCGTTTATCTCGATCTGTAACATCTAGCAGGGGTTTTCGGTCCTAATTGTTACAGATTGAGACGAACGCGCAGGCCGGTCCGAATAATCTAAATCTGTAACACCTAGCCCACTTTTGACCATCTACCTGTTACAGATCGAGACAAACGCACAGGTCAATCCGCTCAATCTCGATCTGTAACATCTAGCCGAGCTTTTCGGTCCCAGTTGTTACAGATTGAGACAAACGGAATCGGCCAGGCAGAAAATCTAAATCTGTAACATCTAACGAGCATTTGATCGCCTAGTTGTTACAGATCGAGACAATCAGATGGTCAAATCCTCACTTTCCAGGCAGCTACGAAGCGCTCCTCTTTCTTAATTATTATCGGCATCACGAACACACTTCGGTATCTTTTAATGCCAAAATGATACCGAAAGCGTGTTCGAGAATACGGATAATTCCATGCGTTAGCCCAATCAAGCCCCAGGCTTACAAACTCCGTTATTGTTCAGAATGCCAATGCATTCGCGTTTGCGCGTCATTTCGCGTCACTTTGACGCGCATAATGACACGCAAATTTTTTCGTGTCATAATTTTGACGCGTAAAATGACGTGTAAAATTTTTACGTGTTATTTTTCACGTCAAATTGAAGCGAAACGGAGCATCACAATGCAAGAATCCAAAGATCTTGAATTCAAGGAATGCGTCACCAATTCGTTCCTTAAAACCGTCTCCGCTTATGCAAATGGCACGGGAGGACGCGTTCTATTTGGAATTAACGACGACGGAGAAGCCGTTGGCCTCGATGACCCCAAGCAGACCTGCCTGGATATCGAAAACAAGATTAACGATTCGATCATCCCCCAGCCCGATTACTCCCTAAAGATCGACGAGCCCGATGCAACCGTGGAGCTTACGGTCTTTCCCGGCAGATCGAAGCCTTACCTATACCGCTCGAAGGCATACAAGCGCAATGACACCGCGACCATTCCAGTTGATACCCTAGGCCTTTCGCGTCTTGTACTCGAGGGTCAAAACCTCTCCTTTGAGCAGCTCCCGGCAAACAAACAAGATTTATCTTTCACCGTTTTAGAGAATCGTCTAACAGCAAAACTTTCGCTTCAGTCATTCACAACCGATACTCTCAAAACCCTTGGCCTGCTTGATGAAACCGGAACCTACAACAACGCGGCAGAACTGCTCGCGGACGAGAATGGCTTCCCGGGTATCGACATCGCAGTGTTTGGTGAAACTATCAACCTCATTAAGCAGCGCAAGACTCTTGAACATGCATCCGTTCTAGCGGAAATTGACGGAGCCCTTGAGCTTTTCGAAGCCCAGTACTGCTACGAAGAGATCCAGGGGATGGAGCGGATCCGCAAGGAGCTCATTCCGCTCGAAGCATTCCGCGAGGCCATTACCAATGCAGTCGTTCATAGGACTTGGGATGCGCCCGCACACATCCGCATCTCGATGTTCGACGACCGTGTGGAAGTCGCTTCGCCCGGCGGCTTGCCGGCAAGCATGACCGTCGATGAATATCTGTCCGACATGCTATCCGTTAGACGCAATCGTATTCTTGCCGAAGTCTTTTTGCGCCTGGGTCTTATCGAAGCCTTTGGAACGGGCATCATGCGAATTCGCGATACCTATAAGGACAGCGTCAGAAAGCCCCGGTTTCAAGTTTCGGATAACGCCATTGTGGTAACACTTCCCCTACTCATGGATAACCCGGGGCTCAAAGGCGACGAACTTATCGTATTCGGACTGCTGAGCGGAGTACACCCTCAATCGACAAGCGAGCTTGCGGCCAAAGTCACCTTTAGTCGCTCGAAGCTTCTTCGCATCCTCAAAAAACTCGTTGAGACAGGCCTGGCGACAGTTGAAGGCACCGGCAGAGGGCAGAAGTATCGCCTGCTACGCTAGTTAGCAAATGACCTGCGTGTGTTCCTCGATGGCAGTGCGGTCCTCGGCGGTAATACCCGGCTCGCACACCACGGCGTCCAAATTGTCCAGGCGACAGAAGGTGTAGAAGTCGCGCTTGCCGATCTTGCTGGAGTCGGCGATGAGGTAGCGCGAGTCGGCCTTGCTAAAGGCGAGCTGCTGGATGCGGCCCTCGTCCATGTTGGACGTGGACACGTCGCCGTCCAGAATGCCGTTGGCACCGATAAACGCCGTGTCAATCCCTAGTGCGCGCAGGGCATCCTCGGCCATGGGGCCCACAAAGGCGGCGGTGCGGCGACGGTACATGCCGCCCACCAGGCACAGCTCGCAATCCCCGCGCGCCTCGAGCAGGCTAAAGGCCGAAAGCGAATTGGTCACATAGATGGAAGGCAGTTTGTCGGTGACTCGGAGAGCGCCAATGCGATCTCACGACGGTTGCGCTCATTGTCTCAATTAGATACTCAACGAAATACGGCCCCGCAGCTCAATAAGCTGCGGGGCTGTACCATACACCGACGAATCAACGACGAAGTGCATCCACTATTTGGCCAGCTCCTGAACGATCCAGTCAATTGCGCCTTCGGGATCGTTGGTAAGGTCGATATACTCCTTGCCCCTTGTGGTGAGCAGTTTAATTCCAAGGCGATCGGTATCGGCCTTCATAGCGTCATAGTACATGCGTGCCTGGGGCGCCAGAACAATCACGTTGTACTGATCCATCGTCTCATAGTGGCTTCCGTACGCACCGGACTGAGAAACCAGATCGATACCCTTAGCAGCGGCACCTTCGCGAAGAGCATTTGCCAAGAGAGTCGAAGTGCCGGCACCCTGGCAAAGCACAAGCACGCGGATCTGCTCCGCCTTGTCCTTTACCGCCTCGAGAGCTTTTGCGACATTTTCCTGTGCGGCAATAGCATCTGCATCCGAGTTTCCTGCAGTCTCCTTTGCAGACTCTTCCAAACAAAGCTGATGGTCATACGCCTTGCAGAACGGATAGTAAATCACAAAGTCAACGACCAACAGCACTGCCATCAATACGAGAGAACGCAGATCGAGACCCGTGGTGAGGAATGCACCGATTGGGCCGGGAAGCGCCCACGGCATGGTATACATGGGGGCGTTCATTCCAATGACGTCAATGAAAACCTTACCGATTATAGCGTTGACCATAGGAGCCGCTAGGAAGGGCACGAACATATAGGGATTGAGAACAATCGGCATACCGAAGAGAACGGGCTCGTTAACTCCAAAAATCACCGGGATAATCGATGCCTTGCCCATGGCTTTAAGCTGCTTGGAGCGCATAAACATGATCAGGATAATAGGAACGATGAACGTGCAGCCAGAACCGCCCAGACCGCCGATGAAGCTTGTAAAGTCCTGCGTGAGAGCAATTGACGGGTGTCCACCTGCTTGGAAAACCTCAAGATTGGTAACGGTATTGCCGTAGAGCGCAGCATTGATCGGACTCATGACAACCGAAGCACCGTGGATACCCATAAATTGGAAAAGTGCGACCGCGCCTTCGATAAGCGCCATGCCAGGATAGGTGTCAACCGCGGAGAACAGCGGCGAGATGAGAGCGGATACCAAATTGGCGAACGGCACAGCAAGCAGCTTGCGGCTCGCAAGATCGATAAAAGCGCACGCAAGGATCGAAAACCCAAATGCAAAGATATCGCGAAAACTCTGCGCAATAGAGCCAGGGACCTCTTTGGGGAGCTTGATCGTCACATTATGGCTAATGCACACCTTATAGATATTAACGGTCAAGAATGCGGCTACGAACGCAGCGAGAAAACCCTTGGTTCCCATATAGCCGGTTTCAAAAACAGATGTATCTGCTCCGCCAATCGAGACAACATCGTTCGTCACCGATAGTAAGAGCATGCCGCACATGGCACAAACCATGCACGAGGTGGGGTTGAGAGATTTACCCGAAGGCATGCGACGGTTCATCGACATGGCAAGTGAGCTCGCCGTGGTGCCGGCCACCATAATGCCAAGAAGCCCCATGGTATATGCATAGATTTTATTGAAGAAATCCAGCACCTCAGACGGAAGCGTGATGCCTACATAGGCAGGGAGCGTCGAAAGAAGAAGGAACAGGCTCGAGAACAGCACAATTGGCATATTCGAGAGAAAGCCATCCTTGATCGCCACCAGATAAATGTTCCTCGAGATTTTGTCGAAGAGGGGCTGGTGTTTTTCAAGGAATTTGACGATAGCGTCCATAACACATCCTTTCATGATTCCCGGGCACGTAACGATTTATCCGGACTCAACCGTCGTCGTCCCCGTTTGTATCCACTTATGTAAGTGAATACGTTCTTGTGCGAAATGTAATATCATTTGCGCGATTTGTCATAACCAATTCTTTTTCCGCTTTGTCGATATGTCAAGAATTCAAATACTTATTCGGTGAACGGTAGTTAATTAATATAAGGTTTTCCCAGCTAAAGGCTATTTTTTCCGAGCAGTACAATAAGCTTGCAACCGTTCACCGATTGGATATAACATATTGAATATATTGTTGTAACAATATTAGAGACAATGTCACAAGCCTGTCGTTCTAGTCAAAGGAAGTAACAATGCCCAAACGATTACTGAACATGTCCGCATCCGATTTTGCCGCCACGTCACCCATGGATCTAAAGCAGGCAATTCTGGCTTCCGAGGGACGTACCATCATGGCGGAAAACGTACCCTCTTCCCAATTTCTCGGCGGCGTTACTAATGCAGAAATCGAACGTGCCGCAGGTGCCGACCTGCTTCTGTTTAACGCGCTCGATGTGTTCGATCCAGTTATTGCCGGTATTCCAGATGATCTCAATGAAAACCCGGTCACTTGGGTGAAGCGAGCATGCGGAAGGCCCATTGGCGTCAATCTGGAGCCAGTTGATAACGAGGCAGAGATGTCTGAATCCCGTACGGAAATCCCCATGGGTCGTCGCGTCTCTCCCAAGACCTTAGAAAAGGCAAACGAACTCGGATTTGATTTTATTTGCCTCACAGGCAACCCTGGAACTGGCGTCTCCAACGATGCAATCGCCCATTCGATCAAACTCTCCAAAGAGCATTTCAATGGCCTGATCATAGCCGGAAAAATGCATGGAGCAGGCGTTGCGGAACCTGTCATGACGCTCGAAATTGCGCGCAAGTTTGTTGACCTCGGCGTCGATATCCTTCTCGTA
>NZ_JBDMGT010000036.1:0-20755 GCF_039752775.1 Collinsella aerofaciens | reverse complement strand
GGGTGGCTGAGCCCGATGGAGTACCGCAGGAAGCTTGGATACGCCTAGGCGCGGTCCAAGAAATCGTCCGCACCCCCCTTGGGGGCTCAAAGTGGGAGATTATCCACTCTCGTCATTGGGCTAGTCGTTGGGGACGTTCTTGTTTGACCAGTCGTTTAAGAACGTCCCCAACGACTACTTGCTTGCGAACAGCCAGACTAGGATGATCACCAGGATTGCGGCGACGATGCAGACGATGGCGCCGGTGAATTTGATGCGTGAGTCGCGGGTACGCTCGCGCACCGCGTCCTCGGTGGCCTCCAGCTGGGCGACTTCTCGCTCGGTCTCGGCGTGTTCGGCTTTGTCTCGGGCCAAGGATCCTGCAAGCGACTCAGTGATCTCTGGGTGGTCGTGCACTTCGGTCGCCTGTTCGATGATCGACTGCGCATGTGCGGCATCTGCTTGGGCGTTGGCGATGGTCTGCTCCTGCTCGCGGCGTGCCTTGTCCTCCGCGGCGATCTTCTCGCGCAGTTCGCGCTGACGAGTCGCGGCGGCGGTCTTCGCCGTCTGCAGCTCGTCGCGCGCGGCATCGGCTTCGGTCGTCACGGCTTGGTGCGCGCGTTTTGCGTCGGCGATAGGGGCTTGAGCCTGCTCGACGGCCTGCTCGGCTGCGGCAAGCGAGTGCTCAAGGTCGGCGGTGATGCGCGGGACATCTTCTTCGGCTTTACGCAGGGCGTCTGCCGTGTCGGAAATCTGCATCGAGAGCTCGCTGGTGCGCACCGTATAGTTGGCGGGATTTGCCGAGGGATTGCGTTGCAGCTCGGCATACTCATGACGCAGCGTCTCGAGCTGGGCGCGCGTGGCGTCGACGGTTTGTTGTGCGGCGGCAATGCCGGCGTCTCGCTCTGCCTTCACCTTGTCGCGGATGCGCTTGGAATCCTCAAGACGTCGAACGAGGCGGTTGCCGGTCTCGCGCGAGCTCGCCTCGCGGGCCTCCACGGCATCGAGCGCGGCCTTCAGACGGAGCTCAGTCGCGTCATCCTCTGTCTTCATTTGTTCGAGCTGACCCTTGAGCTCTGTCGCTTTGGAGGCGTGGGCATCACGATCAATCTCGGCGGCCGCTGCAGTCTTTTGGGCCGTGGCAATCGCCTGGCGCTGGTCGGCGACGATCTGGTCGTAGCGGCCTGCGATATCCTGGCGCGTCTCGAGTTCCTCGGTCTGGTCGGCAATGCGCTGCTCAAGTTCGGCCAGGTGGGCACGGGCATCGGCAAGTGCCTTTTTCGCGGCGTTCATCTCGCGCATGGCCGAGGCGCCCTGGGCGATAAAGGTGCCCACGGCGTTCGCGGTGTTCGAAACGGCGGTCCCCAGATCGCGGCTCGCGGCGGGGGAGTGCGGGGCGGTCGGGCGAGCGGTGTCGGCAGCGTCCGCATCGGTAGCCTGCGGCGCGGCGATATTGCCGGTGCCGCCCTCGACCACAGAAAAGCCTGCTGCGTGCGGGTCGACCGCATCGGCGCCAATCGTGGGATGCTCGAGCTGCAGAAACGAGGGCATGGCGCTGCCCTGGTCGGCAACCGGAGTCTCGCCGGGTACGAAGGTCGAGGCTGCCTCGGCGGCCTCCTCTTCCTCGGCGTCAACGTCAGCGTCGGCCACGGCGTCTTTCATCGCTTTGACGGCATCCATCATGGAGTCCATGACGGCGTCGAGCTCTTCTTCCGAAGAAATCTCGATAGGGCCCGCAGCTTGCGGAGCAGCATCCTGTACGGGGTGGTCGTCCTGAGCGGGCGCATCGTCGTTTTGCTCGCCTGCATCTTCGGCGCCGGGGGTTTCCGCCGTAGCGCTTTCGTCTAAGATGGGGTCGTCGAGGCCAATATCATCGCAGGTCACAGCGTCAGCATCTGCAGTGACGTCTGCGGAATCATCAATATGCTGTTGAGTCTGGGGGTCCAGCTCGTCTGTCATAGGCATGTGCTCCTCATCGTTGTTTGTCACCCTATGATAAAGTCTCGCGCCGACATCCCGCGCGCTGCAGCAAAGTTTCAAAACGTGTTCGATGGCTCGCGTCGATAGCAAAAACTCGGCCACTTTATCCAGTTTGTACTTGACAATCCCTTCGCCGAAAGACGTTATGCCGTTCGCCTGCCGAGGCCTTTTCTTTTCACTTGAACCCGTTAAAGTTGCATTTCAGCTTTTGTCGCGTTTATTTGGATGCGCGCAGTCGGCGGGTGCGCCCGTCGCGATTTGAAAGGACTTTATATGGGACTTTTCACTGGTAAGACCGTGATCGTCACCGGCGGTGGCAAGGCCACGCTCAAGGACGGCTCCGCTGGCTCCATCGGCTACGGTATCGATATCGCTTTTGCCAAGGAGGGCGCAAACCTCGTCATTACCGGCCGCAACGTTGCCAAGCTCGAGGCTGCCAAGGAATCCCTCGAGGCCGAGTACGGCGTCAAGGTTCTGCCTGTTCAGGCCGATGTCTCGGCTGGTCAGGACAACGAGGCCGTCGTCCAGAACGTCATCGACAAGGCCATTGAGGAGTTCGGCCGCATCGACGCCGTCGTCAACAATGCTCAGGCCAGCGCTTCGGGCGTGACGATCGCCGATCACACCATGGACCAGTTCAACCTCGCCATTTACTCCGGTCTGTATGCCACCTACCTGTACATGCAGAAGGCCTACCCGCACCTGAAGGAGACCAAGGGCTCCGTGGTCAACTTTGCTTCGGGCGCCGGCCTGTTTGGCAACTATGGCCAGTGCAGCTATGCTGCCGCCAAGGAGGGCATCCGCGGCCTGACCCGCGTTGCCGCCAACGAGTGGGGCAAGGACGGCATCAACGTCAACATCGTGTGCCCGCTTGCTTGGACCGCTGCGCTCGAGAACTTCCAGGATGCCTACCCCGAGGCGTTCAAGGCCAACGTCCACATGCCGCCGGCTGGTCACTACGGCGACGTCGAGAAGGAAATTGGCCGCGTGGTCGTTCAGCTCTGCGGTCCCGACTTTAAGTACATGAACGGCGAGACCGTCACCCTCGAGGGTGGCATGGGCCAGCGGCCTTAGGGGTTACGTCTCAGGTTCCGCCGTTCTACCGAACGGCGGACCGGCCGACGCTGCGCGGGCCGCATTTGGACAATCTGCCGTTCAATTTCAAGGGCGCGACCAGAAGGTCAGCGCCCTTTCATTTCACGGCACCTTGTCTCAAATGCGACCCGCTCGCTGACTTATGCTCAACCTGCGGCGCCATTTTGCTTGAAGGCACCTTGCTCGCTCTGGCGGGTTTTCGCTGTCGGTGCCATAGCATCGGCGTTGCTGTGGCTGTCGGAAATGATCCGTTGTCGCAAGGGGCAGGTTTCCTTTGCACCAGTTTCTGTCGAGTC
Organism: Collinsella aerofaciens; assembly: GCF_039752775.1. Taxonomy (GTDB): domain Bacteria; phylum Actinomycetota; class Coriobacteriia; order Coriobacteriales; family Coriobacteriaceae; genus Collinsella; species Collinsella aerofaciens_R. Next base: position 17,405 of record NZ_JBDMGT010000036.1, on the reverse strand, counting down.
GGTGCTCTTTGCGGGTTGCCCGTATAATGGTTTGCGTATGAACCGCAACCAAGGAGTTCCAGTTTATGGACCAGAGCCTTTTTAAATTCGACCTGATCGCCGAGGACCCGACGACGCACGCGCGTGCCGGCGTACTGCACACCCCGCACGGCGATATCGAGACGCCAATCTTTATGCCCGTGGGCACCAAGGCAAACGTCAAGGGTATTCCTACCGAGACCGTCAAACAGCTCGGCGCCCAGATCGTGCTTGCCAACACCTATCACCTGTCCATGCGTCCCGGCGAGGACACCATTGCCGAGCTGGGCGGCCTGCACAAGTTTATGAACTGGCACGGCCCCATTCTTACCGATTCGGGCGGCTTCCAGGTGTTCAGCCACAACGACGCCGTCAAGCTCACCGACGAGGGCGTGCGCTTTATCGTCAACGACTACGACGGCCGCCACGTGTTCTGGACGCCCGAGGACAACATGGAAATCGCCATGAAGCTCGGGTCCGATATCTGCATGCAGCTGGACCAGTGCCCGGGCTATCCCGCCACGCGCGCCTACGTTGAGCGCGCCGTTGAGCTGTCGAGTATGTGGGCCGAGCGCTGCTATAAGGCGCATACCCGCGATGACCAGGCGCTCTTTGGCATCGTCCAAGGCGGCATGCACCTGGACCTGCGCCTGCGCTCGCTGCGCCATCTGGAGGAGTGCGGCGACTTCCCGGGTTACGGCATCGGCGGCTATTCGGTGGGCGAAGACCACGAGACCATGTTCGAGACGCTGGCACCGCTGGTTTCCGAGTACATGCCTAAGCACAAGCCGCGCTACCTCATGGGCGTCGGCAACCCTACCACGCTCGTGCGCGGCGTTGGCGTGGGCATCGACATGTTCGACTGCGTGCTGCCGACGCGCACCGGCCGCATGGGTACGGCGTTCTCCAGTGAAGGTCGCCTTAACTTCCGCAACGCGCGCTTTGCGCACGACGACGGCCCTATCGACCCCACCTGCACCTGCCCGGTGTGCACGGGCGGCTACAGCCGTGCGCTCATCCGTCACATGGTCACGCAGAAGGAGATGCTCGGCGGTATTCTGCTGTCGATGCACAACATCTACTACCTGCTCAACCTTATGCAGCGTGCCCGTCAGGCCATTATCGAGGGCCGTTACGGCGCGTTTGTGAGCGACTGGATGAACAGCCCTGCGGCGGTGGATTACTAAGAGCCGCGACCGCTGACCGATGCCTTGCAAGCGCTTGATGCATCGTGGGTACCATACCGAATAGTTGATGTTCGGGCGGGTGTTTGGCGCATGGCGTCGACCCCGCCCGTTTTTCTTTTTCCCGATAGGAGTACCCATGATTGAGAACGAGAATGTCGAGGGCGAGTCCGCCTACGACGAGACGTACCGCCGCGGTCCCGTGGTTATGCGCGGCCCCATGATTCCTAAGGACAACACCTACGCCAACCTGCTGGCGCCCGAGGAGTCGACCGACTGGCTGCATGCTGATCCGTGGCGCGTGCTGCGCATCCAGGCCGAGTTTGTCGATGGCTTTGGCGCACTTGCCGAGCTCGGGCCCGCTGCGACCATCTTCGGCAGCGCCCGCATGCCCAAGACCGATCCGCTCTATAAGGCGGCGCGCACGGTCGGCCGCAAAATCGCCCAGCGCGGCGTGGCGGTCATCACCGGTGGCGGCCCCGGCATCATGGAAGCGGCCAACAGGGGAGCGGCGAGTGTCAACGGCAAGTCAGTTGGCCTGGGCATTGAATTGCCGCACGAGCATGGGCTCAATAAATACGTGAACCTCGGCATGGACTTCCGTTACTTCTTTGTGCGCAAGACCATGTTCGTCAAATACAGCTCGGGCGCCATCGTGTTTCCCGGAGGTTTTGGTACGCTCGACGAAATGTTCGAGGTGCTCACGCTGGTGCAGACGCACAAGGTCAAGCGCATGCCGCTCGTGCTGGTGGGCACCGAGTACTGGCAGGGCCTATTCGACTGGCTTAACGGTCCGGTGATGGACGCCGGTATGATCAGCCCGCTCGATCCGGAGTTGGTGCACATTACCGACGACCTCAACGAGGCCGTCGATATCGCCCTGAGCGGGCTGATGTAGGGCGAGCGTGCCTGTCGTTGTAGTGATGAGAAGGCAGACTGATGCTATTTAACATCAGTCTGCCTTCTAAACTGGGTATACTGATGCAAAAGACGAGAGCGAGGAGGTCGTGTATGTCTACTGCAACGGTTAAGCCTACGACGGTTCGCATCGAAGAGGGGCTCAAGGAACAGGCGACTGAGTTCTTGGATACGGTTGGTCTGAGTCTCAATTCGTATCTCAACCTTGCTGTTCGGCAGCTGGTAAATCAGCGAAAGATTCCTTTTGAGATCGTTGGTCGATCCGAAGTTCCCAACGAGGCGACGAGGCGCGCCATGGTGATCGCTGAAGCTCATGAGTTGGGGATTCTGCCAGACGACAGCCCGTCATTCAATAACGCTGATGAGCTTATATCATTCCTCGATGAGGACTAGCGATGTTTGAGATTAAAGTCGAGGCTCAGTTTAAGGCGGATTACAAACGGACGATGCGCATCCATCCGCAGCTAAAAACCGAGTTTAAGGCGGCGGTTGCAGAACTTGCGGCTCACGGCTCGCTTCCCGCGGAATATGGTGCCCACGAGCTTTCAAACCCGGGCGGCAATTACAACGGCCACATCGATTTCCATCTATCCGATGGCTTGGTCGATGTGGTCGTTCTGTACTTGCCGCATAAGACTAATCCTGTGATCCGACTGGTCAGAATGGGCTCGCATGAGGAACTGTTCCGGGGCCCGCAGGGCTGATTGCCGATTTCTAAGTTGCGGTGGAATAGGGACTGATTTGCGGTCGATTGGCCAAAAACAGTCCCTATTTCACCGCAACTGATAGGCGCGCCCCGTTCGCTGCTGCGGCCCCCGGTTCTCCTCATTGCTGGATTTCGCTCAAAAACTCAGCGGCGACTTCGTTGCTTTTGAAACGGATGCTGCGGTCTTCTTTCTTGGGGAATGCCAGCAGCGGGATAGTCCCGTACCAGACAGTTTCCTCGTCAATCACGGCCGCGCACAGCCGCCCTTTGGCCTTGACGGAATAGTCGACGTTCATCTCGGCAAAAATCGCTTTCGCGTCATCGCGCGGAGGTGAGGCAACATAAACCTCAAGGGTAATCCCACGGGCGGCTGCGCCTGCGAGTGTGGTGGTGAGTTTCGTGAGGCATGCGGCGGATGCGTAGGATGCGGCTATGAAGGCACTCTTTGTGGCACCGGTGATGTCTTTAATTAATGCCTCAATAGCGTTTGCCGGCTCTATGAGAATGTTGTAATCGGGTTGCTCGCTGTCCTCTGCTGAATAAATTTCGTACCCCAACTTGGCGTACGTCTTGAGTCTTTTCTGGTACATGCGGGCGAGCATGGGTATCGACAGGTCAATGTAGTCGAATATCTCAACCTGTTGCTTGCCCTCGTGGCTTCTATGCAGTCTGCCCACCTGCTGCGTTACGCTGCCGTCCCAAGATATCGGCGTGGCAATGAAAAGGGTGTCAAGGTAGGACAGATCGAAGCCCTCGCTCAGAAGGCTTTCGGTGGCGACGATGATTCGATGTTCATGCTCAAAGCCGGGAAGACTGTTCAGTATCGCTTTTCTTTCTTTGGCGCCGATTTCTCCGGTTAAGAGTATGGGCTCGTGTCTGCGATCATTAAGCAACCTGAACAGTTCCTCAGCATGCTTTTTCCTTTTGGATAGTATGAGCGGATGTCGACCGTTTGACGCTGCTTCGAGGGCGTCATCGACAATCAATTCGTTTCTTGCCGCATGTGCACACAGCATATCGAGAATCTGATTGAAGCTTGCATCCGGCTCGTAGGCGGATAGCCGAATGCCGGTAAATCTCGGTCGAACGATGCGCTGGATGCCCTGCTGAATTGCCTGCGTTTTTGGATCGATGACATAGCGAAGCGGGCCGCAGAGCATCGAGAGCGCCCGCGTGAGTCCGTCGGAGCGCTCGGGTGTCGCGGAGAGGCCATATATATATTTGGCTGGAGCGGACTTGAGGACGAGCTCGAGCTGTGGCGCGGCAGCATGGTGGCATTCGTCGCAGATAATGAGGCCGTAATTACGAACAAGGTTCTTAACTATCGGCTCCCCGGTTTGGGAGTCTTTGCCAGATAGCGACTGAAAGGAAGCGACGTCGATAAGGCCGCTGACGGCGGTTTTGCCCCCTCCGATTTGTCCAATAAGGGGAGGTTGCTTTTTGCTGATTCGTCCTTTTGGCGTTCGGACCGGCTCTCTGGTGTCCGTAATGTCGAGAAATCGTTCGAGCTGCGATTTCCATTGGGCTATGAGCGCGGTCTTTGGAACAATGACGAGCGCCGGAAGACCAACGGCGGCAATAAGATAAGCTCCGATGACGGTTTTACCGAAGCCCGTTGGCGCAGACATGATTCCGTCTTCGTATTCAAGCATCTGGTCGGCGGCAATTTGCTGTTCGGGATAAAGGGTCCCTTTGAATGCCATCTCAATTGGATTGCCTGTGCTACGTTCGTCTGAATAATGGGCAGTAACGTGGGCTTCTTGAATCAGCTGCTCAAGTTGGGCTTTGCAGCCTCTGGGAATCGCGACGCGGCCATCTCTAAGTTCGCTGAGGTCTATGAGTCGCGGTTTGCCGAATACTGATTGATGCATAGATTGCGCACGGAAGAACTCCGGGTTGGCAAATGTCGCAAGCCTGCGGATTTCCATTTGAGCTGCCGGGCTCAGAGACTTTTCGGGGATGTAGAGCATATCGGCTTGTGTGACGAGCAGGTTCGAGGGGAAGTCTCGTGGCGTGAGCGGGAGCCGCTTTCGTGGTTTTTGGACATTGCGCCTGGTTTTGTTTGTCGCTGCAGCTGTTGCTATTCCAAGCGGTTTGTTTTTGGTGTCCTCGATCAGACGATCCACCGTCGCACGCGAGATTAGTTGGATTTGCGAAAGGTAAAGCCATTGGTCGGGAAAGGGCTCGAATCGTTCGTCAACAAATACGCTGTTTCCTTCCCGCTGCGCTTTTCCCTGAAAGGGCAGCGCAATGAGATTTCCAAAGCCGCCTTCAGGAATGGTGGACTGCGCGGGTATCATTCGGTCAAAGGCTTCGAAGGTGATTGTCTTGTTGAGTGCCGCTGCTTCGGCGATAAGGCAGCTACCGAAATCTCGTGCTGTCTTTGCGTTTATAGGTTCTAGGAAGAAAAACCAGATATGCGCGCCGTTGCCTGACCTTGATCGCTCGACCGCAGCGTTAATTCCATGGTTTTTTACGACAAGCCTGATAGCGTTTGTCGCTTCTTTCCAATCGGCTTTGTCAAAATCAATGACAAGGACATTTGTGTTGCAGTCTTTGTCGAGAACATATTGACCTATGACGTCCCGGAGCCTGTCGTCGCTGCCTTTGAAATGGGCGATAATGGCGGCATCGTTCAGCTCAAGGAATGTGCGGCTGCGACATTCAGCGCATTTAATTCTGTGATGGTTTGCTTTGGGGCAAATGCCTGGCTTCCACTCATTTGCGCAGGCGGGTGTATAGCCGATGCCCCCGTCTTTTCTGCGATACCCGTGAGCGTGCACATCTTTGCGGCCGGTAAAAAGATTGCGAAAGAGCTCGAGTTTGTCGCGCGCTGGGCTCGCGCTGGTAACGATGCCCTCGGTCTGTGCACGTTCGCCGAAAGATTTGCCGGCTTTGTCCCATTCTTCGAGTGTTGCGTAACGGATGTCTGGACCGTTGCTACAGATTACGATCTGCTTACGCGGATCTGAAGCGTGGACAACCGTTTTATTGAGTTTGAATAAGGCGTTCCCGAAAAGGGCGTATTGATGCACGGCGTTGCTCATTTGAATGCCATTCTTGTCAGCGTTCATTGGGATGAGGGTACGTCATTTCAGCTTTATGAGATATGCGACTTCGATTTTGGTTCGGTAATAGTGGGGTACCGATCCGTGAGTGGCAATTAGCCGGTGCCAAAACGTGCGGCGGCTGTTGTTAAAGGTGTTTTGGCGGCTATGGGGCGTGTTGGCGGCGTGGGGAGGGGTCCTCGAATGACTCCGTGGTCAAATAACGTCAAATATGAGTACTGTTGTTAATGTAGTCTCATAACATTTGGTAAGAATAGAATACCAATTCCACATTATTCTATATATCTAACCCACTAAACACGGAATTTTGAGCCTTGGCAAGACGTGGAATTGATCGAAATGATCAATTCCGGCGAGATTTTGCTGCTACTAATTTGGTGGCGGTACTCATATTTGCCATTTTTTGTCCAGTGGGTACCGCGAGGGGCCTGTTCGACTGGCTCAACGGCCCGGTGATGGATGCCGGCATGATCAGCCCACTCGATCCAGACCTTGTCCACATCACCGACGACCTCAACGAAGCCGTCGACATCGCCCTGAGCGGGCTGATGTAGGGTAGGTAAAATGGGACGGGGCTAAAAGACTGGTCTGAAACGTTTGATACTAGTCTTTTTAGCCCCGTCCCAAATGAACTGCTTCTAAGTTGCGGTGGAATAGGGATTGATTGGCGGCTAATAAGCCAAAAACAGTCCCTATTCCACCGCAACTGATGTGGGCGTCCCTAGTGAGTTGGCTGGTAGCGGGGGCAGTAGCTGATGGCGATGGCGTCGACGCCTACGTGGGTGGCGATGGTGCAGCCGATGGGGCCGGTGCCGGCGTCTACGTAATCCTGACCCGCGAGTGCCTCGTTGACAAGCTCCTGCTCCTCGGCGGCGCCGGTCGTGAGCACGCGCACGCTGGAGCCCGGATACTCGGCCAAAAATGCGAGGCAATCGGCCATGGTGTTGGTAACGATGCGCTTGGCACCGCGGCCCTTTTTTATGGCCTTGATCTCGCCCGATTTCCACTCCGGCGAAACGGCCAGGCGAATGTTAAGCATTTGCGTGAGCTGGCCGGCGAGCTTGGGCGCGCGGCCGTTCTTAACGAGATTCTCGAGCGTGCGGGGAATCAGCAGCAGGTGGGCGTCGGGCAGCGTCGCGCGGATCTGCGCCTCGGTCTCGTCCAGGCTGCGGCCGTCCTCGCGCATGGCCAGCGCGTACTCCACCAGCAGGCCCTCGGCGCCCGAGCCGGTGCGCGAGTCGATGCAGCGCACGTCGAGCTCGTGCGTCTCGGCCGTCAGGCTGGCGTTGGCGTAGCAGGCGGACCACTCGCTGCACAGCGAGATAAAGATGGCGCTATCGTGGCCGTCGGCGCGCACGCGGTCAAAGAGTTCCTTGAACTCGCCGGCACTCGGCTGCGAGGTGTGCGGCAGCTGCTCGGAGCCGGCCATGCGGGCGACGTACTCTTGGGCGGTAATCTGCACCTGGTCGAGCAGGTCCTCGCCCTCGATAATCACATGCAGCGGAATCACGTAAATGCCGAGCTCTTGGGCGCGGGCGGGGGAGATGTCCGACGTGGAGTCGGTTATGATGGCAAAAGACATAATTGCACCTTTCGTTGGGGCGCGACGGCGCCGCCTTCTGAGAGCAAAGTGCGACAAGTATAGTGGAGTCGTTCCACATTTCTAAGTTCAATTGTTGAATAGTCAACAGTTTGAAGTGTCGGTGTGGAAATCGTCAACTGGGGAAGAGGGATGCCGATGGAGGCGCTGGAGATATGCAAACGGCCGGTCGTGCTGTTTGATTTTGATGGCACGGTGGCCGATACGGGTCGGGCGGTGATGACCTCGACGCGCAAGACGCTGGCTGCACGCGGGTTTTCGGAGGCGCAGATGGGTGACCTGCGTCGCATGATCGGGCCGCCCCTGTGGAAGAGTTTTCACGACTTTTATGGCTTCTCCCGCGAGGAGTCGCTTGTGGTGGCCGACGAGTACCGCGCCTTTTTTGACGAGCTGGGACCGGAGGAGTATCCCGTGTTTGACGGGATCCCCGAGCTGCTGGATGGGTTGGTCGCCCAGGGCAAGCGCTTGGCCGTGGCGACGTCGCGCATGGAGGCAAAGTGCGTTGACATGGTGGGAGAGCTGGGACTTTCTCAGTTTGAGGCGGTGGTTGGCATGAATCCGCCGCAGGGGCGCGAGACCAAGGCCGATTCGGTCCGCGACGCGTTGGCGGCCTTGGGTGCGGCCGCGGGCGATGCCGCGATGATCGGCGATCGCTTTAACGACGTCGAGGGCGCGCACGCGATGAGCGCGCCGTGCATTGGTATCTATTCGGGCGCGGCGGCGCCGGGCGAGCACGAGGCGGCGGGTGCCGATGCAGTGGTGCACTCGGTGGCCGAGCTTGCTAAACTTTTCGCTATATAGGTATTTGATGTGAGGGGCGGGCACGCTCGCCGCTCATTGGTAAGGAGGTCGTCCATGAATCAGGTGGAGCAGAGCGTTGCCGAGTATGTCGACGAGGTCTGGGAGGATGTCGTCGCCGATATCGAGCAGCTGGTGAGTTATCCGTCCGTGGCAGTTTCTGCCGATGCGGAGCCCGGCGCGCCGTTTGGCCGCCCGGTCCGTGACGCGCTCGATTGCGCGCTCGGCATCGCGCAGAAGCTCGGCTATCAGACGAGCGACGACGAGGGCTATGTGGGAATCGCCGATATCCCGGGCCGCGGCGACAAACAGCTCGCGACTATCTGCCACGTGGACGTGGTTCCCGCCGGCCCTGGCTGGAACACCGACCCGTTCACCATGGAGCGCCGCGAGGGCTGGGTGCTCGGTCGCGGCGTGATTGACGACAAGGGCCCGGCGGTATTGTCACTCTACGCCGGCGCCTACTTGCTCAAGCACGGCATTGTTCCGCGCTACACCTTCCGCGCGCTGCTGGGCTGCGATGAGGAAGTGGGCATGTCCGACGTTCACCATTATCTGGAGAACAACGCAGACCCCGACTTTTTGTTTACGCCCGATGCCGAGTTCCCGGTCTGCAATGCTGAGAAGGGCCAGTTTGGGGCGACGTTCGTGAGCCCCAAGATCGACGGCGGGCGCATTGTGTCCTGGAGCGGTGCCGAGGCGAGCAACGCCATTCCGTCGCAGTCTATCTGCGAGCTCGCGATTGCCGCCGATGAGCTGCCGGCGCCGGTCGAGAATGCTGACCGCCTGGAGATCACGGCTCTCGACAATGGTCATGTGCAGATTTTCGCCCACGGTATTGGCGGTCACGCCTCGATGCCCGAGGGGACGATCAATGCCGTCGGCCTGATCGTGTCGTATCTGCGCGAGGCCGAGGACGCGTTTGGTGCACGCGACGAGCGCCTGCTGACGCCTGCCGAGCACGAGTTCGTCAAGTTCCTGGCCTTTGTGCATGCGGATGCCTATGGTCGCGGCCTGGGTATCGACGCGACGAGCCCAGCGTTTGGCCCGCTTACCTGCAACGCTGGCGTCATCCGTGTGGCGGATGGCCATATCGAGCAGGTCATCGACGTGCGCTTCCCCGACAGCACGAGTGCCGATACCATCCGCGAGCAGCTCGAGCCGCTCGTGGGCCGTTTTGGCGTGACGTGCCGTGTGGGTCGTGCGAAGGTGCCGTTCTCGGTGTCTGCCGACGATCCGGCCGTGAAGGCGCTTATCGATACCTACAACGAGTTCACCGGCAAGCATGCCGAGCCCTTTGCCATGGGCGGCGGCACGTACGCGCGCAACTTTGCCCGCGCCGTCTCGTTTGGCCCCGAGGAGACCGGCCTGGAGCTGCCCGCATGGGGCGGCCAGATGCACGGCCCCAACGAGTGCGCCAACGAGGAACAGCTTAAACAGGCGCTCAAGATCTATATTGTTGCGATCCTCCGTTTGAATGAATTAGAGCTTTAAGGTCTCGCGGTTTCCCAATCTAAGTTGCGGTGGAATAGTTCCTAGAATGGGCCATTTGATGGCCAAGCAGGAACTATTTCACCGCAACTTTGTTTTTATTGGTGTAAAAGGCTGGCCATGTTTGGCGGCGGGTTTGTTATTCGTTTGTAAAGGCCGTGCTGCGCTTGCGGTAAGGGTCTATCAGATGCCCGTAAAAAACCGCAGTTGGCGCGGGCACTGCCCGATCGAGGCCGTATCTTTCCAAACAGCAAAGCGGGTGGGGTGCCCGCGAGTCGCATGTATGAAAGGAAGATCATGCTCGATCAGGCTTATTCTCGTCGTCAGTTCCTCGGCCTCGCTGGTGGTTTTGCCAGCATCGTCGGTCTCGGTCTCGTTGGTTGCGGCGGCTCCGGCGCATCCGATGCCGCCGACAAGGGTAGCGCCGCTGCTGCCGAGTCCGTCTCCGGCGAGGTGACTTACGACGGTGCCTCTTCGTTCCAGGCTCTCGTCGAGGCCGCTGCCGAGAAGTTCATGGACGCCAACCCCGATGTCTCCGTCTCCGGCTCGGGTAACGGTTCGGGCAAGGGCCTGACCGCTGTTGCCGCCGGCACCGTCACCATCGGCAACTCCGACGTCTTCGCCGAGACCAAGCTCGAGGCCGACCAGGTCAAGAACCTCGTCGACCACGAGGTTGCCGTCGTGGGCATGGGCCCCGTCGTTTCCAAGAACGTGACGGTCGACGACCTGTCCCTCGAGCAGCTCAAGGGCATCTTCTCCGGCCAGATCACCAACTGGAAGGAGGTCGGCGGCGACGACGCCAAGATCGTCGTTCTCAACCGCAAGGCTGGCTCTGGCACCCGTGCCACCTTCGAGGCCGCCGTTTTTGGCGACGAGGCCGTCGACTTTAAGGGCGACGCCGAACTCGACAAGTCCGGCGATGTCCAGACTCAGATGGGCAGTACCGACAACGCCATCTCCTACCTCGACTTCTCGCACTTTGATGACTCCAAGTTCAACGCCATCAAGGTCGAGGGCGTCGAGCCCAAGAGCAAGAATGTCACCGACGACTCCTTCAAGATCTGGGCTACCGAGCACATGTACTGCGCTAAGGATGCCGACGAGGCCACCAAGGCCTTCCTGGAGTTCATGCTTTCCGATGACGTCCAGGGCAAGCTCGTCGAGGAGCAGGGCTTTATCCCCGTCTCTGCCATGAAGGTCGTCAAGGACGCCAGCGGCAAGGTCTCCGCTAAATAAGTAATCGCCCCGGAAAGGTTTGCAATGGCAAAACAGCTGCCAAAGCGCGACCTTGAGAACGTGGGCCTGGGCGTCACGGGCGCGTGCGTTGCGCTCGTGACGCTTGTCGTTGCCGCGCTCATCTTTATGGTCGCCCAAAAGGGCCTCTCGGCTTTTCTCAAGGACGGCGTTTCGGTCGTCGAGTTCTTCACCGGCACCAAGTGGGACCTGGCCAACACAGCCGAAAGCGGCCTGCCCTACACCGGCGCCCTGCCCCTGATTGTCACCTCGTTTGCGGTCATGGTGCTCTCCACGCTCATCGCGCTGCCCATCGCCATCGGCTCTGCCATCTTTGCGGTCGAGATTAGCCCTAAGTTTGGCTCTAAGATCTTTCAGCCGCTCATTGAGCTTTTGACCGGCATCCCCTCGGTCGTCTTTGGCCTGATCGGTTTTCACGTGGTCGTCGGTCTTATGAAGAGCGTTTTCCACGTGAGCACGGGCCTGGGCATCTTGCCCGGCGCCATCGTGCTGGCCGTCATGATCCTGCCGACCATGACCACGCTTTCGGTCGATGGCCTGCGCGCCGTGCCCGACAGCTACCGACAGGGCTCGCTCGCGCTGGGCTATACCCGCTGGCAGACCATCTGGCACGTGGTGCTCAAGTCCGCCATGCCGTCGCTCATGACCGCGGTCATCCTTGGCATGACCCGCGCCTTTGGCGAGACGCTCGCCGTGCGCATGGTCATCGGCGGTATCGAGGCCATGCCGACGTCGCTGCTGTCGCCGGCGTCCACCATCACCACCACGCTCACCACGTCTATGGCGGTCTATGCCGAGGGCTCGGCCCAGGACGATGTTCTGTGGGCGCTCGGTCTGCTGCTGATGGGCATGAGTCTCATCTTCATCCTGATCATCCACCTTATCGGCCGCAAGGGGGCGAAGGCTCGTGGCTAGCACGCGTATCCACATCGACGAGGCGAGGCTCGGGCGTGTCCAAAAGCAGGACCGCTTCGCCACGGGCGTGTTGACGGCGATCGTCGCCATCGTCATGCTCATCGTCGTCTCCATGGTGGCCTATATCCTGTTCGAGGGCATCTCGACGCTGTTCCAGCCGGGCTTTCTCACGGAGCCGTCGCGCGCCAACGGAACGCAGGGCGGCGTGCTCTACCAGCTGTTCGACTCGTTCTACCTGCTGCTGATCACCCTGATCATCTCGGTGCCCATCAGCCTGGGTGGCGCGGTCTTTTTGGTTGAGTACGCACCCGACGGACCCGTCCGCGACATTGCCTCCACTGCCATCGAGACGCTGTCCTCGCTGCCTTCCATCGTTGTCGGCATGTTCGGTTTTCTGGTGTTCTCGGTGCAGCTGGGCTGGAAGTACTCCATCATCTCCGGCGCCGTCGCGCTCACCATGTTCAATATCCCCATTCTGGTGCGCGTGATCCAGCAGGCGCTCGAGGACGTGCCGCAGGCCCAGCGCGATGCGTGCCTGGCCATGGGCCTCACCCGCTGGGAGGCCATGCTGCACATCCTGATTCCCGAGGCCATGCCCGCTATCGTGACCGGCATCGTGCTTTCGGCCGGCCGCGTCTTTGGCGAGGCCGCGGCGCTGCTCTTTACCTCGGGCATGAGCTCGCCGGTTCGCCTCAACTTCTTGAGCCTTAACCTGTCGAGCCCTACTTGCGCCTGGAACGTGTTCCGCCCCGGTGAGTCGCTCGCCGTGCATATCTACAAGATCTATGGCGAAGGCAGCCCCGAGGCCCAGCAGATCGTTTGGGGTACCGCGGCACTGCTGATGATTTGCGTGCTGCTGTTTAACGTAATCGCCCGCATTGTGGGCAAGCAACTGGCAAGGAAGATGACGGCCGAATGAGCGAGATGAATGTAACGCCCGCAACCGAAGCGGCATCGTCCGACACCCGGGACTTCCTGTCGAGCGTGGGGGAGAGCGAGAAGCGCGTGCGCGTGAGCGGCAAGGCCGTGAGCGACGAGGTTGTGCTCTCCACCAAGGACGTCAACGTGTACTATGGCGACCACCATGCACTGCACAATACGTCGCTCGACTTCCACAAGGGCGAGATCACGGCGCTCATTGGGCCTTCGGGCTGCGGTAAGTCGACCTTCTTGCGTAGCCTCAACCTCATGAATCGCGAGATTCGCGGCTGCCGCGTGGAGGGCGAGATCAACTATCGCGGGCGCAACGTGAACACCAAGACCGAAAACACCTACGAGCTGCGCCGTTCCATTGGCATGGTGTTCCAGCAGCCCAACCCGTTCCGCAAGTCCATTCGCGACAACATCACGTTTGCGCCCAAGCGCCACGGCATCACCGACCGTGACGAGCTCGACCGCATGGTCGAGGAAAGCTTACGCGGCGCGGCGCTGTGGGACGAGGTCAAAGACAAGCTCGATAAGAGCGCCTATGCGCTTTCGGGCGGTCAGCAGCAGCGTCTGTGCATCGCGCGCACGCTGGCGCTCAACCCCGACGTGATCCTGTTTGACGAGCCCTGCTCGGCGCTCGACCCCATCTCGACGTTGGCGATCGAGGACCTTATGTCGTCGATCGTTGCCGACCGCGCCATAGTCATCGTGACGCACAACATGGAGCAGGCGTCGCGCGTGTCCAACCGCACGGCGTTCTTCTACATGGGCGATATGGTCGAGTACGACGAGACTGACGAGATTTTCCAACGGCCCAAGGATAAGCGGCTGAATGATTACCTCACCGGCATGTTCTCCTAGTCCGGGACATGCTTGAGGCCCGCGGCGGCCACGGTTGCCGCGGGACTGATTGGAGAAGCGGGTCATCTCTTGTGGGAGATGGCCCGCCTTTTACTCTGCGACCGAAACGACCACCACAAAGGGGACAGGCGCCTTCGTGGTGGTTTGGGGTGGGGCTCGCTGCTATCATGGACAACGTTGAATTTCTACGAAGGAGCAGGGCATATGGCGATTCTTTTGGGATGCGATTCCGTCAGCCTAGAGTTTCCCACCAAGCATATTTTCGATAGCGTGACGCTCGGCGTGGGCGAGGGCGACCGCATTGGTATTGTCGGTAAAAACGGCGACGGCAAGTCGACGCTGCTGAGCGTGCTCGCTGGCACGCTGGAGCCCGACGACGGACGCGTGACGCACCGCCGCGGCACGACGATCGGTCTGCTCGGCCAAAAGGACAACCTGGTCGATACTGATACCGTGCATCATGCCGTTGTGGGCGACGCCCCCGAGTACGAGTGGGCGTCGAGCCCCCGCACGCGCCAGATCCTCGCCGGCCTCATCAGCGATGTGCCCTGGGAGGGCACGGTGGGCGAGCTTTCGGGCGGTCAGCGCCGTCGCGTGGACCTCGCGCGCTTGCTGATCGGCGATTACGACGTGCTCATGCTCGACGAGCCCACCAACCACCTGGATATGCGCACCATCAACTGGCTCGCGCGTCACTTAAAGGCCCGCTGGCAGCGCGGCCAGGGTGCCATGCTCGTGGTCACGCACGACCGCTGGTTCTTGGACGAGGTCTGCACCAGCATGTGGGAGGTCCACGACGGCCAGGTCGATCCCTTCGAGGGCGGCTATTCGGCATACATCCTGCAGCGCGTGGAGCGCGACCGCATGGCCGCCGTTACCGAGGAGCGCCGTCGCAACATGGCGCGCAAGGAGCTCGCGTGGCTGAGCCGCGGTGCCCAGGCTCGTTCCACCAAGCCCAAGTTTCGCGTGGATGCCGCTCGTGAGCTGATCGCCGACGTGCCGCCCGTGCGTGACGAGCTGGAGCTCAAGCGCCTGGCCGTGAGCCGCCTGGGCAAGCAGGTTATCGATGTGGTCGACGTGGACGCCGGCTATGCCGATACCGACGGCGCGCCCAAGCAGGTACTCTCCGACGTGACCTGGCTCATTGGTGCGGGCGACCGCTATGGTCTTTTGGGCGAGAATGGCGCTGGCAAGTCGACGCTGCTTGATGTGATCCAGGGCAAAATTGCGCCCACGCGCGGCCGCGTGAAGATTGGCCAGACAGTGCGCTTTGGCGTGCTGTCGCAGCAGCTCGAGGAGCTCGAGCCCTACATGGGCGACACGATCCGCGAGGTGCTCAGCCACTATAAGAAGTACTACGTCATCGACGGCAAGGAGACTTCGCCCGAGAAGCTTTGCGAGCGCCTGGGCTTTACGACGCAGCAGCTCTGGAGCCGCATCGGCGATCTTTCGGGCGGCCAGCGCCGTCGCCTGTCGCTGTTGCTGACGATTCTGGACGAGCCCAACGTGCTCATCCTGGACGAGCCGGGCAACGACCTGGATACCGACATGCTCGCGATTGTCGAGGACCTGCTGGACGGCTGGCCCGGCACGCTGATCCTGGTGACGCACGACCGCTTTTTGATGGAGCGCGTGACCGACCAGCAGTGGGCGCTGCTCGACGGCCACCTGACGCATATGCCCGGTGGCGTGGACCAGTACCTGCGCCTGTGCAACGCTACCGCCGAGGGCGAGCCCGTGGGCGCGCCGAGCGCCAAGACCGGCACGTTCGACACCGGTGCCGCGGCAGCTGCGGCCGAAAAGCCCAAGTCGAGCGGTCAGCCCAACGGCCTGTCCAACGCCGAGCGCCAGAAGCTCCGCCGCGAGGTGAGTTCGCTCGAGCGCAAGATGGAGACGCAGCGCACCCGCGTTGAGGAGGCCGAGGCAGCAATGGCCCAAGTCGATCCCACCAACTACACGGCGCTCGGCGAGCAGCAGGCAAAGATCGACGAGGCTCACGCCGCCATGGACGAGCTGGAGATGGCGTGGCTCGAGGCGAGCGAAAAGCTCGAGGGCGAGGAGTAGACGAGGATGATCAAGGCCGCATTTTTCGATATCGACGGCACGCTGCTGAGCTTTAAGACGCACCGGATTCCGGCGTCGGCGCAGCAGGTGCTCGATAGCTTTCACGAGCAGGGGATTGCGTGCGTGATCGCCACGGGTCGCCCGACCTACCAGATACCGGACTGGCTGTTCGACCTGGGTTGGGATGCGTACATTACGCTCTCGGGTCAGCACTGCTTTGATGCCGAGGGGGTTTACCGCAGCTGTCCGATCGATCCGGACGACGTCGCGGTGATTGTGGACCAGGTGGCGCAGGGGCGCTACGACTCGCTGTGCATGCAGGGCGAGAACTCGTTTGTGAACCGCCTGTCCGAGCGCGTGGTGACGGCTGGCAGCAACGCGGGAATCGTCTACCACGAGGAGCCGTTTGAGCACGCCTTTGACGCACCGGTCTACCAGTTCTGCGCCTTTGTGGACCCGGCCGACGAACATATCGTGACCGACGCCGTGTCGCATTCGCTCACCACGCGCTGGTGCGACCTGTTCTGCGACATTATTCCCGCTAACGGCGGCAAGGACCTGGGCGTGGCGGCGACGCTCGAGCGGCTTGGTATCGACGCGAGCGAGGCGATTGCCTTTGGCGACGGCGAGAACGACCTGTCGATGTTCTCGGCCGTGGGCACAAGTGTGGCCATGGGCAACGCGCAGGACACGGTGAAAGCTGCAGCGACCTATGTGACGACTGCCGTGGACGACGACGGCATCTACAACGCTGCGAAGCACTTTGGACTCGTGTAGCTGCGGGCCGGCACCTGGCACCTGGGGACATTCCTTGCGGGGCGTCCCCATTTTGTTTTCGTCCCGCACGTTTTGTGAAACGCGGCTAACTTTTAGGCAAAGTAGTAAGACATGGGCAACTTTTGCGGTAAAGTTAGCCGTGGAAAGTATCCAAAGGCTAACTAGCAATCATTGCGAAAGGCGGCCCATGGCCCTACGTGAATCCGGAGAAGACTATCTCGAATCGATCTACGTTCTGTCGCAACGTCAGGGCATCGTGCGCTCGATTGATGTTGCAGAGTACCTTGGCGTAACTAAGGCAAGCGTTTCAAAAGCTATGGCGACGTTGGAGAACAACGGCTACGTCGAAATGGGCAAGCGAGATGTTCATCTGACGGAGCGTGGTCTGGAGGTCGCTCGTCAAATGTGGGAGCGTCACTGCTTTTTCGTGGGGCTGCTGGAGGATGCGGGTGTTTCGGCTGAGGTCGCGTCGCAAGAGGGCTGCCACATGGAGCACTGCCTAAGCGAGGAAAGCTTCGAGAAGCTGAGGGCGATGCTGGGACGGGACGGTGCTTCGGCGCCAATAATGACCGACTAGCACTCCCGCAGCGGCGCGCCTCCCGCGCCGGAACGGCGCGGGACAGCGACCGAGATGAGTGGTCCCACCAACTAAGTCCAACTTAGACAAGGAACCCCACCAGCAAGCGATGCCCAAGAACCGCCAGCAACGTTACCGCAGGCCGGGGCCGGGCTTGGTTTTGAAAACATTCCGCAGACCAGAAGTGCCCCCGTTCGTAGCTCCGAAGGAGCAGAACGGGGGCACTTCATTGGTCGAGGACGTTTTC
>NZ_JBDMGT010000035.1:0-22329 GCF_039752775.1 Collinsella aerofaciens | reverse complement strand
ATCTAGATCCCTTGGGTGACGAGGCGGCGGTTGTCGATGAGGTCGACGCCGCCGTCTCGGGCGCTCGCAAGAAGCCGCGCGCCGTCGATATGGTGCCCGAGGAGCCCGACGCGATGGCGCCGGACGAGGAATACCAGCTCACGCCGGCGGGTCGTCGCGAACGCATTGGGCAGATTGTACGCCTGGTCAAAAAGTACCGCGTGTGGGATAACCTCACGCCGGTTCGTTTGCGCCGCCTGCTCGAGGAACTCGGCCCCATGTTCGTCAAGATGGGGCAGATTTTGGCCAACCGGTCCGAGATTCTGCCGCAGCGCTTTTGCGACGAGCTGCGTCGTCTGCGCTCCGACGTGGAGCCGGTGCCGTACGAGGTCGTACTCAGCTGTCTGGAAGAAGAATACGGCCTGCGCCTGGGGGAGATGTTCGATGCGATCGACCCCAATCCGCTTGGTAGCGCATCGCTCGCACAGGTACATCGCGCTCGTCTGGTGACGGGCGAGGACGTGGCCGTCAAGGTTCAGCGCCCCGGTGCGCAGCAGGTTATGGCACAGGACATCGATATCATCCGCTCGGTGGTGCGTATCGTTTCCAAGTTCGTCAACACCGATCAATTCGTTGACCTGCACGGCGTAGTCGAGGAGCTGTGGACCTCGTTTCGCGAGGAGACCAACTTTTTGGCCGAGGCCAAAAACCTCAACGACTTCTACGAGTTCCATAAGAGCGTTCATGGCGTGACGTGCCCTAAATCCTATCTGGACCTGTGCACCGAGCACGTGGTGGTTATGGACTACGTCGACGGCATTTCGATCGCCGATCCTGAACGCTTGGTGGTCGAGGGCTATGACTTGGAAAAGATCGGTGCCGCGATTGTCGAGGACTACTCGACGCAGGTGCTCGACGACGGCTTTTTCCATGCCGACCCGCATGCGGGAAACATCATCCTCAAGGACGGTATTGTCTACTTTATCGACTTGGGTATGGTCGGACGTATGTCGAGCCATGATCGCGGTATCGTCAAAGACATGATTTTCGCCGTGGCCGAGGGTGACGTGCCCAAGCTCAAGGATTCGCTCATGCGCTTTGCCGTGACGCGCGGCGATTCGGCCGAGCTTGACCATTCGGCCTTTTTGTCCGACTTGGACTTTATTGTTGCCGACTTTGCCGGGCTCGACCTTAAAGACCTGGATATCGGCGAGTTTTTGACTTCGCTGTTAAACCTCGCGCGCAAAAATGACGTTGAGCTGCCGAGCGTGGTGACGATGTTCGCCCGCGGCATGGTGACGCTCGAGGGCCTGTTGACCGAGTACATGCCCAACGTCAACATGATCCAGATCATCCAGACGCACATCAAAAACGAGAAGAGCACCTACGCCCGCATGCGCGAGATGAGCCGCGATCTTGCCGCGAGCAGCTATCGCGCGGCAAAAGGCTCGCTCGAGGCGGCCGAGTATCTGGGCTTGGCTTCGCGTATGCTTACGCGCGGCCAGCTTAAGGTAAACACGCAGATCATGAGCAGCGATAAGGCGCTGCGACAGCTGGGCGGAATTATCGACCGCATGTCGATGGCTATCGTTATCGCCGGCCTGTTTATCGGTTCGTCGGTGGTGTACTACGCACGCATCGAGCCGGTTGTGTTTGGTATCCCAGTCATTGGCTTTATGGGCTACGTGAGCGCGCTGGTGCTGGCGCTTATGCTGGGTCGCAATATCTGGCTCAACAGTCACGGCGGCAAGCACTAGAGGCTGCGGCCGTCACCGCATTTTCCTATCGCAAACAATAGCTTTTACCTTGGGCTTCGCCTGCGTGCGAGGCCCTTTTGCGTGATAGCATATTGACGGTTTTAATCGATGGCCTAGATGGTGGTGCGGAGACGCACGAATGCGCGGTTTTCCTGCGCGTTTGGGAGAATCGGGGTGCAAGTCCCCGGCTGTACCAGTAACCGTAATTCCTCTTGGCTCGGGATGTTCGCGTCGCAGATCGGACGGCGCGCCCGAGTCGTTAAGGTTAAGTCGGATCGCCTCCCATCTTGCATGCGGCTGCGGCGTATGCCGCCGGTGTGCATAGGGCTCTGGAGGGAAGGGGGACCCCGATGGGGGAACTCGAGCGCAACATGCGCGATGACGTGGGGCAGCTTCAAGGCAACGCTCCAAGTACAGACAGTAGGAGACAAATGGATATGTTTGAGGACGAGTGCCAGCGTGCCTCGCTTCGTCGCCGTGGCGTAATCGCGCGCGGCGTAGCCAAGCGCGGCCTGGTGGCATTCCTGGCCTTCGCGATGGCCTTCAGCACCACGCCGGCTCAGCTGTGGGCCGAGGGTGCCGAGGGCATTACCGACGCTGTGGCTCAGGCTACGACGCCAGGCGAGGACGCAGCGCTTGCGGGCGGTACCGCTGAGCAGAGCGGCGCCGAGGTTTCGGATTCCGGGAGCGCGCCTGCAGCCAGTGCCGCCACAACAGAGGCAGCAACTGGCGACGAAGGCTCGGCGACGGGGGAGAGCCCTGCCACGAGCGAGCAGTCTTCGACGGCATCCGCTGGCCAAGCAGGATCTGCCGCCGCGACTGCCGTCCAGACAGAGAACCCGACAGAAACCGGCGATGTCGCCAAGAAGCAAGTCGAGGTCTCGTTCTCGATTATCGGCACCGATGCCGACGGCAAGGCTCAGACCTGGGTGGCACCTACGCAGCTCAAGCTCGATGAGGGCGCGACGGCTGCGGATGCCTTCATTAAGCTGCAGGAGAAGACGGGCTTCAAGGCGAAGTACGATCCGAACACGGCATACGGTTTCTACCTCGAAAGCATCACATCCCCGAGCGATGGCCGCACGCTCGCCTACGATCCGACGACTTATGCCTTCTGGCAGCTGTTCGTCGACGGCGCGTCTTCCTCGGTTGGCGCGAGCAGCGTCAAGCTCACCCAGGGGCAGAAGATTGAGTTTGCCTATACGGCTGGTAGCTCGTCCCCTGTCGTTAAGGACCAGGTTGCCGCAAATGTGACCGTCATTGGTCGCGATGCCCAGGGCAAGACTCAGACTTGGGTCGATAACGCGCAGTATGTGGTGACGTCCGGCTCGAGCGCGCTTGACCTTACGAAGGTCGCGCTCGAGGCGAATGATATTGACGCCGTTGCTGCGGGCTCCTTCATTCTGAGCCTTAAGTACAACGGCGTTGAGCTGGGTACGCCCCAAGATTATTCGACCTATTGGCAGCTGTTCATCAACGGCAAGTCGAGCGACTACACGGCAGACAATGTCACCATTCATGCTGGCGATACCGTTACGTGGTTCTACGGTGGCTGGGGCGACCAGTTGCCCTCTGATTCTGTTCATGCTTCTGTTCAGGTACTTGGTAAGGACAAGGACGGCAAGCAGCAGGTTTGGGCTTCGACGGGCCAGACGAGCCTCAAGGCAGGCTCCACTGCTAAGGATCTCCTTGAGCAGACCGGCCTTACTCTCGATGCTGGCGAATCGCCTTGGGGCTGGTTCCTCAACGGCATTACTTCGCCGTTCGATGGTAAGTCCTATGGCTGGGATGCTGCGACCAATAGCTATTGGCGCTTCTACGTAAATGGCAAGTTCGCCGACGTTGGCGCCGGTGCCTACGAGCTCCAAGAGGGTGACGCCGTCACCTTTATGTATGGTGCTGACGCCGGTGCCCTTCCTGGCCAGGTTCTTGGTTCTGTCGATGTTATCGGTCCCGATGTCAACGGGAACAATACGCGTTGGGGCACGGCAAGCAATGTTTCTCTGCCCGAAGGCTCCACGGCCCAGAACCTTATTGAGGCAGTTCTGAAGGCCAAGGGCGTTGCGTACAACGGCTCCCAGAGTGGTGAGTACTGGTTCCTGAATTCCATTACTTCGCCGTTTGATCACAAACCGTATGGTTGGGATGCTGCGACCAATAAATATTGGCATCTGTATATCAACGGAGAGCCCTCCTTACTTTGCGCCAATCAGATTACGCTCAAGAGCGGCGATAAGGTCACGCTTGCCTATACCACCGAAAATTCGCCCATGCCCGATCCCGACAAGATTGTCGTGGATCCGAGCGCGACGACTCCTGATTGGGATGCCGAGTGGGCCGGCTACGGCAACAGTGGCAACGGTTCGACCGTAACGGATGCCAAGACGCCTGCGCAGGCCGCCGGTCTTAAGTGGGCCTTCGATTGGAAGGCCGAGTCTGGTCAGCAGTATGCCAACTGCAGCGAGCCTGTCATTGCTAACGGCTTTGTGTACATCGCGACCGAGAACGAGCTCATTAAGATCGATTCGTCCACGGGCAAAAAGGTTGCCTCTGCGCCGCTTGCCTCCAAGGTGAGCTATACCTCTCGTCCGATCTATACCAATGGCCTTATCATCGTTCCGCTCAACGGCGGTGCGGTCCAGGCGATTACTGCAGACAAGCTGATCTGCAAGTGGCTGACGCCCGGTTTGACGGACTTGACGCAGAGCTCCTGCACCGTCGTTTCGGACGGCGAGTACGTCTATGTTGGTACGGTCGATATTTCGTATGACGAGAATTACAACGCGACCTACGGCAACGGCTCCCTTTCGCGCATTAAGATTGCCACGGGCGAAGTTTCTTGGCAGAACATCGACCCTGCCGAGGGCTATTACTGGACTGGTGCGGCTTTGACGGATAAGTATGCCATTGTTCCTACGAGCGCGGGCACGCTTAAGTGCATTGATAAGACGACGGGCGATGTCGTTTCGACCATGAAGCTCGGCGCTCTCGCGAACGCCGACTGTGTCGCCGATCCGTCCAATGGTTCGACCTTCTATCAGATGACGCACGATGGAAAGCTCCATGTGATTTCGCTTTCGGCGAAGGGCGTACTGAGCGAGCAGAAGACGGTCGACCTGGGTCTTACGAATAACATGAGCGCACCGGCGGTGGCTGGCGAAAACTTGATTGTCGGCGGACAGACGGCTACTGGCTCTGCTCTGGCTTTCTATAATCTGAAGACCGGTAAAACCACGATGGTCACCGCTGCTGACGGTAAAGAACTGCCGGCCGGATTTAACGGTATTGCTGCTACTCCGCTGGTGAGTGTTCAGGGCGGCAAGACCTATGTGTACTTCACCGTTAACAGCGCGGATAGCAAGGATTACGTTAACTACTCTGCTGGTGGTGGCGTGTATCGCTATATGCTCGGCGATGCAGAGGCGACGCAGATTTATGATGCGGCTGGCCATTACCAGCACTGCGACTCTCCGGTCATTACCGATGCATCTGGCAACCTGTACTACATCAATGATTCGGGTACTCTGTTCAAGCTGGGGGCTGTCGAGTCTTGGACGGTTGCCTTTAATTCCAACGGCGGGTCTGCTTGCGACACTAAGTTTGTTGCTACGGCCGATGGCAAGCTGGTCAAGCCGGCCGATCCGACGCGCGATGGCTACACTTTCGGCGGCTGGTATACCGATGAGGCTTGCACGCAGGCGTATGACTTCAGTACGCCGGTAACGGCCGATCTGACGCTGTATGCCAAGTGGACCAAGAATGCCGTTAAGCCTGGCGGTAATGGCGGTTCTGGCTCCAATGGCGGCAATGGTGGCGCTGGCAACGGTTCCGGTGCTGGCGCTGGCACGGGCACGGGTTCCGGCTCCGGCACGAAGGGCCAGCAGGCTGGCGGCGCTGTCGCTCCGGGTCATAAGCCGATGACCAAGACGACGGTGTCGACCAAGACCGAGACCAAGGACAACAAGCCCAACAAGAAGGACTCCGATAAGTCCGATAAGAAGGACGAGAAGAAGTCTGACAAGAAGTCTGACAAGAAGGACAGCAAGTCCGACAAGAAGTCCGATTCCAAGTCCGATACGGGTGCTGCTTCCACGACCACTGCTAAGAAGTCCTCTGGTGCTTCCGAGCAGGAGACTGGCACCAATCCGCTCGCCATCGTTGGCATCGCCGCCGGCGTCATCGGTCTCGCCATCGTCGGCGTGTTCGTGTTCACCAAACGTCGGTAGGTGAGGGCTGTGTCCAATAAATCCAAGGACGCTGACCCTAAGCAACCAGATTCCTCGTTCATTCAGTTCGACGATGCAAAGCAACAGGGCGCCGCTTCGGCGGCGTCCGCCCCTCGTCGCAAGGCGCTCCTTGGCGTTCTGACTGCCGCGTGCACCATTCTGATCGTCGTCTCGCTGGGTTTCGTCCATCCTTCCACAAGCGGTGCCTGGTCCATCGACTGGATCATTCAGACCGTGACGGGGGAGAGCGTCGTCACCAAGGACACCAGGGCGTCTGGCTCGACTACGACTTCGGGCGAGGCCAGTTCCGAGGATTCCAAGTCATCGAATGATGCAAAAGACGAGTCCAAGGGTTCGAACGACGGCAAGGACGATTCTGAGTCTTCGGACAAGGAATCGCATAAAAGCTCGGATAGCAAGAAGTCCGATGGTCAGGGCGGCAAGAAGTCTGGAGATAAATCCGCTGCCCAGAATACGGGAGCCGGCGTTACTCCCAATGTGTCTGGCGGTGCTTCTTCGGGCGGCGGTCAGTCGTCTGATGGGGCCTCCAGCTCTAATGGCGGAAGCGCTCCCTCGGGCGGACAGGGCGGCTCGCAGGAGTCCAACTACGTAACGGTGACGGTTTCGGTCACATCGAGCGCTGTGGGCAATCCTGTGTCTTCTGGCGGCACCTTTACCTTTAACGAAGGCGCCACCGTTTACGATGCCCTGTGCGCGCTGGGCCTTTCTGTCAACGCACACGGCTCATCGTACGGCACGTATGTTTCTGCGATTGGTGGTTTGGCCGAGAAACAGTACGGCGGCACGAGCGGCTGGATGTATTCCGTCAACGGCACAACGCCCATGACGGCCTGTAGTAACTACGTTCTCTCAAACGGCGACAACGTAGTCTGGTATTACGTTACAGACTAGAGGCCTCGACATAGCGCGCCAGACGGGCGGTTCGGACCAACATCCGAGCCGCCCGTTTTTCATGCGAATGGGACTGGATCGCCGGGTCTCTCGGCAAACAAAAAAACCGGTTGGAACGGGAATTCCAACCGGTTATACATTCAAGCAAATAGTGAATCGACTACGACCGTGCGCCCTCGAGGAAGAAGCGGCGGCTGAAGTAGTTGTACCAGGTGACGAGGAATGTGGCGATGGCCTTCATGGCCTGGTAGCCGATGCTCAAAAACGTGACGCCCACAAACATGTACAGGTCGTTGAGGCCCAGGCCGATCACCGACAGGATGGTGAAGATCGTGAACTCGCGCTTGCGGCTCATGCCTTCGCGGTGGTCGAACACGTACTTCATGCTGAGCCAGTAGTTGACCACGACGGACGTGATAAACGAAACCGTGGTGCTCATCAAAAAGTCGAGGTGGAACAGCTCGACGAGCGCAATGAGCATGCCCCAGTCGATGCCAAAGGAGATAAGACCCACGACGGCAAACTTGAGGAACTGCTTGGTATGAGGTTGTGCCAGCGCCTTGCGCACGTAATCACATCCAATGCGTTGATGAATCGAGCAGAGGATACTTTAGAGCTTTTACAAGGGAAACGTAAGGTCTTTGCCAAGAACTATATGAACTCGCCAAATTTTCAAGAGCTAATCCGCAAACGTTGAAAATTTGCCCGTAAACGAGCGACACCCACGGACGATACTGCGCTGAGTGCGCGTCGTCCGTGGGCGCCGTAATGCTACAGGGGTTTCGAGCTATTTTGTCTCGTCGCCCTCCAGGAAGATTTTTCGGGTCACAAAGTTGTAGACCATGACAAGCGCGGTGGCACAGATCTTGGCGATATTGGCCTCGAGTCCCAGGCCGGCGTTGAGCGCCAGCACGATGCCATCGTTGAGCACCAAACCGATCACGGACAGCACGACAAAGATGATGAACTCGCGGCGGCGGCTCATGCCTTCCTTGTGCGCAAACACGTATTTCATGCTTGCGAGGTAGTTAAAGATGAGTGAGATGATAAAGCCGCTGGTGTTGGCGATTAGGATGTTGAGGCCCAGACCGTAGTGGAGCAGATTCATAATGCCAAAGTCGATAACCGTGGCAATGACACCGACGACGCCAAATTTCATAATCTGCGCAAGGAGCTTTTGCATGGTACCTGCCTTAAGCTGGCGCCGAAGCGCCGCGGGGATGACAAACTTAGCAAGTTTAGCCAATCCCCGCGGGTGGTGCTAGGCGCGCTCCTCGATAGCACCGTTTCTATATGCATCGAGCAGCTGGCGCAGGTCCTGGATCTGGCTGCGAATCTTGGCGCCAGTATCGGTGTCGCTCACCATGCGGCGACGGTCTGCTTGGTCAAAACGGTTGGTCTCGCTCTCGATGTCCACGTTGCGCGTGAGTGCCTCGGCAACCGTCGTAAAGGCCCGGTGCGACTTGAGGCGGCAGCCGCGCGAGCTCGAGATGAGCGTATAGCCGGCGATGCCCGTCTTGGGATGGTAAGCGCGGCAGAAGCCGCCATCGATGACCAGTAGCTTGCCCTCGGCGCGGATGGGCTGCTCACCCTTGGTGGTTTTAACGGGCGTGTGGCCGTTGATGATGTGGCCGGTCGGCGAGCATGCCATGGCCGCGACGCCAAACTCGCGCATGATATCATCGCAGACCGAGGGCGACTTGGTAAGCGTAAAGTACGGGTCCATCGGCTCGACCCAGGTGCTCTTATCGGCGATATAGGCGCGCTCAAAGGTACGCACCAGGCGTCCGCTGGCGGGTGAATTGAAGCCAATCCACAGGTACCACATCCAGTCGAGGGCATCGCGGTCGCCCACGCGCCACGCGCGGCGGGCGATGTGGTCGCAAAAATCGAGATAATCGCGGCCAGCGTGCCAGGTGCCCAGGCAGTTCATGCTGCTAAAGGTGCCGTCTTCGTTGAGCGGAACGCAGCCGTGGAAGAGCAGGTTGCCGTTGGCGACCTTGTAAATCGAGCCGTGGGAATAGAGGAAATCGATATGGCGATGCAGGTGATCGGCGGTGACAAACTCTGACATGAGCTTGTCGATGATGTGCTGCTCCTGAGACGTGAGCGTGTAGGGGTCCGCCGGGTCGACGGTGGGGAAGTCGTTGGTCGTGAGCGGCCACACGCTGTCGTCGGCGAGCGTGACCGTGCCGGTGTCGTGGTCGATCTTGTCGAGTAACAGGCGGTCGGTCATATCGAACTCGGGGTGGCGCTGGATAATCTGGCCCTCGAGCTTAAAGAGCAGCACGTTGATGGCCTTGATCAGCGGGGTGATGGACTCACCGGCGGTGTAGGTGGCATCGGCAAAGGCGACAAGCTCACGCAGCGAGATGCCGTAGTCGTTCTCCAGGATCTCGTAATTGTCGTAGCGCAGGTTGTTGCGCAACACCGTGGCGATGCAGGCGGGCTCACCGGCCGCAGCGCCCATCCACAGCAAGTCGTGGTTGCCCCACTGGATGTCGAGTGAATGGTAGGTGAGCAGACGGTCCATAATCTTGGCCGCGCCGCCGCCGCGGTCGAAGATGTCGCCCACCAGGTGCAGGTGGTCGACGGCCAGGCGCTTGATGAGCGAGGCGAGCGACTCGATAAAGTCGTCGGCGCTGGCGGTCTCCAGGATGGACTCCACGATGCGCTCGTGATAGCGCACGCGATAGTTGTTCTCGTCCGGGTGCGTGTGCAACAACTCGTCGATGATGTAGGCGTAGTCGCGCGGGATGGCCTTACGCACCTTGGAGCGCGTGTAGCGGCTTGAAAGTGAGCGAGCGACCATGATGAGCTGGTCAAGCATCGTCTTGTACCAGGTTGGCGAGTCCTCGCGCCGGCTGCGGACCAGGTCGATCTTCTCGCGCGGGTAGTAGATGAGCGTACACAGCTCGCCCTTTTCGTCAAAGGAGAGCGTGTCGCCAAAGATCTCGTCGACATGTTCGCGCACGACGCCCGAGCAGTTGTTGAGGATGTGCATAAAGGCTTCGTACTCACCATGCACGTCGCTCATAAAATGCTCGGTGCCCTTGGGTAGGTTGAGGATGGCCGAGAGGTTGATAATTTCGGTAAATGCGGATTGTTCGGTGGGGAACTGTCTCGACAGAAGGCGCAGATACTTAAAGTCTTGCGGATTGCGATCGAATGCGACCATGAAACACCTTCCGATGGGGTTGGTAAAACTGATAAACAGCGTCAAACGTTTATCAGTATGCGCCGCTTTTGTTTCGGTTTTTCGCCAGCGGCTGAATTGTCGGCTGAACGG
This sequence comes from Collinsella aerofaciens, assembly GCF_039752775.1. GTDB lineage: Bacteria > Actinomycetota > Coriobacteriia > Coriobacteriales > Coriobacteriaceae > Collinsella > Collinsella aerofaciens_R. The sequence goes on along the minus strand of NZ_JBDMGT010000035.1, from coordinate 12,166 downwards.
TTTGGTAAATCGATTTAGTTGAGGTAGATATGGCGGTTGGGTGGAGACGACAGAGGGTGTTTTTTCAGATATTTATGCGTGGGGCCGGTGGAGACGATGGTGGTAAAGATGTTCACTATTTTTGGTTCGATTTGGTAAATAGTGGACATATGTACCGTATGTAGGCTCACTGTGCGATAATTTGCGCAGCAATGAGTAAGGAGCCTCATATGAGTGATTTTGTCCTGACCTGTGAATCCGCCGCCGACCGAACCCGTGAGTTCTTTGCGTCGCGCAATATCCCTGTCGTGTGTTTTCATTACGAGATCGACGATGTTGTCTATACGGACGATCTGTATCAGTCGATTACGCCGGACAAGTTTTTTGCCCAGATTGCCGCGGGCGCCATGCCCAAGACGTCTCAGGTGAGCGTGGGTGAGTACGAGGAGTTTTGGGAGCCGTTTGTTGCCGAGGGTAAAGACGTGCTGCACCTGACGTTGTCGTCGGGTATTTCGGGCACGTATGGATCGGCCTGCGTCGCGGCGCAGATGCTTGCGGATCGCTATCCCGAGGGCGGCAAGGTGCGCGTCATCGATTCGCTGGCGGCGTCTTCGGGCTTTGGCCTGTTGTTGGAATATGCCGCCGATGTGCGCGATAGCGGGGCTTCACTCGACGAGACGGCTGCCTGGATCGAGGAGCACAAGCTCAACCTGCACCACTGGTTCTTCTCGACCGATCTGTCGAGCTACCTGCGCGGCGGTCGCATTTCGGCCGCGAGCGCGATCATCGGCACGGCGCTTAAGATTTGCCCGCTTATGACGGTCGATTGCGAAGGTAAGCTGTCGCCACGTGAGAAGATTCGCACTAAGAAGCGCGCGATTTCCGAGATGGCTAAGACCATGATGGCACACGTACAGGACGGTGCGGATTATTCGGGTAAGTGCATCATGTCGCAGTCGGCGTGCCGCGAGGATGCCGAGGCGGTCGCGGCGCTGATTGAGGAACAGGTTCCGCAGCTTAAAGGCAAGATTGAGATCAATGACATCGGTACTCTGATTGGCTCGCATACCGGACCTGGTACGGTGGCGCTCTTCTTTATGGGCGACAAGCGCGTGGATTAATTTGCCCCATCACGTCGCTGCATGATTGCTCAAACGAAAACGGCCCGCCTCACGTTTGTGGGGCGGGCCTTGCTGTTGCGGCTAGCGTTTCTTTCCGCGGAAGAAAAAGCCGTGCAGTGACGGCTTGAGGCCGCGGTTGGCGCGATGCTCCTCGACGCGCTCGTGGATCGAAGCGACGCGCTCGATGACTTCGTCGGGAATCGGCACGTCGGGATTCATGTTCTCGACCTGGCTGACCTCGGCGGCGGCGACCTGGTCGATAATGGGCACATCGTCGCGCGAAATAACGGGCGTGGCGTCTTCCTTCATCTTGCGATAACGCTGCATCATGTCGGTCTGTAGCTGCTGGGCCGAAGGCGGCGTCCAGATGATGGCGTTGGCGCCGGCGGCGATGGTCTCGCGAATGCTCTCGGGCGTCTTGCCGCCCGGCGCGATGAGCGGCAGGTTGGGATAGTGCTCGCGCAGCTCGCGCAGGACCTGCGGCGTGTTCTTGCCGGCTGCGATGTTGAGGATCTTGGCGCCGGCGCGCACCTTTGCGTGAGCATCGTCGTCGCAACGAACGACCGTGGCGATGACGGGGATGTCGGCGATGTTGGTGATGTGCTCGACCATCTCGGCGGTGGCGGGGGAGTTGACCACGCAGCCCGCCGCGCCCTGCATCTCGGAGACGGCTGCCATCTGCACGGAGCGCTTACCGGTGGTGGTGCCACCGCCCACGCCTACAAAGACCGGGCACTCGGCGACGGTCAGCAGCGCTTGCGTAATGGCGGGCTGCGGCGTGAAGGGGTAGACCGCAAAGACGGCATCGGCGTTGGAGTTGCGGATAACCGCGACATCGGTGGTGTAAATGAGCGACTTGATGCGGCGGCCAAAGAGCGTGAAGCCGCTGGCCTCCTCGATCTCGTCGGGCATGCGAAGGGCAGCCTTGCGCAGGCGTCCGTCGATGGGCAGGGGCTCCATAGGGAGCAGACCGTTGGGCGTGACGGCTACTTGGGGCTCGGCGAACTCGTCTGCGAGCTCGACCTCGGAAAAATCGACCGAGGCGACGATGTCCTCGTGCACCTCGGCGGGCACATCGATGGGAGCTTGGTCGTTTGCCGCCGCAGGCGTGTCGAAGGAGCTGGTGCCGACGAAGGCGTCGACGCGCTCATTTAGATCGTTGAGGGTATCCATGGAGGCTCGATTCTATGTGATGATGGCCGGCGCGATGCAGCCGGAATTGCGAATGCTAAATCGTTTGACGAGTTGATTTTTCCCCGCCGCGCCATCCGTTAGACCGAAGGGCCGGCGAACGTGAAGGAGCTGTGGTGGCGGGTATCGAGGTGCTATCTTGAAAGTCCCGTTTAAAAGAGAGGTGACGCGGTATGGAATTTTCGGCAATGTTGGGCTCGATTGGCCTATGCGTGGGCGCAATCGTAGCCGCCGCGGTCATCTACTTTGTGGTCACGGCCATTAAGGGCAAAGGGGCCGAACGCAAGGAGCGCGCGATGCTTAAACAGCATCGCGACCAGCAGGGCAAACGCGCACAGAGATAGCTTGTTGAGTTTTGGATCCGTGCGCTAGCTGCGTTTTCGAATCAGGGCAATGTAGAAGCCCTCAAAGTCGCGGCTAGGCGGAATGGTCAGCGTGCCGGGCAGGCCGTTGGCGATGGCCGATACCTGACTCGCAGCAATGGCCTCGGTCAGGGCGTTGGACTCGATGTGCGGCTCCTCACCAGCTTCCTGGGCGCGGCGTGCTTCACTTTCGCTTGGCGTGCCGTCGAGGGGGATGAGCTCGCAGTCCATATGCTTGTCGAGGGCCTCTTGCAGGGTGTCCTCGTTTTCCTGCGGCAAGATCGAACAGGTGGAATAGACGAGCGTGCCGCCCGGTTTGAGGGCTCCCATGGCGCGGTCCAGAAGCGCGCGCTGCGAGCGGGCGCACTTGCCAAGCAGCTGCTCGGTCAGGCCGCGCAGGCTTTTCTCGTTGCCGCTGATGACGGTGCCTGTGCCGGTGCAAGGAGCGTCGAGCAGGATGCGGTCAAAGCGGAAGAACTCGTCGAGCTCGCGTGCGTCGATGCGCATGACGGGCACGTTTTTGGCACCCTGGCGATGGAGGTTTGACTCGAGCTTTTCGGCGCGGGGAATGCTCATCTCGCAGGCTGTGAGATGCGCCTGGCCCTGGGTGAGGGCGGTGATCTGCGTCGTCTTGCCGCCAGGGGCTGCGCACATGTCCAGGATGTCCTCGCCTGCCTGGGCGCCCAACACCAAAGGCGGCATCATGGACGACAGGCTCTGTAGGTAGATCTTGCCGTCGCGGTAGATGTCGAGATCCCACAGATCGGAAACCTGGGCCTCGGGCAGGATAAAGGCGTCTGGGTACCAAGCGACGGGGTTGTGGGCGATGCCGGCGGCACCGAGCGCCGCAGCGATGTCCTCGGCGGTCGCCTTGAGCGTGTTGGCGCGCAGCGTGACCGGGCGTGTGGCCGCGGCGCCGAAGCCCTCGATCATGAGCTCGGCATCGGCGGGCGCATAGGCGCCGGCGACCGTGTCGACCATAAAGCGCGGCAGGTCGGCGGCGCAGGGAAGGGCGGCAAGCTGGTCGGAAAGCTCGGTGGAGGCAAACTGCCTAAGCTTGAGCTCGGGCTTAACCTGCTTTTTCTGCTTACGACGACGCGGCTTGGACATCCGTCTTTCCTTCCCGTTCCAAATTGACTACTTTCCGGGCACGCCGCTGCTGGCGTGCTTTAGTACTGGCTCTCGTGCTTGCTAAAGAAGTCGAAGCGCGGGGGCAGCGGCTTCACGCGGTGCTCGCCGGGCTTCTCGCCCAGGCTCTCCACAAACTCATCCGTGGAGGCAAAGATGTTATCCCAGCTAAAGAAGGCGACCGGGTCAACGTCGAAGTACTCGCAGATGAGCTCGCAGCCGGCCGGCACGATGCCGTGCATGAGCACGGTCGCTACGCGCAGCTCGGTAAAGGCGTCGACGAGGGCCTGCGTCATGGCGGCGTTGGCCGGCTCGCCCTCGAGCTTGTTGGCGGCCTTGGAGGCATCGCTCCAGCGCTTGTTGGCGGCGCGCAGGTAGTCGTCGCACACAGCGAGCGCTCGGTGCGTCTCGAACTTGTACATGGCCTGCTCAAAGGCGAGGGCTGCCTGCTGGGCGGCTTCGACCACGGTGTCAGAAGCGGCACCGGCGGGGATGCAACCGTTGCGATAGGGACTCTCGTCGCCCTCCTTGACGGCGACGCCGTAGAAGCAGCTGCGGGCCAGGCGGTTGAACACGCCGGTCAGCAGCGCGCTCTCCTTAAGGGCGGGGTCGATAACGCGCTTGTCGTCGCAGGCGCGCACCTCGTTGCCGTCCTTGTCCTTGCCGGTCACGCGCGTGTCGTATGCCTTGGGGCTAAAGCTCACCGGCTTCTCGGACAGGCCGAGCGACAGCCAATGCGCGCGCATCTGCTCGCAGGTGTAGTGGTTGAGTAGGTCGTCTGCCGGCGGGGGAGGCGTCTGCGAGGACGAGCTGGCCTTTTTGCCCATGTAGAGCAGGTGGTAGCAGGCGCTGACGGTGCTCTGCGTGAGGTCCCAGCCCAGGGCCTCCCACATGGCGGTCTGCGCGATGCAGTAGAAGTAGATGTTGTCCTGACCGATAAACTGGTAGATCTGTGCGTCGTCCGAGCACCACCAGTCGCGCCAGTCGAGCGAGCTGTGCTGGTAGGTGGGCGCGGGCACCTGTGTGGAGTCGGCGGCGGGCTCGCCCATAAGGGCGGCGTCCTGGGCGGCGACACCCTCGGTCACGCCGGCGGCGCGGGCGTCGCGGGCGAGTACGGTACGCGTGTAGCTGATGGGCGCCCACAGGCTCTCGGGCCAGCACCAGCAGGTGACGTCGGAAACGCCGTCGACCTGGGGCACCGGAACGCCCCAGTCGATGTTGCCGGTGATGCGGAAGGGCACGAGCGCCTTGCCGCTGCGGAAGCGCACGCCGCCGTTGGCGAGCACCGCGTGGGCGTCGTCGCGCTCCTTCCAGCTGGGGAAGGTGACGGTAAAGCTACTCTTGTTGCCCTCGGGCTCCAGCACGGTGTGCTCGGGAAGCTGATCCTCGACGGCATCGAAAGCCTCGCGGAACTTGTTCTGAATATAGAGCTGTGCCGGCAGCAGCCACTCCTCCATGGTCTTGGAGACCACGGAGCGAACCTGCGGGTTCTGGGCGAGCTTGGCGGTGTAGGTCTTCATAAAGTCGAGGTAGGCCGGCAGGTCAAAGTAGAGGTTGTCGACCGGGCGCAGCTCGGGCACCTCGCCGGTGAGCTGGCTCTTGGGCGCGATGAGCTCCTCGGGCTCAAACTGGTGACCCAGGTCGCACTCGTCGGCATAAGCCTTCTCGGACTTGCAGCCTTGGATGGGGCAGCGGCCGATGACCTGGCGGCCGTTGAGGAACGTGCCGGCCTTGGCGTCGTAGAACTGCAGCGTGGAGCGCTTGGAGATGGTGCCCTGCTCGTGCAGGCGCTCGATAATCTCGGCGGTAACCTCGTTGTGAATCTGCGCAGCCGGCTCAAGGCCCGAGCCGCCGTAGATATCGCAGCTGATGTTGTAGTTGTTGAGGGTCGCGGCTTGGCGGGAGTGATTGGACTCGACATACTCGCCGATGGACTTGTCGTAGCCCTCGTTCTCCTTGAGCTTGCGGTAGCTTTCCATGATGGGCGAGCCATAGCAGTCGGTGCCCGAGGTGAAGATGACGTTCTCGCGGCCCAGACGGTCGCGCAGGAAACGGGCGAAGAAGTCGGCCGGGACAAAGACGCCGCCAACGTGGCCAAAGTGAAGGCCCTTGTTGCCGTAGGGCTCGCCGGCGGTAACAAGGGCGCGGCGAGGCCAGCTGGGACGGTCGTTCATGGAGTATTTGGATGCCATGGGACTCCTTCGCATATGGTGAGAGCGCGGCCGGGCGCAAGGCCTGGCGACGCGGTGGTCAATTCGTGCATATCGTTCGACATTATCGCACATGCGGGCGGGTACGTGGCAGGGGCGCTATCCTAAGATGCTATGAATGAGATTTCCAACATACATGCGTTTGAGGACGAGGATTTTCTGCACGCCTGCTTTGTGTGGGGGATGGCCGTGCTCGGCGCATTTGCCGTGTGCCTGGTGCCGGTGTTTATGCTGCTGGGCGGACCCGCGGACCTGGATGCGGCTGACGCGGGCGGTTGGACGGCGGTCGTGGGCTGGATAGTCGGCTTGGCTGCGATCTCAATGGCGTCGTTCGCCGTGCACGAGCTGGTGCACGGTGTGTTTTTTAAGCTGCTGGCGCCTGCGGGCGCGAAGGTGACCTTTGGGGCGAATCGCGAGACAGCGATGATCTATGCCTGCGCCGAAGGCGTTGTGTATTCTCGCCGGCGGTACGTGGCAGTTTGCCTGGCACCGACGGTTGTTGTGACGACAACGCTTGCCCTGGGGTTTGCGTTTTCGGGCCATCCGCTGCTGTGCTACCTGGCGGCCGGCTTGCATTTGTCGGGCTGTGTGGGCGACTGGTATTACGTGCGGACCATCTTGCGCGACCGCCGTATCGTCGCCTGCGAGGATACGTCCTTTGGCGTGCGCTTTTTCGCAAAGTAGTCTTTTTGGGACGGGGCTATTTTAGCTGCCATGATGTCGGGGTGAGTTTTCTGGGACGGGGATGTCGATGAAGTCGTTGTTGCTGCATGCGTGCTGTGCACCATGCTCGCTTGAGCCGGTTCGCCTGCTGCGCGAGGAGGGGTTTGAGCCCACGATTTGCTGGACCAATCCCAATATTCAACCGCGCGATGAATGGCGGCGGCGTCTGGACGAGCTGCGCCGGTGGTGTGCCGATGGCGACATCGAGCTCATCGAGGCGGGGGAGGACCGCGAGCGCTGGGAGGCCGGCGTGGCCCCGCTGGGTGCCGATCGGCCCCGTCGCTGTCGCTCGTGCTATGCCCTGCGCTTGGCCGAGGCGTGCCGCGTGGCCCAGGAGCGCGGGTTTGAGTTTGTGGGCACGACGCTCGCCGTCTCGCCGTATCAGCTGTTCGATACCTGCAATGATGTTTTGGAGCGTCTGGCTGCCGCCCGCGGTCTCACCCCGGTGATTCGCGATTTTCGCCCGTATTATCCCGAGGCTACGCGCCGTTCGCGTGAGCTGGGCATGTATCGGCAGAATTACTGCGGCTGCCGTTTCTCGGCGGTCGAGGCGGCCATGGATCGCGCCCGCATCCGCGACGAGCGCAAAGCCGCCAAAAAGTAGTTCATTTGGGCTGGGACTTTGAGCTGTCTGTGCGGTACGGTCGTTTTTGGGAAAGTCGATTTAATTAAGCGTGTGATCGTGGCTCGCTTGATACCAAACGACGACTCCTATGATTCTAATCCTCCGTTTGTTAAACATCAGATCCGGACTTGCTGTTGCATATGAATGGGACGACAGCACAATCATGTCGTTTCCTTCTGCAAATCGCCTAATTACCGGTGTTTTACCGTCTGCGAGCGCCAATACAGCACAGCCGTTCCAAGGCTTTGCGGTGGTATCGACAAGTAGTAAGCTGCCGGGAGGGTAAATGCGGGACATTTCGTCGCCTTTGATTTTAACGAAAACGCTATGTGGGTGACGTTTGGCTACGTCTACAGGCGCGCAAGCATTTTGTTGGCCGTGCGTGATGCGGCGCTTTTGCGATTCGATATCGATGACGGGAAATGTACCCTCCATTTCGTGGATAGCAGGGTCTTCGTCGGTGACGATTCTTTTATTTGCGAGCTTTACAGCCAAACCGTTTTCCTCGCCAACAAGTTCATCGCGGGTGCAACCGAAGAGCGCTTGTAACTTTTCAATATAGCGCTCACGGGGGGCATACCGACTTTTTTCCCAACGACAAACGGTCTCTTTAGATACCCCCAACATCTCTGCAAGTTGCGCCTGACCAAGATGCTCCATGGTGCGGAGTTTACGAATATTTGCCCCGAAGCCCATGGCTATAGATCCTCTCGCCACAGAGGGAGGCATAGACAGTTTGTGCCACCATAGCCTTTGGTGAGCTCGTCAATGGATAGCGGGAATAATTCCATTCCTGCTTTCTCAAGCGCTTCGTTGGTCCAAACGTTTTCTTCATATACGCATAGTTTTCCTGGCGAGAGCGCAAGGATAGACGTTGCGTTGTTCCGGCGTTCTCTTTCGTAGGCGGTTTGATTCCCGCCTCCGCAGTCAATCACTTTTATTGGTTCGCAACAGGCTGCAGAGAGTATTTCCGGAATCGTGCGATCGATAGGAGTGATCGTAAGGCCCCTTCCGGATCGTTTTAGTTGAATGCTGTATGCATCAACGGCATTGCATATCTCACGATCGATGAGGAACGCGTCGTGATCAATTCTACTTATGAACGTATCGAGGTGGATACGCAGCCCGTCAGAGGGGACTCGAATCGCAATTAGCTCGGTGGTCTGGAATTTATTTGAGGTCAGGAGCTCTTTGGCAAGTGACTCGACGGCGGCGGGTTCAGTTCGGTCAGAGATTCCAACTAATATTGTCTTAGCACTGATAACAATAATGTCTCCGCCTTCTATATGGTAGCTACTCCTGTTCAAATCACATATTGGAGTTTCTCCCATGATCTTGTGGTGGGTGAATATCTGCCGGTATAAGGCGACCTCACGATCACGCTCAGGCCAATACATATGATTTAGGATGATGCCGTCTCCGACTACCACAGCAGGATCACGAGTGAAAAAAAGCGTGTTGAGGGGATTGACCAAGAGCGAGGCGGGATCAAATTGCTCGTGCACGAGCGCCCGTAGTGTTTCCGACTGGTTTGAACATAGCTCAGTGTCTCCAAAGCGAATGCCGTTAAGTACTATATTCACCAATTCCTGGGTGTTCTTAGCGTTCTCAAACAGCTGGGTTATTGCCTCGAGGAACTCTCTGCCTGTTGCCCCGCTGCAACGGAGGTAGTCATCAATAAAATATTTAAGTGATTGGGGCTCAGTTTCAAGTGAGTCTTCGAGAAGGTCCCTAATTTCAATGGTTTCTACGCCATGCTTCTCAAGCAATTGAACCATGGAATCGTGCTCATACATTGCTTTGTCGAGGTCAAAACGACCGCTCCATTTTCGCAGGGAGAAAACTTGGCTGAAGTCGGCATCAGGGTAGTTTTGTGTTTCAGCTCCCGGTCGATGGACAAGTACGGCTTTTAAATGACCGATTTCATTTGTTATGTGTATGCCTTGCATGCCTGTCTCCTGTCCTGCTGGTTTTTATATAAGGCTAAGGCAGGTTCCTTGTTGTGTTGCGGAAAAGTTAAAAGACGTATGTAATTGACAAATAACATCAATTTAAAATATCAGATTGATTAATAACGTCACTTTAGCTGCCGTTCATAGGTGAAAAGCGACACGATAGCGATGGTTGCCCGACCACCGCTGAGCAACCTCATACATTTATGGTGCCAGCTGGATCGATGGGAAAAGGAATGAAGGAGGAGATATGGCAGCGGAAAGTTCGAAAGGCATCAAGCAGTTCAAGGTCCCGCACGTATATGCGATCATCTTTGCACTTATGGTCATCTTCGCTGTTCTCACGTGGATTGTTCCCTCTGGGTCCTATCAGCGTCAGGAGGTGAACGGTCGTGAAGTCACTGTCGCAGGTACGTATGAGCAGAGTGAAAAGACATATATTGACGAGGAAACCGGGGATGAAGTAGATCTCAGACAAGGTGTCTTCGATGTTCTTCAGGCTCCAACGCGCGGTATACAAGAGGCAATTGAGGTCGTTGCATTCATCTTGATTGTGGGCGGTTCGTTTCAGGTTATTACTAAAACGGGCGCTATCACGAGCGGAATGGGTCGTGTCGTTCGCCGCTTTAAGAACAAAGACATTCTAATTATTCCTATTGCGATGGTTCTCTTTGCATTGGGCGGAACGAGCTTTGGCATGGCGGAAGAAACTCTCCCGTTCTTTGCGATCTTCATGCCAATTATGATGGCTATGGGCTTCGACTCGATGACGGCGTTCATGGTCGTGTTCGTTGGAGCGCGCACGGGTTACATCGCCTCAACGATTAATCCGTTTAATGTTCTCATTGCGCAAGGTATTCTTGGTATTCAGGGCAACCCCCAGCTGTGGCTGCGTATGATTGCCTGGGTTGTTTTGACCGCCGTTGCAATTACTTGGGTTGTCCTCTATGCACGAAGGGTAAAGAAGAATCCTGAGTCATCGATCACATTTGAGGATGATATCGCCAAGAAAGTCGAGTTCGCTGCCGATGAATCTGCCCTTGATGCGGAATTTACGGGTCGTCAAAAAGGCGTGCTTGCGGTATTTATCGCTGGAATGTGCCTTATCATCTGGGGACTTGTGACCCAGGGCTGGTATATGAACGAGATTTCTGCGGTCTTTTTGGCCATGGGCTTGTTGGCTGGTGTTATTGCGGGCTTTAGTCAGGACGTCATCGCTCAGGAATTTGTTGCGGGTATCGCTGACTTTGCTTTCTCGGCAATTGTCGTTGGACTTGCGCGTGGCATCCTTGTCATTGCCTCTGACGGCATGATCATCGATACCATCCTCAATGCGCTCGCCACTGGTCTGGGCGGCATCCCGGCGGTTCTCTTTACTACGCTTCTTTATGCGGTTGAGAACCTCCTGGCGATCCTGGTTCCCAGCTCATCTGGCCTTGCAGCACTGACCGCTCCCATTTTTGGACCTTTGACCGAACTCATGGGCCTTAATCCCGAGGCTGCCGTGTGGGCTCTCTCCATGGGTAGCGCGACGATGTCTTTGATCTGTCCTACTAGCGCCATTCTTGTAGCGGGTTTGGGCGTGTGCAAGATCAAGCTTGGCCAGTGGTGGAAGACCGTTTGGAAATTCTTCTTGGTCGTGTCGCTCATCAATATCGTATTCGTAGCAATCTCGGGACTTATTGCCCTGTAGGTTTCATGGCTGAAATGGAGTAACAGGAATGCCTAAAGGACTGAATGTACACAGCGAGATTGGTAAGCTCAAGAAAGTTGTGCTTCACCGCCCCGATCGTGACCTTGTGAACGTAAAGGCAGAAGAGTTCGAGGATGTCTGGATTCACGACTGTTTCTATCTTGATGTGGCTCAAAAGGAGCATGATGCCTTTGCGGATCTTCTGAGGAGCGAAGGTGTTGAAGTTCTCTATATGGAGAAACTCGTTGCTGAAGCGCTGGATGCATGCCCCTCGGCTCGCGCTGAGTTTACCGATACATTTATGGCTGAGAGCGGAATTGTCAATCCTATGCTTGAGCAGGCTGTTCGTGAAAAGCTCGACGCTATTTCAGATTCGTATCAGTTTGTACTTGAGGCTATGGGGGGGTATCGTTATCGTGACCTTGAGCTGCCTCGCGTCTCGACTACGCTTAGCATGATGGATAATGAGGATGCGAAGCCCGATGATTTGGTGTTGAAGCCTCTTCCGAGTTCATATTTCTCTCGCGATCCTCTTGCTTCTGTGGGCAAAGGCGTTCTGCTTCACCATATGTATTGGAAACAGCGAGATCGTGAAGTGCCCTTCTATGAAGCGATTTTCAAATACCATCCCGATTATGCAGGGACTCCGATTTGGTACGACCATAAGAATCCCTGGCATATCGAGGGCGGTGATGTGCTTAACATTAACGCTCATACCTTGGCTATTGGAATTAGCCAGCGAACTGAGGCGGCTGCGATTGAGGAGCTTGCAAAGAATTTGTTCTGGGGATCTGGGAATTCTGAGATCGATACCGTTTACGCTATTAAAATCCCCAACGGCTATGCTTACATGCATCTTGACACCGTTTGCACCATGGTGGATTTCGATAAGTTTACAGTTTATCCCGGTATTTTTGAGACCCTTCGTGTTTATCGTCTGACTCGTGGTGACTCTGAGGGAATGGTCGCTGTTCAAGAGATTGATGACACGCTTGAGCATATTCTTGAAATGGCTACTGGCGTGGAGAAGGTGCAGCTTATTGAGTGCGGTGCCGGCGATATGGTTGAGGCGTCTCGCGAGCAGTGGAACGACGGGTCGAACACTCTTGCCGTTGCTCCTGGTAAAGTCTGTGTTTACGAGCGCAATGTTGTCACAAATGATGAGCTCTACAAGAACGGTTT
>NZ_JBDMGT010000034.1:0-22752 GCF_039752775.1 Collinsella aerofaciens | reverse complement strand
GGCCGAGCTCGACCTGACGCCGGGACTCATCGAGAGGGCGCGCGCAGAGAGGGGCGATGCCCCGCTGGCCTAGCCTGAAGGCAAAACGGAATAGACTGACCGACCGTCCGGCTGAGTCTGGGAAGAGGTGCCGGGCGGAGGGCGGAGCATGGCCACCGGACCCATCGAAACACATCTCCACCGTTCCTTCAACTGGGAAAACGGCGCCCCCGGGGCCCGGATGGGGCCTCGGGGGCGTTCGGCTAGCTGCGGGAACGGCCTGTCCGCCTAATGTGTTCGGCTGAGATCGGAAATCAACCTAGCGGACTGCACTAAAGGCAAAAGAATGGACCCCATGACTCAAAGCCACGAGGTCCATATCCGTTTGCTTTATCTGAATACTTAGTAGCGCACGAAAATGTAGTTGTTGTTCATGCCGGCGGCAACGGAGCTGATGATAACACCCGTGTTGTAGTCGGAAGCATGAATCATCTGACCACCACCGATGTAAATGCCGGTGTGGTACGAGTTGACCACAACGTCACCGGGCTGCGGATCGGACACACGCGTCCAGCCCATAAAGGTGCCCGTGGTGCCCAGGCGGCAATAGCGACCAGTGAGGCAATAGCTAACAAAACCAGAGCAGTCGAAACTGTTCGGGCCAATTCCGCCCCAGGAATAGGCGCAACCAAGCTTGCTGTATGCACGCGAGACAACAGAACCGCCATCGACGGACTGGCTCGGAGCAGAAGGCGTCGGAGCCGGGGCAGGCGTGGAGGGCTGCGGTGTCGGAGCAGGTGCCGGCGTAGGAGCCGGAGTGTTGCCGCCCTGGTTGTTGTTATTGCTGGTCTGGCCACCGTTGTTGGTGTTCTCGGTCGCACCGGCAGTCTCGTTGCTCACCGTGGCCTTCTCGGCGGTACTGGCGTTGATGCCGGCCTGCAGCGCGGCGTTGGCCTCGGCCTCAGCGGCAAGCTCAGCCTGCAGCTGTGAATCCAGAGAGTTTACGACGTTCTGTGCTTCAGCCTGCTGGGCGTTAAGCTCGTCGACCTTCTTTTGCGTGGTGGCGACGTTCTTTTCCTGCTCGGCCTGCTTATCGGTGAGCTGCTGTTTGAGCTCCTTGACCTCTTGAATGGTCTGAGCCTGCTTATCGGAAACTTTGCCGTAGTAGAACAGACGGTTGAGCATATCGCTCAGGTCATCGACGCCCGTCAGAACCTGAAGCAGGCTCAGACCGCCGGTTTTGTACTCGCCGGCGACATAGGTCGAGAGCTTGGCCTGACCATCGGCGATCTCCTGCTGCTTTTGCGTGATCTCGCCAGCAGTCTGATCGAGCGCCTGCGTCTGCGTGGCGAGCTCATCGTAAATCTGCTGAGTTTGGGTACCGATCTGCTCGAGCTTCGTACGAGCAGCGGCAAGGTCGGATGCGGTATCGGCGTAGGCAGGAGCCGCGAGGCCCAAGCCCAAAACACAAGCGAGGGTTGCCGTAGCAGCGCAGCGTGCCATGTTTTTGTGCGTGTTTGCTGTGCGCATGTAGCTTCCTTTCCAGTAACTAAGGGTAACGGCTAGTCCACCGTCACCAGGCTAAAGAGCTCCACATCGTCATTAGACGGTGTGGAGCTCTTCGCGCGGGTTGAGAAACGCAAGCTCAAGGATACAACCGTAACCGACAAGCTTTGCGCCCATATCTCGCACCAGTTTACCTGTTGCCTCGACGGTTCCGCCCGTCGCGACCAAGTCGTCCAGAATCAACACGGTATCTTTAGAGCTGATAGCGTCGGCATGGATCTCAATTGAATCGGTGCCGTACTCGAGCTCGTAGCTCTGACTTACGGTCTCGCGCGGTAGCTTGCCAGGTTTACGTGCGGGAACAAAGCCGGCGCCAAGGGCTACAGCCACCGGTACGCCAACCATAAAGCCGCGAGCCTCGGGACCCACGACCTTGGTGATTCCCATGCCGGCAAAGTGCTCGGCGAGGGCATCGGTCATGGCTTTGAGCGCCTCGGGATTGCCAAAGAGCGGCGTGATGTCTTTAAAGATGACTCCGGGCTCGGGATAGTCGGGGATGTCGACGATTTGAGATTCGAAGTCGTACATTGCATGACCTTTCAATGGGTTGCCGGATAAGCGGCAGCTGTTATTTGCCCGCGGTGGCGGTGCCGGATTGCGAAGGGGTGACAACCTTGAGCGGCTTTACGAGGGAATCCTCGTGCGAAGCCGGCGCGCCTATCTCTTCGTTTTTGGCCTTGGTTGACTCGGAGCGAGTGATTTCCTCATCGAGTGCATCGATGTCGGCGTCCTCGACCACGGCGTTGAGCGACTCAAAAACGCGGTTCTTGAGCAGCGCGGTGTGCACGCCCTCCGTCAGGTCGTGAAGCTTCTTAAACGCACGCTCGAGCTTGGCGTCGCGCTCGTCATCGGAGGTGTCCATGCCGAGCATGCTCACGAGCACCTGCTCAAACATCGAGGACTCGCGGTTGGCGGAAGACACGTACTGACGCAGGTTGCGCGGCTCGATATGGAAGCGTGACAGCTCGGAGCAGTAGCGGATGATCGGGAAATCGCGACCATCGACGAGCTCACGATTTTGCGGACTCTTGATGATGCGAATGAGGTCGTTCTCGGCGAGCGAGCGGATAAACGAAATCTCGACGCCCAGCATATCGGGAATGGTCTCGATAGGATGCAGCTTTTGCTTAGTCTCCTTGGGCTCCGTCTTGAGCGGAACATCGGACAGCAAGCCCACCTCGTAAGCGAGCGTTGACAGGTCCGTGGCGTTTTCCAAGCGCTGCTTAATCACGTTGAGTGGCATATAGCGGGTCTTCTGCAGGTGCAGAATGACCTCCAGGCGATCAACGTCCTCCTTGGAGTACTGACGGTATCCCTTAGGCGTACGATGAGGGGTAATGAGCCCCTCATCCTCTAGAAATCTAATTTTTGAGTTCGAAAGATCGGGGTATGCGCCTCGAAGTAGGTTGACGACTTGGCCGATACTCAGATAGTTGCGTTCGGCCATGCCCTACTCACCGGTTTCGATGCGCTCCGGCGTGCTCTCGTGGTAGATGAGCGTAAACGTACCGATCTGGACGGAAGAACCGTCGTGCAGCGGGGCTGCATTGACGATGGCACCGTCGACCCAGGTGCCATTGAGCGAGCCCAAGTCCTCGATGCGAGCGCCGAGGCCCTCGCGAATAATGCGCGCGTGGCTGCGCGAAACGGTCATGTCATTGAGGAAGATGCCGTTCGCGGGATCGCGGCCAATGGTGGTCACGTCATCCTCGAGCTCAAAAGCGGCACCAGTCTGCGGACCCTTGACGATGGACAGAACGGGGGCGGTGATGCGCACGTTGGCCATGAGGTCGGGAACGGTGACGTCGCTTGAAGGCACGCGGAATACGCAGGTAGCGTCAGCAGTCTTATCATTCTGAGGCATATTGTTAACCATGTTGTCCATGACAACCCCTAACTTATCGCGGACGTGCCGCAAATAATGAACCGTACGTAATCATACCCCAACGAATCAGTCTTCGATTTCAGGGTTCAGAAAGTCGATGTCCTCGTCCTCGGGATGCGTGAGAGCCTGTTTAATGGCCGCTCCGCCCTTAATGGAGTAGATGACAGCGGTGAGCATGGAGAAGATCACGCCGCCGTACACAAAGAAGATGCCGAGGGGCATCGAGCTTCCGTTGAGGCCCGGGAAGGCCGTAAGGGCTGAAGGTAAAAGATGCAGGCCGTCAATAACGGGGAACCCGAGCAGCATGAGCGAGAAGCCGGTCATGAGCAGCGCTGTGGCAATCTTTCCGGGGAAGACAACATCGATGGGGCGACGGTGATAATGGCGCACGATAAGCGTGCCGATGCCCAGATAGATGTCGCGGCCAATAATGAGCACGCAGACCCAGATGGGCAGCTCTCCGCGGACCACCAGCCCCAAGACGCCGGTGAACAGCAGCGCACGGTCGCAAATGGGATCCATGACCTTGCCGAGCCATGAGACCGTCTTAGTCATGCGGGCGATCTGACCGTCCATCCAGTCGGTGGAGGCGGCAACGGCGTAGATAACGATGGCGATGACGCGGTTGTTGTCCGTCACAAACAGGTACAGAAATACCAGGGTGAGGATCAGGCGCGTAAAGGTGATGAAATTGGAGATCGTAAAGATCTTATTCGACGGGTAATCGGAAGTGCCGATAAGCTCCTTTTTGATCTTCTTTTTGATGCCCACAGGACTCCCCCGCTGGTTAACGACAAAACTTTCGATACTATACCCGTTCCGGCGATGTCTATCCAGCGTAAGCATAGAGAGTCCAGACATGTGGAGGGCGCTTTTAGGCGGCGGGGATTTCGCATTCGTGTACATCAGCCTCCAAACATGTCGAAAAATGTCGATTTTGGTGGCTGATGTACACGTTTTGATTCGGTGATTACATCGAGCGGGAACGTTGTTGCTTTAAGCAAAATAATCATGGTGATTAAAACAAAAAAGGTCAGGCACTAAGTGCCTGACCTGCAAACTTCTGGTCGGGACGACTGGATTCGAACCAGCGACCCCTTGACCCCCAGTCAAGTGCGCTACCAAGCTGCGCCACGTCCCGAAGCTTTTCTTTGTTGCTCTGCTCTCGCTCGCAACAGGGAGTATATTAACCCGAAACTTTGTCCTTGTGCAAGAACTTTTTTACAAATTTTGAAGCAAGTCCAAAATTGTATCTGCGAGCTGGGGTTTTGTTAGCACGGGAAGTTCTTGCGTGCCCGCTGTACTCACGATCCAGGCCTTGTTGGTATCGGTTCCAAAGCCCGAATCGGCGCGCGAGACATCGTTAGCGATAATGGCATCGCAACCCTTGCGGGCGAGCTTTCGCTGCGCGTACTCCACGACGTTATCGGTCTCGGCCGCAAAGCCGATCACGCACCGCTCTCCCTTTTGGCGCGAAAGCTCGGCCAAGATATCGACCGTCTCGACTAGTTCGATGCGATCCAGGCGTTCGTTGGCCTTTTTGAGCTTATGGTCGGCAGGGGATGCGGGGGTGTAGTCGGCGACGGCCGCCGCGCAAATGGCCGCATCGGCCGTCTGAAAGGCGCCCACTGCCGCCTGCAACATCTCTGCGGCGGTCTGTACGCGCAAGCACTCCACACCGCGAGGAACATCGAGCGATGTCGGCCCCAGCACAAGCGTGACCGCAGCACCGCGGCGAGCGGCCTCCCCCGCCAGAGCGATGCCCATCTTGCCCGACGACCGGTTGCCAATAAAGCGCACGGGGTCGATCGGCTCGTGCGTGGGGCCGGCGGTGATCACGATGCGCTTGCCCGCAAGATCCTGAGGTGCGGAGTTGAGCACCTGGCAGACGGCCTCGACGATGTCCTCGGGCTCGCTCATGCGTCCCGTGTCCACGTCGCCGCAGGCAAGGTAGCCGCTGCCGGGCCCCACCACATGGACGCGACGGTCGCGCAGCGTGGCCATGTTGGCCTGCGTCGCCGGCGCTTTCCACATGCCATTGTTCATGGCCGGCGCGATCACAATGGGTCGTGGCGTTGCCAGCAGCGTGGTGGAGATGAGGTCGTCGGCGATGCCGTTGGCCATCTTGGCGATGATATTGGCCGTCGCGGGCGCCACGACCACCAGATCGGGCTCCTGCGCCAGCGAAATGTGGTGGATGGGGTCGGAGGGGTCGTCGAATAGGCCCACGGCAACGGGCTCGTTGGTGAGCGCACGAAAGGTGAGCGGGCCCACAAACTCGGTGGCATGCTCGCTCATAGCGACCTTGACGCGCGCGCCACGCTTTTGCAACAGGCGCACGATGTTGCACGACTTATAGGCGGCGATCCCGCCGGTAATGCCCAGCAGGATCGTTTTTCCCTCAAGTTGCATTGAATTGTTGGATGCCGGCGTCATCGCTAGGCTTCCTTGCTCGGGAGCACCAGGAGGCGGTGGCAGTACGGGCAGTGCGTAATCTCGCTACCATCGTGGTTGAGGTCGCTCATGGACGATGCCTGCAGCGCGGTGTGGCAGACCGTGGGGATGTTGCCCTGGATGGTCTCGACGGCCAGGCCGCGGAACTGCTTGAGTAGACGCTCGTAGTCGGTGAGCACGTCGGCCGGCAGCGTGGCGGCAAGCGCGGTGCGCTCCTTAGTGGCGGCGTCAATCTGAGCCTGCAGGTCGGCAGCCTTGGCGCGGGCAGCCTTGGTATCGGCCTTCACGCCCTCCTCGAACTTGGAGATGATTGCCTGCGCGCGGGCCTCGCGGTCGAGCGCCTCCTTATGGGCGACAACGACGTCCTTGCGGGTGTGCTCAATCTTGTCCAGACGCTTGGCCAGGGTGGCGAGTTCATTCTCCAGGTCCTGAACCTCGCGGTAGTCGGAGCCGTCGACATGGCGCTTCTTGGCAGCCTCGATGGCGTTGTTGGTCTGAATCTCGGTGGTGTTGAGATCGTCGAGCTCAATGTCCAGATCCTTGCGCTGGGCGTAGAGCTTGGTCATCTCAGACTTGAGCTTCACATAGGTCTTGCGCTTGGAAGCGAGCTCCTTGAGCTCCGGCATATTGGCAAGTTCGCTCTTGTTGCGGGCGAGCTCCAAATCGATCTGTTGCAGCTTGAGTAGCGTAGCGCCGGCGCTCATAAGTTCTCTCCTTTTGTCACAGTCCACCATTGGCAAGGGTTCAGTATTTTAATCGCATGACGGGGGTCGACCCCGGCGTCAACTGCAGAGTTCATCAATATATCAACGAACGGCTCCTCGGAGCGGTCGTGGCCGAGCAAGATCGTCGGCAGCCCGCGCAAGGCAAGGTCTTGCGCCACGTGGTAGCCCGCTTCGCCCGTCACGACAACGTCCGCGCCCGCGGCGATGGCGAGCTCTCCAAAGTCGCCCAGGGAGCCGCCCAAAATGGCGACGGTGCGGCACGGGCGATCGGCTTCGCCCCACACACGAGGGTCGCTGCCAAATGTCGTTGCGGCACGGGCGGCGAGGTCACGCAGGCTGCAGGGGTCGTCGAGGGTCGCGAGTGCACCCAGGCCGGTGAGTTCAGGCTCGTCCACATGTTCCAGCGAGCTCATGGGCTCAGCGTCCAGCAGCTCGCTCAGGCAGGTGCGCGCCTCGTGTGAGCGGTCCAGATTGGTATGGAGCGAAATGATGCTCACGCCGCAACGCGCTGCCTCGTAGAGCGCCGCGCTGCATTGGGGGCGCGTGGCATCCGCCGGACAAAAGGCCTCGGGTGCCTTGATGTATATAGGATGATGCGTCAGCAGCACGTTGGCGCCGGCTTCTTGTGCGCGGCGAACATTAGCCTCGGTCGCATCGAGCGCGCAGACAACGCCGGTAATCTCCACGGCAGGGTCGCCCACGGATAAGCCTACGTGGTCCCAGGGCTCGGCATCCGCCTTGGGATAGCGCGCAAACAGGGCGCGCTCGAGCTCGGCGACGATCATGCGCCGCCTACGATCGAGAGCAGCGTCTGGGCAACCTCGTCCAGATCGCCTGGATTCACGCGGTCATCGAAGGAGATGCGCAGTGCGCCTAGCGCCTGCTCGCGACCAATGCCCATGGCGCTGAGCACGTGGCTCGGGTCCATGCTGCCGCTCGAGCAAGCCGATCCGGCCGAAACCTCAAAGCCAGCGGCATCGAGCTTAACGATGAGTTCCTCGGAGTCCATGCCGTCGACGTAGATTGAAACCATACCCGGCAGACGATCGGCCTGTGCGTAGTCGCCCATGGTGGCATGAATACGCGGATGGGCCGTAAGCGCGGCGTAGAGCTTGTCGGACAGGGCCTGCAGCGTCGCACGCTCCTGGGCCACGCGGGGCGCCAACGTGTGGGCGGCAGCGGCAAAAGCCAACTGCGTGCGCAGATCCTGCGTACCGGCACGACGGCCGGCTTCCTGTCCACCGCCAAAGATGCGCGGACGCAGCGGCGTGCGGGTCTTAACGTAAAGCGCGCCGGATGCCACAGGACCGCCAATCTTGTGGGCGGCGACGGACATGGCATCGACGCCCAACTCGGCGGCATCGAGCGGAATGTGCAGATACCCCTGGATGGCATCGGTGTGGAACAGGGCGCCCACGGTATGCGCGACCGCGGCAAGCTCGCGGATGGGCTGCACCACGCCGGTCTCGTTGTTGGCGACCATAATGCTCACGAGCGCCACGTCGTCGCCTAGCAGCTCGACAAGCGTGGTAGGCTCAATGTAGCCCGCGCGGCAGGGCTGCACCAGGTCGACGGTAAAGCCGGCGGCACGCAGCAGCGGCAGGTTATCCAGAATCGAATCGTGCTCGATCGCCGACACGATCACGCGGTCGCGCTTGCGATCGCGCTGACGAGCACCCTCGGCAAGTCCGAGGAGCGCCAGCTGGTTTGCTTCGGTACCGCCGTTGGTCAAGATAACCTCGGACGGACGGACGCGCGCGCCAAAGCTGCGGGCAATCTCGCGACGCGCCATTTCTAGGCGCGCAGCGGCCTTGCGGCCGAGCGAATGCAGCGAGTTGGGGTTGACGCCGGCAAGCTCGCTGTCGTCGTACTCGCGCTGCGCAAGGAGCGCCTCGGCGCGCATGGGCGTCGAGGCGGCATAGTCAAGATTCACGGGTATGCGGTTTTGACCTGCGGTCATAAGGGTTTATGCCTCCTGTGCAGCCTCGTTGCCCAGCTTCTGCAGCAGCGCAACCTCGGCGGCGGGATCTTCGGACTTAAATACGGCAGAACCGGCCACCAGGACATTTGCGCCGGCCTTGACGACCTCGGCGATGTTTTTGGAAGAGATGCCGCCGTCGACCTCGATCATGGGCGACACGCCGTGGCGCTCACACATGGCTTTGAGTTCGTGGAGCTTATGCAGAGTGCCCGGGATAAAGCTCTGGCCGCCAAAGCCCGGGTTCACGCTCATGAGCAGCACCATATCGACGACGTCGATGATGCTCTCGAGTACGCACACGGGGGTGGCGGGGTTGAGCACCACGCCAGCCTTGACGCCGCGCTGCTGCAGATGGGTGAGCGTGCGGTGCAGGTGCGTGGAAGCTTCGTAGTGCACGGTGATCATGTCGGCACCGGCGTCGGCATACCAATCGACTGTCTCGTCGGGGTTCGACACCATGAGGTGCGCGTCGACCGGTACATCGGTGGAGCGCTTGACGGCCTTAAGGATGTCGACGCCAAAGGTGAGGTTGCCGGTAAAGTGACCGTCCATAACGTCGAAGTGCACGTAGTCGGCACCGGCGATCTTGTCGAGTTCGCCCTTGAGGTTGGCCATGTCGGCCGAAAGGACGGACGGAGCGATTTTGATGGAACCCATGGTAGTAGCCTTTCTGCGCTAATCGGTGAGTCCGTAGAACTCTTGGGAGGGTACGCGGTCGGTAAGAATCTCGAGCGCCCTATCCAAAGTAACACCGTTGTAGAGCGTTTGCTCCACGGCAAAGGTGAGCGGAATGTCTACGCCCAGTGAACGGGCAAGCTCGCTCACGCTGCGGGCCGCGACGGCGCCCTCGACCACCATATGCGTGCGCGTCTGATACTCGTCGAGCGACACGCCGTGGGCAAACTCGTAGCCAAAGGTGCGGTTGCGCGAATGCTCCGAGGTGCAGGTGGCAATGAGGTCACCCATGCCGGCAAGTCCCATGCAGGTCATAGCTTGACCGCCGCGGGCATGCACCAGACGGCTAATCTCGGCCAGGCCGCGCGTCATGATGAGGGCGAGCGTGTTGTCGCCGGCACCGGTGCCGGCGGAGATGCCGCACACGATGGCGATAACGTTTTTCATGGCGCCGCAGACCTCGACACCGGTCATGTCCTGCGACAGGTAGATGCGGAAGGCCGTGGATAGGAGCAGGTTCTTAAAGGTCTCCCCTACCTGCGCGTCTTTGCTGGCGATGACGGCGGCAGAAAGTCCGCCGCGGCAGATCTCCTCGGCATGGTTGGGGCCCGAAAGCGCCGCGACACGTGCCTCGTTGCCGATCTCATTGGCGATGACCTCGCTCATGAGCAGGCCAGACTCGGGCTCAATACCCTTGGTGAGGCAGAGCACCGGGGTATCGGCGGCGATAAAGGGCGCTGCCCGATGGCACACGTCGCGCAAGTGCGTGGAGGGCACGGCAAAGATGATCGCATCGGCACCGTCGAGCGCCTGGGCGAGTTCGGTCGTTGCTACCACGTTGTTCGGCAGCTCGTAGCCCACAAGGTAGCGGGGGTTGCGGTGCTCACCGTTAATGCCGGCGGCCGTCTGCTCGCTATGGGCCCACATGGTCACGCGCACGGCTCGCGCGGCGGCAAGGCCGGCGACGGCGGTTCCCCACGAGCCAGAGCCAATCAGCGCAACATTCATGACTCTCTCCTACTTATCGTCGGGCTCGGTGACGCGCTTGGTAAACGAGAGCTTGGACTCCTTACCTGTCATGAGCTTTTTGATGTTCGTACGATGGGCCCACACCACAGTAATGCCGATCAGCGCCATGCAAAACTTAAGTCCGAGGCTGCTGTACGGAAAGACCGCGCAGGCAGCGATGGGAAGACCGATGGCCGCGGCAAGCGAGCCCACCGACACAAACTTGGTGATGGCGACGGCCACGATAAACATGCCCAGCAGCGAAAGTCCGATGGGCCAGTACCAGGCGAGGATGACGCCCAGACCAACTGCGATGCCCTTGCCGCCATGGAAGTTGAGGTAGGGCGAGAAGATATGGCCCCACACGGCTGCCAGGCAGATGACGCCGAGCATCCAGTCGCCGGCGGCACCGGGGGCCATAATGCTCACGGGGAAGCCATAGCCCAAGTCGGCAATGAGCGGACGCGCGATAAGGACGCAGATGGCGCCCTTAAGGCAGTCTAGCAGCAGCGTGAGCGCGGCCACTTTGGGGCCGGCCACGCGCAGGGCGTTGGTGGTGCCGATGTTGCCGGAGCCCGCCTTACGAATGTCCGTGTGGTTGAACACGCGGCCCAGGATCAGACCAAACGGAATCGCCCCGATAAAGAACGAGACCACGGCGCAGATGGCGGTCAGAAGAATCGGATTATGCATCCTTTTGCTCCTTCTTCCTAAAGAAGAGTCGAATGGGCGTGCCGGCAAAGTCGAAGGTCGAGCGCATGCGGTTCTCTACGTAGCGCTGGTAGGTGTCGTTGACCAGGTCGCTGTGGTTGACGAAGAACGTGAACGTCGGCGGGTTGACGCCCGTCTGGGTCACGTAGTGCATACGCAGGCGGCGCTTGCCGTCCACCACGGTATGACCGAACTCGCGCAGGTCGGTGAGGAACGTGTTGAGGCGTGAGGTGCTGATCTTCTGCGAGCGCGTCTTCTCGGCAGCGTCTACCATTGCCCAGATCTTCTCGACGCTGCGGCCAGTGAGGGCAGAGATGCGCAGGTACTGGGCCCAGGGAGCCATGACGCCCAGACGGCGGTCGATGGTCTCCATGCAGGCCTCGCGCTTACGGTCGTCGTCGAGCAGGTCCCACTTGTTGAGCAGCACCACGATGGCGCAACCGCGCTCGATGGCAAGGCCCATGACCTTCTGGTCCTGCTCGGTAACGCCCACGGAGGCGTCAACGACGAGCAGCGCCACGTCGGCGCGGTCGATGGCGCGCAGGCCGCGGACCATCGAGTAGTACTCGATGTTCTCGTACACGGTGCTCTTCTTACGGATGCCCGCAGTGTCGACCATGCGGTAGTGCTTGCCGTTGCGCTCGACGACCGTGTCGATGGCGTCGCGCGTGGTTCCGGCAATGTTGGACACGATGGAGCGGTCGGCGCCCAGGATGCGGTTGAACAGCGAGGACTTACCGGCGTTGGGGCGGCCGATGATGGCGACGTTCAGCGCGTCGGGGAACTCATCGGCGACCTCGTCCTCTTCCTCGGGAAGCAGGGCCACGATGTCGTCGAGCAGGTCGCCCGTGCCATGACCGTGCAGGGCCGAGAGCGGCGTGGGCTCACCGATGCCGAGCGAATAGAACTCCCAGATGCTGTCGTTCTCGCGATCGGGGTTGTCGAGCTTGTTTACCAGCAGAAAGACCGGCTTGTCGCAGCGCTTGAGCATGCGGGCGACCGACTCGTCCTCCTCGGTGACGCCGGTGCGGCCGTCGACCACAAACAGGATGACGGCGGCTTCCTCGGCGGCGGCGAGCGCCTGGTCGCGGATGGACGTGGCAAAGACGTCATCGCTCTTGAGCGGCTCGATGCCGCCCGTGTCGACGATGGTGAACTCGCGGCCGTTCCAATCGGCCGTGTGATACGAGCGGTCGCGCGTGACACCGCGTGACTCGTGGACGATGGCGTCCGAGGTCTGGGCCAGGCGGTTAACGAGCGTGGACTTGCCCACGTTGGGGCGTCCGACGACGGCGACGATAGGTTTCATCTGCTCTCCTTTAATGGGTAGGGTCAGTGGAAGTGTTAGAGTCGGCAGGCACAATGCCAAGGATGTGCTCCAGGGTATCGAGCAGCTCATGCGGCATGGTCGACACCACATGAACCTCGGCGCCGCGACTGGTAAGGCTTGCGAGTAAATCGTCACGATGATACTCGTCAAGCGTCATGCCGTCAGCGTTGAACATGAGCTTAGGCACAAAGAGCATAACCCCAGAGAGATCCTGCGGCAGCTGCTCCAGAATGTCACACGCGACGATGAGGCCGGTCACGTCCACGTTGCCGCCAAAGTAGCGGTTCTTGATGGCTGTGACGGTGCCGGCGAGACCATGCGGCGACTCCACAAAGCGCGCCACGGTGTCGCGAGCGCTGGCGCCGGAGAGGCACAGAAGGCGCTGGTTGCGCTCGGCGATTGCCTCGCGAACTCGGCGCAGGCGCTCGGCATCGGCGGCGAGCACGTTGTCGGTCTCGTCCAGATAGGAGCGGATCATACCGATGCCGTCGTAGTACTGCGGGTAGCCGTCGTAAAAGTCCGCCTCGGGTGGCTCGATGCCGGCATCCAAGTAGAACTCGTCGCTCATCTGGAAGGTGTGGCGGCCAAAGCGCTCGAAGGCACGGTCCTGGAACGGTCGGATCATGGCAATGGTCTCGCGCGCTAGCTCGGGCTTGTCGCTGTAGGACCAGCTAAAACGGTTCTGATGCTTGGTAAAACCGAGCGGCACAATGCCCAGACTGGTGATTTGCTCGTGCTCCTCGCAAAAGCGCAGGGTCTTTTCCAGCTCCTCGCCGTCGTTCATGCCGGGACACAGCACAATCTGGGCGTGGATCTCGATGCCGGCTGCCATGATGGCCTCGAGCACGTCCATGCCGCGCTGGGCGTTGCGGCCCATCATGCGGCGGCGGACGTCGGGGCTCACGGCGTGGACCGACACGTTCATGGGGCTCATGTTGCGTTGGATGACGTTTTGCACATCTTCGTCGGTGAGGTTGGTCAGCGTGACGAAGTTGCCCTGCAAAAAGCTTAGGCGGTAGTCATCATCGCGGATGTAGAGCGTGGAGCGTCCGCCCTTGGGCAGCATGGTCATAAAGCAGAACACGCAGGCGTTCACGCAGGTACGCATGCCATCGAAGATGGGGCCATCGAACTCCAGACCCCAGTCCTCGCCGGGAAAGCGATCAAGCTCAACGGGGGTGACGGTGCCGTCGCGCGGATCGAAAACCTCCAGCTCGACGGTGTCGTCGTCGGCCTCCCAGAGCCACACGATCATATCGGTCAGCTGTTCGCCGTTGACCGTGAGCACGCGCATGCCCGGCTCGATACCCACATCCCATGCGGGCGATTCGGGACGCACACTCTTTACAAGCGCGCCATCACCCGGCTCGGGGTCGCGGCTGCGCCCGTAATCGGCCACCTCGGCGGCGTATGCGGGTACGGTCTGGTCCATGATTAGCGGCAAAGCTCCTTGATGCGCTCGACGGCGCGCTCGATGTGTTCTTGCGGGGTGGAGGCTCCGGCTGTGATGCCGATGTGGTGAGCGTCGGTAAACCACGCGGCCTGTAGCTCGGAAGCTTCCTCGATATGATGTGTGCGCTCGCAAACATCGGCGCAAATCTGCGCCAGGCGGCGGGTGTTGCCCGAGTTTTTACCGCCCACCACGACCATGCAGTCGCAGCGGTTGGCAAGTGCGGCTGCTGCCTGCTGTCGCTCGCTCGTGGCGGCGCAGATGGTGTTGATCACACGCAGCTCCTGCACGCGCGGGGTGATGGAGGCTACAACCTCGGCCAGGTTCTGCGCGGTTTGGGTGGTCTGCACAACCAGGCCTACCTTGCCTTTGAGCGGCAGCGCGTCCGCATCGGCGGCGCAACTCACGACCTGCGCGTCATCGCCGGCATGGCCCAGGATGCCCTCAACCTCGGGATGGCCCGGCTCGCCCACGACGAGCACGCGATAGCCCTCGCGCACCAGGCGCTCGGCGGCCACGTGGACCTTCTTGACGTAGGGGCAGGTAGCAACGACCACGTCGAGGCCGCGCTCGCGAGCTGCCTCAATCACCTGCGGCACCACACCGTGCGCGCGAATGATCACGGTGCCCGATGCGGCATCGTCCAGGGTGTCGGCCAGACCGACGCCTGCCTCGGCAAGCTCGCGCACCACGATGGGGTTATGGATGAGCGGACCCAGGGTGTGGACCTGAGCGGTCTCCCCCGCCTGCGGGGCGGCCGCCAGGGCCATATCGAGCGCGCGCTGCACGCCGTAGCAGGTGCCGGCGTGGGCAGCGATTTCGATGGTTGGGGCGTCTGCCTTGCCGGACACAGCCTTGGCAGTATTCATGACATCCTCGCCCATGGCTAGAACCTACCCGGGTGCTCGGCGCACAGTTCATCGCGCATGGCGTAGACGCGACTCATGGCTTCGGACTCAAACCATGCCAGGCGCTCCTTGCGCTTTAGCTCGGCCGGAGCGTCGGAAAGCGAGATGGCCTTGCCGGCACGGATCCAGCACTTTTTGGGGCGCATGAGCTTTTTGCCCTTAGGCGTAATGTCGGACCAGCCACAAATGGCGAGCGGGTTGACGGGCGCCTTGCCCATCTGGGCGATGAGCGCGAAGCCGCCGTGGACCTCGGGCTTGATCTCGCGCGAGCGGATGCGCGTGCCCTCGGGGAAGATCAAGACGTCCTCGCCGCGCTGCAGCGCATGCTGGGCGGCGCGCAGGCACTTCATGTCGGCGGTGCCGCGCTCGACGGGAATGCCACCCACGCGGCTAAAGGCCCAGCGCACGATCTTGGACTTGGCAAACTCAGACTTAAAGATGGGGCGAATGCGGCGGCCGCCAAAGAACAGCGCCGTCTCTACGGCCAGGAGCTCGGCCATTGAGGTGTGGTTGCAGATGACCACGCTGCCGCGGCCTTCCTGGCGCTCAAATAACAGATCGGCGTCCTCGACCTTCCAGCGCCACATGAGCTTGGAGAAAGCCCAAAGGATTGCCATGACCACGAAGACGGTGCCGCGGATGAGCGCGGGGAACTCGGCATAGGGGGCGTTGTAGTAATCCTCGGGCGTCTGCTTAAACAGGCGCATGGGTTACCTCCTTTGGTTGATGAGGTCCTCGATAATGCGGACGACCTCATCGATGGTGTGGGCGGTGGAGTCGACGTGCACCGCGTCCTCGGCGGGCACGAGCGGCGCGACCTCGCGGCTGCTATCGAGCTTATCGCGCTGCTTGAGGGCGTCGAGGGTCTCGTCGACCTCGGTCTCGAGCTGTGCGTCGCTGAGCGGCTGGGCGTCGTTTTGGTGGCGCTGCAGCACGCGGCGACGGGCGCGCTCGCGCGGGTCGGCGGTCAGGAAGACTTTGACCTGCGCGTTGGGGAACACGACGGTGCCGATGTCACGACCCTCGGCCACGATATCGCGGTCCTCGGCGGCGCGGCGCTGATGGATGAGCATGGCCGCGCGCACGCCCGGGTAGGCCGAGACCTTGGACACGTTGGCGTCCACCTGCGGGGTGCGGATGGCAGCCGAGGCGTCCTGGCCGTCGATGGTCAGACGCGTGTCCTCGCCGGTGCCGTTAGTAAAGCGAATCTCGATCTGCTCGGCGAGGGCATCAATGGCAGCCTCGTCGTCCAGATCGATGCCGCGGTCGAGTGCGGCGAAGGTGACGGCGCGATACATGGCACCCGTGTCGAGCTTGTTAAAGCCCAGCTGGCGGGCAATCTCCTTGGCGATGGTGGACTTGCCGGAACCGGCGGGGCCGTCGATGGCGACGATCATGCAATGCTTCCTTTCGGTGGTTGACGTGCTGGTATGGGACGCGGACGCTGCGGCTCGGCGGGTTGCCTAGCTCGTGTAGCGCTCGCGGTAGGTGTTGCGCCTGGGCGCGGAGCCGTGGCTGCCGTGGTGACGCGTGCGGCTGGCGGGCGTGTCTTGGGGCTTGCCGCCGTTGCGCTTGGAGCTCGCCTGCTTGGGCGGGATGCCGCCGCCTTTGATGATCTGCACCTCGCGGTCGGTGAGCTCGCGCCACGAGCCCTTGGCCACGCCCTCGAGCTCCAGGCCGGCAAAGTTGCAGCGGTGCAGACGGATCACCGGGTGGTGGATCTTGCTCAGCATGCGTTTGACTTGATTCTTGCGGCCCTCGCGGATGATGACCTCGACGGCAGTGGTGCCGGGCTTGACGCCTTGCGGCGCCACTGCCTCGGCCTCGCGCGCGTTAATGACACGGCAGATTGCCGGCTGGCACAGGCCGTCGTCGAGCTCGATGCCACGGCGGAGCGGTTCTAGATCGCGGTCGGTCAGTTGCCCGTCCACGAGTGCCTGGTAGGTCTTATAGACATGCTTGCTGGGGTGCAGCAGGTCCTGCGACAGGTCGCCGTCGGTGGTAAAGAGTAAAAGGCCCGTGGTGTCGCGGTCCAGGCGACCCACCGGGAAAAGTCCCGGAAAGCGGTCGCGCGGGACCAGATCAGCCACGCAAGGGCGCTCCTGCGGGTCGCTCATGGTGGTGAGGTAGCCGGTCGGCTTGTAGAGCATCAGGTACACGGCGCCCTGGTTGAGCTTGACGGGCATGCCGTCGACCTCAATATGATCGCGGTCGACATCGACTTTGGTGCCCAGCTCGGTCGCGACCTGGCCGTTGACGGTCACGCGGCCAGCGGTCATCAGGTCCTCTGAGCCGCGGCGGCTCGCCACGCCCGCGCGTGCCAAAAAACGCTGCAGGCGCATGGTGTGCGGATAGACGGGCTGGGCGTCGGTTGCGGGTACTGCGTTGCCCATGGCGCGCGTCTCCCCTACTTCGTTAGTCCTCGTCATGCAATTCCTCCGAGGTCTCGTCGACGACCAGGGTCTCCAAGTCCTCGACCGCCTCAACATCTTCAACATCGGTATCGAGCAGTTCGCGCTCTTCGTCCAGGTCCTCGGCCTGCTCCTCGAGCGTGGACTGAATGCTGCGGCCGCTCAGGCGCTCACGGATAAACTGGCGCGACTGCTCGTCGGGGGCAAACTGCTCCAGATCGGGCAGGTCGCGGGTGGAGCGCAGACCGAACTTTTCCAAGAAGGCGTTGGTCGTGCCGTAAATGATGGCCTGACCGCGCTGGGGGTCACGGCCGAGCTCGCGCACCAGACCCTTGTCCACGAGCGACGCGATGACGCCGTCGGAGTTGACGCCGCGGATGCCCTTGACCACCTCGCGCGTTACGGGCTGGTGGTATGCGATGACGGCCAGGGTTTCGAGCGCCGCCTGGGACAGCTTTTGCGTGTCCCAGCTCAACACATAGGCCTCGACCACGTCGTGGTAGGCGGGGTGCGTGAACAGGCGCCAGCCGCCGGCGACCTCGCGCAGCTGAAAGCCGCGGTTGGCCTCCTCGTACTCAACCTTGAGCTCGGCGAGCAGCGACGCGCATTCGCCGGGGGCGATATCGAGCGCACCGGCCAGCGCGGGCGCACTCACCGGGTCGCTCGACACCAGCAGCAGCGCCTCGAGGGCGCCTTTGAGGCTGTTTGCCTCCAGCGTGGAAAGGGTTGACATGGTTGCGGCTCCTATTCGGTGAGCTCGGGGCCCTCGCCGGGCACATAGGCCTCGGCGCCCTCGACGCGGTTGATGCGGATGGTTCCAAAGATCTCGTCCTGGCTCAGCGTGAGCGAGCCGCGCTTGGCGAGCTCAAGCATAGCTAGGAAGGTGACGACGAGCTGCTCGGTAGTGGCATCGCCGTCCAGTAGCTCGCGGAAGGTGCAGGTTTGGTGCGCCATGGTAAAGCGGTCGACCGAGGCCACCGTCAGGTCGAGCGGCACGCGATGCGGTGCCACGTGCTCGGCCTCCAGCAGGAAGGTCTGGCGCTTGCCGTCCAGGTCGGCGCAGATGACGGCGAGGCCGCGCAGGGTGATGCCGGCCAGGTAGTCGGGCATGAGGCCCAAGAACTCGGGGTCGGGGCCGGCCACACGCGGGTGCATGCGGCTTTCGGCCTGCATGCGGGCACCGAGGGCCGCAGCCGCGCCTTTAAACTGTTTGTAGGCAATCAGGCGTTGGATCAGGACCTCGCGCAAGGCGTCGCCGTCGAGCGTGCTGAGCTCCTCGAGGTCTTCGTCGAACTCGTCATCGTCGTCATCGGCTTTGCGCGGGGCCTCCTGCGGCACCAGAGAGGCAGCCTTGATGTCCAAAAGGGTTGCCGCGACCAGCAAAAAGTCGCTCGCCACGTCAAGGTCCAGCGCCTCGATGCGCTCGGCCTCGGCAAGGTACTGCTCGGCCACCTCGCTGATGGAGATGGCGCCGATATCTACTTTTTGGCGGGTTACCAGCTGCAGCAGCAGGTCGAACGGTCCGCTGTAGACCTGCGTCGACACGCGATACGACATCTTCGACCTCCTTTGACGGCGCCTTCGCGGCGCGGTTTGGGTGCATGTTGCGACCGTTTTGCACGGTCGACCTGTAAGTTTACCTTAGATGCCGGCGATTGCGAAGTTGAGCAGCAGCTCAGCGAGCGGATACACGGTAACGTCGAAATAGCGGCCGATTACGTCGATGCCGGTCCACGTAGGCAGCAGGTACAGCACCAGGATGAGGATGGGCATAGCGTATTGCTGCAGATGGTAGTAGTTGTTGAGCGCCTTGCCCTTGAGGAAGGGCACGATGATCGACGAGCCATCGAGCGGCGGGATCGGGATGAGGTTGAAGAACGCGAGTGACAGGTTGACCACGATAAAGGTGGCGCCGAAGTTCATGATCTGTGACGCCAGGGCAAAGGACATGCTGGTGTAGAGGCTGCCATATGCCAGGCGCATGAGGACCGCGGCAAGACACGCGAGCGCGATGTTCGATGCGGGGCCGGCAACGCTCACCAGGACCTCGTCGCGCTTGGGGTGCTTGAGGTTGTTGAGGTAGACGGGCACGGGCTTGGCGAAGGCGAACACCGGGCCGCCGGCGGCAAGCATGAGCAGCGGCAAGATGATGGTGCCAAACGGGTCGATATGGTTGAGCGGGTTAAGCGACACGCGGCCGCGTGATCGGGCCGTCTTATCACCGAGTGCCCAGGCCGCAGCGGCGTGCGCACTCTCGTGGATCACGATGCCGACGATGACGGCGACGGCGCTCGCGAGCAGGTTCATGATGTAGCTGCTGGACATGGTGCTCCCCTAGCGGACGCGGCGCGAGGCGCGAGCGAGTAGGTAGTCGGCCACAAACAGGATGACGGCCACGATGGCGTAATCCAGGCGGAATACGCCGCCAAAGGGCGAGGTGATGACGCCGTAGCCGGCGATGGCGCTCGGCAGCGCGCGCGAAAGCTCAACGACAAAGCCCACGATCTGCAGCTTGGCGGTGAGGCCGCTAAAGCACAACAACACAGTCATCGCACTCATAAAAATGCCGCAGATGCGACAGGCGATGGCGATGATGCTCATCGCCACGGCAGCGGCCTTACGAGAGTTCACGCGCGGTCTCCTCTTCGATCTGGGCGGAAAGCTCCAGCCATTCGTCCTCGAGCTTGGGCAGCTCTTGCTTAAGGCCGTTATATTCCCCCAGCGCGGCATTGAACTTGACCTGATCGGCATAAAGCTCTTCGCTGGCCATCAATTCCATAAGCTCGTCATAGCGGGCGCGCTTTTTGTCGAGCTCCGCCTCGATCTTCTTGAGCTGGTTGCGCACACCCTTGAGCTTTTTGTTGAGCGCGGCGCGGGCTTGGGCCTCGGCGCGCTTCTGCTCCTTGGTCTTTTTGCCCTCGGTAGGCTTGGAAGCGGCGGCGGGCGCATCGGGCTGGGCCGCGGTGACTTTGGCGGACTTGGCCGTGGCCGGCGCACTCTCCCCTGCTGCCTCGGCAGCGGCGCGGGCCGCGAGGTCCTCGCGCTTGTAGAGGTAGTAGTCGTAGTCGCCGTCGTAGACCGTGACCTTGCCATCGCGGATGTCAATGATGCGGTTGGCAACGGCGCGCACCAGGTGCTCGTCGTGGCTGATCAGCACGATGGTGCCGGGGAAGTTTTGCAGGGCGTTTTCGAGCATGTCCACCGAGTCGATGTCCAGGTGGTTGGTGGGTTCGTCCAGGCACAGGAGCGCCTCGGGGGCCACGAGCATCTTGGCCAGTGCCAGACGCGCTTTTTCGCCGCCAGAGAGGACGCGGACCTGCTTTTCGATGGAATCGTTGTCGCTAAATAGGAAGGCGCCCAGCAGGCTGCGCTGCTGCGGCACGGTCCACTTGGGCGTGACGGTGTCGATCTCTTGCAGGACGGTGTTGGACTCGGTCATGCCTTCGAGCGCGTGCTGGGCATAGTAGGCGACGCCGACGTTGGTGCCCAGGTCGCGCGTGCCGGTGGTGGGTGGCTCCAGGCCGGCGAGGATCTTCATGAGCGTGGACTTGCCGGCGCCGTTGGGGCCGACGAGCGCCACATGCTCGCCGCGGTAGAGCTTGAGGTCGATGTCACTGTAGATGTGCTTGTCGCCGTATGACTTGGAGACGCCCTCGAGGCCCACGACCATATCGCCCGAGCGCGGCGGGTCGGGGAACTTAAAGTCGATATGCTTGTGGCCCTCGGGCAGGATGACGAGCTCCTTTTTGATCTGCTCGATTTTGCGGATGCGCTCCTGGGCCTGGGCTGCCTTGGTGGGCTTGTAGCGGAACTTATCGACGAAGACCTGCATGTGGGCGATGTCGCGCTCCTGGGCGGCGCGCTTGGCGCGCATCTGCTCCAGGTTGTCCTCGCGCTGCTTGAGGTAGCTGCTGTAGTTGCCGGTGTAGGTGGTTACGCGACGGTTTTCGAGTGCGGCGACGTGGTCGACGCAGGCGTCCATGAAGGCGCGGTCGTGGCTGACGATGAGGACGGCGCCGTCGTAGTTGGCAATAAAGCCGCGCAGCCACTGGACGCTCTCGAGGTCCAGATGGTTAGTGGGTTCGTCCAGAAGCAGCAGGTCGGGGTGACGCAGGAAGAGCTTGGCAAGTGCGATACGCATCTGCCAGCCGCCGGAGAACTCGGAGCACGGGCGCTCAAAGTCGGTGACCTTAAAGCCCAGGCCGGACAGGATCTTGCGCGCGTTGCTCTCGAGCTCGTAGCCGCCCAGATGCTCAAAGCGGTCCTGGACCTGGCCGTACTCGTTGAGGAGGGCGTCGACGTCCTTGCCCTGCTCGGAGAGCTCGGTGATCTGGGCCTGCAGCTCGTTGGCGCGCTCGCCCATGCGGCGGATTTCCTTGGCAGCGGCCATGACCTCGGCAAGGATGGTGGTGTCCTTTTGCTCCAGGTTGGTTTCCTGCTCTAGGTAGCCCACCTGGCAGTCCTTGGCGTACTGGACCTGGCCGGCGTCGGGGCTGTCGATGCCCATGATGATCTTGAGCATGGTGGTTTTGCCGGCGCCGTTGGGTCCCACGAGCGCAAAGCGCTCGCCGGGGTTGATCTGGAAGGACGCGCCGCTAAAGAGGACGCGCGCGCCGAAGCTTTTTTCGATCTTGTCGACCAGGAGGATCATGGTGCCGCCTTTGACCTTGTGTGCCAATATGAAAAAAGGCCCCAACTTGCGTTGGAGCCTCATTCAATGCTCGGGTGGAGACGAGGGGGATCGAACCCCTGACCTCTTGACTGCCAGTCAAGCGCTCTCCCAGCTGAGCTACGCCCCCGTGCGAAAAAGTACTATACGGGAACTCCCCCGCCGATGCAAGGACAATTTTGGAAAAACTTTCCGGAGGCGCGGGCGCCGCTGGGACGAGAGCGCGGCACGGACTCGAGGGCAAGGGACCCGCGATGCCGGATCCGGCCCGCGGGGCGCGCCCAGGGCATCTCGGGTTCCGCCGCTCGCCGGTTTTCGCTTCCGCCCCACGGGCCGCCATCCGCCCAACGACCATCCCGCCGGCGCCGGGACCATTATCGGGGCCAATCGCGCTCCCGCCGACCCGGCGATTTTAAAACCATGCCGGTTTACGGGGCCAGGCCGGGAACCCCCGAGCATGCCGTAATCGGTAAAATCAAAACCGCAGGTAGACGACTTGCGCATTCAGCGAAATGCAGGGTATGGACGGCCGGTCCAGGTCCAGCCCCGTAATCCGGCATAGTTTTGAAATGGTTCTTGTCAATCAGCATTAACTATTGCGTGGATTTGACCGAAAACGTTTATCAAGACAATTTCGCAGGCATGTGGAGTGGGAACTTTAGCTAAAAGAAGCCGGGCTATTTGCCCGGCTTCTTGATTCTCTGGTGGGCCCTCCGGGATTCGAACCCAGAACCCAGGGATTATGAGTCCCCTGCGCTAACCGTTGCGCCAAGAGCCCTTATAAAATGGCGCGTGCAATAGAGGCCAATAGAACAGGCCACCCATCTTGAACCACGTCGTGAAATACTACCATGCGATCGATGCTCATTCAACGCACGATCTTTCTCGTGGTCTTCGAGCGAAGTAGTATTTGACTGATATGAAAGACGATATGAGAAAGCCATTTGGGTCGCCTCCCCCGCGGCGCAGCTTCTTTCCGCGGGCTCGGGATGCCACAATG
>NZ_JBDMGT010000033.1:0-23041 GCF_039752775.1 Collinsella aerofaciens | reverse complement strand
GTTCTGCTCCTTCGGAGCTACGAACGGGGGCACTTCTGGTCTGCGGAATGTTTTCAAAACCAAGCCCGGCCCCGGCCGGACAGCCCACGAACGCTACAAGTTCTTGACACCCATCGCGCGCATGGCGTTCAGGATGGCGATGATCGCCACGCCTACGTCGCCGAACACGGCAAGCCACATGTTGGCGATGCCCAGCGCTGCCAGCACAAGGATCAGCAGCTTAACGCCCAGCGCAAAGATGATGTTCTGCCAGACGATCGTCATGGTCTTGCGTGCCACGCGGATCGCGCGGGAAATGTTGGACGGCTTGTCGTCCATGAGCACGACATCGGCGGCCTCGATCGCAGCGTCAGAACCCATAGCGCCCATGGCAATGCCCACATCGGCGCGCGTAAGCACGGGCGCATCGTTGATGCCGTCGCCCACAAAGGCGAGCTTGCCCTTGCCACTCTCGGTTGCAAGCAGCGCCTCGACGCGCTCGACCTTATCGCCCGGCAGCAGCTGCGCGTGGAACTCGTCGAGACTGAGTTGCTTGACCACAGACGCCGCAACCTCCTCGCGGTCGCCCGTGAGCATGACGGTGCGCTTGACACCGGCGGCGTGCAGGTCGCGAATCGTTTGCTCAGCATCGGCCTTGACGGTGTCTGCAATCACGATGTGGCCGGCGTACACGCCGTCAACGAGCACATGCAGAATCGTTCCGACGACCTCGCAATCGGGCGCTTCGACTCCGGCCGCGGCGAGCATCTTTGCGTTGCCAACGACGACGTGCTTGCCGTCGATGGTTGCCGTCACGCCATGGCCCGCGTCGTTGGTGGAGTCGCTTACGCGCTTGGGGTCGACCTCGCCCTGGTAGGCGACACGTACGGACTGCGCGATGGGGTGATCGGAGAACGACTCAGCAAGGGCTGCGACTTCAAGCAGCGATTGCTCGGTATAGCCTGCCTCGGGGTGTACCGCGACCACCGAGAACGTGCCGTTGGTGAGGGTGCCCGTCTTGTCAAAGACGACGGTGTCCACGTCGGCGAGCGTCTCGAGGTAGTTAGAACCCTTGATGAGAACGCCCAGCTTGGACGCGCCGCCGATGCCGCCAAAGAAACTGAGCGGCACGCTGATCACCAACGCGCACGGGCAGCTGACGACCAAGAAGGTCAGGCCGCGCAGAATCCAGTCGGACCAGGCACCGGTGACCAGGCCACCGCCGAGCGCGAGCACCGCGGCAGCGCCGGTGACGGCGGGCGTGTAGATGCGGGCAAAGCGCGTGATGAAGTTCTCGGTGCGTGCCTTCTTTTCGCTGGCATTCTCCACGAGCTCCAGGACGCGTGCGACGGTGGACTCGCCAAAGGGCTTGGTGGTGCGCACGTGGATGAGCCCCGTCATGTTGATGCAGCCGCTGATGATATCGTCTCCGGTTTTGGCCGGGCGGGGGACCGACTCACCGGTAAGGGCGGCGGTGTCGAGCTGGGTTTCGCCCTCGACGATGACGCCGTCGATGGGCACGCGCTCGCCGGGCTTGACCACGATCACGGTGCCGACCGCGATGTCATCGGGGAAGACCTGTTCGAGTGAGCCGTCGGGTTGCTCGACGTTGGCGTAGTCGGGTGCTATGTCCATCATGGCGCTGATCGATTTACGGCTCTTGCCCACGGCGTATGCCTGGAACAGCTCGCCGACCTGGTAGAACAGCATGACGGCGGCGCCTTCGGCCATGTGCGGGTCGGTATCGGGGAAGAGCACCATGGCAAACGCGCCGATGGTCGCGACGGCCATAAGGAAACTCTCGTCGAAGGCCTTGCCGCGGCGGATGTTATTGAATGCCTTTTGCAGCACGTCGTAGCCGGCAATCAAAAACGGTATGAGGAACAGCATAAAGCTGGCGTAGATGTCGCCCGGGGTACCGAATGCGGCGGTGAGGGTGCCGAACTCATCGAGGGCGTACACCACGGCAAAAATGCCCAGCGCTACCACGATGCGGTTGCGCTTATGCTCAAGGGACTCTTTCTTCTTACGCTTCTTCTTTTTCTTTTTGGGATCGGCGGTGGTCATGACTCGTATCCTCCCATTTGAATGAATGAACACTCGCTCATATAATTTCGCGAGCAAAGGCCGCGGCAAGCGCGGCCTTGCAGGTTGGCGTAAACCCGGGCTAGAGAATGATCTCGCAGTCCGGCTCGGCGTCGGCCGTAAACTCTACAACGCGGTTGAGTACCTCGTCGAACTCGGCGTCATCGGCTTCGAGCGTCAATTTTTGGGTCATGAAGTTGACGGACACGGATTTGACGCCCTCGAGCTTGGCCAGCTCGTCCTGAAGCTCGCGCGCACAGTTGGCGCAGTCGATTTCGTCGAGCTTGAACTGCTTTTTCATGGGGGTTCCTTTCTCTGTATTTGCGGCTTGGGTGCAGGCCGCGCTGGTACCGTGGTTGGTCGCTATTCGCAGATGTGGCTCATGCCTTGGTTGAGCATGGTGTAGACGTGGTCGTCGGCGAGCGAGTAGAGGATATTGCGCCCGTCGCGCCGGAATTTAACCAGGTGCGACTGCTTGAGTGTGCGCAGCTGGTGCGACACCGCGGACTGCGAGGTTTCGGTCGCTTCGGCGATGTCTGCCACGCAGAGCTCGCGGCCCATGAGGGCATAGAGGATCTTGATGCGCGTGGTGTCGCTGAAGACCTTGAACAGGTCGGCGAGGTCGTAGAGAAGCTCCTCGTCGGGAAGGTCCTCGGGCGAGCAGGTGGTCGGGATCGCGGGTTCGGTGGCCTCGATGTCGAGTTTCGTTTCATCAACGCGGATGCTCATTGCAATATCCTTTCATATGAACATGCGCTCATATAATTTACTTTCGATTATATGAGTGCATGTTCATATGTCAATGACGTTCAGGTAATTCGTTGTACAAAATGATGGGGAATAGGTGACGAGATCCCGGACTGAGCGTTTTTTGATAGTCGATGCCAAGGTGGGTACCCTCGTGCCGTGCAAAAAATGGAGTATTCTGCAACTATAGGGGGTCCGCTAATTTATTGCAGGTCATATAATGCAGTTCAAGAGTTATCTTAGGGTGTTAATCCGATGAGTTCTTCCTCAAATGTTGCCTAACGCTCTCACGCAAGAGTGATTTCGCTTCACATTTGGATCCACTCGAGGGTGATAGACACCCGACCCTGCTGAATACTCGCAATTTTGCACGTCGCTAGGGTACCCACCTTGTTAGCCGGCCTAGTCTCCGGCCCCGAAGACCCTGTCCTCGGGCGCGAGGCTGCTTGTTTGGGCAAATGATGGGCTGTCGGATTCGACAGTCTGCATGTCATCGATTGCCGGAACTTCATTAATTGTCGGGTCATCCAGCGTGATGCCTTCGAGCGTTGCTTTTTCGAGGTCGATTCGTTGACGCTCTTCGGAATCCTGGCGAAGCTGCTTCTGAATTCGCTTTTTCTCTTCTATAAACCTTCTGAGCACAAAC
Organism: Collinsella aerofaciens; assembly: GCF_039752775.1. GTDB lineage: Bacteria > Actinomycetota > Coriobacteriia > Coriobacteriales > Coriobacteriaceae > Collinsella > Collinsella aerofaciens_R. The sequence goes on along the minus strand of NZ_JBDMGT010000033.1, from coordinate 19,584 downwards.
TGTCTCAGGTCCTCTTGCATGATTTGAAAGTCTTTTGGCAGACGCGAGGGGCGTACGCCCTCTTTCCGCTGGATTGCTTCCATGACCCTAACAAAAGAGCTGGCATGCATAAAGGAATAACGGCTGACGGTGATGATTCCGTACCCCATGGACGCAAGTGCATTCTTGCGCTCCTCATCGATGGCGCGGTCTTCTTCCGCGTCATGATAAAAACCGTTGTATTCAATGTCTGTGCGAGATTTCTTTAGATACGCATCCATAAAGAACTTTTTGCGTCTCGTGAGATTCTTTGCGGCAGTGGTGACCTGCACCTCGTAATCGGTCTCAATTCCCTTAATACCAAAGGTTTGCGTTATTTATGGTCTAATTCTTGCAAACCATTTAGAAACACTTACAGAATTCACGCACGAAGAATTGATTGTCTGTAAAGCTTTGGAAAACGCTACGGATTATGATCTGAAGAATTTCAAAGAAATAATGGAGAACTATCTTAAGCCAACATCAAATGGAAGAAGAATTGTATTTCCAAAAGACTTTGCAGATATTGCTGCTTTCACCACCACATGCGATTGGTGTGTATATAATAGAATCTTTGTTTCTCGCACAGCAGAGTGGGGTGAAATGGAAGAAGGCATTTTGGATATGAGCACGTACTATTACGAGGCAAATCCTGCATCTGTTCTTCTGGATAATATAAATGCTGCAAGACAAACTTGGAATTATGGTTAATTATTCCCGCTGATTACTTAGAAGGGAGGTGCGCTATGCTAAATGATTTTTCGTGGAACATGACCGGATACATACCGAAGCACCAAGTTAATCCACACGGTGACGGCATCATCCCCTATGTGGCAGAGCGCATCTTCCAACTGGAACCGGAACCGCCAGCGGTGGACAGTCTGAATGAATATATCCTGTCTGCTTTGCGGGAAAAGAATTTGCTATATTTTTCGTTCTTTCTGCACCACTACGAAACGCAGCTCAACAAGCGCATCAAAGGCTTTCTCAGTGTGGACGGCGGCAATCTGTACGACACAGACCGATTTATCGATATAAAGATCTCCTGCCGGGAGCAAATGCTCCAAAAGCTGATGGACTATGATCCTGCCAAGGGTGCGGAGTATGCTACATACATCTATCCGTTCATCTGGGATTCTATGCTCCGTTTCCGCATGGGCGAAGAAAAATGGTCGGTATCCTCTCTGACCAATTACAAAATGGTGCGATCAATGGCGTGGCTGTACCATAACACCAAAGATGCGGTCAACCAGTTTTCCAAGAAGTATAACTGCGACCTTGCTCTTGCGGAAGAATATCTGAAAGTTGTCCGTGGAATCCGCAACCAGCAGCCGTTCTATATAACGGACGAGGACGGCGAGGAAACAGGCGAGGATATAGCCCTTGACGATAGCTGGAACTATACCGACATCCTCTGGAACGGCATACAAGCAGAAAAGGTACAGCGGGCATTTGAGAAGCTGAATTACCGGGAACAGACCTTGCTCGAAAAACGGTTAGCAATCTGTATGACCTGCGGGCGAGTTGGCTCATGGAAGAACCGCCCCACTTTTGAAGAATTGGCGATTATGTTTGAGGGCAGCACAGCCAGCGGTGCAGAGCGAGCCTACCGGAAAGCGGTGGACAAACTGACAGAACTGCTGGTTGCCGAAGGTGCGCTCCATGCTGTCCGGCTGAAACAGAAAACCAAAACCAAGCGCAAAAAGAAAATCGCCGCCGCAATCTACGAATATCAAGCAGACTGCGACGGCGAATGGGGCGAAATTTCAGTTGATTTTGAGAACGGCACAGCAGAGATTATCCGACTTGCTGATTGGGATACAATTAAAACGAACTGGTTTGCCAAGGAGGCGATCCGGTATATTTTATCATTGTCGCCTGATGCTCTTACAAAATATATGCTCGTCCCCCTTGAGCCGCCACTTATATCTTGAATCCTTACAACCACTGTAAGTGGTATTTGCTGTGTTCCCATGCTATCATTTTATTACAAATGATAGGAGGTATTCACATGAAACCCATTTTGAATATTGAAAATTTAACAAAAATCTATGGCAATGTGCCAAGTCAAACAAAGGCACTGAATGGGATCACCTTCCAGGTGATGCCGGGAGAGTTTCTCGGCATTATGGGAAGCAGCGGTTCCGGTAAATCCACACTGCTCAATTGTATTGCGACTGTGATTCAACCCACAGGTGGAAGCATTCAGGTGGAAGGCGATACTCTGCAATCCCTCAAGGGAAAGGCTCTTGCAGAGTACCGTGGCAAAAAAGTTGGTTATCTATTCCAGAACTTTGAATTGCTGGACAACCTGACTGGCAGGGAAAACATCCTGCTCCCGACTTCCTTGCATGGGGTATCCGAAGCAGAAAGCAGCCAGCGGCTGAAGCAGTTGGCTGACTATCTGGAAATCACTGATGTTCTGGATAAGTTTCCGTCCAAGATGTCCGGCGGCCAGCGTCAGCGTGTTGCGGCAGCAAGGGCTCTGATCTTACATCCCCAAATGATCCTTGCCGATGAACCGACGGGTGCGCTGGATTCTAAGAACGCAAGAAGTCTTATGGAGAAGCTGTCCGGCCTGAATCGTGACGAACAAGCTACGATCCTGATGGTAACCCATGATTCCAATGCCGCCAGCTTTTGCAAGCGCATTCTGTTCATCCAGGACGGCGTGATCTTTCATGAGCTTCGGCGTGGAGACGAAAGCCAGCAGGAGTTCTACGGGCGCATCCTGAAGGTGATGGCGCAACTGGGAGGGGGCAGCGCAAATGTTCTCTAATCTCATTCTTCGGAACAGCCACCGCAGCCGAAAGGAAAACGGTCTGTTTTTCAGCTCCCTGGTGATTTCTATTGTTGCCTTTTACATGATTCTTTCCATCTCCACTCAAGATGTGATGCTCTTTTTGCAGAAAATGGAGAGTGACGCAGTTGACAAACTCCTGCTTCTGATTCCTGCGTTTTATGGGATGACCCTCGGTATTCTGTTCTTTTTGATCTATTTTGCCTGCAAGTATCAGTTCGAGCGCAGACGGCATGAGTTTGGTGTTTATCTAATGTTGGGGATGCGTAGAAGTAAACTGTTTGGTATGCTTCTGGCGGAAGATTTCCTGACCAGTATTCTTGCCATGCTCATAGGCTTACCTGTGGCTGTGGTGCTTTCAGAAATTGTCAGTCTTGTCACCGCCAAGCTGGTAGGCATGGGGATCATCGGTCATCAGTTTTCTTTATCCTGGTCTGCAATTGAATGGACGCTGGCAGGATTTCTGGCAATTAAGCTGACGGCACTTCTGATTTTGAGTGGACGAATCAGCCGCCAGGAGATCGGTACTTTGCTATCCCAGCCAACGAACCGCCCCAAAAAGCAAATGCCATCTGTTATCTATGGACTGGCTGCTATATGCGGAAGTGTGATGTTGGCAGTGGCTTACTACATGGCGATTCAGGGAATTGCATGGACAAAGGTAAGTATGATGGGACTGACTTTGCTGTTGGGCATAGTTGGTACGATGCTGCTTTTCTATGGGATGCGTGCGCTGATTGCTTTGATTGTTAAGAAAGGAAAAGGAAATAAGCAGCTTCATGTATTTACCTTCCGGCAGATTCAGGAGAATGTTATTCATCAGTCAACCTCCATGGCCATCAGCTCCCTGCTGATTCTGGCGGCGCTGTGTTGTTTTGGTGCGGGCGTAGGAATTGCAGGAACGAATAGCCTGTCTTCTGGCCATGTAATCGACTATACTTTTGAAGATCATACTGCAGAAGATTCATCGCAGGTTCTTCCGAATATAAAGGCAGCCCTGAAAGAAAACGGTTTGGAAAATCAATTTTCAGAGCTTTTTGAAATGAGGGTTGGGCGTATTCGCACCACAGAAGATTATGATAATGCCTACAGCATGGACGCTGTTATGGACTCTCTTCGGAGCCTGCCCCAGTCGGAAGACCGGGATGTCCTTCTGAACAATCTTGGTTATGCCACATACCCATATTTGATTTGTTTATCGGACTATAATCGTTTGTTGGAATTGTCCGGCAAACCGGCTCTCCAATTAGGCGAAAAGGAGGCCGCTGTCTATATTGATACAGAGTTTACTACGGTAAGTCGTACCGCAATGCTGAACCAAGTATTGGCCGGACAGCCCAAGGTGGAACTGGATGGTAGTCCGATTCATCTTACAGGAGAGGTTCAGTCTGTGAATTTGGTCACGGACCGTTCTATATCCTTGTCCTTTGCATTGATTCTTCCGGATGAAGCATTCCTATATTATAGCCAGGGAATGTATGATACCTATGTCAATGCGGTGCTCAGTGAGCAGGCTCTGGATGGAAATAGCCTTATGACTGCATATTTGGATTTGAACGAGAAGCTGGACGAAACTGGCATTGAATATGAAAGCTATCTTCAGAATATAGGTCGTCAGCTTTTCTACACCATAGCATCCAGTTATATTACCCTCTATCTTGCGATTGTTTTCCTGGTAGTTGCCAACACCATCGTGGGTGTTCAGTTCCTGATGAGTCAGCAGAAAACCGGGCGCAGATACCAGACCCTGATCCGCCTGGGAGCTACTTACGAAACCCTTTGCCAGTCTGCTGGAAAGCAAATTACCTGGTTTATGGGACTTCCTGTATTGGTTGCGGCTGTCAGCAGTCTGTTTGGAGTCAGGGCATTATTTACAGGGATACTCTCGTCCCGAACCCGTGGGACAGTGTCTGAAATGCTGCTTGTATCTGCTGCTATGATTTTACTACTTTGCGTGATAGAATATATTTATATGAGAGTGGTCAAGCGCTCCAGTGATCGGTATTTGCTGACACTGATGCAGCCGCAGAGAGAAGAATAATTTGGAAGGAGGTGCTGTCATGAAAAGAATTGCTGTTGTGGAAGATGAAGTCTATATGCGGGAAGAACTCTGCGATATGCTCCAAAAGGACGGCTATCTTGTGGAGGCAATTACCGAGTTTGAAGATGCCGCTCGGCTCTTGGCAGCCCTCCGCCCTGACCTTGTGATCTTAGACCTGAACTTGCCGGAGATCAGTGGCTTTCAAATCTGCCAGGAGCTAAAGAATAAAACTGCTATCCCCGTCCTGGTGCTGACTTCCAGAGATCAGGTAAAGGATGAACTGCAAGCGTTCCAGTTGGGTGCCGATGAATATTTGACGAAGCCGTGCAGAAAAGATCGACTTCTTGCCAGGGTATCCAATATTCTCAAAAGGTATGAAGGCCGTACCAAGCCCTCCTTCGCTTTTGGGCAGCGTTAACATCATGACAAAGGCTGTTTCCATAGGAGACCGGCATCCGTCGCGCACACATTGGATCGCCTTTCGGGCAAGGGCCAGACCGTCGCATCTGGTAATGGAATTAAAGAACTGCTTTAACCTCTCGGTCGAGGTGAGCGCGAAACGCTCGGTATAGGAGGTGGAAGAGTCGGTTCCAAGGGAATAAGCGCCGCACAGTTCAAAGTAGTACTCCACTAGTTCGCGAAAAGAAAGATAGGTGGCGGCCTGAAGTGCGCAAAGCTCAACGCCAACAATGAAGATGCCATCTTTGAGCTCTATAAAGCGTGAGTTCGAGAATCGTTTTGAAGAAACGTGGCATTGACAGTTCATTGCATAGCGCGCATTCCTGCGATCAAACACCATCACCTCGAGGGAATCATTTGTGTCGAGGGAAACATCATGTTTGGTGAGCCATTCTGCGGCTGCGTCAAGGAACGTTCCGGTGGGACATGATCCGTAAATCGCGGCAGGGCTACAGGACTCGATGCCTTTCGCAGACACCGAATGCGCGGCCTGGTAGACCGCTTTTGCAGTGGTATGTGACAATACGATACTCATGATATATATCGTGTCAGCTAATGCCGTGTTGACGGCGCTGAGTGGAAAAGCCGTTTTAGAGGTCTAACCAAATGCTGTCCAAAAGCTTGACGCAATTATGAGTTGGTATGCCCTAAATAATAGTTTTCGCAGCTTAGCTATAGCATATAAATACTCAATTGCCGCACATTTGATATCGACGCATCACCATCCGACAACGAATTACGTGTCGGGAATTGGCCGAAATCGTTCGCAATGAGTGTTCAGAATTTGTGATGGCAAATCTATCTGTGGAACGTAGGGCGGCCCCACTGCGGGGTTTCCCGCTGCGAGACCGCTCGTGATCTACGCCGGGGTTTGTCGCAGGCGTTTCTACTTGGCGAATAGGTTCTTGAGGTTGAACTCGGCTTGGACGGTGCGGAGCATGAGGTCGGTGTCGTCCAGGCCCAGATGCTGCTCGTTGGCGTCGGCGGCGAGGGTTCCACGGCGGCGCGCCCAGTTCTCGAGCGCGGCGGGGGCGGATTCGCGGGGGAGCGAGCGGACGTCGGCATCCAGGCTGCGGCAGATCTGGCGCGAGTCGATGACGATGATCTTGCCGGCGCGGCGTGCCTCGGCGTAACCGTCCAGATGAATTTTGAACCAGCTGTCCTCGAACGCGGCGTTATGCGCCATGTACGGGTACTTTTTCATAAGCTTGAGCAGCTGCTTCTGCAGTTCCTTGTTCTCGCGGAACGGCTTTTTGCCGTCGATGTCGTCCCAGGTGATATGGTGGATATTCGACAACGGCACATCCTCGCCGCGGTAGATGTCGGGCAGGCCGCAGTAATGCGCCTCGGCGTCATGCGGCACGGCGTCGCTGGTGAGGTCCATGATTTCCCAGCCCACGTTGATGATGTAGCCGCGCTCGGGCGCGCGACCGGTGGTCTCGATGTCGATGCCCAGCACCGTGCCTTGGATGGGCTTGCGAGCGTAGGCGACGCCGAGCGCGTCGCGGTCGCCGCGGATCTCGCGCATAACGGACGCGGCGGTGCGCTTTTGCATCTTGCCGATGGCGGCGCAGGTGTCGGCATCGGACAGGCCGCGCGAAAGCGTCGCGGGCGTCACGTTGCGCAGGCGTGCCTCGCCAATCTGGTCGCACAGGTCGCGGTTGCGGTCAGCCAGGTCGCGCACGGTGGCAAAGTCGAAGCTGGGGTCGCCCTCGGCGGTAAAGTACTCGGTCTCGAGCACCTTGAGGGCCTCTTCGCCCTTCTGGCGCTCGGACTCCATGGCGCCGTGATCGCCATAGATAAACATGGGAATAAACGGCTGGCGCTCGTATTCGAGTGCTTGTGAAACGTTCATATAACTTCTCCTTGGATGGGCCGCGTCGTGCGGCTCAGGGTCATTAAGATGTGGCGAGATGATAGTTTACCATGGGCAACTATTGGCACCACGCCTAGGTCTACTACAATACCCTAGTTGACCGCTAGGACTTTTACAATGCTGCCGAAAGACACGAAAGGTTCCATCCGTCATGGATTTGCTGATTGATATTCTGCTCGACGCCGGCAAGGACACGCTCTCGCTTGTGCCGTTTTTGTTGGTGACGTATCTGGCCCTCGAGACACTTGAGCACGTCGCGGGCGACCGCGTTAACGGGGCCATCAAGCGCGCCGGCGCCGCAGGTCCCGTGGTTGGCTCGTTGCTGGGTATGGTGCCGCAGTGCGGCTTTTCGGCCATGGCGGCAACGCTGTACGCCGGTCGTGTCGTGACCTTGGGCACGTTGGTGGCGGTGTTCCTTTCGACCTCCGATGAGATGCTGCCGCTGTTGCTCGCCGAGCAGGTGCCCGTGCAGACCATGGCGATGCTTTTGGCTTCGAAGGCACTGATCGCGCTGGTCACGGGCTTTATCGTGGACGCCGCCATTCGCGGCCTGCGTCGTAACGCTCGCGCGCATGCGGCGATTCGCCGTACCGTGCTGGGAACCGCGGCCAACCCGGCCCACGTGAACTGCGCGCACGACGACCACACTGGCGGTGACATCATCGACGAGGTGGCCGAGGCGGGCGTGAGCGCCGATCACATCCATGAGCTGTGCGAGCGCGACCATTGCGGTTGCGATGAAGACGAGGACGAGCACGAACACGGACATGGCCACGATCACGGTCATGAGGACGAGCATGAACACCATGATGGCCACGGTCACTCCCGCTCTCACGAGGGCGCGCCCCTCCTGTCGATTATTCGCAGCGCCATCTCGCACACCGTGCAGGTATCGGTATTCATTTTTCTGGTGACGCTGATTCTGGTCGCCGTGCTCGAGACCTTCGGCGAGTCCGCGATCGAGCAGTTCCTGCGTGGCAACGAGACGCTCGCCGTCCTGGGTTCGGCGCTTGTCGGCCTGATTCCCAACTGCTCGGCCAGCGTCGTCATCACACAACTGTACCTGGAAGGCGCGCTGCAGCTGGCCCCGATGCTCGCCGGCACGCTCATCTCTGCTGGTGTGGGCTACCTGGTGCTGTTCCGCACCAACCGCAGCGCCCGCGAAAACGTCCTGTTCCTGATCATGATGTACGTCATCGGTGCCGGCTGGGGCCTCATCCTATCCGCCGTTGGCCTTTAAGTAGATTATTGGGACATGTCTTACGATCTACCCCTGTGACCAGGGCATTCCCCGCTGCCAAAACAAAAAGGTAGATTTTTAGGCACGTCCCAAAAATCTACCTTGGTTAGCGCAGCAGCTCGGTGAGGTTGCGCTTAAAGCGGGCCCGGTCTTCGCTGGTAAATGCCGCCGGACCGCGAGTGCGACCGCCGGCGCGGCGCACCTTCTTTTCCTCGTGGCGAATAAACAGTTGCATGTCGATGGTCGCCTTATCGTAGACGCGCCCGCGCACGCCGATGGCGGCGGTATCGCGCCCGAGCACCATGCTCGCCAAGCCAATGTCCTGCGTCACGACTACGTCGCCCGCCTGCAGGCGTTCGACAATGGCAAAGTCGGCGCTGTCGGCGCCCACGCTCACATCGAGCGTCGTGACCCAAAATCCGCGTCGCGCATGCTCGACGTCGCGCGGATCGTCGCGGCGAATGTGGCGTTCCAGGTTCTGTGTGCTGTTGCCGGCGATAACGACGGCGACGCCCGCCCGCCGCGCGCAGTCAATCGACTCGCGCGTGACCGGGCAGGCGTCTGCATCAATAAAGAGCGTTCGCGGCATCTAGTGCACCAGTTTGCCAAATTGAATAGCGCGAACAATCAGCGTTACGCCAAACACCAGCAGTGCGGCGCCGCTAAAGATGACGAGCATCTTGGCCGACCACAGCGGATAGATAAACACGAACATGCCGGCGATGATGGAGAGCGCGCCGCTCAGGATGGCGAGGGCACGGTTGGACGAAAGCTCGGACTCCAGAATGGACATGACACCTTCGACGATCCAGCCAAAGCCGGCCACGATAACCACCATCGTGGTGAGCGTCGCGGTCGAGAAGGCCTGGTTGCGCAGGATTATGACGCCGCCCAAGATAATGAGTAGGTTGGAGATGATGCTCGTCACGCGCCAGCCGGTGGGCAGCAGTGGCTCGAAAACAGCGGTAAACAGCCTGATCGCGGCCGTGATCACAAAGTAGAAGCCCAAGACGGTCGTTAAGAAGACGAGGGACTTGGCGGGCGCAAACAGCAGTGCGATGCCGGCGACGAGCGCCAAGACGCCCGTGATGGCGTAAATCCAGCGCACGGCCTTGACGGCCTTGCCTGCCATGCTTTTCTCGTCAAATCCAAACTGGCTCGATTTTTGGTCATCATTCTTAAAGATGCCCATAATGTCTCCTTTCCGTGCGGCGTAAGCCTTGATCGTTACGACCAGTATCGCCTAAAGGCGCTGACGTATGGGTCGGGGAGGGTGAAACGTAACCCAAAGGCCCCGAATTGTTTCCGTTGTTCCCCACGTCGCGATTTTCTATTCAACAGGTGTAGAACATTGCGGCCCTGTTCGTTATTGCCTACGTTTTAGGTTAGATTTTCCTAAGAACAATTGCCCGAAATTGGGGGTCCCTATGAACGAAACAGTTCCCGCGGCGCCGTCGAGCGCGGAGTCGATGGCAAAGCAAGGTTGCGAAAAGCTCGGCCTGGACACGTTTGACGCGCTGGTCCGCCGCGCCCGCACGTGCCGCCGATTTGACGAGTCCATGCGCGTGCCGCGCGAGTTTTTGCTCGAGCTGGCGGAACTGGCGCACCTGGCTCCGTGTGGCGCCAATGCTCAGCGTCTTCGTTTTCATGTGGTGAGCGGTGCCGAGGATTGCGCGCGTGTATTTGATGAGCTTGCGTGGGCCGGCGCGCTTAAGGATTGGCCGGGTCCTGCCGAGGGCGAGCGCCCGACCGGCTACATCGCGATTCTGGCCGAGCGCGCCGTTTCGGGCAAGCCCGCCGCTCCCATTACCGAGGTCGACACGGGCATTGCCGCGCAGACGATGATGCTCGCCGCCCGCAGCGCCACGCCCGAGGTGGCAGCCTGTATGTTCAAGGCCTTTACGCCCCACGCGATCGATGCCATGGGGCTCGATAACGACAAGTATGAGCTCAAGCTGATCATGGCGTTTGGCGTTCCGACCGAGACACAGGTGATCGATGCGATCGATTCCAACCCCGACGGCTCCATCAATTATTGGCGCGACGAGGCGCAGGTGCACCACGTACCCAAGCGCTCGCTTGTCGACGTACTGGTGTAGTTGAGCGTCACCGCGGCGTGATCAGACGGTAAACCACCACAAAGGTGCCTGTCCCCTTTGTGGTGGTACGAGGGGAGGGTGTGTGGCAGATCTATATTTGGTGCGGCATGGGCAGACTGAGCTCAATGTGCAGAGCATTTTGCAGGGCTGGCACGATTCGCCGCTTACGGCGCGCGGGCGCGAGCAGGCGCTGACGGCGCGTACGGCGTTTGCGGCGCGTGGCGTGGCCTTTGATCATGTGTATTCCTCGCCGTTGGGCCGGGCGCGGCATACGGCCGAGCTTATCGTTGGCGAGGGCCGTTCCATAGAGCTGGTCGATGACCTGCGTGAGTGGCATTTTGGCTCGCTGGAGGGCACATCAAATCGCGAGATGCCGCCGCAGCCCTGGGGTGATTATCCGGTTGCCTTTGGTGGCGAGTCGGAAAGTGAGCTTCAGTCGCGCATGGTCGCGGCGCTGTCCCGCATCATGGCCAGGCCGCAGCACGACTGCGTGCTGGCGGTTTCCCACGGCTCAGCCTGCCAGGAGTTTCTTGAGTATGTGACTGGCGAGGGGGAGCTACCCGACAACGGCGCCGTGCTTCATTTTGGCTATTGCGACGGGGCGTTTTCGCTCCTTGATTGGTAACGAACGAAAGGACCCCTATGAATAAAGATCTGTATCTGGTCCGTCATGGACAGACGATATTCAACCTCAAGCGTATCATTCAGGGGTGGAGTGACTCGCCGCTCACGCAGCTGGGATGCGACCAGGCGGCGCGTGCCGGCATGTTCTTGCGTGCGCGCGGCATTGAACCCGATCATGCCTACACCTCCACACTTCATCGCACCGAGCAGACTATCGCCAACCTGTGGCCGGGCTTGGCGTACGAGCGCCTGGACGGTCTGCGTGAGTGGTTCTTTGGCGACTTTGAGGCCGAGCGCGTGATGCTTATGCCCGAGCGCCCGTGGCGAGATTTCTATCGTCAGTTTGGCGGCGAGGGCCAGATGCAGGTGCGCGAGCGCATGGCGGCGACGATAACCGATCTTATGCGACGTCCGGACCACGAGTGCGTGCTCGCGGTGAGCCACGGCTCGGCTATCAAGGAGTTTTTGGACCACGTGCGGGGCGCGGCGGCCGACGAGCGCGAACGCGTGCCGGGCAACTGCTCAGTGCTGCATTTTGCGTTTGACGATGCGGCCGATACGTTTGAACTGGTCGAAGTCTTTACGCAGGAAGACTACGCGCGCGAGCTGGGGCTTGAACCGCTCGTGGCTACTGCGGGTCCGCAGCGCGGATAACGCGAGCGCGGCGGCACGGGTCGTCGGCATAACTTCTCGACGCAAAAGGGGCGGAGATGCATGTACCTGCTGCATCTCCGCCCCCTGTTTGTTGGGCTGCCGATTTTTGTGCTGGACGGTCTGGTCTTGCTAGAACCGCGCGACCTGGTGCGTGAGCAGACCTGTCGGAACCTGCGGTGCGGCGCCGCTGACCGGCGCGGCGGGGAAGAGCACGGCAACGGTAAAGTTGAACGGCTCCTTGCCGGTGTACGTTCCGGCGGCACGGGCCTCATCGGCCAGCAGCTGCGACGCCCCGGTCAGAGCGGCGGCGTAGGCGGGGTCGTCGGCCAGTGCCGGCTCCGGTGCTTGGTCGAGCATAGCGCGGATGGCCCCGACGGCGTCCTCGCGCTTGACCTCCCACGCGCGGTGCGTAATGCCCGCGGGGTCGGTGACGGCGTAGAGCGACGCGCCCTCTTTGGCGGCGCCCAAGATGATATCCATGACGGGCGAGGCCTCGTAGGCGAGCGACACGGGGCGCGGCTGCACCTTGAGCTCGGCGATTGCGCGCGCGGCGGCGGCCACGTCGGCGCTGGCATCGCCCTTGCCGCCCGCAAGTACACTCGTCGGGCAGATCGCCACGACACCCGTCACACGTCCCGGCTCGCCCGAGCATTCGTACACGTAATACGCTGCACCCGGGTCCTTGAGCATCAGGCCATCGGCAAGGGCTCCGCGCAGAGCATCGTTGCCGCTCAGGATGCTGCCCATTGCAGGCAGCGCCTCGAGCACGCGGTCCTGAGCCGGGCGGATGCAGGGAAACGGAAATGCTTTCATGGGCGGTCCTAACGCACGAGTCGGTTTGTTCGCGGCTTATTATGCCCCAACTTGCCCATTCGCGTCCCAGAGCACGTTATCGGCGAGCGCGATGAGCACGTTCTGACAGCGAACGATATCGGCGTGGGGCACATATTCGTTGGGCTTGTGCGCGAGCGCGAGCGACCCGGGACCGTAGCTCATGCAATTGCGGTTACCTGTCTTGCCGGCAATGACGGCGGTGTCGGTGTAGCCGGTAAAGAAGCCGACGGTTGTGTCCGCGTCCGTCACGTCATCGGCGGCACGCTTGAGCGCTGCTAGAAGGGGAGAGTTCGGGTCGCGCTCGATGGCGGGGCGGTCGCCCGTCACGGTGTAGCTGCCATGGCAACCGGGAATGGCGGCTTTGGCGACGGCGATGGCCTGCTCTACCATGCGCTTCGCGGCTGCCGTATCGGTCGGCGGAGTCAGGCGCATATCGACCCAGACCTTGGCGCGGTCGGGCACGACATAGGGGCGATATCCGCCCTCAATTTGGCCAAACGTGATGGTCGAAGACCCCAGCTCATCATGCTCGGGCAGCGCTGCGAACGCATGGCGCAGCGCGCAGACGGCCTCGGCCATGGCGGCGACGGCATCGGCGCCCTTCCAAGGCTGGCTCGCGTGTGCCGTCACGCCAGCCATTTCAATCTCGAACCACGTACGCCCCTTGTGCGCCACCTGGATCTGTCCGTCGGTGGGCTCGGTGTCCAGCACCCATTCGCGCGAACCGACCCAGCCGGCATCGATGGCTGCCTCGGAGCCTCGCATAAAGTCCTCTTCGTCGACCGAGCAGATGAGCGAAAAGCCGCGGCGGGGTAGCGCGCCATCCGCCGCCACGCGCTCGAGCGTATGGACCAGTGCGGCAATGGCGCAGGCCAGGCCACCCTTCATGTCGCAGGCGCCACGGCCATAGAGTTTGTCGTTACGCACAACCGTCCCGAGCGGCGGAATGTCCGCGTCCCAGCCATCGCCCAGCGTAACGGTATCCATATGGCAGATATAGACGAGTCGCGGCTCGTCGCTTTGGCCCGGCACGGTGACCATAAGGTTGCGGCGCCCGGGGAGTACTTCGAGCTCTGCAATCTGCACGGCATCGAGTACCGGATGGCTCAGCTGCGCCAACTGTTCCTCAACCAACGCTTTGATATAGCGTTCAATCTCGCCCTCATACGCACCTGGGTCGGAACTGTCGATCCGCACGAGTCCTTGCGTAAGCCGCCAAGCAAAATCTGTATCAACCATAGGCACCTCACAGATAGTTAGGTCAACATACAGATTGTATGCCAAGAAGCGGCTCGGTGCATTTAATGGAGTGCTCACAGAAACGGGGGCGCCTCTCATGCGAAAGGCGCCCCCGCGGGCATTCAATGTCAGTGACGGGCAGGCCACATGGGGAACTGCCCGTCAGATCAGCCGGCGCTATTTGATCACGCGCACGCGATACATCGACGGAATCTGCTTGAGCGCCTCGATGGTGCTGCTGTCCAGGTGCTCGTCGGTGTCGAACATGGTGTAGGCGTTCTCGCCGGCGGACTCGTTGGTCATACGCTGCACGTTGGCGTTGTCCTTGGCCAAGATGGCTGTGATCTGGCCGATCATGTTGGGCACGTTGGCGTGCAGGCAGGCGATGCGGCTCGCGGCGCGCGCCTTGCCCATGCTGCAGGCGGGGTAGTTGACGCTGTGCGCGATGTTGCCGTTCTCCAGGTAATCCTTGAGCTCGCTGATGGCCATATCGGCGCAGTTGGCCTCGGCCTCGCCGGTGCCGGCGCCCGAGTGCGTGGTGATAAACGTGTTGGGCATCTTGACGGTTTTGGGCGTGGCAAAGTCGCAGCTAAACCAGCTCAGCTTGCCCTCGCGCAGGGCAGCGTCGACGGCGTCCTCGTCAATGATGGTTTCGCGTGCGTAGTTGATGAGCACGGCGTCGGGTGCCAACAGGTTAATCTGCTCGGTGCTGATCATGCCGATGGTGTCGGCCTTGCTGGGCACGTGTACGGTGAGGTAGTCGCAGCCGCGGCAGAGATCCTCGAGCGTGCCCACACGCTGCACCTCGCGGCTCAGCACCCACGCGTGCTCAACGGAAATGAACGGGTCGTAGCCGTAAACGTCCATGCCCAGGTCGACGCAGGCGTTGGCGACCTTGGAGCCCACGTTGCCCAGGCCGATGACGCCGATGCGCTTGCCCTTGAGCTCGCGGCCCACAAAGGCCTTCTTGGCCTTTTCGGCATCGACCTGAATCTCGGGGTCGTCGGCGTTGTCGCGCACCCAGTTCATCGATTGCACCACGCCGCGGCTCGAGAGCACCAGCATGCCTAGGACGAGCTCCTTAACGGCGTTGCTGTTAGCGCCGGGGGAGTTAAAGACGACGACGCCCTTCTTGGCGTACTCCTCGACGGGGATGTTGTTGACGCCGGCGCCGCAGCGGGCGATAGCGCGGATGCCCTCGGGCAGCTCGTAGCCGTGCAGGTCGGTCGAGCGCATCAGAATGGCGTCGGCCTCTTCGGCGGTGCTCACAAACTCGTAGCCCTCACCAAACTCGACCTTGCCGTCCTTGGTAATGTCATCGATGGTTTTAATCTTGCGCATGGAAAACTCCTTAGCAGGTTTTGATCTATACAGGGTGGTCTGAGATGGCTGATCGGCCCGCGCGTTGCGGGCTAGTTAGATCGCGGGCTCAAACTAAGCTGCGCTTCGAAGTCCTTCATGTACGAGGCCAGTGCCTGCACATCTTCCATGGTTACGGCGTTGTAGACGCTCGCGCGCATGCCGCCCACCAGGCGATGGCCCTTGACGTTTTGAATCTGGTGCTCGGCCGCGCCTGCGACAAAGGCCGCATCGAGCTCGGCGTCGCCGGTACGGAAGGTGACGTTGGCGATGGAGCGGCTGTCTGTCTGCGTGGTGCCATGGAACAGCTCGCTTTGCTCGAGCAGGTTGTAGAGCAGGTTGGCCTTGGCCCAGTTGCGCTCGGCCATGGCGCCAAGTCCGCCGGTTTGCTCCACCCAGCGGAATACCTTGCCGCACACGTAGATGCCAAAGGTGTTGGGCGTGTTGAGCATGGAGCCCTTGGCGGCCTGGGTCTTAAGGTCCATGTACTGCGGCGCCCGCGCAAAGGCGGGGCCGTCGGCGATGAGGTCGTCGCGCACGATAACCACGGTCACGCCCGCGGCGCCGGCGTTTTTCTGCGCGCCGGCGTAGATGAGCCCGTAGCGCTCAACATCGAGCGGCTGCGACAGAAAGCAGCTCGAGACATCTGCGACCAGCGGTACGTCGCCGCAAGCGGGCAGCTCGTGGTACATGGTGCCAAAGATGGTGTTGTTCTGGCAGATGTAAACGTAGTCGAGCCCGTCGCTCGCGGCCTCGGCGGCAATGCGCGCGTTGATGTCGGCCATGTCGGGGATGCGGTCGAAGTTGGTGTCCTCGGAGCTCGCGAGCAGCACGGCCTCGCCGTACTTGGCGGCTTCTTTGTATGCCTTGTTGGCAAAGTTGCCGGTCACGACGTAGCCGGCGCGGCCACGGCGCATGAGGTTCATGGGGATGCCCGCAAACTGCAGCGTGGCGCCGCCCTGCAAAAACAGGACGCGGTAGTTGTCGGGGATGCTCAGCAGGCGGCGCAGAGTTGCCTCAGCGTCATCGATGATCTGCTGGTACATGCTAGATCGATGGCTCATCTCGAGCACGGACATGCCGCAACCGCGGTAGTCCATCATCTCGTCGGCGATCTCGGCGAGCACGCTTGTGGGCAGTGCGGCCGGGCCAGCTGAGAAGTTGTGCACACGTGCCATCTTCTAGTTCCCCCTCGTAGTCGTTTGAACGTTCGGGATACTTTAGCACAGTGCAGCGCCAGGCGCGACCGCATCACGGTAAAACTCGAGTGCGTCGCTATGATTTACAGGATGGTTACATGGGGGAGGGGTGCTTTACTCCTCAGGCAAATCCGAATCTGCGAGCGAAGGCATGAGGTTCCTAGGCGCTTGATCTCTTCGTCGCAAATTAGCCACTTCCTGGTCACTACGACGCCAGTGTGGCGATGACGGCTTCGTCGCCGGCGTATATGAGGGTGTTGCCGTCGGGGATGATCGTCTGGCCGTCGCGCTTAAGCATCACCACAATAAACGGGTGCTTGCCCTGCGGCACGTCGCGCAGACGCTGGCCGGCCAGGCGACCGTGGGGCGTCACGGTGACCTCGCGCAGCGTAACCTCGGCACGCTCTTCGAACGTTGGGGCGGCCATCACCAACAGATCGCCTTCCTGGATCACGGTGTCGCCATTGGGCAGTACCGGGTGCGCCCCGTCGCGCAGCACCAGGACCACGAGCATGTCTGTGGCGCTGCCAATGTCGGCGAGCGAGCGACCGGCAAACGGATGTCCAGCGCCTACCTTGAGCTTGACGAACGACATGCCGTCTTCGTCGCGGTAGTCGTTAAAGGTGCGACGCACGTCGCCGGTCGCATCGATCATATCGAGCTTCTTCGCCACCGCCGGCAGCAGCGAGCCCTGCACCACAATGCTCGACACGGCAATCACAAACACCAGGTCAAATAGGTCGTGTCCGCCGGGAACGCCGGCCACCACGGCAAAGAGACTAAAGACGACCGAAGCTGCTCCGCGCAGGCCCGCCCAGCTTACGAGCGCGACCTGGCGAGGGTTCGTCCTAAACGGCGCTAGCAGCATGCCTACGGCGATGGGGCGGCTCGCAAAGAGCATAAACGCCATGAGTGCCAGGCCCGGTAGCAGCATTTGCGGCAGGCGTGCGGGTGTAACGAGCAGGCCCAGCAAGAAGAAGATGGTCATCTCTGCCATCTCGGTGAGGGTGTCAAAGAAGTGCGCCATCTCGACTTTGCCGGTGATGTCGCTGGCACCCAGCACAATGCCGGCCAGGTATACGGCCAAAAAGCCGTTGCCGCCCAGGCAGCTCGGCAGCGCGTAGGCGACGATGGCCACGGCGAACAAAAAGATGGTCTGCGCGTCCTTGGCCGTTGCGTGCGCGCGTTCAATCAGGCGGCCCGCCGCCCAGCCGATGGCAAGGCCCAGGCCCACGCCCAGGATAATCTGCTTGGCCAGCAGTGCGGGAATGTTGATGTCGCCGCCGGCCGCTAGTGTGGCGAGCACGGCGGTGAGCATGTAGGCGACGGGGTCGTTGGAGCCCGATTCGACCTCGAGCAGCGAGTCGGTGCCACCTCTCAGCGACAGGCTGTGCTCACGCAGTACGCTAAAGACGCTTGCCGCGTCGGTGGATGCCACGACCGATCCCAGCAGCAGGCCACCGATCCAGTCGAACCCCAGCGCGAAGTGGGCGAACACGCCGGTGATGCCGGCAGTGATGACGACGCCGAGCGTGCTCAGCAGCACCGCCGGCGCAGCGACGGGCTTGGCGCGGTCGATATTGGTGTTAAAGCCGCCGTAGAACATGATGAACAGCAGCGCCGTGCTGCAGACGGTTTCGGTGAGTGCGTAGTCGCTAAAGTCGATATGCGTCGGGCCGTTGACGCCCAACAGCATGCCCAGCGCGATAAAGATGAGCAGGGTGGGGAAGGGGAGTTTTTTGCCGACGGGTTTGATGGTCAGGCACAAAATGATGACGAGGCCGATAAAGAGAAGGATCTGGTTCATGGATAGTGTCCGCTCCTGGGTGGTTGGCGTGGCACGGTCAGTTGTCTGCGGTTATTTGTACCCAAAGATGGTGGGTTTATGGGGTTGGATTGCGGGCGTGCGCGATATCGTCATAGATGGCTGCCGTCTTTGCCTCTGCTCGGAAACCCTTTCCAGCTTTATTGCAACGGAGTACAATGGGTAACGTTTAAGTTCAACTTGAAGTTTTAGTTGCGGCACCGGGCTTCGGCCGCAATGCAAGGAGAGGCGTACCATGGCGATCTATGTGACATCTGATGCTCACGGGCACGTGCGTGCGCTTGACGAGGCCCTGTCTAAGATCTCTTTGACGTCCGACGACACGCTGTACGTGCTGGGCGACATGATCGATCGCGGGCCCGATCCGGTCGGCGTTATTAAGCTCGTGCGCTCGCTGCCCAACGCCCACGTGCTCAAGGGTAATCACGAGCAGATCATGCTCGATGCCATCATTGGCCAGGATCCGCTCGATGCCGAGACCTGGGATATCAACGGTGGCTGGACGACGCGTGAGCAGCTCAACGACATGGAATTTGAGGCATACGAGGAGCTCGTGCGATGGATGGCCGCGCTGCCGCTCTACGCGGTGGTCGAGACCGAGGAGCGCCCGTATCTGCTGGTACATGCTGGAATCGAGATGAAGGCGGCGCGCGCGTTTTTGCTTGAGCATGGTGTCGATTGTGCCGATGGCGTCGGAGCGGTGGGTGCCGATCGCGAGCTGCTGCAGCAGATGCTCGCGGTGCAGTCGTCCGATGACCTGCTGTGGATTCGTCACGGCTATTGGGATGTGCCGACTGGGCTGCTTTCTGCCGAGGGCAAGGGTCCGGTCGTGGTGAGCGGTCACACGCCAACGGTGTCGCTCGGGCGTTATTGCGAGGTCGGTGGTCTTGCGGGGCTCGATGAGGAGTCGGGCCGCGGGCAGATTGTGCGCCTGGGCGGCGAGGATGCCGCCGGTGTGCCCGATCGCATCGACATCGACTGCGCTGCCGCCACCGGCTCCGAGTTCGGTCGCGTGGGCATCCTGCGCCTGGACGACGGGGCGGAGTTCTACGCGAACATCAACCCGGGCGAATAATCGGTGCAAGGGGTAGCTAATTTGGGACGGGGCTTATTTGACTACTTTTGCCCTTCTGCCCGCTAATTGATTTCTCTGGGACGGGGATTAAATAATCATTTGGCTGCCCGCCGGCTAAGTGAGTAGACTTTTTTGGAAATGCCGAGCACCCAACATATTTGCCTCAATAAAACCGACGCTCCTATAAGTTGTCAATAGGCAGTTTGCGGGAGCGCTCCCTTCAATTCGCACAGGAGCTCGTA
>NZ_JBDMGT010000032.1:0-24307 GCF_039752775.1 Collinsella aerofaciens | reverse complement strand
CAGGGCAGAGTGACGGTTATCTAGGGACGGCGTTGCTGAGGGGTAGCTAATTTGGGACGGGGCTATTTTAGCTACCCCCAAATGTCGGTTGAGATGTATTCCAACCCCGACTCATTCGCCGTCAGCCAAAGGGTAGCTAAAATAGCCCCGTCCCAAATTAGCTACCATGTGTGGATTGGAGGAAGTGATGGCACAGGGGACGTTTGTGCAGGCGCTTCGTAAGGAGGCGGCGCTGAGCGGCACCTTTATGAAGGGCCGCTCGCTCATGCTCAACGGCGCCGTGCTGTCGATCGAGGACAGCGGCTCGCGCTTCTCCAAGAACGTGACGGTTGAGGGCTCGGTGCGCGGCTCGCGCGGCGACCTGTACAAGACGCATGTGGCGCTCGACATGGACGAGCACGAGGTGATCGACTACGACTGCGATTGCCCCGCTGCCTATCGCTACCCCGGCATGTGCAAGCACGCCATCGCCACAGCGCTGGCGTACCTGGACGCCAGCGGCATTGAGCCTGTTGAGGGGCTGCGCACGCCGGTCCGCGCGTTTACGGCGCAGCCGAAACAGCCCGCGCGCACCGCGCCCAAAGCGCCGGTCGTCAACCTCAACTTTCCCTTCCCGGCGCCCGTCCCCACGAGCCCCAGCCTCATGGCGGCGCTCTCCGATCTTTCGGACGCGCGCATGGATGAGCTGGCGAGCATGCGCCGCAAGCTTGCCGGTGCCGTTGATCCCGACGCCCCCAAAGCAGCGTTGGAGCCCTCGTTGGTGCCGTACTACAATCCGCTGTTCGCCGACCGCTTTAGCTGGGCGCTCGAGTTCCGCATTCGCTGCGGTTCGGTGTCCTACGTGGTCAAGGATATCGACGGCATGGCCGACGCCTATGTCCGAGGCGGCACCTTCTCGTACGGCAAGAAGCTCACGTTTGTCCATACGCCCGAAGCCTTCGAAGACGTGTCGACAAAGCTGCTCAACCTTGTTGTGACGACAGTTGCCTATCTCGATGACATCACAAGCTCGCGTTCGGCGTCGTACGATTTTGCACGCAGCGGCTTTGTCGCCGAGCGCCAGCTGCCGCTGTCCGAGCATAGCATCGTATATGTGCTGGACCTGCTGCGCGGCCGGACCATCTCCTTTGAGCCCGCCTGGTCGCGGGGGACGACGACGCATCGCACCTATGACGTGGCGGTCGAGATGCCTCCGGAAGGGGAGGACGAGGTGCTGCCTAAGCGCCAACCGCTCCTTGCCGCCAAGATCGCGCCGGCGGCTGGCGGCAGCTACGATCTGCGCCTGCCGGCCGATGCATACTGCTTTGCTTCGGGCGACGTTGCCTATCTGGTTGACACCCGCCGTGCGCGCCGTACCGATGTAGCGTTCGCCCAGCATGCGGCGCCGTTCCTATCGCGCTTGCTGCCCTGTCGCACGCCGGTCCATATCGCTGCCGACCAGGTGGGGGAGTTCTGTCGTATGGCGCTGCCCATTTTGCGCGACTACACCGACCTTACCGCGCCCGCGGCGCTCGATACCGTGGCGCCCGAGCCAAGCTTTGCTATGGCGATCGGCGTCGACGACGGGCTCGTGACCTGCAAAATTACGGTTACCTACGGCAACTGGTCGGCAGATCTCTTTAGCCTGGGCGCTCCGGGCAGCCCCTTCGAAGAGCGGCGCCCGGGCGTGCCGCCGCGCGACGAGGTGGCAGAGTTTCGCGTTATGGACACGGCGGCCCTGTATTTCGACTTTTACGAGGGCGGCCTGGCGTTTGAGGAACGCGATGACGAGAGCCTGTTCCACTTGCTGACCGAGGGCCTGTCTGCCCTGTCCGAGCTGGGCGAGGTCATGCTCAGCGACCGCCTGCGCCAGATCTCGGTCCGCCCTGCGCCCAAGCTTTCGGTGCGCGCGACCGTCAAGAGCAATCTGCTCGATGTCGAATTGGGTGCGAGCGGCCTGTCGGCGGCAGACCTTGCCATTTATCTGGACTCGTACAAGCGTCACCAGACGTTTGCGCGTCTCACGTCGGGCGACATCATTCGCTTGGACGAGGGAGCGCGCGCCGCGTTTGGCCTTGCCGAGGATCTGGGGGTCGATGCTGTCGACCTGCTCGACGGCGTGTCGCTTCCCGCGTCGAGTACCCTGTTCGTCGACAGCATGCTCGCGCGCACGCCCGCGCTCGAAGCCGATCGCGACGCTGCATTCCGTCGCACCGTCGAGCGCCTGGATACGCTCGGCAAGATGGACTTTACGGTGCCGGTCTCGCTCAAGGCCTCACTGCGCGGCTATCAGGTCGACGGCTACCAGTGGCTTGGCTCGCTCGAGCACCTGGGCCTCGGCGGCATCTTGGCCGACGATATGGGCCTGGGTAAAACGCTGCAGATGATCGCACATATCCTGGCGCGCGTGGAGGCGGGGGACACTAAGCCCACGCTCGTGGTGTGCCCCGCGTCGCTTGTGTACAACTGGACCGCCGAGCTGGAGCGCTTTGCCCCGTCGCTCGATGTGTGTGCCATTGTGGACGCCAAGGCTCAACGCCGCGTGCAGATCGCCGGCGCCGACGAGCATAACGTGGTCGTGACGTCGTATGACCTCATGCGCCGCGATATCGACGAGTATGCCGAGCAGGACTTTGCCCGCGTGGTGCTCGACGAGGCCCAGTACATTAAAAATCCGCTCACGCAGGTGGCGCGTGCCGCCAAGCGCCTGCCTGCCGGCGTGCGCTTTGCCCTGACGGGCACGCCCATCGAAAACCGCTTGTCCGAGCTCTGGAGCATCTTCGACTTTTTGATGCCGGGCCTGCTTGGCACGCGCGAGTCGTTTGCCAAGCGCTTCGAAAGCCCGGTCGAGCACGCCGAGGGTGACAGCGCCGCTCGCCTGCAGGCGCTGGTATCGCCGTTTGTGCTGCGCCGTGTCAAGGAGGACGTGGTGGCCGATCTGCCCGAGAAGATCGAGGACACCGTCATGGCGCAGCTCACCGGCGAGCAGCGCAAGCTCTACCTGGCCAACCAAGACCGCATCGCCCAGCAGGTGCAGCATCGCGAGGCATCCGAGTTTAAGAAAGACAAGCTCAAGGTGCTCGCCGAGCTCACCAAGCTGCGCCAGATCTGCTGCGACCCGCGTCTACACTACGAGGACTACAAGGCGGGGAGCGCCAAGCTCGACGCTTGCATGGAACTCGTGCACGGTGCGCTCGACGGCGGACATCACATTCTGCTGTTCAGCCAGTTCACGGGCATGCTCGATATCATTGGCAAGCGCTTGGCCAAGGAGGACATCGCCTTCCTTAAGCTCACGGGCGCTTCGTCCAAGGAGAGCCGCGCCAAGATGGTCGCGCAGTTCCAGGCGGGCGAGGTGCCGGTGTTTCTGATCTCGCTCAAGGCGGGCGGCGTGGGTCTCAACCTGACGGCGGCCGACGTGGTCATTCACTACGACCCATGGTGGAACGTGGCCGCGCAGGACCAGGCGACCGACCGCGCGCACCGTATTGGCCAGCAACATACCGTGACCGTGTACAAGCTCATCGCTAAGGACACGATCGAGGAGCGCATCATGCAGATGCAGGAGTCCAAACGCGACCTGGTCAACAGCGTGCTCGGCGGCGACGGCATTTCCTCGGCGCTGTTTACCCGCGAGGATGTTCTGGCGCTGCTCGGCGGCGACGGGCGCTAGCCTCGCTCGTTATGTGTTCATTTGCGATGCCGTGGATGGTTCGCGCGCCTTTGGGCATAAGAAGCATCGAGGACATCGGCACATCAGCAAAGGAGAACATCATGGCGAAATTCTTTAAGGACCCCGACGGCAAGCTCATCGTCGCCCTTGGCAACGACGTTGCAACCCCTGCCGGCTGCACGGAGCTGACCGCGAACACCGAGGACGCGGCGCACGAGAAGCACGTGCCCGTCGTCGAGAGCGAGCGCGACGGTCACGTGATCCGTGCGCGCGTGGGCTCGGTCGAGCATCCTATGGTGCCCGAGCACTACATCGAGTGGATTGCCCTTGAGGCCGAGGGCCGTCTGGAGGTCCATTACCTCCAGCCCGGCATGAAGCCCGCGACATTTTTTGCCGGCGGTTCCAAGACCGGTACCGTCTATGCCTATTGCAACCTGCACGGGCTGTGGTCCGCGACGTTCTAGGAGCGCGCCCCCGCTCGGGGTATCATAGCTAGCATATGCACATGCAAGCGCCGACTGCATCTCGCGGCCGGCGCTTTTACTGCGATAACGACGGTTTACGACGGAAAGGGCTGAGCCATGAAGCTCGCACTTGCACAGATCGATATGCGCCTGGGTGATATTGAGGGTATCTGCGGTCGCATCGAGGACCAGGCGCGCCTGGCTCACGAGCGCGGTGCGCGTGTGCTGTGCGTGCCGGCTCCGCTCTTTATGGGAGCCCTGCCCGGCGGCCTGGTGGGCGCTGCCGACTTTGAGCACGACATGCTTGCCGGCTTGACCGGCGTCGCCGAGCGTATTCAAGAGCTCGATATGATCTGCATCGTGCCCGCAGCGGTTTCGTTTGAGGGCCAGCCCCTGCTCGACTATATGATGCTCAAGGACGGTCGCGTGGTACCCGCGCGTGCGAGTATTGCCCTGCAGCGTGGCGAGAACAACGACGCGCGTTGGGCGCCGCCGGTGTTCGACGTGGACGGCGTGCGCACCGCGGTGATCTTCGACCTGGCCCGCGAGCTCGAGATGCTGCCGACCGGCGTCGACCTCATTGCCTATTTCCAGTTCAACGCATTCGATATGACCGACCGCGAGACCGCCGCGATCGCCGCCGTGCGCAGCGGAGCCTACCGCAAGATCGCATCTAAGCGCAGCGTGTGGTTTGCCTGCATGGCGCCGGTCGGTGCATACGACGAGTCGGTGTATACCGGCGGCTCGTTTGTGCTCGACGACTGCGGCCGCGTGGTGGCCCAAGCGCCGTGTTTTGAGGAGAGCCTACTGGTTCAGGAGATCCAGCGCGGTGTGATGCTCGATGCCTTGGAGGACCACGAGCTGCCCGAGTTTTGCTCCGAGGAATGGCTGTGGCAGGCGCTGGTGCTCGCCGTGCGCGATAACGCCCGCGCCCGCGGTACGTCGCGCGCCGTGGTGGCGCTCGAGGGCGACTTGCCGTCGTCTTTGCTTGCGGCGCTGGCTGTCGATGCATTGGGCTCGCGTAATGTGATCGGCTTGGTGCTGGGGCGCAACCGTATCTTTACGCCGGCGCAGGAAGAGGCCGAGGCTGCTCGCTGTGCCGCCGTTCGCTCCATTGCCGAGCGCCTGCATATTCGCACGGTTGAGCGCGATGCGCCGGATGCCGCGCGTGTGCTCGACCGCGATGTGTCAGCGGGCGACGCCGAGCGCCTGCGTTCTCGCACGCTGGGCCTTATGCTGGAGGATACGGCGCTCGAGCTGGGTGCGATGGCGTTGAGCCCGCTGTCCAAAACTGAGTACGCGCTGGCGGCGCCCGCGCTTTGCGGTGGCTACCAGGGCGATTATGCGCCCTTTGGCGATGTATACCTGTCGACGCTCGAGTTTGTTGCGCGCGCACGCAACCGTACGTCTGCCGTGGTGCCGCAGGAGCTCGTGACGCTCAACGCGGTGGAGGATTGCATGGAGCGCGTGCTGGCGCAGGCGCTCTCGGCGCTTGACGGTCCGGTCGACATGCTCGACCGCGCGGCGCAGCTGTTCGGCGGGCTTGAGCCGGGCGAGGTCGATGGCACGCTCGAGGCGCACGTGGACCGCAACCGTCCCTTTGACGATATCCCGATGGCCGCTGGCAAGCCCGAGGCCTGCTCGCTGCTGCTGATGCTCGTGCGCCAGGGAGAGGCGGCTCGCCGCCAGCTGCCGACGGCGCCGATCGTCTCGGCCCGTTCGTTTGCCGAGCGTGCCTGGCCGTATATGCTCGCGTGGTCCGATCTTGGCCTGAGCGGTAAAGGGCGTATGACGGTCGATTCGTTGGCGCGCACCGAGGTGCGCCGCTTTGCCGACGACGATACGAGTGACCGTATGCGTGGTGAGATGATGGGCATTTTGGGCGAGCTGCTGGGTATTTCGCCCGAGCAGATGGAGGAGCTGCGCTCCGAGGACGGCCAGCGCCGCCTGCACGAGGGCATGAAGAAGTTTGAGGGCGAGGTCCAGGACGCCATCGATAAGATGATGGGCGGCCAGGGTGGCCCGCAGGGTGGGCCCCAGGGCACGCCGATACCGCAGCCGCCGGTTGATCCGAGGCAGTTTCCGTTCTTTAGTCAGAACTAACTATGGGATAGGGGCAAGGTTACGCGGTTTTGCCAAACCGCGTAACGAGTCGACGCTGCGCGAGCCCCTGCCGGGCAATCTGCCGCTCAAGCCGTCGCTTGCGTACAGAAGTACGCGGCGCTCCTCTTTCGCGACACCTTGCCACGGCAGGGACTCGCTCGCTGACTTATGCTCAACCTACAATTCGATCTCGGCTGACTTATAGGGCTAGCGTTGTGTTATTCTAGAACAGACGTTCGTGAATAATGCGTGGGGCCTTGCCTTGCGATGTACTTGTGACGAGGGGAGGTCGGCTTGGTTATCTTGGGTATCGACCCCGGTTTGGCCCATACGGGTTGGGGGATTATCGAGGAGCGGCGCGGAGAGGTTCGCTGTCGTGCCTACGGTTGTATTGAGACCAGTGCCGGAAGCCCGCTCGCGGTGCGCCTGTCTCACATCGCCCGCGACCTCAAGGATGTCGTCGAGCGCTACCGCCCCGATACCGCCGCCATCGAGAGCATCTACTTTGGCGCCAACGTCCGCTCGGCAATTCCTACGGCACATGCCCGTGGGTCTGCGCTTGTGGCGCTTTCGGAGTGCGCGCTCGAGATCGGCGAGTACACGCCTATGCAGATCAAGCAGGCTGTGGTGGGCACCGGTGCCGCAGATAAGCGGCAGGTCGCCTACATGGTGCGCACGCTCACGCAGCTCGACCACGACCCGCATCCCGACCATGCCGCCGATGCCCTGGCTTGCGCCATCTGCCACGTAAACCTCAGCCGCACCCGTGCGCTTACCGGTGGCGAGTTCTATCAACAGAGAGGAACCGGATACTGATGATCTCCCAGCTCCATGGAACGCTTGTCGAGGCTACGATGGGCTCAGCCGTCGTCGATGTGTCGGGCGTGGGCTTTGAGCTCGGCATCTCGGGCAGCACCGCAGCCACGTTGCCGGCGCCTGGCGGCGAGGTCCGCCTCTATACGCGCATGCAGGTGCGTGAGGACGCCATGACGCTCTTTGGTTTTGCCTCCAAGGACGAGCGCACGATGTTCGATCGGCTCGTGTCCGTCTCGGGTGTTGGCCCGCGCCTGGCGCTCGCCGTGCTCTCCACCTATACCGTGGGGCAACTGTATTCGCTGGTGATGGCCGAGGATGACAAGGGCATGGCCAAGGTGCCCGGTGTGGGCAAAAAGACGGCGCAGCGCCTTATCTTGGAACTCAAGAGCACCTTTGCCAAGGACAAGGGCTTTGTGCCGGTCGACGTGATTCCCGGACAGGTTGCGATGCCCGTGCCCACTGCCGCTCCCTCGGCCATCGACGATGCCCGCGCGGCACTCCTTTCCATGGGCTTTAGCCCACAGGAGACCGATGTCGCCCTGAGCGGGTATGATGGGCAGGATATGCGTGTCGAGGATCTGCTCGGCGCGGCGCTCAAGCGACTCGGAATGGATGCGTGATGTGGGAAGCCGATGACTCTCAGGACTTGTGGGCGACGCCCGGCAACTCGCCGGCGGCATCCATGGCGCATGGCGAGCGCATGGTGGGCTCGGAGCTGACGCCCGAGGACCTCGATGTCGACCGTACCCTGCGCCCCCAGCGCCTGGATGACTACTGCGGCCAGGAGCACATCAAGCAGAGCCTGCGCGTGCTCATCGAGGCGGCGCAGAGCCGTGGCGAGACGCTCGACCATGTGATCTTCTCGGGCCCTCCGGGTCTGGGCAAGACCACGCTGGCTACCGTTATCGCCAACGAGCTGGGCGCTCAGATTAAAACCACGAGTGGCCCGGCCATCGCGCGCACCGGTGACCTGGCGGCCATCCTGACTAACCTGCAGCCGGGTGACGTGCTGTTTATCGACGAGATCCACCGCCTCAACCGCTCGGTCGAGGAAGTTCTGTATCCCGCGATGGAGGACTTTGCCCTCGATATCGTGATCGGCAAGGGTCCGGCCGCGCGCTCGATTCGCCTGGATATCCCCAAGTTCACGCTGGTGGCGGCAACGACGCGCTCGGGCATGTTGACCGGCCCGCTACGCGACCGCTTTGGCATTTCGTATCGCCTGGATTACTACACCGTTGAGGAGCTCGCGCAGATTGTGACGCGCTCGGCAACCATCCTGGGTGTGACGATCGACCATCCCAGCGCGCTCGAGATCGGCTCGCGTTCGCGCGGTACGCCGCGCCTCGCCAATCGTCTGCTCAAGCGCGTGCGCGACTATGCGCAGGTGCGCGGCAACGGGCCTATTGAGCTTGATATTTGCCGTCAGGCGCTCGAGTTCTTTGAGATCGATGAGCTTGGTCTGGACTGGATGGACATTCGCATCTTGGAGACGCTTGCCAAGACGTTCTCCGGTCGTGCCGTGGGCCTGACGACGCTTGCTAGCGCGGTGGGCGAGGACCCGGGAACGCTCGAGGATGTCTATGAGCCGTATCTGCTGCAGTGCGGATTGATGATTCGCACACCGCAGGGTCGCCAGGCAACCCTGCGCACATTCGAGCACCTGGGGATTGAACCTACCGTTTAGGGCGTTTTGTTTTGGCGGGCTGTTGGACTATCGCTGGGCATCGGGTAAACATATCGCCGTTCATCGGTTATGGGCGTTTTACTGTTGCGCGCCCGTGCTATGCTGAATTGGTCTTTTTCTCATTCGGTAACGAAAGGACCGCCCATGCCTACTGACATCGAAATCGCACGTTCTGTCACGCCGCTGCCTATTACCGAGGTGGCCAAGAACGCCGGCGTCGACGTTAAGCACCTTATTCCGTACGGCTTCGACAAGGCTAAGGTCGACTATTCACTGCTCAACGAGCCGACTGATCACCAGGCCAAGCTCGTCCTCGTGACCGCTATCAACCCAACGCCCGCGGGCGAGGGCAAGACCACCACGACCATCGGTCTGGCCGATGGCCTGCGTCGTCGCGGTATCAAGAGCGCCGTGGCCCTGCGTGAGCCTTCGCTCGGTCCCGTCTTTGGCGTCAAGGGCGGTGCCGCTGGCGGCGGTTGGGCCCAGGTCATTCCCATGGAGGACATCAACCTGCACTTTACCGGCGACTTCCATGCCATCGGTGCTGCCAACAACCTGCTGGCCGCCATGCTCGATAACCACATCCAGCAGGGCAACCAGCTCGGTATTGACGTTAAGCGCATCACTTGGAAGCGCGTCGTCGATATGAACGACCGTCAGCTGCGCCACGTCATCGACGGCATTGGCGGTAAGGCTCAGGGCGTGCCGCGCGAGGACGGCTTCGATATCACCGTCGCCTCCGAGGTCATGGCAATCCTGTGCCTGTCTACGAGCATCAGCGATCTCAAGGAGCGCCTGGGCGAGATTGTCGTCGGCTATAGCTTTGCCGGCGAGCCCGTCCGTGCCCGCGACCTTAAGGCCCAGGGTGCCATGGCCGCGTTGCTTAAGGACGCGCTCAAGCCCAACCTGGTGCAAACGCTCGAGGGCACGCCCGCGTTTGTCCACGGCGGTCCCTTCGCCAACATTGCCCACGGCTGCAACTCCATCATGGCTACGCGCATGGCCATGCGTTTTGGCGATGTCGCCATTACCGAGGCCGGCTTCGGCGCCGATCTGGGCGCCGAAAAGTTCCTCGACATTAAGTGCCGCATGACGGGCGTTCGCCCCAGCGCCGTCGTGGTCGTTGCGACCGCTCGTGCGCTGAAGTACAACGGTGGCGTCGCCAAGGCCGACCTCAACGAGGAGAACCTCGAGGCACTCAAGGCTGGCATGCCCAACCTGCTGCGTCACGTCGACAACATCCAGAACGTTTATGGTCTGCCCTGCGTGGTCGCCATCAACCGCTTCCCGACGGACACCGAGGCCGAGCTTGCGCTCATCGAGTCCGAGTGCCAGAAGCTCGGCGTCAACGTTAAGCTTTCCGAGGTCTGGGCCAAGGGCGGCGAGGGCGCGCTCGAGCTGGCCGATGAGGTCATGCGTCTGATTGAGCAGCCGAGCGAGCTCAAGTTTGCCTATGAGGACGGCGCCGATGTGGCCGACGCCCTCGATGCTGTTGCCACCAAGGTTTACCGCGCCGACGGCGTTGACTTTACGCCGGCCGCCAAGCGTCAGCTTGCCGAGCTGCGCGAGAACGGCTTTGGCAACCTGCCGGTATGCGTGGCCAAGACGCAGTACAGCTTTAGCGACAACGCCAAGGCCCTGGGCGCTCCCGAGAACTTCCGCATCACGGTGCGTGAGCTCAAGGTTTCCGCCGGCGCCCACTTTGTGGTCGCACTGACTGGCAGTGTTCTGACCATGCCGGGCCTGCCCAAGGTCCCTGCGGCCGAGAACATCGACGTCGACAACGACGGCAACATCACCGGCCTGTTCTAAGCTCGCTGCTCATAGCCGCTTGCCCGCCCCGTCGCGCCTACCAAGGCCCGGCGGGGCTTTTTGATCCTTAGGCCCGCGCATGTCTTGTAGATACCGACGGACTCTGCCCATCATAGGCTTTTGCGCTGGTAGAATGCATGGATAACTTGATGCTTACAGGCGACGGAAAGGAATCGTTGCATGGATCAGGACAAGACAACCGTGATGGGCGGCTGCGGTTCCGCGCAGGCTGGCGATAGCGCCGATGCGACCCGCGTTGTTCCCAACCCCGGTTATGTCGACCCCGCCGCGACGCAGCCTTCTGCCGAGCCCACACGAGTTATGGGCTATGGCGACGCGGCGCAGGACCCTTACGCTGCATCTTTGCAAAGCCCCTATGGCAACGCGGCGGCAGACCCGTTTGATTACGCGCCGCAGGATTCTTATGCCGCCTCGACGCCGAATCCCTATGATGACCTGCCGCAGAATCCCATTCCGCAGCCTCAGCAGACGACGTATATGCCTCGCACGGCGCAGCCTCGCTACGAGTCGCGCGAGCCGTATCGCGAGTACCCCAAGTCGATTCCGCAATATGGCGAGGACGAGGAAGAGACGCCGTCGCGTTCGTCGAGCGTGATTAAGAAGATCCTCATCGTGCTGGCGATCTTCTTTGCGCTGTCGGTTGTGTTTGCCATCGTGTCGGGCATGCTCAACAAGCGAGGGAGTTCAACGGCCGATACCGCTGCCGAGCAAACCGAGTCCGCCTCGTCTAGCACCGTCGATCTGAGTGATATCCCGGGGCAGTACTGGTCCAACGCCAAGAAGATCCTCAAGTCGCGCGGCGCCGATCTTTCGAATGCCGTGGTCCTGACTGATGATGGCTCAACGCCCGTCGTCGATGCCAACTGGGTCGTTACTTCTGCCTACTATAACGACAACGGCAACCTCGAAATTCAACTCACGCACAAGAACAGTTCGGGCAACTCGTCCGACGGCCAAAGCGGTACCGACAGCTCGAGCTCCAATACGCTGGAGGACTTGAGCAACAAGGCGCAGGAGTTGGGAGACAAGGCGCAAGAGCTGGGCGATACGGCACAAAAACTGGGCGATACCGCGCAGAACTTGGGCGACATGGCGACGGATGCCTGGAACGCCCTACAAAACGGCATCTCGGGCGCGCAGGGAAACTAGCTGTTAAGTGGGCTACAGCTGCTCGGCCGGACGGTCGGGCGAGCTAAAGCCCGAGTCAAACGTAACGACGCATGAGGCATCGGGTCGGCGCTCGTGCACGATGCGCGTGACGAGCCCCAGCAGCTCCTCGTCGGATATGTCAAAGCCGTCGGGACGCACAAGGTCAAATGACACAAAGCCATCGTGCTCGTGCAGGTCGTGGATGGAGAGCGCAGGATCGATCTGCATGATGCCGCGCTTGACCCAGCCGCGCAGGTCGTCGCCGGTGGTGGCGATGGGGTCGCAGTGTAGCGTGATACCGATGCCCATCTGATGCTTGATATCGTGTTCGATGGTGTCCAGAATCTCGTGGTGCTCAAAGGCATCGCCCTCGCCGGGCATTTCCACGTGTGCGCTGGCAAACTGACGGCCGGGGCCGTAGTCGTGCACCATGAGGTCGTGTGTGCCCAGGACCTGCGGATAGGACATGATCTTGTCGCGGATTGCCTGGACGAGCTTGGGGTCGGGCGCTTGCCCCAGCAACGGGCTGATGGCGTCGCGCACCAGGCCCATGCCGCTGATGCAAATGAAGATGCCCACGCCCAGGCCCGCCCAGCCGTCGAGGTCAAAGCCTGTCGCTTGCGAAATAAGCGCCGCCGCTAAGACCGAGCCCGAGGTGATGACGTCGTTTTTGGAGTCCTGCGCCGTGGCGATGAGTGTCTCGGAATCGATGCGGTTGCCCAGCGTGCGGTTGAACGCTGCCATCCAGAGCTTAACGAGCATGGACGTAGCCAGTGCCGCAAGGGAAATAAACGTGTAAGCGGTGGGCGAGGGCTTGATGATCTTGGTGACCGACTCGAGAATCAGGTTGATGCCGACGGCGCAAACCAGGACGGCGACGAACAGGCCGGCTAGGTACTCGTAGCGGCCGTGACCATAGGGGTGGCCTTCGTCTGCCGGGCGGCTGGCAAGGCGGAAACCGAGCAGGCTCACAATGTTGCTCGAGGCATCGGAGAGGTTGTTGAAAGCGTCGGCGATGAGGGAGACGGAGCCGGCGAGCAGACCCGCGATGCCCTTGGCCAGGCACAGGGTGATGTTGAGGCCAATGCAGACGAGGCTTGCGGAAAAGCCCGCGTTGGTGCGGCAAGATGCATCGACCGGCTCGCTCTCGCTGCCGGGAACAAGCGTATGTACCAGCCGATTTACAAATAGCATAGCGGTCGTCCTCACAATCATGTTTAAGGGGATAGTGTAGCTCGCACGGGGGCGCCGTGCGCCGATGCTCAGAAAATGCAGCAATAGTCTGCCGGTGCTAACGAACGAGCCTTCTCGTCTGCCTGGGTGGTCCATTTTGGGCCACATGGGTATGGGCATGTGCCTGCTTGCTCGACATACTTAATGTCGACAGCCCCTGTGCAAAGGAGGACGTTTCCATGGACGAGATGTTTGCCATAAAATGTCAAAACTGCGGCGGCCCTATGTACTCGCACCAGGCTAAGCGCAGCTTTGAGTGCGCCTATTGCGGCACGGTGGTTCCGTGGCAGGCGGACGCCGGAGAGCCCAAGAGCGCTTTGGGTATTCGCCATACGCCGTTGACGGTGGTGGATGGACTGCTCAAACTCACGCATGTGTCGCAACTCGAGCGCCCGCAGGACCCGGACTGGTATTTCTTCAATGCGCACTGGCGCAATCAGTCGGTCCTGGAACATCTGCTGTGGGAGGATCGCGGCACGGCGCAGGAGTTCCAAGAGGCCACGCATGTGAGCATTCCTTGCCCCTTCTGCGGAGCGTCCTTTGAGGGCGAGTCAACGCAGCGTGTGTTTGAGTGCCCGTCCTGCGGCAATAAGATCGGCATTGCGGACCTGCTCAAGCCGGGGACGTTTAGCAAGCGCCTGACCATAGGCGTTGGTGCGGAGTATGTGCCCGAGCAGGGTATTCCCTGCGAAATCTCGCCGCAGCAGGCACGTGCCAACGCGCTGCAGCTGGTGCGCCAGTATCCGGATGCCTTTGCCGGGCACGACGTGGAAGACGCGATCCAAAACGACATGATGCTCTTCTATTTCCCCATGGCGCTGGCGGACTTGCGCATGATGGCGAGCTTCCCGGGCAAGGGCCTGAGCAAGGAGGCCTTGGTGTACTACGAGGTGCTCGACTGGGCATACCCCAGGGCAAACTACCTGGACGTTCGCCTCATGGGCATTTTGGAGCCGTGGGACTTTGCCAAGGTCGGTCCGTTCGATCCCGCCATGCAGGAAGGTGACTTTCGCGTTGTCTCAGTCGATGCGTCTACCAAGGACCAGGTGGTCATTGATAAGTTGGCGCTCGACGTTGCGGGCAACGACGCCGAGGCTGTACTGGGGCTCAATAAAAAGAGCATTCGCATGTGGGCGCGCAAGGCCCGCAAACATAAGGACGGCCTGGTGATGGTGCCGGTCTACTTTGTCGATCGTCCGGCGACAGACGGCCGCGATGGCGAGCAGGTGCGCATTGCCGTAAACGGCCAGACGGGCCGCGCGGCCGCGGTGGTGTTTAGCGACAAGCGCGAAACGCATATCGTGGCGCCGCTCAGCCCGAGCCTGCATCTGTCCGGTGAGAGCACCGTGCACGCCACGCCCTTCGAGGTCAAATACGTTAAATCGCCCTTCCTGTACCAGATCGTGCGCCGTGGAGGCGGCGAGCAACCGCGCCAGGTTGCAGCCGCCGTCGAGGGTTCCTACCGAGAGGAGAAGCCCAAACGCCGCGGTCTGCTGGGTGCGCTATTTGGGAAGTAGGGGAGTAGCACCGGTTGTTGCCGTAAGGTGATGGCCGGGGGTGCGGGGCAGCTCTCAGGAGTGCGGGCTGCCGTCTGATTGTTTGAGGGTGCCAGATGTAAATAAACAGTGGAGCGGCTGCAAAAGAGCCTCCTCACTGGGTAAAATCAGGTTGTGCCGCGGAACCCGCTCCTCAGCTAGTCACACTTCGGAAGCGCGGGCAACGCAGGTATTATCGTCTAAAGGGCCGGCTGCAACCGGCCCTTTTCTGTGGCAGCCAATGGACCCACATCAGACGAAGGCCGCGTCTTTGCCTGTCAGGTCACGCTCGCCAGCCACGGCTAGAATGTCGTTGCCGGCGTCCATGACCGGTATTGTTTCGTAGCGTGCGTCGCAACCGCGAGTGCGCCTGCGACGGCTGCGGTGGCTTCGGTCGCAACGTGCTGCTACCCTTGCGTTTCGCCATTAGTCGCTTCGTTGATGGCGCGGTACTCGGCACTCAGCTCGCGCGCCAGCTCTTCCTTGCTTGGAAGATACGGCAGGTATTTGGCGGTAAACACTTGGTCGTTGTCTTCGGGCAGCGTGTACTCGACAATCGAATCGCTTTTGTCCGCGCAGAGCACGATGCCTATGGGCGGATTGTCGCCTTCGTTCATGAGCTCGCGCGTGTAGTAGTTCACATACATTTGCATCTGGCCCAGGTCCTGATGCGTAAGGTCGTCCGTCTTAAGGTCGATGAGCACGAAGCAGCGCATCAGATAGTTGTAAAAAACAAGGTCAATATAGAAATGGCGCCCATCAAAGGTGATGCGCTTTTGGCGCGCCTCGAAAGCGAAACCACGGCCAAGCTCCAGCAGGAACTTCTGAAGATGCGTGATGAGCGCCTGCTCTAGATCGCTCTCGCGAAACGCAGTATCGTCCGAGAAACCTAAAAACTCCAGTACATATGGGTCGCGGATGATATCCTCGGGGCGACGAGCCGGGGCGCTCTTTTGGATTTCCTGGGTGACGGCCTCCTTGTCCTTGCTGGCAAGTAGGCGCTCGCGGAACATGGTGTTGATCTGGCGTTCGAGCTGACGCGTGCTCCAACGAGAATCGGCGCATTCGTTCATGTACCATGTTCGAGCATCAGGGTCGGTTATACGCGATAACCTGCGGTAATGTGTCCAATTCAATTCGGAACGCAGCGCGTTCCGGATTGGGAACGCAAGATAAAACTGACGCATGTATCTTAAGCTTCTGGCGTTGAAGCCTCTGCCAAAATCCTTAGTCAATCTAACGGCAAGTTCGTCGATCAGTGCATCGCCATACTTGGCGCGCCCCTCTCCGCCCTGTTCATCAACAATACTCTTGCCGATCTCCCAATATGCCTCAACCATCGCAAAGTTAACGGCGGTATAGGCCTTGTCGCGAGCGGCGTTGAGAATCGAGGAGACCTGCTTGTAAAAACCTTCGGGCACGATTGCCGATTCTCCACGGTTTACCAGTTCGCCCATCACTGTCGCCCCACTTTCCTTTTGTGGAATGCGTCTTTATCGCATTTAGTTTAAAGCCTCGCGCGGACACGAATTGCTGTGCTGTCTGACATCTTCGCATGGGGCCTTGCGGTGACTAAAATGTGACCATAGAGGCAGTTTTAGCGAATCCCACGGGAGTGACGCGTATGGACAATAACACGCTGCTATTCCAGGACAAAGGTTCGGGTAGGTATAAAGACGTCAAGATCTACCCCAACCGTATTGAGGTGCTCAAGAAGGGCACTTTTGGTGGCAAGCACACCGAGATTGTCTATCTTAAGGACATTACGGGGGTCAACAGGATCAAGGGCCGCGATGTTTTTCTGCGTAACAGGCTGTTGACTGCTTGTGTTTTTAGCCTGAGCAGCCGTGCGAAGGCCCAGGAGTTTGTTAACGCGCTGAACATGGTGATGTAGCCTATGGCGGCGTTTGGGCCAAGGTAAAAATCGGGGGCACAGAACGGTGTCCTGCGCCCCCCATTGAGTCGATGTGTCTAAAAGGCCGGCTTGCCTATTCGCTACCGTCCCCAGCGTTTTCGCGGTCGTTGGCAAGCATTGCCGCGCCGGCGACCGTTGTCGCTACGGCGGCGGCAGCGAGCCCGGCGGCAATGCCGGAGCCGTCGCCCGTGTCGGCGAGTTTTCCGCCCGAGTTCTTGCCCTTGTTGCCCTTACCGTTCTTATCAGCGCTGCCTGCGTTGGAACCCGTGCCACCGTCGGTGCCGGTGCCGCCTGCACTGCTCGAGGCCGCTACGGTAAAGCTCGCGGCTCCGTCATTAGCAAGCTTGTAGTTTTGCGCCGCGTCGCCCAAAAGACCGTTCGCGCGCACCCAGTACGTTCCCGCGGTAAATGCCTCGCCCTCGACCATTGCCGTGCCCGGAGCGCCGTCCGCGTCGTGCACAAACTCGAGCTGAGCCGTGCAGGCATCGTTTTCGAGTTTGCCCTCGAGCAGCGCCGCGACCTTTGTGCGCACATCCTCGCCGGCCTTAAGGCCTTCGAGCCCCTCAAAGTGGGGTGTCAGTGCGCGCGGATCGATATCGATGGGCACGGATCCCTGCAGCCCCGTAACGGTCTCGTTGCCCAAGGCGTCGACATCCACGTATTCGATGGTAAACGCATGGCCCGAAGCCGCCACGTTGAGTACGTTGCTGCTGTCGACAAGGCGGAAATGGCCCTCGCCAACGGTCTTGCCATCCTGGAGCGAGGCATCGCTCAGCGAGTCGCCGTACGTCATGCGCATGCGGGTCGGGAGGCAGCACGAAGCCGACTGCGTGTGCTTCGTATCGTAATTGTAATTGCGCTGGTAGATGCTCCGGGCCAGCGCCGCATCAACAAAGTCGGATGCGATGATGCCAATGTGCTTGAGGTAATCTGACTTTGTATCCTCGATGCCGCTGGGATTGATGTACGGGCTCTTATACAGATGCTCGTTGACTACTCGTGCCGAGGTAAAAGGATTGCCTCCGTGCGACAAGCCCGTGCAGCTGGTGTAGTTGATAGACCAGCAACGCTCCAGGACTTTCTCCTTGGCCCCGTTATCGTCCTCGACATCTACCTCGTTGCGCGTGCGCCCGGTCGTTTCCTTCAGCGCATTATCGACCCAGCTGAGCTTGTCGGTTCCCGTGAGTTTGTACTTGTCCTGGGCGTATACCTTGGTGCAATAGGGCTCTTTGTCGCCTGTTTCCCCCGCGGCTTCAAAGCCCCGCGCGTCTTGGACGAGACACATGGAACTGCTGTCGGTGTGCACTGCGATTTTGTTATCCCATTCGGTGAGGTCGAGTCCCCACGTGTGGCCGCTTACGCTGTCGCCGTCGAGTCCAAATCGACGTAGCAGGACGATCTTTCCGCGCACCTCGCCCAGTGTGGGAACGCGGCTCGACGTATAGAACAGTTTGGGGTTGTCGTCCAAAACCTTGGCGAAAGCCGTCGTAACACTTTCGTCGGTAGCCTCGTCGTTGCCTCGTGATACAAGCATGATGAGCGCTTCTGTCGGGTTTTCGTTCAAAAACGTTTTGAAGTAGCCTATGACATCGGAGAGATGCAGATAGTTCCCGTCTTTTTTGAGTAGGTAGAAAATCCCGTGGTCGATGCCGGGGTCATCGCCCTTTCCGAGCCGGATATCGAAATAGCGAATGCCTTCGAGCAACTGCGTGGGAATGTAATCCTGCTGGCATTTTACTTGCGAGGATTGGGGCTCAGTGTCGTTGTCCACGCTGCAGGTGCCCGAATCGTGCGTACCCGGGATGCTCAGCTCGTCGAGGAACTTGTTGTCGTCGACGTATTTCATCCAACATGGTCCGTCGACGTAGCTGCTATACGTGATCCAGTCGAGGCTGCTAACCGTGGCATCGTTCTTTTTCATGTCGTAACCGATAAGTTCGAGCTCCCACGGAATGCTCTTACTCTTATGGCAGATCTTATTGTTGTCCTGGTCTTCGCCGTTCGATTCTATTGCCAGGTACTTAATGTCTTTTTTCTCGGTTTCTTTCTCGACCGTGCGGTCTCGGATGATATAGGTTCCGTTTGATTGCCGCTCGAACGCAAAAGCGCGGCTGGGCTTGTTGTCATACTCGCCGCTCCATACGTGGATGACCTTTCCGTCTTTGTCCGAGTCGCCATCGACCGACCAAATGCTGTAGCCCGTCTTTTTATGCTCTTCGAAATTGAGCAAGGTGCGGATAGCATACCAGTTTGTATCGTCATTCTTGGTCGTTACGTTCTCAAGGATGAGCTTGCTGGACGTGCCGTCATTAAACAGATGGCAGACGTTGCCGATGACGTTGCCGTCTTCGTTAACGCTTGCGGTACGAAAATAGCCCGCGGGGCGAAGGCGAATGACGAAATTGTCGAGGCTGACCGACGCTGTGGCAGCGTCGTCTGCAAATGCCGCTCGTGGGCCAATGCCCAATGCCGCGGTTTCGGGCAGGCTTACAAGTGGCGACAACGCCGCGAGTCCAAGGCCCAACGTAAATGCTCGGCGGCTGATGGCGTGGTGTTCGGTCATAACTTCTCCATTCGTAGAGTGCGGTTATGCGATAGTTTTGGTCACTATACTGCTCAGATGTTTAAAGATGCTGGTTTAATTGTCTGCGCGGCGCAATAAATCGGCGGGCGGACGTGTTGGGGTGCTTGTCGTTTTCGTACTGTTGCTACATTTGGAGCGGTTCCGGCGTCCGGCATCCTCGCGTTCGTTGGCTACCGGCATAAGAAAGGGAGGGTCGGTTTACCGGCCCTCCCTGGGTACGAAGCGCTGGGGTACCGTCGCTTGTTTGCACTGCGACCGTGTTTTCCGTTGCGCTCGCCAGTCGCTTAGCGCTTGATCTCGATATCGTCGAGCTTGACGTCCATGGCCTCGGTCTTGGCCTCGGCGATGTCGTCGGCAAACTCCAGAGACTTCATCATGGTCTCGACGGCGTCCTTGTGTTCCTCGACGTTGTCGATGCGCACGTACACGCTGCCGCCGTCAACGTCGGTGAAGTACTCGGTCGTCACGCCGCCCGAGTGCGTAAAGTAGGCGCTGCGCCAGGTCTTGCCGTTGTACTTAACGGGATCGCTCTCGGTCCATCCGGAGTTGGCCTTCCACTTTGCCTCGTAGTCGAACAGTTCATCGGCGTTCTTGTCAGGATCGAAGACGGGGATGAAGCGGTCGCTGGCATGCTCGCTCTCGGTGAACTTAAACTGGGCCCTGTCGGCGGTATCGCCTGCGACGTCCGTGATTTCGACGCCCTCGGGCACCTCGACTTTAAACCAAATGAAGTCAGTCCTCATATCCACGGCTGGCTTTTCCGCTCCACCGCCACCACTGCTGCCGGTAGCGCCGTCGCTGCCACCGCAACCCACCAAGGCAACTGCGGCAAAGAGACTGATGCAGAGGGTGAGAATCGCAAAGGCCTTCTTTTTCATGGTCGTGTCCTCCTCGATCTGTAACCGCCCATGGATTACCTGCCTTTACTGTACGCGCGAGCGGCTCGCTCGGGTGGGCCATGTGTCCCATTCTGGGGGCTGGAATTGCGCCGACAAGTGGCAATATGTGCGGTCGCAAAAGAGGGGAGGGCCGATGCTGTCGGCCCTCCCCGGGGTGAGGTGCCCGTTGATTTAATGGGGCGCGCGTGCGTGGGCGTTGCCCCAACAGGTTCCTTGTTTATAGATATGCCTCAGTTTTTGACGTCCGGAAGTCTCGAAAGGTGGGCCATGTGTCCCATGTTTGCGGTGCCGACGCCTATCGTTCGTCATAGAAATCCGCGATGGCCAGGTGCGCTGACGCTCATGTACTTATGGGCTAGACTTAGCACCATTATGTGATTGATGCGGTCGGTCGGCGGTTGCCACCCGACCGATGTATATGACTTGAAGGTGCGTGCGTATGAGCCAAGAGATGATGGATAAAACATGTCGAGAGTTTGCCGAGGCGCTTGCCGCACGCGAGCCGGTTCCCGGCGGCGGTAGCGCGAGCGCCTTTGTAGGTGCACTGGGCGCCTCGCTTTGCGGGATGGTTGCTCGCTATGGGGCGACAAACCCTGCGCTTGCCGATCGCGCAGACGATCTGACGCGCGCGTTTGCCCAGGCGGATGAGTTGGCGCAGGAACTTGTGGGTCTGGTCGCCGAGGACGTTCGTGCCTACGGGCAGGTGTCCACGGCGTACGGTATTCCGCGTGACGATCCGGCTCGAGCGACCGCGATTCAGGATGCGCTGCATGTGGCCGCTATGCCGCCGTATCGCATTATGGATGCCTGCGGGCGTGCGCTGGCGCTGCTCGAGGACATGGCCGACAAGGGTTCGCGTCAGCTGCTGTCCGATGTGGCGTGCGGCGCCGTGTTCTGCCGTGCCGCTATGCAGGGCGCGAGCTTGACGCTCTTTGCGAACACCACGTCTATGAAAGATCGCGTTCGTGCTGAGGAGCTCGAGACGGCGTGTGATGAGTTGCTCGACACATGGTTGCCGCGCGCCGATGCGCTGGCGCGCCGCGCCTCCGACGCTGCAAGGAAGAGAGGATAGCCATGGCTGAACTGCTGAAGGGTGCTCCCGTTGCTCGCGCTTTGACCGAGGAACTTGCTGCTCGCTGTGCAGCCCTGCGCGAGCGCGGTGTTGTACCGACGCTGGCCATCGTTCGTGTGGGCGAGCGCGAGGACGACCTGTCCTACGAGCGCGGTGCCCTCAAGCGCTGCGAGAAGGTTGGCATTGAGGCTCGCCGCGTTTTGCTTCCTGCCGATGTTTCGCAGGACGAGCTGTTGACGGCCGTCGAGGACATCAATACCGATTCGGCTGTTCATGGCTGTCTGATGTTCCGCCCGCTGCCCGCCGGCCTTGACGAGAACGCCGTCGCCGCAGCGCTCGATCCCGCCAAGGACGTTGACTCCATGACGCCGGCTTCACTGCTCACCACGCTTTCGGGGCGCGGCGAGGGTTTTGCCCCCTGCACAGCCGAAGCCGTGCTTGCTTTGCTGGATCATTACGGCGTTGAGCTGGATGGGGCCAAGGTTGCTGTGGTCGGACGCTCACTGGTAATTGGCCGCCCCGTTGCCGCCATGCTTACGGCGCGCAACGCAACCGTGACGACGTGCCATACGCATACGCGCGATCTTGCCGCCGAGTGCTGTGCTGCCGACATTGTGGTTGCCGCCGTTGGACGCGCGCGCACGATTGGCGCAGATGCGGTCCGCGAGGACCAGGCGATTATCGATGTTGGCATTAATTGGGACGAAGCCGCTGGCAAGCTGGTCGGCGACGTCGATTTTGATGCCGCGGAGCCGGTTGTTGGCGCAATCACCCCCGTGCCGGGTGGCGTGGGCGCCGTGACGACAGCAATTCTCGCCAAGCACGTGATCGAGGCGGCTGAGCGCGCGGTAAAATAGGCGTTTGGAGGCTGTTTAGGGGGTTGGTTAGATACCCCGTGGTCAAAAAATGCCAAATATGAGTACTGTTGCCAAGTTAGTCACATATGTTTGAGATCATTTTGGCTCTTTAGCGATAAGTAATATCGTTAAAGAGCCAATTTTATTGGACGTATGGGGAATTACTAGACTCAGTTTTTGGACAGGTGAGGATTCCCGGCGCCCGGAACAGTGCAATTTGCTGCCACTAAATTTGTGACAGTACTCATATTTGGCATTTTTTGACCACGGGGGCTGCCGAGGCCGTGGTTTCGCCCTTTCTGCGCCGAAGCGATACACTGTTGCCGTTTGATTTCTTCGCTCAAGGAGGATGCGCATGCCGTGCACAACGATTCTGGTCGGTAAGAACGCGAGCTACGACGGGTCGACGCTTGTCGCGCGTAACGAGGACTCGTCCAACGGGGTGTTTGAGCCCAAGCGTATGCGCGTGGTGCATCCCGACGAGCAGCCGCGCGTCTACACGAGCGTCCTGAGTCACCTGACCGTTGAGCTGCCCGATAACCCCATGCGCTACACGAGTGTCCCCGATGTTGTCCCGGGCCACGGCATCTGGGCCGAGGCCGGTTTCAACGAGCTCAATGTGGGCATGTCCGCAACCGAGACGCTCACCACCAACGAGCGCGTCCGCGGCGCCGATCCGCTCGTCGACTACGTACCCGCCAAGGGCAACGAGGGCGAGAACGGATACGTTCCGGCACAGCCCGGCGGCTTGGGCGAGGAGGACATGGTGACCCTGGTGCTGCCGTATGCCAAGTCCGCCCGCGACGGCGTTCGTATCCTGGGCGACCTGCTCGAGCGCTACGGCACCTACGAGAACAACGGCATCGCCTTTAGTGATGTGGACGAGATCTGGTGGCTCGAGACCATCGGTGGTCACCACTGGATTGCCAAGCGCGTGCCTGACGACGCCTATGTGACCATGCCCAACCAGCTGGGTATCGACAGCTTTGACCTGGATGACGCCGAGGGCGCCCAGGCCGACCACATGTGCTCCGCCGACTTGCGCGCCTGGATGGCCGAGTGGCATCTGGACCTGACGCTGGGCGTCGAGGGCGACGGCCCGGCTGCGGTCTTTAACCCGCGCGAGGCCTTTGGCTCGCACAGCGACAGCGACCACGCCTACAACACGCCGCGCGCGTGGTACATGCAGCGCTGTCTCAACCCCAGCGACGTGTGGGATGGCCCCGACGCCGACTACACGCCCGAGAGCGACGATATCCCCTGGAGCCGCGTGCCCGAGCGCAAGGTGACCATCGAGGACATCAAGTACGTACTCTCGAGCCACTACCAGGGCACGGAGTACGATTGCTACGGTAGCAAGGGCACGCCCGCTACGCGTGGCGCATATCGCCCCATCGGCATCAACCGCAACAGCCAGCTCGCCGTGCTGCAGCTGCGCCCCTATGCGCAGCCGGCGTATCGCGCCGTGCAGTGGATGGCCTTTGGTTCCAACTCGTTTAACGCGCTGGTTCCGCTGTACGCCAACGTCGAGACCATGCCCGAGTACTATGCCGACACGCAGGCTCGCGTGACGTCCGAAAACTTCTACTGGGCCAACCGCCTGATCGGCGCCCTGGCTGACGTCCGTTTCCATGAGTGCGGCCGCGCTGTGGAGGACTACCAGGAGAAGGTCGGTGGCATGGGCCACAAGCAGATCCATGACGTCGATGCTACCGTAGCCGCTCTGCCTGAGGCCGAGGTGCCTGCCGAGCTTGCACGCGCCAATGAGGCCTTTGCCGAGTGTGTTCGTGTGGAGACCGATGCTCTACTGGGCAAGGTGCTCTACACCACGAGCTGCGCCATGAAGAACTCTTTCGCGATGAACGACAACGTGAGGTAGGGATTTCCCGTCGATCGAATAGCGCTAAAACGCTTTGTCGCTTTCACTCGATCTTGGGTACAAGAACGCCAATGCAGTTGTTTATGATTGGAGACAACCATGGTTATGAAACTCGATCAGCTTGTTAACGGCGCCATCAACGTTGGCTTTGGCGCTGCCGCCGTTGCTGTCGAAGGCGGCAAGAAGGTCCTCGACGACCTTAACACCAAGGGCGAGCAGGTCCGCAAGGACACCGCCACCCCCGATATCGCCCGCAGCGTGTCCGATATGTTCGAGCAGGCCGGTGGCACCATCTCCGACCTGACCGAGCGTCTGGGCATGCAGGGCGAGACCGCGGCCCAGCGCGTGCTTGACGAGCTTATCCTTGCCCGCGTCCGCGTCATGACCGCTCCCGAGCGCACTGCCTTCCTGGCCCATGTGCGCGACATCGTCGATTCGGTCGAGGACAACGTGACCTCGGTGCCCGTCGAGTCCGTTGAGCCCGACGATGCGAAGGATACCGAAGAGGCCGAGTAGCAGCGCAGATGGCAGATTCCACCACCGATTACAACAATCTAGATCCCTTGGGTGACGAGGCGGCGGTTGTCGATGAGGTCGACGCCGCCGTCTCGGGCGCTCGCAAGAAGCCG
>NZ_JBDMGT010000031.1:0-26056 GCF_039752775.1 Collinsella aerofaciens | reverse complement strand
GGGTAGCTAAAATAGCCCCGTCCCAAATTAGCTACCCCTCAGCAACGCCGTCCCTAGATAACCGTCACTCTGCCCTGGTTACCCACGATGGCCTTGGCCTCGGCCAGCAGCGGAATCGAGCGCGCGTTGACCTTGGCAGGTACCTCGGCACGCAGCACGCGCCCGTCCACCTGCTCGATAAAGATCTCCACGCGGTCGCCGCCCGGGTTGGTGGTGAGCACTGTGGCCAGGCGCGCCATATTGCCCTGGCTAAAGCGGCTGTTGGGCACCATGACCTCAAACACCTTGGGCTTGTTGTTCTCCTCGTTGAGCTCGAGCGGCACGATCTCCTGCGCGATGATCTGGTCGCCGCGGTCCGAGCGCTCGAGTTTGCCCTTAATGCGCACAAACGCGTCAGACAGCTGCACGCCGGTCTCGGGATCGACCTCGCCGTACAGATACCCCTCGGCCTCCTTGTAAGTCTTAGGGAACACCACGACCGTG
The DNA here is from genome assembly GCF_039752775.1 of Collinsella aerofaciens. GTDB lineage: Bacteria > Actinomycetota > Coriobacteriia > Coriobacteriales > Coriobacteriaceae > Collinsella > Collinsella aerofaciens_R. Next base: position 25,573 of record NZ_JBDMGT010000031.1, on the reverse strand, counting down.
GCCTCGCCTTCCATGTCCTCGAGCTGCACGATGCCCATGGGGTCGCCGTTTTTGGTCACGCGCTTGGACACGCTCGAGACCATGCCGGCCCACCACAGCGCCTTACCCTCGGGAATCTCCTGGTTGATGGTGCCGCCCGTAGGATTCTGAACTTCGTAGCCGGTGTCGATCTGCGAGAACGAGAAGTCGCGCGCCTTGGCTAGTGCATACTCAAACGGGCGCAGCGGGTGGTCCGAGACATAGATGCCCAGGACCTCTTTCTCCTGGCTCAGCTTGAGGTGGCGGTCCCATTCCTGGCCGTCCGGATCGGGCACGCTGACCTCGAAGCCCGAGCCCTCAACGTCGCCAAACATATCGAAGAACGAGGTCTGGCCGCTCGCGCGGTCCTTCTGGCGCTTCACCGCGGCGTCGATGATGTTCTCGGGGTTGTTCTTGTCCACAAAGTGCATCATCTGGCGGCGCGGATAGCCTGTGGAGTCGAAGGCGCCTGCCTTGATCAGCGATTCGATCACGCGGCGGTTGGCCTGGCTCGAGTCCACGCGCTCGACAAAGTCGTGCAGCGTCTTAAACGGGCCGCCCGCCTCGCGCTCGGCGATAATCGTCTGCGCCACGCCGGTGCCCACGCCGCGGATGCCGGCCAGGCCAAAGCGCACGCCTTCCTTGGTAGCCGTGAACTCGGTACCGGACTCGTTGACATCTGGCGACAGCACGGGGATGCCGTCGTGACGGCACGCCGAGACGTAATGAACGATCTTGTCGGTCTTGCCCGTATAGGACGTCAGGACGGCCGCCATGTACTCGTGTGGATAGTGCGCCTTGAGCCATGCCGTCTGCATAACCAGAATGGCGTAGCCGGCGGAGTGCGACTTGTTAAAGGCGTAGGACGCGAACTCGAGAACATCGTCCCAGATCTTCTGGGCGACCTCGCGCGTGTAGTTGTTCTTGATAGCGCCGTTCATCCAGTGGTCGTAGGTGGTCTCGTCCGAGCCATCCTCCCAGTGGAGCACCGTCGACGTGAGTAGTTTGATCTTTTTCTTAGCCACGGGCTTACGGATACGCGAGTCCGATTCGCCCTTGGAGAAGCCACACATCTCGACGGAGATGAGCATAACCTGCTCCTGGTAGACCATAGTGCCGTAGGTTTCGCCCAGGATGTCGTCCAGGCGGTCGTCGTAGGAAACCGCCGGCTCCTTGCCGTTCATACGGTTGATGTAGGACGAGACCATGCCGGCGCCGAGCGGGCCCGGGCGGTACAGGGCGATCAATGCCACGACGTGCTTGTACTCGGTGGGCTTCATGTTCTTGATCGTGGCCGTCATGCCGGCGGACTCGACCTGGAAGACGCCGGCGGTGTGGCCGGAGCCCATGAGCTTAAAGATCTCGGGGTCGTCAAAGGGGATCTCTTCCTCTTTGATGTCGATACCGAAGTTCTTTTTGATGTTTGCCTTGGCCTTGGAGATAACCGTCAGCGTGCGCAGGCCCAAGAAGTCCATCTTGAGCAGGCCCATGTCGGCGACGGTATGGCCCTCGTACTGGGTAATCTCGACGCCGCCCTTGGTGTCGAGCTTGGTGGGCACGTGCTCGTTGACGGGGTCACGGCAGATCAGAACGGCGCACGCGTGCACGCCCTCGCCACGGGTGAGGCCCTCGATCGAGAGCGCCGTGTCGATGATGCGGCGGGCGTCGTCGTCCTTTTTATAGGCCTCGGCAAAGTCGGGGTTAAACAGATCCTCTTTGCCGGGTTGTTTGTCGAGCACCTGCTTGAGCTTGACCTTGGGGTCGCTCGAGACCATCTTGGACAGGCGCTGTCCCATGTAGACTGGGTAGTCCAGGACGCGCGCGGCATCGTTGATGGCCTGCTTGGCCTTAATGGTCGAGTAGGTGATGACGTGGGTGACCTTCTCGGGGCCATAGAGCTGGCGAACGTGCTCCACGACCTCGAGGCGCCGCTCATCGTCGAAGTCCATATCGATATCGGGCATCTCGGTACGCTGCGGGGACAGGAACCTCTCGAACATCAGGCCGTTTTCGAGCGGATCGAACGCGGTGATGTTCATGGCGTAGGCGACGATAGCGCCGGCGGCCGAGCCACGGCCGGGGCCGACGCCGATGCCGTTGTCCTTGGCCCATTGCACGTACTCGGCGACGATCAAAAAGTAGGCGGCAAAGCCCTTGTCGCAGATGACCTTGTATTCGTACTCAAAGCGCTCTTTGATGTTGACGCCACCGATCTCGCGCGTAGCCCAGTCGTCGCCGTAGTGCTGACGCAGGCCCTTCTCGCACTCGCGGCGGAACTGGCTCTCGTGCGTCTCGCCGGGATCGAGCAACGGAAAGCGCGGCAGGATGATGGAGTCCCAGTCCAGCTCCACGTAGCATTTGTCGGCGATCTCGAGCGTGTTGTCGCAGGCCTCGGGGCAATACGGGAACATCGCCCGCATCTCCTCCTCGGTCTTCATGTAGAACTCCGAGCCGGTCATGCGCATGCGGTTGGGGTCGTCGACCTTGGCGTTCATGCCGATGCACATGATGACGTCCTGCACGGGCGCGTCCTCGCGGCGCAGATAGTGGAAGTCGTTGGTGGCGATGACCTTGACGCCCACCTGCTTGGCGATATCGATGAGCGTGCGGTCCATCTGCTCGTCGGTCAGACCGTTGTCGGTGGTAATGCCGTGCTCCTGAATCTCGATATAGAAGTCGCCGGGGTCGAAGGTGTCGCGGAAGGTCTCGGCCCACTTGATGGCGCCCTCCATGTCACCGCGGTCGATGTACTTGGGGATGATGCCGGCGATGCAGGCGCTCGTGCAGATCATACCCTTGGCGTGGCGGCGCAGGTTGTCGAGCGTCACGCGCGGCTTGTAGTAAAAGCCCTGCACGGCGGCCTCGGAAACCGTCTGCATCAGGTTGACGTAGCCCTCCTGGTCCTTGGCCAGAAGGATCATGTGGTAGAGCTCGGGTTTATGGTCGCGGGCGAGGGTCTCGTCCGGCGTAAAGTAGACCTCGCAGCCAAAGATGGGTTTGATGACCAGAGGCGGCTTGAGCTCGTCGATGTTGCCCTTCTCGTCCCACATGGCCATGTCCTTCACATACTGGGCATGCTCGCGCGGGCTGGACTCGGGATCGGGTTCCACCAGCTCGTCGCGGCGGTCCTTTTCCAAGAAGGACTTGTCGTGACTCCAGGTTTTGTACTCGGGCGTGTTGTGGTTGACGGCGTCGCAGGCCAGTGCCAGGTCGGGCACGCCATACATGTAGCCGTGGTCGGTAATGGCCACGGCGGGCATACCCAACTCTACGGCGCGATTGACCATATCCTGGATACGGGTAGCGCCGTCGAGCATGGAGAAGACGGTGTGGTTGTGCAGATGGACGAATGCCATGTGATGAGCTCCGATGCGGGTTCGTGTTCTGACTGAACGATTTTACCGCACGGCGCGGACGGCACCCGAACCTAGCCAAACCCACACGTGCAGTCTTTTTGGGACCTTCAGAAAGGGGAATGAGGGCATCCTGATATATCGAGTATTACTGGAACCCCGGCGATGCACGGAATGATGTGTGACGAATAGTCATGTCCATCAAGAAGGCTCGACGCCTCGGGCAGCTCGTCAATCGATATATCAATTCTTGGAGACCTGTATTCCTACCATTTTTAAAGAAACAACGGCGGTAATTGCTATCGCGATTGCGCCAATAACACCGAGCGCTATCTGAATGGGATATAACCCCAACACATATCCAAATATGGAGAAAAACATTGCGGAAAAGAGAGCCCTTACCAGAGACGCGACGGAAAGGATCGTCGCGCGGAGATCGTCCGCTATCGCGTCTTGGATTAAGTTTTCCGAAGTGATGTACACCACTTCTGGGAGAAAACAAAGCACCATGCTAAGGCCAAGCAAACACAGCGGATTTGAAGCGAACCACGGAAGAATCATGAAAAGACCGGCCTCGATTAGCATCGAGCCGAGCATGGTATTTCTTTTCCCGAAACGCGATGAGAAGAAATCTGCTGCAATGTAGGCCGTCGCATTTACTGCATAGGATGCACCGAAAAAGATTCCTATTATGGAGACGGGAGCATCAAATGCGTCGAATACCAACTGATTCAAGTTGTAATAACTCCCATAGAATCCATCGAGCATGCTTGTGCCGATTAGAAGAAGCAACACCGCAAAAGCGGATTCTCCAATGCACCAGGTTTCGCGTCTGAAGATCTTGGCTACGTCAAACCTTTCCTCCCCAGAGTTTTTGGAATGGGTCGTTTCCATCCTCTCAATGGGATACAGAAGGAAAAGCTGCAGGAGATAGAAAACGGAAACGCATACGTAGAGGGCACTCCAAGATACTTGGGCAATGAATGATCCAAGTACGATTGCCACTCCCGTCGCGATTGATTGCGCGGCAAGCAGCCGAGCGTTGATGGTGAGGAAACGCTCTCCTTGACCGGCATTTCGGGCAATTTCATATAAAAGTGCTTGTTCGGATCCCGATTGAAGGGAGTAGGCGAGTGCCTCAACAAGGGAAAGCGCGACGAGAAAGGGGCCTGAGAGCAACAGCATGCCAGCCGTATGGAAGAAAAGAAGCAGCACGCCCACTTGAATCGAGAACTTCTTTCCAAAGAAATCGCCTACCAGCCCTGTTGGCAGCTCGAGGACGACCGTTGCAATGTTGTACAGGGCTTGATAAAGCGCGATTTCCGTGACAGACATTCCTTTATCCGCAAGGAAAAGTAGAAACACTCCCCGATTTAAAACAAATCCCGCGAGAACGAAAAAGGCGGAATAGATGTGCAGTTGCGTAGCGGCATTCTTATTCATTTGGCACTTCCATCAACTGATTTTGTCGGGCCGTTCGCTACCGACTCGAAGCCTGAAGAGTTCACAGTTGATGTGAAGAGCGGTAAAGCTTTTGTACAGGGTATCAATGGAATACATCCGAAGCGTTTTCGGCAGTATCATCGGCGAAGGCGGGATTAGCCTTTACGCGGCGCTCACCCTCGATGTATTTGACGATTTGATCAATCGTCTGGTTGGCGTGGCTCTTGAGCTTGCGCTCATAGAAGAAGAGGCCGAGCTTGCCGCGCGTGCCAGACGTGTTGCCACCCACACCCTGAAAATCCTCGGTATAGGTGAGCTCGCAGGCACCATCGCCAGCAGGTGCAGCCTCATAGCGCATGGTATTGATGCCCGCCGCATACTGAAAACGGACCTCATAGAGACACGGGTAGTCAAAGTGCTTGATCTTAACCTTGATCGCCGTGCCCTTGGCCTTGCCTTTTGCGGACTGGGCGCGCTTCTCGTACTTATAGCCGTTGAGCTTGTTGCGGCTGGGACGCTTGCCCGTGGCGTTCTCGATATCCTGCATGATGGACCCCGCCAGAGCGTCAAAAAGCTCCTCCGGCGTCACCTTAAGCGTTTTGGTGAGCTGCATGATGGCTCCTTATTCGTTTGAACCGTTCGAGCCATTGTACTGCCTCAAGCTCTCCCATGCGTTGCGGTGCCATTTGGACGATTGAGGGCTTTACGGCCGCAAAACTAACCAAATAGCACCGTAAAGCCTGAGGTGGCTAGAGGTTGTAGGTGACCACTTGGGGTTCGGCGGGTTCGACGAAGATGACTGGATCGGCCTGTTCCACGCGGACGAACTTGACCGTCACGGCCTCAAAGCCCGCCTTGTGCAGAACATCAGCGTAGACGCGCGCTTGCAGGGCGTGCTTCTCCTGCAGCTGTTCCGGCGTCTCGTCCGGTGTGCCGCCCGTCTTGTAGTCGATGACCAGCGCGCGCGACGAATCCGCCGGGTCGGTCGCTAGCGCATCGATGGCGCCTTCGGCATATGCACCGTAGCGGGCAATGTCCTCGTCCTCGCAACCCAGCGAAAAGAACGGCACCTCGGCGCGAACGCACGGCCATGCGAGCAGGTCGGCACGAACAGCCGACTTGAGCCAGCGGTCCAGGGCAACGTCGAAGCGCTCGCGCTGCTCCGGCGTCAGGCGCCACAGACGCGCCAGTGCTTCGGCGCGCGCGGTGGGCAGTGCATCGGCACCCATCTCGATGAGCCACTGGCAGGCGGCGTGGAAGGCCGAACCCAAGGCCATGGGATTGCCGGCGGGCTCGACAGCAGCCACGTCCGTATCGGCCATCTCCGAGCCATCCGACTCGGCATCATCGCCAGCCTCGTCCATGGGCACGTGTGCCTCGGCGGCACGGTCCTCGGACTCGGCATGGAGCGCCGCCGCGACTGACGAGTAGCTATACGAGTCACGCGCCGGGAACGGACAGGCGCCCATGCGCACGCCCACCGCCTGGGGATACACGAGCTCAAACGCATCGGGCTCGGGGTCGGCAGGACCGGGAACGGCGGCGCGGGCATCTGCACCGGCACCCTCCGGCTCCGCATCGCCGCGGACAAGTCTGCCCTCGGCATCCAGTGAAGCGTTGGCCTCAAACGCCTGCTCGCCAAACGTAAAGTCCGCCAGCGAGATAAGCTCGTAGTCGCCCGGCTGGGAGTTGTCGAACACCAGGCGGTCGGCATCGAGCTGTGGCATGTCCAGGCCGTCCGTCGGCAGAATACGGCGCAGCACGTCGTAGGTCAGATCGGTCTCGACATCGAAGGTCGGCGCGCACAGCTTGCCACGGCTCAAGCCGGCATCCATCGCCAAGATCACCAGCTCACGCGCTCGCGTCATGGCGACATAGAGCAAACGAGCCCGCTCCTCGAGCGAAAGCTGCAGGTCGTCGTTGCGCAGGCGAGCAAATGCCTCGGCGGGAGAACCCGTCGCACAGACGTCCTCCATGAGCTCTGGCGGCAGCCACAGTGACGTGCCCTTGCCCTTAAACGCGTGTTCAAACTGCTTTTTGACGTCATCGCCCTTCACGAAGGTCCCATCGGCAAGCGTAACGCCATCAAAACGAGCCGGCAGCGCCACGACTTGCGCCCCACCGTCGACGCGGCCCATCTGTGCCGCACCGGACGATTTGCGCACGCCAAAACACTCCGCAACCGCCACGACCGGATACTCCAGGCCCTTGGATGCATGCACGGTCATGATGCGTACCGCGCCGTCACCCTCCTCGTTGAGCGCGCCCGGCGCCTCCTTGCCCGCCAGGAAGCGGTCGAAGGCAAGCGCGATGGAACGCGGCGAGTTACCGAACTCGGCCTCCGCCTCGGCCACGGCGTCGAGCGCCTTGAGCACGTTGGCGGCGATGGCCTTGCCCTCGGGACCACGCTGCGCCAGACGCACAAACCAGCCAGAGGCGTTGACCACGTCGCGCGCGATCGCCGCGAACGAATCGCGACCCACGCGACGAAGCGCGGAGCGCAGCACCTCGCGGGCGCGCGTCACGAGCGGCAGGTTCTGCAAACCCGGCACATCGGAATCGCTCATGATGCCCATATCGATATTGCGGCGCGAGGTCTCCCCCGTCTCGCTATCGAGCCTGGTCGCCAGCGCCAAGAACTCCTGAGCGCCGAGCGCAAACATCGGCGAGGCCAGCAGCGGCATAAGGCCCTGCGCCGTATCGGCCGGATTGGCAAGCGCACACACCAGGGCACGCACCGTCTGCACCTCGGCAGCCTGGGCAAAGACCGAGCCGCCCGCTATGACGCAGTCGAGCCCCTGGTCGCGAAACGCCTGTGCGTAGACATCGGCATTGGTCATGCGCCCCAGCAGCAGCACCATACCGCCCTGGGGCTGGCCGGCATCGGCAAGCGCGCGGAATCGCTCCGCGATCGCGCGGGCCTTGGCCTGTGTGCGCTCCTGCGTACTGCCGCCGGCAACAAAGAGGGCCTGGCGACGCGAGACGTCTGCCACCAGCGTGTCCTTGCGGCCGTCGCTCGCCTCAAGATCCAAAAAGCCCTGCATCAGGCCACCGTCATCGCCGTCGAAGACGCGTGCCACGTAACGCAGCACCTCGTCATGGCTGCGGAAGTTGCGCACGAGTTTGACGAGCTCGCCGGCGGGGACATCTGGCGCGGCGCCCGTCTCGGACGCCGTCGTCGATCCCACTTTGCGCTCCTGGCGACGGAACACCTCGACCTCCGCCCCGCGGAAGCGGTAGATCGACTGCTGTGCATCGCCTACGGTACACAACGCGCGCTCCCCCGCACCCGTCAGGTAACGGATCAGGTCGACCTGCATCTGGTCGGTATCCTGGAACTCGTCGATCATGACCATCTTAAAGCGGCCCTCGTATGCCGCTCGAATGGCCGGGTAGTCGCGCAGCGCCTCGTATGCCATGCGGAGCAGGTCGTTGTTGTCGAGGGCAGACTGGCCGGCCTTGAGCGCGCGGTACTCAGCCTCCACGGAACGGGCCAAGCCCACCAGTGCATCGAGCGCGGGGCCACCGCAGGCAAGCACGATATTGATAAACGCATCGACGGCCTCGGCCTTGAGCAGCTCGACCTGCTCCTTGGGGAATGCCTTGCTCGCGCGCGGTATGGTGCACGACATCATGAGTCGTGCCGCATCGGCCATGGTCTTGCCGCTCGCCTCGAACGCGTCGATGGCATCGAGCGCCACCTGCGCCTTCTCGGTCGCGGCCTTGCTTGCGCCCAGCGCCGCGCGATAGGCATCGGCGAGTGCCGAGGTATCGGCCTGGCCGCGCGCCACGCGCACATCGTCCATACCGCCCGGCAACTGACTCGACAGCTCCAGCAGATCGCGCACCAGACCCTTGATGGTCGTGCCGGCGCCAAAGGGACCGCCCTCGCCCGCCATGGGATACCAGGCGTAGAGGGCCTTGAGCGATGCCGCGAGCTCGGGGGCGGCATCGGGTGCCGTCGCGCGACCCAGCACATGCTCAACAGCCTGATCCATGAGCTCGTCGGTATCGGTGAGCACCGTGAACTCGGGATCGATGCCCAGCTCCAACGCGTGTGCGCGCAGGATGCGCGAGCACATGCCGTGAATGGTCGAGATCCACGCATCGTCGACGGTCAGGGCCTCCTCGTCCATGCCCTCGTCGATGAGCGCGCGGCGCACGCGGTCACGGATCTCGGCCGCGGCATCTTTGGTAAAGGTAATGGCGAGCACCTGGTCAAGATGCTCAACGAACGGACCGGATTCGGGCGAGAGCGCGTAGACGATGCGGCGCGTGAGGGTAAAGGTCTTGCCCGAACCGGCGCCCGCCGAGACAAACAGCGAACGGTCGAGCGTTTTGACAATCTGCAGCTGTTGCGGCATCAAAGTCGAAAGATCCATGGTCTACACGTCCCTCCTTACAAACGTTCCTTCGTGGTTATACGGGCAGCGCGCATGCGCGGCCTGAGCCGACGTCGGATCAACGGCGGCAACGTTGCCTGCTTCGAGCTCGCGCAGGCGCTCGGCGATGCCGGCCTCCACGCGATCGAGCAGGGCGTCGAAGTCCATACTGCCGCCTTCGCCCGGAAAGCCCTTCTTAAGGCCCGGGATGCGACCGTCGCCGCGCTCTTCCTCGAGCAGCTCGGCGCTCGCGGCACCGCGCAACGCCGGCTTGCCGCCCTTGGTCGAAAAATAGAGCGCCGCGCGGGTGTCCAAATCCAGCGCCCGGCGCATGGCCTGGGCGTAGATGAGCGTTTGGGTATGTGGCGGCAACCAGCGCGGATCGTCGATGGGCGCCGTGCCCGATTCCTCGTCGCGCACCGTAGGGTCGGCGAGCTTAAACTCCTCAACGCCCGTGCGGTGCTTGTAGTCGATCACCACGGCACGATTCTCGGCGTCCACGTCCACGCGGTCGATGCGCCCGCCAAGCGGCCAACCGGCATACTCGACCTTGAGCTCGTTGAAGGCAAACTCCAGGTAGCGCGGGGCAAAGGGGGCAAGTGCCTCGGACTCGTAGGCAAGCACGCCCTCCAGCTGCGGCAAGATCTCGGCCACCTGGCGCTCCTCCACCGCAGAGAGCGGCACGAGCGGGCCCTCCGCGCCTCGCTTGCCGGCGTGCTCGGCCAACGTCTCGTCAAAGACCTCGCGCAGCAGCTCCTGAGCGCGCGGCAGATTCTCGGGCGTCACGCGTTCCATGCCCTCCTGGGGCAGGCGGGCATGCAGGTGCTCCAGCACATCGTGGACAAAGTTGCCCTTCTCCATATTTCCAAAGCCCGCGTCGATGGACTGAGGTTTGACGCGATACGACACGAACCAGCACAGCGGGCACGTCGAGTACGCCTCAATCTGCGAGGCGGACGTTAGACGCGGCACGAGTGGCGCGTTCTCGCCCGCGCCATCGCGACGACGCAGGACCAGGTACGGCACAGCCGCCTCACTCAAATGCTGAGGAGCCTCGCACGCGACGCGCTTGCACTCGATGCCCTCGCCCGCCGCTGGATCAAAATCGGCGACGATACCGCCCTCGCCCACGAACGAAACCCTGGCGGCGCCAGTGGCCTCGGCGTGCGCTCGAAGCTCGGTCCACGCAGCCGCCGGATAGCACTCGCGCGCCTGGCGATCGTGCGTCACGCGGGCAAGCGCAACCGGGCCGCGCGCAGCCTGCATCGCGCGGCCGAAGCGCACGCGCAACAAGGCGGCAGGCTCAAGCGTCACACCGCTGCGATCTAATTCTGCCGTCAGCGTGGCCAGCGGGCCCTCCTCATGTGAGAGCGGATAACTGTCCAGGTCGACGTCGGCAAACAGCACGGCATCGTAGCTGTCGGGGCGCAGGGCCGCCGCATCGGCAAGCGACGCAAAGCGCACCTGGGCGCGCGGCGTGTGGTCGACCTCGTAGGTCTCGTAATCGTATGCGGTGCTGCGCTTGTCCACCTTGGTACGAACGCCGTCGAGCACGGGCACGGTCGCCGCCTGTGACACGTCGAGCGCGCGAGCATCGCTCATAAGGATGTCGACGGCATGGCGCAGCAGGGCCGTCTCTGCCTGGCGACGAGCCTGACCGTCAAGGCCTCCAAGGGCGCGATCGGGCAGCGCCTCGGCGACGGCGAGCATGGCCTTGAGCGCCGTCACGGGTTTGTCGCGCCACAGCGCTTGGAACACGTCCGAGACCACGCACGGCACGCTCTTAAACCAGTTCTCATCACTGGCAGCCTTGCGCGAGGACCTGACCTGGCCCTGCACGCTCTGCAGCAGGCTCTTGACGGCCATGGTGGTCTTGCCGCGCGACAGGCGCATGTTCTTGTCGAAGGTGCGCGCGCTGGCGGCATCGGCACCCGAAAGCGGACTGTAAATCCAGTCGGTAAGCTCCGGCGCGGGCCACCACTCGGCCTTGGAGGCGGCGCCCTCGTCGGCGGCCTTCATGCGCTCGATCAGATTGGCGAGCGCCGAGAACTGCCTGCCCGCGATGGATTGGGAAAACGCCGTGAACTCGGTTGTCTCGGCCGCAATATGACGCGCCGCCAAACGGGCAGCGAGTTCACCGAACAGTTGGGGCGCCCGGGCAGACACCACGAGCACGCGCACGGGGTCCGCGGACGCCGCGACACCGCCGTCGACTGCGGCGTCCTCACACGTTTTTACCAGCTCATCGACTGCATCCACATAGGCGTGGGCGCGGGCGTGAGGGCCGGCAACCTCTACAAAGGTAGGCTGAGCGGCGGACTTGGAGGCAGCCTGGGGCGCGGCGGCACCCTCCCCCAACGGCGCGGCCTCAAACAGCACGCCGCGGGCATCAAGGGCCGTGGCCAGCTCCTCACGCATCGCCGCCTGCTCGCGAGCGAGCAGCACGACAACCTCTCCCCCATTGTTCGCCACGGCCGACAGCAGCTCGAGCAGGCTATACGTAAATGACGTGACACCGCGCACACATACCGCGCGGGCGCACGCCGGAAGGTTGTCGGCCAGCACCTCGGCCATAAGGTCAGCCGCCTCGCAGGGCTCGACCATGCCTCGACGGTCCAAGCCGCTCGCATAGGCACTCAACAGCTCGAACACGCGAGCCTCGGCGTCGCTCTTGGGATCGGGCCGGCAAACGTCGCCGCAGCAGCGCTCAGCACCCGTTCCCGCTACGCCCGGCAGCACATCGCGGGCCATGCGCGCGAGCATGCGCACCGTGCCCTGACTGCGCGAAAGCGGCTGCAGGTCGGCATCGTCGCGACGGGCGACCATGTCCGAGAACAGCATCTGGCGCTGCATGTTGTCGATGAAGCTGCGGCCATCGCCCATAAGCTCCCACAGCGAACGAAGCCACGACGCGGGGGTTTTGTAGTCAACACCTAGCGAGGCGCCAGCAACCGCAGCATCGTGGCGGCACAGATCGAGCTCGGCAAACGAGGGCGCCAGCAAAACGGCACGCCCGTGGCGGGCAACCAAGTCGGCGAGCAACGATGCCTCGGCATCGCTCGAGTTCGTACCGGTATTGGTGGTATAGATTCGAACAGGCATGGTCCTCCACTCAAACCGTTCGCAATAATCAATGTATTCATCCTACCCGCCCACGCGGACAGATTTGCCCCACGCCAACAGATTTGATTCCTCCGCCCCCAAGGGATCAAAAAAACCGCCCCCGAAGGGACGGTTCTGCGCAATTCGTTTTTGCCGCTGGTCTACTCGCCATCCTCCAGTTTGATGAGGATCTTGCGATAGCCACCGTACTCGCCATTAAGCGCCTTGGACACGCGGCTCACCGTGGTGGACGAAGCGCCGGTGCGGGCCTGAACCTCAACATAGGGCTCGCCCTCATCCAGATAACGCGCGACCTGCAGGCGCTGAGAAAGATCGCAGATCTCGCGCGGTGTGCAGATATCGGTTAAAAACGCCTGAATATCGTTCTCGTCGTCCAAAAGACTAAATGCGTGGACCAGCTGCTTGACATCAGGCTTGTCAAACATGTTCTCGATATTCATCGATCACCGCCAAACCCGCCAAAAGGCATCGAAGTTGATACTGACATCGGGCATCGTTCGCCCGTTCTATGCAATAAAACAATGCATGGAGCATTTGCCCGTAGCAGTGTAGCACACCACTAAACTAAAGCGATAGGACTCTCTGTCAGCGGCACGTTTTTCAGGACGAACGCCGTTTAGAAACCGAATGCGCACGTAAGCTCCACGAGTATTTGAGACAATGGGTGTCCAAACACCGCGGCGCGCCCGCGCAACCATCCAAGTCGCCGCCGCAAGCCGCTTCACGCGACGCCGGCAACCCCGGCGCAAGAAAGGATTCACGCCATGCGCTTTATGCTTAACTGGCTCTTCACCTCGATCTCCATCGCGATCGCCACGTTCCTCGTCCCCGGTATTCAGCCCTTCGGCTTTGCCGAGACCTGGGTCTGCTTTGCCTTTGTGGGACTGTTCCTCAACATCGTCGATTCGTTCGTCAAACCGTTCCTCACGGTCATTTCGCTGCCGCTCACGATCATTACGCTCGGCATTTTCCAGCTCGTGCTCAACAGCTTTATGCTGGAGCTCGCCAGCTACCTGTCGGTCAACCTGTTGGGCGTCGGCATCTCCATCGCCGGCTTTGGCTCGGCCTTTATGGGCAGCATCCTAGTGTCCATCATGCGCAGTATTCTCGACAGCATCGCCGAGGGCTAGAGCTGTTCAATACGAACCGTCATATCGACCCAAAACAAAGGCCGCCCATCGCAAAAAATGGGCGGCCTTTGATTTGTCAAGTCTCAGAGGGCAAGAAAATCTACCATTTCCACCCCGTCCCCAAATGGCAGGTGGACTAGATGACGTAGTCGTAGCCTTCGTTGGGGGCGACGAGTTGGTCGAGCGTCACGCCATCGAGGTAATCGTTGATGAGCTTGTCCAGGTTCTTCCACACGTCGAGCGTGGGACACTCATCAGATCGCGAGCAACCCTTACAGTCGCCATCCAAGCAGGCGACCGGCGCCAGACTGCCCTCGGTCAGGCGCAAGATCTCGCCCACCGTGTACTGCTCGGGCGGGCGCGTGAGCACATAGCCGCCGCCCTTGCCGCGCATGCCCGAGAGCATATTGGCGCGCACGAGCGTAGCCAAGATGTTCTCGAGATATTTCTCGGAAATCGCCTGTCGCGCCGCAATCTCTTTAAGCGGGATACGGCCTGTCGCCTGGTGCTCGGCCAGGTCAACCATAACGCGCAGGGCGTACCTGCCCTTAGTAGAAACCAACATATAGAGTGCTGCCTTTCGGTCTTTTAGTCCGCTGAAATTCTAGCCGAAAAATTGGCTTTGAAAATACCCGTTCCGATCAAGATGGTTAATCAACTTGAAATAATCTCCTATTTCCTATTGCATTACTAGGCTTTAGTGTCTAGTATGCTTCCCAACAGGCTAACGAACAACCTATAAGTTTTATGGGTTTATCTGCTAGACGCATCATAACACCGCACGGTAACCAGTAACTTGAACACTTTGGAGGTTCACCATGAGCAAGGTTTACACGTCCATCGATCAGCTTATCGGCCACACTCCGCTTCTGGAGCTCACCCACTTTGAGGCCGACGAGGACCTCAAGGCTCGCGTGCTCGTCAAACTGGAATATTTCAACCCCGCCGGGTCCGTTAAAGACCGCGTCGCCAAGAACATGATTGACGAGGCCGAGAAGGCCGGCAAGCTCGTGCGCGGCGGCGACTACACCATCATCGAGCCCACGAGCGGCAACACCGGCGTCGGCATCGCCTCGGTGGCGGCGGCTCGCGGCTACAAGGTGATCATCACCATGCCCGAGACCATGTCCGTCGAGCGCCGCAAGCTGATGCAGGCATACGGTGCGCAGCTCGTGCTCACCGACGGCTCCAAGGGCATGAAGGGCGCTATCGCCAAGGCCGAGGAGCTGCAGAAGGAGACTCCCAACAGCATCATCGCCGGCCAGTTTGTGAACCCCGCGAACCCGGCCATTCACAAGGCCACGACCGGCCCCGAGATCTGGGACGACACCGACGGCCGGGTCGACATCTTCGTCGCCGGCGTTGGCACCGGTGGTACCGTGACCGGCGTGGGCGAGTTCCTCAAGGAGCAGAACCCCGAGATTAAGGTCGTCGCCGTCGAACCCGCCACCTCCCCGGTGCTCTCCAAGGGCCAGGCCGGCCCGCACAAGATCCAGGGCATCGGCGCCGGCTTTGTGCCTGACGTCCTCGATACCCAGGTCTACGACGAGATCATCCCCGTCGAGAACGAGGACGCCTTTGCGACCGGCCGCGCCGTGGGCCACAAGGAGGGCGTGCTCGTGGGCATTTCGTCCGGTGCCGCCGTGTGGGCCGCACTGCAGCTGGCCAAGCGCCCCGAGAACGAGGGCAAGACCATCGTGGCCCTGCTTGCCGACACCGGCGAGCGCTACCTGTCCACAGCACTGTTCCAGGACTAAGGGCCCGTCACTTGTCGAAGAGCCCAAGGCACGCCGGTCTTCCCCTCTTCTGGCAGCCTGAGCTCATCCCGGCAGGGTATCCCACAGGACGCCTGAACTTGCTACAATGTCTGCGGCGCGGAACCAGCCTCCCGCGCCGCTTTTCTTTTTTGGCCACATGCCACCAAGGAGAACCTCCCCATGCACAACAAGCGCGTGCTCGTCGCCATGAGCGGCGGCGTCGATTCCAGCGTGACCGCGTACCTGCTCAAAAGCCAGGGTTATGAATGCGTCGGCGCCACCATGCGCCTCACCTGCCCCGCACCCGACCCCGCCACGGGCATGAGCAAAGTCGACCGCGACATCGCCGACGCGAAGGCAGTTTCCGAGCGCATCGGGATCCCCCATCACGTGCTCGACCTGCAGCAGACGTTCGACCACAGCGTTATCGAGCGCTTTGTGAACGCCTACCAGGAAGGGCTGACGCCCAATCCGTGCATTATCTGCAATCGCCACATTAAGTTTGGCGCGCTGCTCGATGCGGCGCTGGACATGGGCTGCGACTACATAGCAACGGGACATTACGCCAAAACAAGCCAGGCGGCAGACGGCACCTGGCAGCTACATCGCGGCGAAGATCCCAAAAAGGACCAAAGCTACTTTTTGTATTCGCTTACGCAGGAGCGCCTGGCACACACGATCTTTCCACTGGCAGGCCTAGACAAAGAGCGCGACGTGCGCCGCATAGCCGCCGAGCAGGGGTTTACCAATGCCCAGAAGGCCGAAAGCGAGGACATCTGCTTTATTCCAGACGGTGACTACGCGGGCTATATCGAGCGCCGCTGCGGACATCCCGCTGCACCGGGTGACATCGTGTGGCGCGACGGCAGCGTGGTCGGGCGCCACAACGGCGCGCTGCGCTACACCATCGGCCAGCGCAAGGGTCTGGGCGTCGCGATGGCGCATCCCGTGTATGTGACGGGCGTCGACGCCGCCAACAACACCGTGCATCTGGGCGAGGGCGAGGACCTGACCGCCACTGCCCTCACGGCCGATGAGTGGATCTGGAGCGCGCCGGACGCACGCATGGAGGCGGAGCTCGACGCCGGCGGCATTCGCGTAGGTGCCAAGTACCGCTACCGTCAAAAGGACCAGGCAGCGACCCTTACGCGTGAGGAAGACGGGCAAATGCTGCTAACTTTTGACGAGCCGCAACGAGCCATCGCCCCCGGACAGGCCGTCGTCGTCTACTGCGACGACGTCGTCCTGGGCGGCGGTACGGTGACTGCCGCCATCAAATAGCCCCATCCCCTTCATAAGTTGCAGTGAAATAGGGACTGTTTAAGCGTTTCAATCCGCTAAACAGTCCCTATTTCACCGCAACTATGTTAAGTATTATGATGTTTGTGCTTTCAGTATTAAACAATTAGAATACTTAACGAGGTGATGCGGTAGATGAGTACTTCCAACTATATATCCATGGGTGACGCAGCGCGTCTGCTGGGCGTTACGAAGGCCCGCATATCGCAACTGGCTGCATCGGGAACGCTCGCGTGCGATATCGTCGGTGGGCGGAAAATGGTTGAGTACGATTCCGCGATTGGCTATCAAAAGGTCCGTAAGCGCGGGCGCCGTCCCGCAGCTGACGTAGGGCGCAAGTTCACGTTGATGTCAGCCGACCACGAGGTCGCGCATGTCTCGTTTGATCCAACGCGCGAGTTTTCCTTTGAAATTGCCGACATACTCGATGCACTAAGGATGCCGTTTGGCACGTGCTCGAGTTCTTCTCCAACGGTAAATAAACGAGCACTCAACACGTGGTGGAGTCACCGGTCGGTGCCCGACGTCCGCCCCGGACTCATCTCGCGCTATCGCGAGCTGGGAATTGACAGCGGTATTGAAGTGCCCGTTCGTTGCCTGGGCTTTTCGCTTTCGGATTGCTATTGGCTAAGGCCGGTCGACTGCGATGGACTCGATTGGCAGCACCTCAA
This sequence comes from Collinsella aerofaciens, assembly GCF_039752775.1. Taxonomy (GTDB): domain Bacteria; phylum Actinomycetota; class Coriobacteriia; order Coriobacteriales; family Coriobacteriaceae; genus Collinsella; species Collinsella aerofaciens_R. The sequence continues at coordinate 8,397 of NZ_JBDMGT010000031.1, read as the reverse complement.
TTACTTCGAAAACGATTTTGAACGGTCGGCACCCGAGCATCGTTCAGGCTGGCTTGAGGGCATCGGACTCAAAAATCCTGACAATACGTCCGAGGGCGAGCTCCCCAAATCTTGGATAATCCGCAATGGTGTTCGCATCCTGGTCAAAGGATGCGGAATGGACGATCAGCGACCGTTTAACGAGGCGGTTGCAACAGCCCTACATCGGCGTCTGCTATCCAAAGGTGAGTTTGTTCCCTATACGGTCGAGCGCATGTTCGACGAGCCCGTATGCCTATGCGATGACTTTCTTAATGGCCGTGAGGAATATGTGCCGGCCGCTTATATCAGGGACGCACTCGGTGGCCAGCGAGGAAACTCAACATACGATCGATACTGTCGCTTTCTTGGCAGACACGGGGCTGACGAAGCTACGGTAAGAAAATCCATGTCGCAGATGATTGTCTGCGATGCCCTCCTGGCCAACAGTGACCGCCACTGGCGAAACTTCGGCATCATCCGCAATGTCGACACACTGGAAATGCGGCCTGCACCGCTGTTCGATAGTGGCAATTGTCTGTGGTACAACGTGCCAACTGCCGTGCTCGTTGCCGGGGAGTTTGGATTTGCCGCCAAACCGTTTGGTCCGGACCCTTCCACTCAGCTAGCATTTGCTGACTCGTTCGATTGGTTCGATGCGTCGCATCTCGATGGGTTCGTCGACGAAGCAGTCGAAATCCTCTCACAAAGCGCATGGGCAACAGCAGGCAATCGTCTCAAGGCCATCCGCCGCGGTCTCGAGCGCCGCACGATAGAGGTAAGCGCCGCCGTTGAGGTGCTACGTCACGTGCAGAGATAACAGCACTGCCCCCTAAGTTGCGGTGAAATGGGGACTGTTTGGCGGTTTTAAACGCCTAAACAGTCCCCATTTCACCGCAACTTACAGAAGGCGGCCTCGGTCGGTACTGCTGTGCCAGCCGAGGCCGCTGCAACGTTAGCGCTGAACGTAGGCGCGAACGAGCTCGTAGGTACTGCGCACGCCGTCGATGTGGCTGCGCTCGTAGTTGTGGCTCGCGTACACGCCGGGGCCAATCAGGCCGTGGCGAATGTCGTAGCCGGCCGAGAGCGTTGCCTCGACGTCGGAGCCGTAGTGCGGGTACACATCGATGGCGTAATCGAGCTCCAGCTCGCGCGCGATGTTGGACAGCGTGGTTACCAGGTCGTAGTTGTACGGACCGCCCGAATCCTTGGCGCAAATCGAAACCATGCGCTCGGTGCAGCCCAGGTCGTCGCCCACGCAGCCCATGTCCACGCTGATCATCTCGCGCGTGTCGGCCGGCACAAAGGCACCGCCGTGGCCGACCTCCTCGTACACGGTAAAGAGCAGCGAAACCTTACGCGAAAGCGTCACCTCGCCAGCGGCGACGGCGCGGGCCAAACCCAGCAGAATCGACGCGGACAGCTTGTCGTCCAAGAAGCGGCTCTTGATGTAGCCGCTCTCCGTCACCGTGGTGCGCGGGTCCATAGCGATGATGTCGCCGGTCTGAATACCCAGCTCGAGCACATCGTCCTTGCTGTCAACGTTCTCGTCGAGCAGGATTTCCATGTTCTTTTCGATGGTCTTGACCGGCTCATCGGCCACATGCGCCGAAGGCTCGGTATTGAGGACCACACCCGTAAAGACTTTGCCATCGCGCGTGTAAACGGTGCAGTTCTCGCCATCGGCCGTAGACCACTGATGCCCGCCGAGCGTCGTGGGACGCAGGCGACCATTGTCCTTGATAGAGCGCACCATGGCGCCCAAGGTATCGACATGGCTCGCCAACACGAGCGGCTCGCCCTCACCACCAAGCTCAACGAGCACATTGCCCTTGTTAGAACGCTCGGGCCCAAAGCCCATATCGCGCAACGTTTCCATCAGATAATCAGTCGCCGCACGGGTATAGCCCGTAGGCGAAGCAATAGAAGTCAGCGCCTTCAACTGGTCAGTAATATAGGAGAGCGTAGAATCCATCTTGGACACCAAAGTCACCCTTTCATATCGAATTAAACCCACAGCAACAATACCACCGCGAACCATCTTTTTACCTGGCGAGATGACCCATCGAGCTCCCCAGAACTGCGCCCGCCACGATAACGAGCCGGCGGGCCCCTGCCCGTTAGCCCCAGAATCTTTCCGCGGGACAGAGGAAGCCCCCGCCGCACGAAGTGCGCAGCGGGGGCTTCCGACATGTCCGAGGACGATTGTGGGGCTAACGGGCAGGGGCCCGCCGAACCAAGTTAGGCAGCCGGGCAGATCTTCTTGAAGAGCTCGATGACGTCGTCGAGCGTCGCCTCGCGCGGGTTGCCCGGGAAGCAGGCGTCGGCCATGGCGTCCTTGGCCAGGACCTCGATCTCGTCGGCCTTCATGGCCTCGCAGACGTGCGGGATGTTCACGTCGGCGGAGAGCTGCTTGACGGCGGCGATGGCGGCGTCGGCGGCCTCGTCGGTGCTCATGCCCGTGGTGTCAACGCCCATGGCGACGGCGACCTTAGCCAGGCGCTCGGTGCAAACCGGCTTGTTGAACTCCATGGCGATCGGCAGCAGCATGGCGCAAGCGACGCCGTGCGGGGTGTCGTAGTGAGCAGACAGGGTGTGAGCCATGGCGTGGTCGATGCCCAGGCCAACGTTGGAGAAGCCCATGCCGGCGACATACTGACCAAGGGCCATGCCCTCACGGCCAGAGCCGGGCTTGCCGGACTTGGCCTCGGCGACGGAGTCGCGCAGGTTCTCGCTGATCAGCTTGATGGCCTCAAAGTGGAACATGTCGGAGAGCTCCCAGGCGCCCTTGGTGGTGTAGCCTTCGATGGCGTGAGTCAGGGCGTCCATGCCGGTAGCGGCGGTGAGGCCGACAGGCATAGAAGCCATCATGTCGGGGTCGACGACGGCGACCTCAGGGGCGTCGTTGGTGTCGACGCACACGAACTTGCGGACCTTCTCGGGGTCGGTGATGACGTAGTTAATGGTCACCTCGGCGGCGGTACCGGCGGTCGTCGGCACGGCGATGGTGAACACGGCGTGGTTCTTGGTGGGAGCAACGCCCTCGAGGCTACGGACATCGGCAAACTCGGGGTTGTTGATGATGATGCCGATAGCCTTGGCAGTGTCCATAGAGGAGCCGCCACCGATGGCCACGATAGCGTCAGCCTCGGCGGCCTTGAAGGCCTCGACGCCGTCCTTGACGTTCTGGATGGTGGGGTTGGGCTTGATCTCGGAGTAGAGACTCCAAGCGATGCCGGCGGCGTCGAGCTCGTCGGTCACCTTAGCGGTAACGCCAAACTTGACCAGATCGGGATCGGAGCAGACGAAGATCTTCTTGTAGCCGCGACGCTGGAGCTCGCCGGGGATCTCCTTGATGGCGCCGGAGCCATGGTAAGAAATAGTGTTGAGAACGAAACGATTAGCCATTGATAGCCTCCCATCGCGTGCGGGGCACCCATTACGCCCCACGCTATGAGTCCCATACTAACGCTTTTGAAACAAAAAACACGTGAGAACGTCAAATTTTTTAAAGCGTTTCAACAGAAGATGAAAAATACTGCGGCAAAGGGGCAACCCCTTTGCCGCATTCGGTTACCTTCGACAGCCCTCTTTCCAAGCCTCGGCCGCAACCTTCCAGCGAAAACGCAAGTCGCGCTCGCGGTCGATGAACATGATGGCAAACGCGACAAACAGCAGCACGCTCGCCACGACGATTGCGTGCAGGCCCATGTGCTCAATACACCAGTTGCCCAGCACAGCGCCAAACACAAAGGTAAAGATCACGCCAAAGTACAGCAGGCCGTTTTCCAAAAAGCCGCGCTTGTGGGTGATGATGTAATCGTCCACGTTTTGCAGCGCGTTGCGCAAGTTGCCGATGCACATGGTCGTAGCGATGCCGTGACCGTGGATCTTGCGGAAGCTCTCGACTTGCATGCCGCAGGCAAACGAAGTGAGGCAGTTGGCGAGCAGGTTGAAATCGCCGCCCGGGATAAAGCTCACGCCCAGCAAGATGACGGCTTCAAAAAACACCGTCACCTGGCGCCAGTGAATCACACTGCCAAACCGCTCGTGCACCAGGTCGGCAAGCATAATGCCCACGGCAAACGACACCACGGGGAAGAAATAGCGTCCCGCCAGCGCCCAGTTGCCCTCCGAGATGCTCACGCCCACAAGCAGGATGTTGCCCGTCTGCGCGTTGGCAAAAACATGGTCGCGGCCGATGTAGGAATACACATCCATAAAGCCACCGGCGAGCGCCAAGATGATGCCCAGCTCAAGAGACTCCGATATCTGTTTGGCACGCTGCATCGTCGTGCATCCTCCTTGTTGACGACTCTCTCGTGCGTTGGCGGAGACATAGCCGCCGTTCATACTGTAACCCATTGACAACATGGCGCGCACGCGAGACGGGTTCCCCAACGCGCAGATACACAGTCTGGAAACAAACGGCGGGCGCGGCACCGCGCCCGCATCGACGTGCCGATCCGCCAGCTCGTGTACTCCACCAGTCTTTTTAGCCCCGTCCCAAAAAGACTGGTTACAATTACGAGCAGCATACTGACAATGGGAGGAATCGTGGCAAAAAAGCCCCAGGACGCTCAGAACAACCAGCACGGCAAGCATGCCCAGCGCGGCCAGCAGCAAAAGCTTGGCGGCAAGGCCCAGGGCTCGCGCCCCGCACATACCCCGGCAGCGCCTGTCCGCCCCTGGCGCCCGGGCCGCGACAAGTTCCTCCCCGTCAGCCGCGCCGACATGGATGCACGCGGCTGGGACCAGTGCGACTTCGTCTATATCTGCGGCGATGCCTACGTGGACCATCCGAGCTTTGGCATGGCAATCATCAGCCGCGTCCTCGACGCGCACGGCTACAAGGTGGGCATCATCTGCCAACCCGACTGGACCGACCCCGCTAGCATCACCGTGCTTGGCGAGCCGCGCCTGGGCTTTCTCGTCAGTGCCGGCAACATGGACTCCATGGTCAACCACTATTCGGTGACCAAGCACCGCCGCCACACCGATGCCTATACCCCCGGCGGCGAAGAGGGGCGCCGTCCCAACCGAGCCGTCACGGTCTACGGCAACCTCATCCGTCAGACGTTCAAGGACGCCCCCATCATCATCGGCGGCATCGAGGCAAGCCTGCGCCGCCTGGCCCACTACGACTACTGGCAGGACAAGCTCAAGCGCTCGGTACTGCTCGACTCGGGCGCCGACATCCTCATCTACGGCATGGGCGAGCACGCGATTGTCGAGATTGCCGACGCGCTCGACGCGGGGCTGCCCGTCGACCAGATCACCTATATCAACGGCACCGTTTACCGCACCAGCTCGCTCGACGAGGTCTACGACTACGACTTGCTGCCCGGCTGGGATGACCTTGCCGCCGACAAGCTCAACTACGCACGCAGCTTTAACGTGCAGCAGCAGAACATGGACCCCATCACCGGACATCGCCTGGTAGAGCCCTACCCCAACGGCGTGTTCGTGGTGCAGAACCCGCCGTCGGCGACGCTCACCACCGACGAGATGGACGAGGTGGCAGAACTCCCCTACGCACGCGATTGGCATCCCGACTACGATGCCGCAGGCGGCGTGCCGGCCTTTGCCGAGATCAAGTTTTCGATCAGCTCCAACCGCGGGTGCTTTGGCGAGTGCTCGTTTTGCGCCCTCACCTTCCACCAGGGCCGCGTGCTGCAGATGCGCAGCCACGACTCGATCATGCGTGAGGCCGAGCTACTCACGCACGATCCCGAGTTTAAGGGCTACATCAACGACGTGGGCGGACCGACGGCAAACTTTAGCCGCCCTGCCTGCGACAAACAGCTCAAGCACGGCGTGTGCAAGAACAAGCGCTGCCTGTGGCCGAGCGTGTGCAAGAACATGGTGGTCGATGAAAGCGGCTTCACGCAGCTGCTGCGTGACCTGCGTCAGCTGCCGGGCGTCAAGAAGGTCTTTGTCCGCAGCGGCATCCGCTTTGACTACACCATGGCCGACGCCTCGGACGAGTTTTTGCGCGAGCTGCTGGAGCACCATGTCTCGGGCCAGCTGCGCGTAGCGCCCGAGCACGTGAGCGACGCGGTGCTGTCCGTGATGGGCAAGCCGAGCCGCGCCGTCTACGACGCATTCTGCCGCAAATTTGAACGCCTGAACCGCGAATACGGACTCAAGCAGTATGTAGTGCCATACCTGATCTCGAGCCATCCCGGTTCAACGATGAAGGAAGCTGTGGACCTTGCCGAGGCCGTGCGCGACATGGGCTACATGCCCGAGCAGGTGCAGGACTTCTACCCCACCCCGTCCACCATGTCGACCTGCATGTACTACACCGGCGTGGACCCGCGCACCATGGAGCCGATCTACGTGGCACGCGACCCGCACGAGAAGGCCATGCAGCGCGCGCTCATTCAGTACCGCAAGCCCGAGAACTACAAGCTCGTGCGCGAGGCGCTGGAAAAGGCCGGCCGCCGCGATCTGATTGGCTACACCAAGCATTGCCTGATCCGTCCCGTGCCGCCGCGCCCGGGCGAGACGTCTGCTGGCGGTGGGCATGGCACCGGCAAGAAGGGTGGCAAACCGCATGGCGGCGGCGCTGGCAAGGGGCCCAAGGGCAGCAAGGGCCACGGCGGCATGTCGCGTGCGCAAAACACCGCAGGGCGCAATCGCGCAGCCCAGGGACGACAGGGCGCCAACGGCGGCGGACGCCGCAACTAGGGCAGCGGTGCGCTCGCAGTATCCATCCCACACGTGTAGCGCAGCGAGCGCATTGCCTCAACGAGGATGACACCGGCGATAGCGACCGTAATTACCACGTCGAACGGCGTGTTCACAAACCAGAGCAACGTCATGAGATACGACCCGGCATTAAAGGCAAAGTGCAGCAGGATCGTGTAGCGGAGCTTTCCGGTCGTCACGAGCACCCAGCCAAAGATGATGCCGGCGGCACCCGCGTAGCAACCCTGCACCCAATTCATGTGCATACAACCGAAGACTGCCGCCTGCAGCACAATCGCCGCGGCGATACCCCACGTGCTTGGGGCCGCCCAGGGCACTATGGCGCCGTCCTGCGCGCTCACACGGCGCCGGCGCTTCCAAAGTGGGCGGCACTGCGGATTGAACGCTCGGAGCGAAAACTCAAAAATAATGCCACGCACCAGCAGCTCTTCACAAAATGGGGCGCCGAGCACCGTAGTCAGGACGGCGAGATAGCTGGTATCGCCCATGCCTGTTTCCTCGACAAGCTCGCTGTAGTCGGCCGCGGCATCGGGCAACAGCGACAGCACGGCGTCGGTCACGTAGCCAACGACCACCTGCAGGGTCAGGCCAATCACGATAACGCAGGCGATGCGTTTCCACGCCCCACGCGCTCCCCCGCTGAGCGGATGTTCGCTTTGCCGGCGTGCCATAAACGAACGCGGCCACAGATAACGCCACCACAGCAGCGCCATCAAAAACGATGCCGTCTGCGCGACGGCCTGAAGCAATTGAATGTCGAGGTCATCGAACGAAAAACCCACGAACACCGATGCGACGCCAAGGGCGGAGAACAAAACGACGCTCAGGGCAATATCGGCAGCGACGACACCAAAACAGGCAAGCGCCCAAATCATCGCATTGAGCATGCCAACCTCCTCCCGACAGGTAGTCATTTAAGAACGTCCCCAACGACTAGTCATTGGGGACGTTCTTCAACGACTAGCTGTTGGGGACAGTCTTTGCCAAAAGCCCCGTTGGGCGAGATGTCGAACGGGAAGGTGCCGCAGCGATTGAACGCGGCGATAAACATGCGGATGGCGTTGGACGGCGTGGTACCCACGAGCTGGGTTGCCGCCGCGAAGGCCGCCTTTTCCTCGGGCAAGACCTTCGCGACAACCGGGGTCATGTGTTCTGCCATGGCGCTTCCTTTTTGAAACGACGGTGATGCGGATAGATGCGGGCCACGCGGCTGGGCGACGGGCTGTGAAGGCAACCCGATTGGCCCGCATCTGGAGTTTGTTTCTACGGCGTTGGTATTACTTGGTATTCCTAAGTATTACCCCGCAGATAGAATACCATACCCGACCCCATGGGGACGGAGAAAAAACGAATCATTTTGTTGCTGAGTGAGTATTTAGAGCGTGATGATGTCCGAGATATTGAGAGCCCGAGCGTCAGCGGCATCGTGCGTAGCAAGCAGCAGCATGCGGCCGTCGAGCAAGTCGAGCACGACCTCGGCGCATGCGTCGCGCGCAGCGGTATCTAGACCGGTAAAGGGCTCGTCCAGAATCACCGCGTCGCCTGGGCACAGCAGGGCTCGAGCGATCTCGACGCGACGGCGCTGCCCGCCCATTACAGTCTGAAGTGGGCCACCGATAAATTTCGATGGCGAGCATTCGGCGCATTGCCTACGATACGGGCAAG
>NZ_JBDMGT010000030.1:0-26488 GCF_039752775.1 Collinsella aerofaciens | reverse complement strand
GGCCTGGCCCGGTTTTCACCATCGCACGCGGTGACCGAGCACCCATCCAACGCCCAAGTCAAAATACTCAGTACACTGAGTGATTTCACTCACTATACTGAGTATTTTCTCAATTTGCTCAGGCTAGTTAAACAGCGGTACCTTATCGAGCAGAAAATCCTCCACGGTGCACGCCCCGGCCGCCGCTCCTCCCACGACGATCCGCTTGGCTCGCGGATACTTTTTTAGGAGCGTCGACATGCCGCTCTGGCCGGACTCTCCACCGCTTTTGACCTCAATGGCGCTCAGTGCATCATCCCTTCGCAGCACAAAGTCGACCTCTTTGACGCCTTCACGCCACCACATAACCTCAAAACCCTCTTCCGGCGCGCGTGCAAGCAGTCGTGCACCCACTGCCGATTCCACCAAATGACCCCGCCGCGCCGAATCCTCCAGCCATTCTGCACGGCCCTTATCGCCGAGCGCCGTCATAAACGCCGTGTCATAAACCATGAGCCGCGGGGTGCTTCGGCGCTTTGCGAGCTCCTTGTCACTGAACTTGGGGATCGCCGTAACCAAACCGGCCTTGCCCAGCAGGTCCAAATACCCGGCGACCGTGACCGTGTTGCCGGCATCCTGCAGCTGGCCTACCATTTTTGAATACGAAAGCTCCTGTCCCGAATAGCTCGCCGCGAGCCAAAAGAGCGCGCGCATCAGCGCCGGTTTGCGGATATTCTCCAACGAGAGAACATCGCGCGAGATCGCCGGCTCGACGATCGCATCTCGGATATAGTTTCGCCAACGGGCGTCATCGGAAACCAGCGGCGCCGCACCCGGATATCCGCCGTGATAGAGATAGTCTTCAAAAGAAAAGTCAAAGGCCTCGCTGCACTCGCGATAGGACCAATGCGGCGACCGAATGAGCTCGTAACGGCCCATAAGGGATTCTTCCAAGCCCTTATGCAGCAGCAGCGACGACGATCCGGTCAACATGACCTTGAGCGGCGTCCCCTCCCGGCGATCCCGGTCGTACAATCCCTTGACGACCGTGGACCAACTCTGCACCTTTTGAATCTCATCAACAACGAAAACGGCCGGGGCCTTACCTCCAGACGTGAGGTTTCTTGCCTGTTGCCACTCGATTTGCAGCCAGCTGGCATCGGGATTCACAACATCGTCCGCATTGACCACGTGACAGGGCATGTCTACATGGTGCAACGCCTGCACGAACATGGTCGACTTTCCCGTTTGGCGGGGCCCGATTATAAATTGCATCAACGGATTATTCGTTTCCCGCATCCTTTGGGCTATCACGGCAACTTGATGGCGCTCAAACATGTCAATCTACCTCCTTGTTTCTTAAATACTCAGTATACTGAGTAAAATCACTCAGTATACTGAGTATTTTTTGAACCGGGAGATCGAACCCGCCAACTTAACTCCCTTCACCAGCGGGTTGCCGCCGCCCCTCCGCGAGTCGAGTTTCTGGCCCTTCGTGCTCACTCGATATATAAAAACTGCCATAGCCATATCGAAAAACCGGTATAGCCGGTCCCATCATCGAACCATTGCGAACTGATACGCATCTTATTGCTCATATTCAAGGCCCCGACGTCTCAAAAGGTATGCCGCGCGGCACTCGAAAACCGAACCCTCGATGCCGTGAACAGCGAGTGCCAAAACCCAGTGTCAAAACCTCCACTTGCATTCCCATGAGAAAATCAAAAGACAAGGCAGGAGGCTGAAAATGACCAGATACGGATACGCTCGCGTGAGCACGAAGGATCAGAAGCTAGATAGGCAAATCGAGGCGTTGGTCAACGCCGGCGTGCCCTATGGCCATATCTACAAAGACAAGGTCACGGGTGCCAAGGACGGCGACCGAACTCAGCAGAAGCGTCTGTTCAAGAAGATGAAGGCCGGCGATGAAGTGGTAGTCGAGTCCTGGGAGCGCCTAACCAGATCGACCAGGCAATTGCTGAACTACGACCTTATGTTCCGAAATCTCGGCGTGAAGCTAACTTCCTTGAAACAGCCGGTCGACCTCGATACCGCCTTCGGTCGATTCGTCCTCGGCACTCACGCCTGCACCGCCGAGCTCGAGCGCGACCTAATCAAGCAGCGCCAGGCCGAGGGTATCGCCGTCAAACGGAGCCACGGCGGCAACGTGGGTGGCAGGCCTCGCACTGCCGGCGTCAAAGCCGATGCTGCAGTAAGGCTCTATCTTGGAGGAGAGACTCCTATTCCCGATATTTGCGCTGCGACTGGCGTCTCCAAATCAACGCTGTACCGCATCCTTCGTGAACGCGGATTGGTGGGCGTCAGGAAATAAGTCCGTCTGCCGTTTCGCGATTTGCCTAATAGGCCCGAGTGCGGCGGCGTTACTATATAAGGGTGCGGTATTTCTCTAACCGAAAACCTGCGTGAACGCATGACTTGAGACGCCTTTTTAGAACTCACCGATCGCAGGAAAAAGACAACTCAACAGCGGCCGTGCATTGTTCCCAGCCATATGGCATGGCGGAGCCATGCCCGTTGTTGATTGGAGTGCCGCATCATGGCCGAAAACCAAGTCCAGTCCGAAAAGAAAATGACCAGCCTGAATGTCTCATCGGAGACCCGTGACGCCATAAAGGACATCAGCACGAGCCTTGGTCTCTCGCAGGCCGATACCGTCGCCCGCTTGGTCGATGGCTACCACCCTAACGCCACTCCCGGCGTGAAGGCTGCGCTCGACGCATCGGCCGTCCTCGATGAGGCGGTCGAGCGGGTCAAGCGCATCATCGTGGGCGCTGCCGAAGCTGCCGCGATGGAGGCTCGTGCTGCCCGCGAGGACGCCGACGCTGCCAAGAAAAGTGCAATGGAACAGATTCAGAGCATCAAATCTAATTGCGTCGAGCAGGTCGCCGCCATCAAAGAGAAATTCGAGCTGGATACTGCGAGCTTGGAGATTGAGAACGATGAGCTCCACGCCACCGCCGCCGATTACCTCTCGCAGCTCAAGAAGCTCGATTCCGAGAACAATCAGCTCTTGGCAGAATCAGCCGCAAAAGACGATCGAATTGAAAGCATGAGGGGTGCGGTCGACGCCGCGGCCAAGGCTCAGGCCGATCTCAACGTCTCCCTCCTCGCCCAGCGTGACCTGATGGCCGAGGTCGCCGCCCTCAAGGACCGCCTCGCCGCCTCCGAGCAGCGGGCGGCCGTGGCCGAGGCCAAGGTCGAGGTCATGACCCAGACGAGGGGCGTGTAGATATGTCCGACAAGCTAAGGCCGTCTCGCCGTGAGTTGATAACGGCAGGGCTAGTCGTCTTTTTGGTCACGCCACTCGTCTGGACTGTCATTGATGGTGCCGGCGCAAATCCGCTCACCATCAGCGGTGTCATCACCCGTCAAAATGCCGTCTGGGCTTCGCTTACGGCAGTTTCAGTGGTCATGCTCATTGGGGCTTGGCTGTTTGGCTGATGGCATTCAAAAACAATTAAGTTTGGAGTAATCGATGGAGCATCTCTCTGTTAAAAAGGCAATCAACCTAGCTCGGAACTTTGGGGCTGCGGGTGTTCTGGCAGCCGCCCTAGTTATGACCTCTGGGTGCAGCCAGGCAGACGATTATCAGACGGCAGTTCAGGTCGCCGATTCTGATAACGCGCAGGAAGACGGGGTTTACGGCAAGATGAAGTATTCAGTCACCGGCGTCGAGGTGCATGATTCCTCGACTGGCGATGGCGGGAAGGTTGCCGTTGTTCGCTGGCACGCCATTAACAACCGATCGGCAGATTCATGCGCTGTTGGTAGCTACATCACGGCTTATCAAAATAAGCAGATGCTATCTCGCGGGTTTGCTGCCGATTTGCAGGAAGATCACTTCTCTTCGCAAGGGCTTGCGCCGGGAGGCGAATGCGACGGTGTGTCGATTTTTGACCTCAACGACATGTCTCCCATCGAAGTGAAAGTCGACGGGATGGGTGCCGGGTCGAACTCCCTCGATCAGACTTTTGAATTGGAATAGTCCATATGGCGCCTAATTTCTAGAAACCTTCTAGAGCGCTTCTAGAAGGTTTCTAGAAGCGGGCGCAGCATCTTCGACCGACACGATGTCTCGGTAGATAAGGCGATGCCTGGCGTCACGCCACTCGTCGCCGTGGTAGTGGCCGAAGAACCAGGCGCGGCAGCCGAGTCGCCCGTCGAGCTCGCCAAGGAATCGTTGCAGCCGGTCGTCCAGATACTCGCGTTCGCGCTCCCGGCATAGTTGCTCTGCCAGGTCGGCAGGAGCCTCGTGAGTCACAACGTGGTCGACTTTCCAGCCCACGCGGTCGAGCGAGGCGCGGCAGTGCTCCATCTCTTCCTCGCTCGGCATCTCCTCGGGCCACCAGCTCCTCCCCTCCCTGCGATACTGCCTGTCGTTGCTCGCGGCACCGCCCATGGCAAGGACCGTGAGCCCGTCGATGTCGAACACCTCTCCGCGCATCAGGTGCAGCACGTGCGGTCGCACCTCATGGACGAGCCCGCCGTTCCACTCCCGTACCGGCAGATTAGCCAAGGCGTGATGGTTCTCATGGTTGCCGTCTACGAAACACGTGGTCCACGGCTTCGACTCGAACCAGTCGAGCCAGTATTTCTCGGCGTTGGATCCATCCCAGACAAAGCCGAAGTCGCCGGCCACGATCACCACGTCATCGCGCGTCAGGGTCCGGCCCAGCGGCCAAGACTTGGAGGTAAACCGGCTGGACCCGTACTCGGCCCTGCCGTGCACGTCGCCCGTCACATAGACCGTCATCAGTACGCACCCCACGGCAGGATTTTGTCCCCGAGCCCCACGATCCGGTCATACAGCACCGTGTGCCGTTCGTCCGGATTGCCGTCTCGGTGAAAATGTCCGTAATACCAGCGCTTGTAGTCCAGGCGGTCCTCGAGCTCGTCGAGGAATCCGGTCAACCGGTCCACATCAGGGCGTTCCCAGCCTGGGTCCGGGTAGAGCGTCGGCGAGAGCATGCGCGTGGCGCAGGTATGGGTGATGACGCAGTCGACCTTCCAGCCGACCTCGTCGAGCCTTGCCCGCGCGGTATCGAAATCGCGCTCGTCCGGGAGCTCCTGAGGCCACCAGCTGGAATACGGCACGCGGTATTCCCTGTCCACGCTCGTGGCACCGCCCATGGTGAAGATTGTCGAACCGTCGAGCTCAAAGACCTCGCCGCGCGTCAGGCGCCGAATAGACGAAGTATCCGACAGGCGTTGCGTCAGCCCGCCGTGCCACGGTTCCATGGGACGCTCCTCCCAGTGGTCGAAGCGCTCGTGGTTGCCGTCGACGAACAGTACCGTGTAGGGGCGCGACTCCAGCCAGGCGATGTCGGCGCATTCCTCGGCAGAGAAGTTCCATGGAAAGCCAAAGTCACCGGCGACGATGAGGTAGTCGTCGCTCGTCAGACTATCCCCAAGCTCCCAGTCGCGGAGCTTTTGCATGTCAAGCCCACTGTGGATGTCGCCTGTCACATAAGCCGTCATCGGATTGCCGCTTCCCTCTTGTACGCCGCCAGCTCGCGCTCGACCTGCCTGTCGCCGGTCTCGTTGACCCACCAGGGCCATTTCACCCGGCCGCACGGCTCGTCGACTCCGGCGAACCATTCCCTCAGCTCGTCGAGGCTCACCGGGGAGTGCCCGTTGGCATCGCAACCGACGTCGTAGCGCAGAAGGCCCTGCTTGCGGTTGAACTCGTTGTACGCGCCGCCGCTGCTGTGGATGTGCCCGTGGAGGTGCCACGATCCATGGCTCATGCCCTGCCAGTCGGCCATGGGGTAATGGCTCAGGACGATCTTCTGCCCGTCGATCTTGAGCACGCAGATCGGCGGCTCCACGGTGAACGCGCCCGCGACCGCCGGCTGGGTCCAGTCCTTGTCGTGGTTTCCCGGGACGAGGTGGATATGTCTGCAAGCGATCTGCTTGCGCAGCCCATAGGCGTCCTGGGCGGTCATCTTGAATGAGAAATCCCCTAGGATGTAGAGCTCGTCATCCACGGCAACCTTACCGTTGATGTTGTCGACGATGGCGTCGTTCATCTGCCAAATCGTCTCCCACGGGCGGTCGGTGAACTTCAGCACGTTCTCATGCCCGAAGTGGGTGTCGCTGGTGAACCAGATCATTCCATTGTCTCCTTGTCGCTAAAAACCGTTCTCCTTTGCGCAGTTGAGGAGACGTATTTTGAGCGACATGAGGCGTTCGAACCTCATGTTCTGTGCTCCAATCTGCCGGATTGTCCCAGCTAAAACTTCAAAACCTCGTGCGGGCAGAAAACCGTGTCCCGTTTGTGGGGTCATAGTATAGGCACTGTTAGAACTAATAGCCCAAATCCGTTGCCAACTAGCCACTATTAGCAACTATTAGGCCTTTTGGACAGTCGAACTGACTAATAGCCACTATTTGTTGGGCTGTTTTGCAACCACGAGCGCTGCCGTGGATTCTTGATACGGCGCATCGACAACAGCAATGTCAAACGGGTAGAATGGTGCCGACGGCAGCCCAAGTCGTAGGAAGCTGGGCAGAGCCGCTGCTTTGAAGAGTTAGGTCACCGCCTTAGCGACGGTGACCTTTCTTTTGGGCTTCGAACCCTGCTTGAGTGCCTTGGAAAGGCCGACGAGGGCCGTGAGGAGCGAGACCAGGGCGGTCAGGAGCTTCACGAACTCGGTGAAATCGGTCATGGGCATCACCTCCCATCGGATGGAGGGCTCTGCCCGGCACGAGGACTGCCGACAGCGCTGCTGATTCTAGCAGAGCGTCATTCTTCTTCGATCAATCCGTGCTCCACTCCCTCGCCGGAATCCAGTCTTTCCGCAGCTCGACGAAGGTGTTCTTGATTCCCGCGACCCCAAAACGGATCGTCTTCGCGCTCGTCACGGGCCTTGAGCTTGCCCCTGGCTCTCTCGACGGCCTCGCCAGTCGCTTGCCGCCGAACCTCATCCTTAACTTCCTCGCCGATCTCCCCAAATTCCAACGCCGGCCCGTTCTTGCTCACCGGTCCGTACATGCTCGGCCCTCCCCTGCTCGCGACCTGTTTTCCAGCCAAGACCGTACTCGCTATTGCTTCTAATAGCTTGAACAGCTCTTCATCCGGCCACTATTAGCAACTATTAGTCCAAATCCTCCAGCCCAGCAGCCAATAACCACCATTAGCCCAGCTAAACGACCAAAACAAATCGCCCAGTGCACAGAATCTGAACAGTCACGAGACGCGTTGAACTCAACATGCGCGGCCTGTCCCGCGTAGACAGTTACAGGGCCGGCAGCGTCGCCGGCCCTGTTGCCATTCAATCAGCCGCATAATATACAGGCAGGTCTCCCGAGTACTCCCGTCGCCCTAGTGCGCTGCCATTCAAAGCAACGAGTAACGCTTGGGCAAGAGGGCCCACCTTCACTCTTGGTGAATCACTCGCCGCCCCTGTGCCCTTTTCGGCAATTTCCTGTACCCCTTTTGGAAACTCGAGTGCCTATCTGGCCGAACGAAAAGATTTAGCGAATTTAGGTGTACCACTTTGTGTTAGTTTGTATTTTAGACAGTATTTGTGATACGCTTTGTTTCAATCAGTAGTGGTACGATTTCGTTTGTTTAACGAAGGAGGTAATTGTCTATGGCAGTGGCCGAGGAGAAGAAAAGAATCCAGGTTACTCTGCCTCTCGAAATTTGGCGTGATCTCGATAACTACGCGAAGAGTCGCGGTGTAGCTAAGTCGTCTATGGCGGCAATCGCTATCTCCGAGTTTTTGGAGCGTGTTAAAGAGCAAAAATAGATATGAAAAAAGCCCCCTACCGGCAAGTAAGAAGGGCTTTTTCCATGTTCAAATGTGGCTTTCTGGCCTGTTACCTGCAATCCTAGCACACGTATGCTTCGATTTGGGTCCCTATGTTGAAGTACTACCAAAATACTATGGCATCACTTCGACTGATGGCTAGATAGCCTCAACGAGAGGCTAGTTTATGAATACCAGAAATTTAAAACCGGATGTGGGCGGTGGCTATCCGTGGGACACGGATAGCCACCCGTCCGGTCCCGCAAACCCGTCTGGAATGGGGACGGCGTCCGATTTCGCGAATCAGGCCGTCACAGATGCCGCCATGGCCAATAGTGAGAGTCACCGCGAGGTACTTCGCCGGGCATCGGATGAATCGTCCCGTGTCGCCCACATGGTGCAGGATATGGTCAGCGAGAAGGTCGCGATCATCAAGCCGCCATGGATGCTCGAGCTCGGTTTGCCTAGACTTGACACCGATATCATGGGGCGGATTTGGTCGTTCCAGCGCAAGGACGTTTACAAATCCACCTGCTACATCAGCCTTGCCACCATGGCGGCGGACGTCAACTCGGATCGGTCGAACGTCAAGAAGAGAATCGATAAGCTCGTCGAACTTGGTCTTTTGATTAAGTCGCCGCGCGGGAACAATAAAACTGTTGAGTACCAGCTCGATATGACGGCGATCGCTAAGCGCAGACTCGAAGTCGAGGAGGGCAAGAAAAAGCAACGCGCCGAGAATTCGGCGAAACGCAAAGCTCAGTGGGACGCAAAGCATTCTGCCTAGTTTGAAGGGCTATGGGTTGTACGAACCCATAGCCCTATTTCTTTTCCTTACAAGCTATGGGTTAAAACAACCTACAGTATAGCTATGGGTTGTTTTAACCCATAGCTTGGCGAAAAATCATTTTATTGATAGGGGTTAAATAACGGTTCCTCAGCAAGACTATTGGTTAGAACAACCCATAGTCTTGCTGACAGAGATCGCGGACGCTTTTCCGTGACGGTATAGCTATGGGTTGAAAGAACCCATAGACAATTTAAGCCACTTTTTTAGCTATGGGTTAAACCAACCCACAGAAAGCGATCGAAAAATGCCAAAAAGTACCGGAATAGTTATTTCAACCCATAGTTTGAGCATGTGTTAACCGGAGTCAACTTATCAACTATGGGTTGTCTCACGAGACTATGGGTTGAAATAACCCATGCCAACTATGGGTTCAGTTAACCCATGCACTATGGGTTGAAATAACCACAACTATGGGTTGAAATAACCACAACTATGGGTTCATGCAACCCATCAAGTCTGACTAGAGTGAATAAGATTCACTTAGTCTGAACTCAAGGAGGAAACGGAGAAATCCACCAGAAAGCATTTAATGATCGAAGGATATACAAACAAGGAAATCCTTCGTCCTTGCCCTCCGTTCGGCTACGCCTCACTCCGCGTCACCTGCGGCTCCTTGGCGCTCGCTACGCTCGCACTCCGGTCGCCTTCGGCTCCCTGCGCGTCGGCTACGCCTCCTTGCCCTCCGCGCGCTTGCGCACGCTCCGCGTCGCCTGCGGCTCCTTGGCATGGCCTTCGGCCGAAAGTGTGGGGGCTCCGCCCCAACTCCCCGCCCACGTTCTCGCCAATCCCCGGCGCCGGCGTCGCCTTCGGCTCCCCGGGCGACCTATCGCACTCAGTCGCAACCCGTCCAATTCGGCAATGAGTGCCGAATCCGATTCCCGGTCGATCGGGATACCGGTATTCAGTCAACCTTGCACAGAATACCGCTAGAAGGTCACAGAATTGAAGATAAGACGTTCTATCGGTGGGATTCGACCGTTTTCTCATTGATAGATAAAACGGGGTCTTAAATCGGCTCTCAGTGGCTTAAAAAGAGACAGGGGCACCTTTCGATACCCCTGTCCTGATCCTCTTGGGCTTTCATTCTGCCACAACGTCAAGAACGTCACGCCGCCCTCTTCGTTAAAACCCCTTTTCGGCAAGGTACTCGTCAAACAACTCGCGAGCGATGTCCGATACGGACTTGTCCTCCTCGAGCGCGGCCTGCTTCAACCGCTTGCGGTAGCTCTCCGGAACGTACACAGACAGCTGTACAAGCCTCTCAGATGCCCCTTCGGCGCCTTTTTTGGGACGCCCGGCTTTCCGTACCTGCGGAGCCGGTTTCTGCGGCTCAGATGCGCTCTCAACGATTTTCTGCTGCCTCTCCTCGGCCTTCTCCGCGGCGACGTCGAAGTAGGAGGTCGATTTCTTGAACTTTCCGGCCATTACAGGACCTCCTCGATCTCGTCCAGGATGTTTTCGATTGCCAGGGCTGCCTTGCCGCTCTTCGCGATTTCGTACACGGGCTTGCCCAGGGCCGCGCCCTGCTTGAAGGCCGCTGCGGTCGGAACGGTGCCCAGCACGGGCAAGTCATCGGCTTCGAGTAGTTCGAGGAACTGGCGGTCGACCGTCTGGTTTGCCGCGAAGTTGTTGACGATGATTGCGAAGGACAAATCGGGATTGGCCTCGGTGATGACCTTGATCGTGCGTTTCATCGGCTTTAGGCCGAGGGTGCCTGGCTGGACCGGGATGATCGCGATGTCGGCGTTTTTCGCGTACGTGGCCGTCTCGTCACTCAGGAAACCCGGCGTGTCGATGACGTTTACGGCGTCCTCGTCGTCGAGCAGGTTCTTCTCGTGGTTCGCGCCGCCCTGAGGGTCGAGATTGCCGAATCCGACTTTGTGGCCGCGGCGCTCGAGACCCCAGGCGATCTCGTCGGCGAACGTCGTCTTACCGACGCCGCCCTTCTGATTGACTAGCAGGATGTTCGTCGCCATGTCCTCCCCTTTCTGAAATAGCATAGTCATATATTAGCACATTAACATGTGACTATATTAAGTAATTCTAAGTCGCAGTTAGAAATATATGAGCATGTTCAGTAATTAGTATAGTACTACGTTAACGTGCTCATGGCTATGGGTTGGTTTAACCTACAGTCATCAGATACGGTTACAAGGTCGCTGATTGCAAGACGGAGACCCTTCCGACCGCCGACGCGGCGAGTGGGAACGCAAGGGTAAAAACGCATCGTCGCTGAACCGATGAGTCAGTATTCTTTAGTTGGATGATGGATATTGAAATTAATTAGCGAGATAATGTGCATATCTCATAATGTATGCGTTGTACCATGAGAGAGGGGTCTGTCATGAGCTGGAAACCGAGAAAATGCGTTATCGCCGGTCTCGTGACAACCGGTCCTGACGGCGGCTTGTTTGCAACCGCAATGACATCGTACCGACTTTTCACTTGCATGTTCTGAAAGGCAGTTGCCATGCTGTCGCAAAATCAATCAAGATACTTGGTCACAATCGGCTTTGCCCTGCTTGCATTACTCTTTGCTAGCGACCTTTTGCTGAAACCGCCCAAGGAACTCGTTTCGCTTGCCATAGCCTGCATTTCCGCCCTTTACTTTACGGCAACCCTATTCGCCGGACTAAAGGAGAGGAAAAAAGGCGCAGTCGTTGCATCTGCCGTAGCCGTGGTCATAGCCATTGCCTCATTCTTTGTCTGACACATTGGTGATTTAGGGGCGATATCGTAGGAATACGACCGGGAGAGCCGGGACCATAGGCTCCGGTAAGAACCTTCGCCATGCCCCACGCATCGACCCCGATGATTTTCCCGCCGGACGCCCCGACGGCCACGGCCTCCGGCGTCCACGGGATCCCGTCGTCCGTGAGGCGGATGGGTGTGACGTTGCCGGCGTCCATCCGCCTCACGACCTCATCCCACTCATCGCGCCAGCCCGGCTTGAGCCATTTGATGACGGTCGGACGCGAGACGCCAAGGAGCACGGGCGCGGCTCGAGCTCTAATCCATGAGGTCCCAGCTTGTAATACGTGAACATATGACTACGTTAACATGGTCATGTATTACCGAGCGTTATATGCTGCGCCGGACCCGCCCGTCTGTTATCCTGGGGGCGACAGTTTCTTGCAAGGAGGCAGCCATGCTCCAGAGTGTCTTTGGATTCGATGGCCAGATCCATCTTGAGAACCAGGTCAGCAGCCAACGTTTCGACTTCACTACGGGCGAAGTGAAAACGGTCATTCCGACCGCTGGGAACATGAGCGCCGTCTTCGGCAAGGATGGCGTGGAGACGGAGATCAAGGTGGGGCAGATGCGCCAAACACTGGGCAAGCCTGGCTTCGATTGGCTGTTTAATAATCACTAACGATTGAGTTATTGCAGCATAATCGCAGCTGTAAATAGGTGACCATATGACCATGCTAATATGTGCGCACAGTTATATGGTCACAGTTGTAGATCGGTTGAATTTGCGGAAGGTTTTGCCCGAAGCATCCGGCACCGCCGGATTTTTTTGGAACAGCCTCTCGTTTGATTGCTTTCCTATCGTTTGCTCCCAGACTGGGCGTCTAAAAAGGGCGGCCGAAACCGGCCGCCCGCAAATAAATATTTATTTACCGAATGTAAGAGGAGAGGAACGATGCACATTACTCCCAGTGGCCGGCCACGTCCACGACCCAGTGCCTGCCGGTCGCCTGCTGCTCATAATGCCCCTGGTCCTCGCTGGTGGTGTAGGAGTCGTCGATTACGGAGCCACCGATACCGCCATTATCAACATCGTTATCGCACCACGACCATGCGGCGGCCTTGCTGTCAAACGGTCCGACTTTGGTTCCGCCATGGTTGACCCAGTAGCGCTCGTGTCGCACATATACCACGTTCGGGACCCAGACCTGGCCGTAGTCGGTTTCCCAGTGCCCCTGCTCGGCAACCCATTTCTTCTGGCTACCGCTGTTGGAAGAGGAATTATTGCTGCCGGAACCCTGTGAATTGCCGGAATTCTGCTTCGAGTCGGAGGAGTTTCCCTTGCTGTCAGACTTCGACGAGTCGGAAGACTTGTTATCCTCCTTCTTGGAGTCATCGGACTTCTGGTCCTTGCCGTCGGATTCTTTCTTCTCCTCGGTCTTGGTTCCAGAGGCTTGCGCCGCCTTTTCTTCGCTCGGCTTCTTTTTGTCTTTATTCTTTACCGCCGTAGCGGCCCTTTCCGTAGAGCCGCTTCCTTGCTTTGCAACGCTGGCACATCCAAGTTGAGGTGCCGAAAGGCACACCAGAAGCGCTACGATAATAGCCTTTGTTCTCACGCCGATCTCCCTGCCCATGAAACCGGGCGTTGGACACCAGCCGATATCCAACGCCCGGCTCGCTTTTACATCTGCTCGCGGCGCTTCTTTTGATCGAGGAAGACGCCGGCTGCCACGAGGACGGTACCGCCGATGACGAACGTCTCGCCGATGAGTCCCGCGCGGTCGCCGGTCTGGGCGAGGCTGCCGGGCTGGGCGGTATCCGTGCCGGCGAGATGCTTCGGGGTGTATGCCGCCTGCTGCTTTGCGACCTCCTCTGCCTCCTGTCGTGCGATCTCATCGGAAAGCTTCTGCTCCGCTGCGATGCGGTCGGACTTCGCCTGCTCGTAGGCGGCGAGTGTCGCATTGTAGCCGGGCTGGAGCTCGTCCACCGCGGCCTGCTTCTCGTCCAGGATGGCCTTGGCGGGCGCGACCTTGGCACGTGTCTCGACTGCTGCGGCGAAAAGCGCGTTGAGGGCGTCATCCGCGTTCACATCATGGCCGGAAGCGATCGCCGCGCCGGCATCGATGGAGTTCAGCTTCGACAGCTTGGCGTCTGCCTGCGCCTTCGCCTGTTCGGCGGCGGAGACCAGGGACTCGGCGGCGATGGTATCCGCCTTCGCGGCATCGAGCGCGGCCTTGGTGTCATTGACGGCCTTTACTGCATCCTGCTCGCGCTGCTGTGCCTCTGCGAGCTTCGCGGCAAGGCCGGTGAGAATGTCGAGGTTCGACTGTGCGTCATCGAGATCGGTCTGGGAGCCGGTAAGCCTGTCGGCGGCAACGCCGGTGTCGGTCTTTGCGGCATCGACGGCACGCTGGGCATCCGCGAGGGCGCGTGCGGTGGCGTCCGCCTTTTGCTCGGCGGCGGCGAGGACGGTCGCTTTCTCGGTCTGATCGGCTACCGCCGAGTCATGGACGCTCTTTGCTGTATCGAGCGCCTTCTTGGCGTCGGCGACGTCCTGGAAGAACTTCGCGAGGTCGGCGTTCGCATCGTCCACGCCCTGCTGCTTGGATGCGGTGTCCGCCTTGGCGGAGTCCAGCTTGGACTGTGCGGTCGTTACGGCTGCGTTGGCGGCATTAAAGGCGACCTGCTTCTGCTGGACGGTCGACTTTGCCGTATCGACTGCCGCGTTGGCGGCATCGAGGTCCGATTTCGCCGCATCAAGCTCGGTCTGGGCATCCGTGACGCCCTGCTGCTTGGCGGCGACATCAGCCTTGGTGGCATCGACGGCACGCTGGGCATCGGCAACACTCTGCTTTGCGGCATCGACACCTGCCTGTGCGGAATCCACCGCGACCTGCTTCTGCTGGACGGTTGTGGCGGCGCCGGCGGCTGCCTGCTTCTTGGATGCGAGATCGGCCTTGGCTGCGTCGAGTGCGCTCTTGGCGTTCTTGAGACCGTTGATATAGGAGGTCAGCTTCTGCTCGTACTCGTCGACGGAGATGGGGTTCATGTTCCAACCGGAGCCGGACCAGCCGGAGATCTCTGCGGTGTAGCACTGCGTCTGAAGCCCGGACATGGTGCCCTTGGTGCAGGTTGCCATTCCCATAACGGCGAGTTCGGGATTGATGATGTTCATGTAATGGCCGACGGTGCCGCTACTGCCGTTCTCCCAGTGGCAGTTGGCTGCAATCCAATGGTTGATTGCAACACCGTTCTTTGCATAGAAATCATAGGCATCCTTGCCGACAAGACCGGTGACTCCATAAAGGGCCTCCGTTGCCTTGTCGAAAAAGCCCTTCTCCTGCTCGATCCACTGCCCACTCGGATCGATTCCGTAATTCCATGCCAGGTTTTCGGCAAAATCATATTGACGGGCATGATCGAGCACGGTGTCGCTGTAGTTGGCATCTGCGATCGCACCGGCGATGAGCTTGTAGGTGACATGGAGCTCGGACAGGCCGACCGACTTGCGGTAGTCGTTGACGGACTTCATCCACTTGATCGCATTGAGCATATTGTCAAGAGACGTGGCGTCCTTGGAGTTGCCGACTTCGGTCTTTCCGGCATATTTGGCATTCAGGATGATGTTGACTGCGTCATTGGCACCCATGGCACGGAAGAAGCCGATGGCTCCCTGCTTGAGTTGCGCGCCGGCGGAATCGAGTTTTGCCTGTGCCTCGTCGACCTTCTGCTGCGCGGCGGTCACGGCGGCGTCTGCGGTATCCTTTGCGGCCTTGGCGTTCGCAAGCTCTACATCGGCGGCTGCCTTGGCGGACTCAGCGTCCTTGACAGCCTGCTTCGCTGCATCCAGCTTGGAGATGGCGTCGACGTTCGCCTGCTTGGCGGCATCGAGGTCGGCGTTCGCGGCATCGAGTGCGGACTGGGCGGCGTTCACACCGGATTCGGCATCGGCCGCGGCCTGCTGCTTTACGGAGAGGGACGCCTGGGCATCATTCAGGTCGGCCTGTGCCGTTGCCGCAGCGGACTGTACCTGCTCGAGCTCGGACTCGCACTGAGACTGTGCCGCTTGTGCGGCAGCGAGGGCTGCCTCTGCGTCCGCGACCTTCTGTTTTGCCGCATCGTACTCCGGACCGCTGGCGCCTGCCTCCGCTGCGGCGAGGTCGGCTTTCGCCTGCTCATAGGCGGCGCTGGCTGCTGCGGCCTTCGCATCCGCCGCGTCCTTGTTCTGCTTGGCTGCGACAAGGACGGCATCGGCGGAATCCTTTGCAGACTGGGTCACAACCAGCTTGGACTGGGCATCGGCAAGCGTCGCGTTGGCGTTGTCGAGTTCGGCCTGTGCCCTGCTCACGGCATCCGTGGCGTCGCGCACGGCCTGCTCGGCGGTACGGATAGCCTCCGGGGTGGCGCCTACGGCATCGGCCTTGGCTTTATCGAGGGCGTCCTGAGCGTCCTGGGCCGCCTTGATGGCGGACTGGTACGCTTCGTCCTTCTCGGACGCATCTGCCTTGGCGTCTGCGAGACCCGCCTTCGCCTGCTCGAGGTCCTTGCCGGCGGCATCGGCGGCGTCCTTGCCCTCTGCGACCTGACGGGCGTACTCGTCCATTGCCGCTCGGTCGGCTGCCGTGCCGGCACTGACTGCCGAATCGTAGGATGCCTTAGCCTGGTCGCGGGCGGAAGCCGCCTCGTTGTAGGGACCGGCGGCCTCATCGTAGGCTGCCTTGGCGGCGTCCTCCTTCGCCTTCGCCTCGTCGACCGCCTTCTGCAGATCCGCGATGGTCTGTGCGACGGATTTCGCGCCGGTACCGGATGCCGCGCCGGCGTGGGCGGCGATCGGCGACATCACGGCGGGGTGCTGTGTGCCCCCGTCACCGGTCTGGGCGAATGCCGTGAACGGTGAGATGAGGCTCGATCCGGTCATGGCGGCCATGGTCGCCGCGGTGACGGTCAGACGCGCGATCCCCTTCGGAGTGTGAATCTTTTTGCTTGGCAGTGCGGCGAAGTGATCGCCACCGGCAGCGAAATGCTTTCCCTGAGTCATTGTGCTGTTCCATTCCTTTTCCGTGCCCTATCCGACTGGGCATCAGAGTGCTTTCCAATAGAGATAATTATGCGCCTCAACTGTGATTGTTGTATATAGTCCATTGGCATAAATACAACAATCCATGACTCTTTTTGTCATGGATACGAAGACGCTTCAGAAATCATTCGGCTTGAGATGTAAAGAGCTCCGCGCTGGACTCGGGTGCAGCCAGGAGCAGTTTGCCAATTTGATTGAAATGGATCGTTCCTACTACGCGAGCATTGAAGTCGGGCGGCGTAATGTTAGCCTCTCAAATCTCAAGAAGATTGCCGACGGATTTCAAATCAGCATTGCTGAACTCATGAGAGGCGTCAGCTAAATTTATCCGTCTCATAGTTCACAGTGGGTCTCGTTGATTAGTGCCTTAAGAAAATGGAAATCGTCCCAACGAACCATCGTCAATCGTCCCAATAAATTACCGTCAATCGTCCCAATAAGTAATCGTTATTTGTCCCAACGACGCAGATAGACGCTATAATTTCAAATGAATGATTGGAGGGAAAGCCGATGGATAGGTATATAGGACGTTGTGTTGACTGCTTGGTCGAGCGCGACCTTGGCATTTTTGGTGCAGTGCTCATTCAGGGGCCGAAATGGTGTGGAAAGACAACGACAGCTCAGAGATTTGCCGAGTCATCGTTATCTCTCTCCGACCCATCTGGCGGTTTTGCGGCCCTCCAACTCGCTCGTCTCGATCCGGCCCAAGCAATTGTCGGACCGACCCCGAGGCTTGTCGACGAATGGCAGGAAGAACCGAAGCTATGGGATGCCGTGCGATTCGAATGCGATGTCAGGGGAGGGGAGCCAGGACAGTTCATTCTCACCGGATCTGCGACGCCGCGAGCCGAGAACCAGCCGATGCACAGCGGTGTGGGTCGAATCGCCCGTTTGCGGATGGATACCATGACGCTTTTCGAGCTCGGTATTTCGTCGGGAGCGGTCTCGCTTGGTGCGCTGCTCGATGGCGATTCCGTTGCGGCGTCACTCGGATCCATCGCCGGTATCGCCGGTATCGCGGATTTGCTCTGCCGCGGCGGTTGGCCCCAAGCGGTCGGTAAGACAACTGCCGACGCAATGCGGATAGCCGCCGCCTATATTGACGGTGTTTGCGAGTCTGACGTTTCGAGGGCGGATGGAGTGAAACGTGACCCGGTTAAGGTAAGGGCCTTGCTCTCGTCGCTTGCACGCAATGAATCAACTCTTGCCGGCATGAGGTCCATCGAAAGGGATTTGGGTGTTGACGTCTCAAAGAATACGATTACCGGCTACATGGACGCGCTGCGCCGTATCAATATCGTCGACGATGTCCCCGCGTGGCATCCGGCTCTCAGGTCGCCGGTGAAGTTGCGGCAGGGCGCGAAGCGGCACCTTGCGGACTCATCGCTCGCCGTCGCCCTCATCGGTGCGGATCCGGAGTCGTTGTCATCCGATCCGAAGACCCTTGGCTTGCTCTTCGAATCCCTTGTGCTGCACGATCTCAAGGTTTACGCGGCGGCCAGCGATGCGACCGTATCTCACTACCACGACGCTGACGACCTAGAGGTCGACGCGATTGTCCATCGTCGTGACGGCTTGTGGGTTGCCGTTGAGGTTAAGCTCGGGAGCCCCCAAGTCCCAGAGGCAGTGGAAAATCTGCTTCGACTTGAGCGAAAGCTGGTCGATCGCGGGGAGAGGCCGCCTGCGGCGAAACTCATCGTCATCGGGTTTGGTATGCCGGCTCACGTAACTAGCGAAGGCATCGTTGTTGCTCCGGTCGATACGCTCGGAATCTAAATTATTGTTATTTGCATTTCCAGAAATCCTCTATCTAGACGCCTCCTAGAGGATTTCTGGAAACAACCGGTATTTTGATCTGGGCTACGAAAGGTTACGGGTCCAGATTCCGTGCTGCGTGGAGCCGGTGATCTTGTATCCGTGGCGGTCGATTCACGCCGCAAGCCTGTCCCAGTCGATGCGTTTCCAGTTGCCGCACGGCGCGTGGTTCACGATGAGCCCGCCGGCGACCATGAGCGCGTGGTTGCGTGCCTTGCGCACCTCGCGCGCGAGCGCCCTCTTCTTGTCCGAAATCTGGACCTCTGCCTGCTTCTTCTTGCATTGAAGCCTGAACCAGGTTCAGCTGGCATGGTTAAAAACGGGGGCGACGCTTTTGCGTCGCCCCTCGTCCCAGCCGGTTGCTTTAGTTGTACACACGGTAGTTACACTTGAACTGGGTTATGTGTCCATAGTGGGAGCCGTACCAACCCGATGTATAGCTGATTGCATTTGCGCCTAGATATTCGTATCTCTTGTTGTAGCGAAGCTCACGGTAGGTCGTGTCGTACTCTGCTACGTAAAACGCGTCTCCAGAGAAGGCTTTGTACCGGTCCTTAACCGTCGAGCTCATGTACGCAGGCTCGACATCGCCTTTCTTTCCGTTGAGCGCATAGACGGGTGCCGCGATTCCGCATAAAGCCGTTGCCACGAGGATGGCGTAGACAGCCATGCGCGACGCATTGGGCTTCAGCTGTTCAAATAGTTTCATGTCATTCACCTCCTTCGTATGTATCGAGGTATTCCTGCTTGAGTGTTTGCGAGGACGACTCGATCTTTTCCACGAGCGTGCCGGCCTCGATGAAGTAGAACGAGTCGGTGAGGTCTGCCAGGTCGTCGAGCAGATGGCTTGAGATGAGCACGCTGCGGCCCCGTGTCACTTCGCTGCGCATCGCGTCGCAGGAGGTTTTTCGTTTTCCCGGATCGAGGCCGTTCAGCGGTTCATCGAGGATGAGGTACGGGCAATCGGTCGCTATCGCCATGGCAAGCTTTACCTGCTGCTTCATTCCTGTCGAGAGTTTACGGGCCGGCTTGTCGAGATATGGGGAGATTCCGAGGGAGTTGCAGAGCGAGTCGATGTCGGCGGCCGATTTCCACGCCTCCCTAACGAAAGAGAGGTGCTCGAGGGCCGATAGCGTGGGGTAGAGATCCGCGCCGCCCGAAGAGCTCAGGTAGACGAGTTCTGCGAATTCGGCTGATCGACGTTGGCAGATTCCGTCTGCCGCCAGGCTTCCCGAGCGGATGCGGGTGGGAAATTGGCCCGACAGCGCTTCAAGAAGGGTGGTTTTCCCCGAGCCGTTGGGAGCAACGAGGCCCGCCGCCGTTCCCGGGCTCAGGAAAAGCGACCCGATTGAAAGTATCGTCGTGCTTCCGTATCCCACGCTCGCGTCCAGAAGCTCGAGCCCATGGTGCTTTTTCGCGGGTCCAGGCTGTTTGGGGGAACGTGCCGCAACGGCGCCGACCGCAAAAAGGACCGCGACGTATATCAGTGCCACGGCAAGCATCGATGCGCTGCCTGAACCGGAGCCAATGAATTCCGTCGGGAAGCATCCCACGTAGCCCGTTGCCTCGATAGGCGAGAACACGGCCAGCGGCAGGAGCCCGAGCACGGCATTATGCTCCAGCGCCGAATCGGACAATAACGGGAATGCCGGGGCCGCGACAAGCAGCGCGGAGGCAAGGGGGCCCGCGAAGACGCGCCTCGTTGCGGTCGATAGGACGACGGAGCAAACGGATATCAAGGTTCCGCCCGCAAGCAGCGCGAGAAGCAGGGTCGTGAAGACGTTTCCCGCGGTCGTGGTGGTAAGCGCGCCGTCATGGAAGAAGGCGATCGGGTACCCAATTTGCCCGAAGCCGTTTAGGGCCAAGGCGTAAATGCCCCCGGGTGCGAGGCCGGCGAGGAGCATCGCGGTCCCCGCGGCGATTATCGAAAACACGATCTGAATAAGGCGCCGGAATTTGGGCACGGGCGCCTTTGCCGCCAGGGTCGCAGGCCTTGTGGCGCCGAGCACGAGTATCGACGAGAGAAGGAAGGGGATGAAGGGAAGGAAAGACGGCGCCGTGGCAACGGCGTAAGGCAGGAAGGAAAGGAATGGCAGGTCGCTTGCGGAGGCCGGGATATCCGTGATGCCGGAGCTGCTCAGGGCACGGCAATATGCGAGCGCCGCGTCATTGGTCTCTCGGTCTCCCACGATGGACCCGGATTGGAAGCCTTCGCCCATGAGCGCGTAGTAGCTCTCGGCAGAATCGAGAAAGGCGGCGTCGGTTTGAGCGGCAAGGGCGGCGTTCGCGTATCTTGCAAGCTCCGCGTCATTTTGCTGCTCTGGAGATAGGTCTGTGCCGCTGGCCTGGGGCGCGCGCGTATTGAATGCGTCGACAAAGCCCTGCATGCCCTGCTTCATAAAGAAGGGTCCGTAGATGGGTGAATTGAACGCAATGGGGACGGAAAAGGCTGCAGCGAGAACGAGCGTACAAATCCATACGGCCCTGTCTCTTAGGATTAGTTTGAGAAGAAGTCGACAGTACATTCAGAAGCACCTACATTTCTCAAAACATCGTTAGATTAATAATGACAGACCGAATGAAGATGCGTGCGACGGGGGCGAGGCGAATGGCTGAACGGTATCGATATGCGGGTTCAACGGCATTATATTGGCCACATAGATTATCAAAACCGTCGTAAAACCCCTGGTTTCAACTACGGGGAGTGTCAACGGTATTCACTTTTTCAGCAATGCCGTATTTACGTAATGTCGTTATTACATAGTTCTGTGGAATAGCAGAACAATTGAACATTGAACTAATCGCGCCTGAAAATTTTCCGCAAGTGTCGTGCGCCGCCGTACAAAGCCCGGCGGCGCACTAGGGCTCTGCCCTAAAAACCCGGCGCCCTTGGCGGCGTTAAAAAGTGACGCAATAACGTTGTTACGTTATTGCGTTATTACACAGTTCGGCAGTCACACTTTTACATTGTTGCGGCATGACACAGTTACGCAATGTCTCCGGTGCGTCTCGGTAAAAGGTTCGCTACCGGACAGCCACCGGACACCGAGGCGATCTAAGCGCGGCGATGGTTTGCCGTGAAATGTGCTGTGAGATGAAAAATCTCGCAAGAGACGCGAACTTGTACCTCCATCGTAAATGTAGCCACAAGTTCGCAGCCGTTGGCTCTTGCCAGGGCTCCGCCCTTGGACCTGGGTCGGTAAGTTGACTGCGACTGCATCGGTTGATTGATGGCAGTTGGAATCGACGCCGTAGTTTTTAAATCTGTTATGAAGCGTGAAACTCAAAAACTCATCGTATTGATTTTCATTTGATTCGAAACGCCCGCGCAAAAGTCGAAACGGCTCGCGCGGGCGTTTCGGTTTTTCGTTTCGCATCTCAACTCGCGTCAAAACAAAACGCGAGCTTTGAAAATCGATAGCGACCGAAGGTCGCGATCATAGGCGGCTTGACCGCCGCATGAAAATCGAATCGCCATTCGAACCGTAATGCGATTCGCGGTACCTTTCGACAATCCAACAACGCTACGAGTCTCACTAAAGACTCTCCGCGTCATTGAAATGTCGAAAGCTGCCTCAACTTTTTCGCAAGCGTATCGAAAAACGATTCGATAAAGTCGAATGTTTGCGTCGCGGGCGCCGCAAACCCGCTCCGCTCTCGCTACAGCGAATCTCTAACACTCAGCATCCTTCGCGTTAAAAATTCACTTTCGCTCACGGTCTTCACGCAGTTACAACGCCGCGAGGCCTCTCGCTTGGAATGAGGCCTCTCATTCCACGTCTACACTGCGTTTCGCCCAATCCCCGTTCCGGAGATTGCAAGATGACTGTGGGTGGCACTTTTGTGGGCCTATTCGTCCCAAAAACACCACACCACAAATCTTGCTTATCGCCTCTCACGGCGATAAGGTTTATTCGAAGTTGAAACTTCGCGCGAAAGAATCGTGGAGTCGATTCTTCATTTTTGGAACGACGCCAGCCGTTCCTCAAGGAAAGCGAATCGCATAGCAGGTTTTGATCGGAGGCCTCTCCGATCGCTGATTCGTTTCCGGAGGAATCATGAGCAGGCTTCGCCCGCACACCGTCAAAGCATCTCTTTCCGATGAAGAGAAGAAAGCCATCGCTTCAATTGCAAAACGCCATAAGTTAAGCGAAGCCGAACTTATACGGTTTGTTTTATGCAACATCAACGAGTTTGATATTGATTTCGGTTCTGCAGAAAACGTCGACCAGAAATCTCGATCTGAAGAGATTCACATCAAGGTTTCTCCAGCAGAGAAAAAGAAAATCGAAAGCAACGCGAACTCGCTCGGTGTAACCGTCAGTTCATACGCCCGCCGCGTTCTTATCAGTGGGAAAGTCGAAAAGATAGATTTCGATCGCGGAGGTGCCGAGAAAATTTATCACGAACTTTTGAAGCAGGGCACAAACCTCAATCAGCTCATGCATTTCATAAATGCTAACGGACTTCCCTCTTATAACGAGATAGCGGTTTTCAGAACCGTTGACCACGTTACGAAAAGCGCGGATCTCGCTTTTCGATTCCTGAAAACTCTTGAGCGTCGTTATTTCATCGAAGGTGGCGAAACGAAATGACGGTTATCAAGCAGAAGAGCGTTTCGAGCGATCGGTACGCAAAGAATGTCCGTAAGTACATCAACGGAAAACATGCCTTGGCCCGTGACGGTTGGAACATCGAATGCGACAAGTATTGGTTTTCTAAAATGGCGATGACCAGAAAGGTTTTTCATCACGACAAACCTTCGAGAGCCGGTGCCAAGAACGTGACTATCCTTCACCAGATTCTCGCGTTCCTGCCCGAAGAATGTTCGTGCAACGGCGGTAAGATGACTCCGGAAAAATGCATGTCGTACGCGAAAGAATGGGTCGCCCAGCATTATCAAAATCAGCAAGTTATCTTTGCGTTGCATGAAGAAAGCGATAAAGCTGGCAAACGTTATGCCGTCCACATGGCGATAAATCGAACCGATTTGCTGACGGGTAAACGCTGCGACACCGGTGGCCGTCGAGGCAAATACAAGCGCGCTTCATGGGTTCGTGAACTTGATGACAAATGGAACCTCGTCCAACTTGAGAAGGGAAAGAAGAATTCGAAGATTCGTGAGCGCCAACCTCGCGAGATCGAAAAGGAAATCATCGACCGCGACGAATACAGTTACAAAAACAATCTGCGCGAGCTGATCCATATCGCAATTGACGAAGGTCGCGTAAAGAACATGGAGCAGTTCAAAAAACTACTTGCATCGTGGGGCGTAGACATTTTCATCAAGAACAATCGAGTCTATGCGACAGATCTAGATATCAAAGAAGCCGGCAATCCGAAGTGCACTTTCAATCTGACTCGACTCGACGGACGTTTCGCGGTCAAACAACTTGAAGCGGCGTTCGAAAAGAACGTGCTGGAAGCCGAGCGAGCATTGCCGTACGAGAAGCGCTGTGAGATTTACATTCAACGTCTTAAGAAGGCGTACTCGGCGTGGGTCGAACAAGCGAAAGCGAGCAAGGGCGTCGCCTACAATTCATTCCCCAAATTCATCGCACCGAAGTGCGATGAGGACCTGCTCGAAGATCCGGCGGTTCGCGATGAGCTTCTTGCGCGTCGCGGTTACGCAAGGGAGATTCGCAACCGCTATGCCGGCGCCGTTCCCGATGCCGACGATGACCGCGTTCGTGCTGCCGGCCAGGCGCACGGCGGTAGCGACGCGCCTCACTATCGGTCCGATCGCACTGTCGATCGTGGCGATTACACGCGCGGCGACTCGGCGTGCTCGCCTTTTTTGCCAATAGTTCCAGCGAAGAGCGGTGGAACTATTGGCGCTAATAGTTCGGAATTTCCTCTAATTACAAACTATTAAGAGTTATTAGTTACAGATTCACTAATAGTCAGCTATTGGCGGCACCGCAAAGAGCCATACCGTAGTACCAATGTATTAAGTTTTCGCAGGTAGATAGCTAAAAATTTGATAACCCGCCCGCCGTTAAGACGGGCGGGCGTGCTATCATCGAGGTTGTTCCAGCGGTGGTACCAACACCGTGGAACCGCGTAGAGTGAGGTACCAACTCAACATCTACACCGTCAGACGCTTAAACCACAAGCCATCTGACAACTCCATTTTATCCAGACCCGCAGGTCAGGACAACACGGAGAAGTAGATAAGAGAAAAAACGGAACCTCCTCACCGGGAGGTTTTTTCATATCGACCGGGCGTGTGACATATGCCGTTCCCGGTCGGCCAGGCCCCAGGGCCTGCGAAAAAGGTAGCGTTTTGCTCGAATAATCGGTGACTGAGCTGTACAGGTCTGCCGTCCCGTCTCCACGAGGAGACTTCGACGAGGGTAGTGCCTTCCCTGTGACCCCTGCGCTGCCTCGGCCCATAAGGGCGGGGACGGCGTGCCAGGATCCGAGCGCTCGTCCTGCTGCAATACTGCAGGAAAGTAGGTTAAAAGCTGAAGAGCAGGAGTCGGTGGGATATCCACGCGGCGACGCGTGTGTTTGGCGGTGAGTAGCCGCAACGTCAAGCAAGGAGGACTGCGGTAGGCGTGCAGCCGTGACGGACTTTGTGCCCCACCCTGGGCCCTGTCATGTAGAGGGGCATCGGTGAGGACGGCCGATGCGTTAAACGAATGGTCCGGATACATGGCGGAGCCATGTGGAGACCCGCGAGATCGTCGAGCAAAAGGCCAAGGGGCGGGTGAGGTCTTCCCAGCTACATGCTGGTTTCGAAGATTTAGGGAGGGTCCACGACTGTGCCCAAATCTGTGGATACTCCACCACCTAACAATTCAACCCGCAAGCCAATCAGACCTCGCGGGCAGTCTTATAAACAAGCAAGCCCTTAGCGCGAGGCGTACCAGCTGTCAGCCCTCAGCGCCGGCGTCGCTTCGCTCCCCGGGCGGACAAGAACATCTGGCTGTAACACCTACAATTCGGCAAGGACGCCGAATCCGTTTTTGGTTGTAGTCGAAAATGTACAAAGAGATATATAAATCAGCGAGCTTCGCGAGCGGATCATAGGTGCCGTTAGGCACCGCATCAAAAGCGATTCGCAATCATTTCGGAATGCATCTAGAAATGTTCTAGAGCTTTTCTGGAAAAACGCACGAGAAAGGGCCGAGCCGAAGTGTCTGGCCGGACGCCAATTGTCCGGGAACTGCTTCGTTTCGACCCTCTTCTACTTTACTTCCATGGCCATGCAGCGGTCTAGTACTCCTTGATCGGATGCTTCTTACCGAAACCACCGTCGATGCCGAAGTGGCAGAGCATGTCGATGGCGCGAAGATGCTCGTCGATGGCAGTTGCAATCTGGGCGTCGATCTCGCTGTCATGGTCGTCAAGGGTGCGGACCGCACTGTCTGCGACCATGAAGGCCTTGATGGTTTGGTTGAACTGAGCCTTGAAAGCATCAACCTTCTCAACGGCGGCAGCTCGGTCTGCCATCTCGCGTTCGAGTCGTTGAACGATTTCCTGTGCGTCGCTCATGGCTATTCCTTTCCTCGCGGGTGTTTTACCTAATATATCGCCCCGCGCGGACATGATTCTCACCCGGTGGTATCAAATTTCACAAAACTGCAGGTAGGCGGCTTAACAGGATTCGATTTACGGGACGTTTAGCCAAAGGTTGGTGTGGATGCCAGCAGCACCCCTTTTTCGGGCCGTAAATCGCATCTGGTGAGGTCGATTTTTCGGCAATGCCGCCGCCCACCGCGTGCGGCCTGTTTGGCACCGTGAACGGCTAATTGTTCCACATAGCCATACGCATGACGTCATCCATTGAGTAGCGGGCGTCGTCATCCTCATCCAAGGCTTTGCCATAAGCCTCGATGTCCGCCATGTCCTCGACTTTTTCGAGTGCCGCCCTTCTCACGAACTCGGAAAAGGGCACGCCTGCGGCGTCCGCATGAACCTGAATCAAAGCCATTTCACCCTCATCAAACATGACCGCAATTTCGCACATTGAGCGCTCCAATCAATGCTGGCATCGAACTTTACTGGTACATATCTTATTGTTCATATTCAACAGTCCCAAAACGTATGCGGGAACCGCGGTACCGTCAGAAAATGCAGGAGGAAATTTGACGGTCCCGTTAATAGATTTTGTGACAAGGGCATGACAGGGGGACAGGTCATTCGTCAGGTTTCTGGCAGACGATATGAGCGGGACATGGAAAATGGAAGCCCCTCCTGTATGCATATCCGCTGGTAAGGCCTGGCCCGGTTTTCACCATCGCACGCGGTGACCGAGCACCCATCCAACGCCCAAGTCAAAATACTCAGTACACT
>NZ_JBDMGT010000029.1:0-30100 GCF_039752775.1 Collinsella aerofaciens | reverse complement strand
ACTTAGATTTTCTGAATGCCGGGGGATAACTTAGCGGTGGCCCCCGTGTGGCTCCGGAGGGGCGGGGCATAAGGTTTCCTGCTCGGGCAGTCCTGCTCGCACGAAGGCCACATTAAGTGGCCTTCGGCTCGTGCGGAACTCGCGATAAACCTTATGCCCCGCCCCTCCGGAGCCACACGGGAGGCAGGTTAACTAATTCGGTCCCGGCATTCAGAAAAGTCAGTGCAGCAAAATGGCGATGCGGATAGCGACATGGGCATGGTTTTCGCTGCGCGCGGGTCCCCTGGGGAGCGCCGTGCATTTTTGGGAGTATTCAGCAAGCCAGGACGGCTGCATACACGCCGGACACACCATATTGGTTCCAAGGACGCCTTCGACCGGGGATTTGAGTCGGCAGGCAAACCCCGCCAGGACAAAAAGGCATGCTTCGCGCCGCGCCGAACCCCAAAATGACGTCAATCTCCGCAACGTTACTCAGCCGCAGCGGCACCGGCAGAGCTTGCGTTGCTGAATACTCCGTTTTTTGCACGGCCCAGGCGGGGGTACATCAGGACCAGAAAGAACATCCCAGCCTTTTTATGCAATCTGCAATGGAAAGTATGCAAAACACCAAGAGACCGCATTGCTGATGTCCAAATTAAATGCGCGGGGCAGCGGCGCCCCACCCCACGCTCAAATCAAGCAGAGCAGGGACGCTCATAGTGGGTCCCCACCGATATACAAACGCGGCTCGAGCGCCATCCCAAAATAGGCTGCCCGAGCCGCGTTTAACGGTACGGCATGAATATTAGCGCTCGTAGATTAAGTTGCCTGCCAGGTAGGTGGCCTGGACCTTGGTGGCTTGCAGCTCTTGGGGGTCAATGGTGAGCGGGTTTTGGTCCAAGACTACCAGGTCGGCGTATTTGCCGGGTTCCAGGCTGCCGAGGTTTCGCTCGTCGCCTGCCGCGTAGGCGCTGCCCAGGGTGTAGTTGCGCAGGGCCGTTGCCGCGTCGATGCGCTCGCTGGGAAGCCAGCCGCCCTCGGGCCAGTGGCTGCGGGGGTCTTGGCGCGTGATGGCCGTGTAGAGCACGTTCATGCTGGTAACGGCTGTGATGGGGCTATCGGTACCGAAAGCTTGGCGGATGCCGCGCTGCTTATAGGTCGCAAACGGCCACATGATGCGGCTGCGTTCCAGGCCCAGGTCGCGCTCCGGGCCACCCGGGTCGAGCGTGATGTGGCAAGGCTGGCTCGAGGCAATGACGTTGAGCTTGCGCAGGCGATCGATGTCCTGGGGCAGCAAATTCTCCAGATGCTCGAGCGTGTTATGACCGTGCGACGGCAGACCGTAGAGCTCTGCCGCCTCCTCAAAGATATCGAGCGCAGCATGGATGGCACCGTCGCCGATAACGTGGATGCGCACGGTATGGCCGCGCTCGGCTGCCGCCAGAACCAACTTGCGCATGCGCTCGACAGGAACCGTCAGGCGACCCTGGTCGCCCGGGAAGCGCGGGTTGGTATAGGGCTCAGTGAGGTATGCCGTGTGTTCGCTCGAAACGCCATCGAAGAACTGCTTAAAACCCGGCGCCGAAAGCAGCGCGTTGTTCGCGTAACGCACCTGCAGCTCTTCTAGACGCGACTGGTCATCCAGCAGCGTGGGGAACAGATGGGCACGAATGCCCAGCCTACCGGCCGTCTGCAGTTTGTCGTAGACATCGTCGCGGATAAAATCGCAGCCTGGCATGGGCATGAGCGACATATCGCAGATCGAGGTGATGCCCTGCTCGGCCATGCGCCTCATTTGATCGGCGTAAGCGCTTGCGATGCGATCTTCGCCCAGCCACTCAAGGCAGCGCGGCAACAGCTGCATGGCAGCTGCCTCGTGGGCGATACCCGTAAGTTCACCGTTTGAGTCTTTGTCATAACTGCCACCCGCCGGAGGCTCGCTGTCGCGCGTCACGCCGAGGGCTTCGAGTGCGCGGCTGTTGAGCCACAGGGTATGCCCATCGCCCGAATACATAACACAGGGGCGATCGGGGAAGGCGGCGTCGAGGGAGGCCTTGGTAGGGTGCTCGGGCGGATCCCAGC
The DNA here is from genome assembly GCF_039752775.1 of Collinsella aerofaciens. Lineage (GTDB taxonomy): Bacteria > Actinomycetota > Coriobacteriia > Coriobacteriales > Coriobacteriaceae > Collinsella > Collinsella aerofaciens_R. Next base: position 28,036 of record NZ_JBDMGT010000029.1, on the reverse strand, counting down.
GGTAATCGCGCCAACCCTGGGTCACGACCCAGGCGTCGTCGGGCAAGCCTTGGGAAAACTCGAGCGCATGCTGCACCAATGCTGCCTCGGACGTGCCCATATCCATAAGCATGTACGGCGAGGAGCCAACCGAGGTATGGAAGAAATGCAAGTGCGCATCGTGGAAACCGGGGCAGACAAACTGCTCGCCGTAATCGACCACCGGCGTGGCGGCAGGTGCGGCGGCAATCACGTCATCGGGCGCACCGACTGCGACGATGCGATCGCCCGAGATGGCAATCGCCAGCTCGCGGGCGGTATCGATACCGTCTTGGGCGGTAAAAACGTTCTTAGAGCGGATAATCCGATCGATATGTTGCATGGGCATCCCCATCTCTGGCAGGAAATTCAACACCTCCGAGTGTACTCTCCCGCCCTTGTGACAAAACCCCAAGCGGCAAACGGCAACTTTACCAGCCCTAGCGGCAGGTGGCATACTGGAGAGAGCCTGTACGATTTTGCGATCAACCCAGCAAGGAGCAAATCGACCATGACGAAGACCAAGGCACAGCAAATTATGGCGGCAACCGAGGTTCGCGCGGCAGACGACGTCACCGCGGCCATCCGAGATATCGCCGCCGAGTTTGAACCCTACATCATCAAGCAGCGCCGGCACTTCCATAAGCACCCGGAGCTGAGCCTTGCCGAGGAGCGCACGACTTCCGACATCGCCAACCAGCTCGACGCCATGAATATCCCCTACGAGCGTCCGCTCAAGACGGGCCTGGTGGCGACGCTTCGCGGTACCGCGCCCGATGCCTACCGCGAGGACGGCACGCCGCGCCGCCGCATCCTGCTGCGCGCCGACATCGACGCCCTGCCCGTTACCGAGCAGACCGGCGAGGAGTTTGCCAGCGTCAACGAGGGCTGCATGCACGCCTGCGGCCACGACTGCCACATCGCCATGATGCTCGGCACGCTGCAGATCCTGCGCCATATGACCGACGACATCCACGGCGAGGTCCGCATCGTCTTCCAGCCCAGCGAGGAAAACGGCCAGGGCGCCAAGCTCATGATCGGCACGGGCGTGCTCGACGGCGTCGATGGTGCCTACGCCGCGCATATCTGGAGCGAAGTCGACGCCGGCACCGTGAGCTGTGAGCCCGGCCCGCGCATGGCAAACACCGACTGGTTCCGCATCGATGTCCGCGGCACCTCGTGCCATGGCGCCATGCCCCAGCGCGGCCACGACGCCGTTATGGTGGCTGCCGAGATCGTCAACGCCCTGCAGACCATCGTCTCGCGCGAGATCAGCCCCTACGAGCCGGCTGTCATCACCGTCGGCGAGCTGCACGGCGGCACCGCGCGCAACGTTATCGCCGGCACGGCCTACCTCGCCGGCACGGTGCGCACCTATGGCGACAAGACGCACGAGGAAATGCCCGAGCTTATGCGCCGCATCGTGGAGCACACCGCGGCAGCCCTGGGCGCAGAGGCCGAACTTACCGACTACACCATCGCCAACTACAAGGTCGAAAACGACGTCGCCTCGAGCGAGCGTTGTCGTCAGGCCGTGGTCAAGTGCTTGGGCCCCGCGGGCGAAGGCCATTATCGCGGCACGCTTTCGGGCGAGGACTTCTCGGAGTACCTGCGCCGCGTGCCGGGCGTGCTCGCCTTTGTTGGCACGCGCAACCCCCAGATTGGCGCCACGTACGCCCAACATTCTTGCTTCTATAAGATCGACGAGAGCGTGCTCGCCAAGGGCTCCATGGTAGCCGCTCAGTATGCCATCGACTTTTTGGCCGAGCCCACGCAAGAGGAGCTCGACGGCCCCACGATCGCCGCGGTTGCCGAGACCAACCCCGACTTGGCCGCCAAGCTGCGCTCTGCCAAGGCCACGGCCGCTGAGGCGCGCGACGCCATGCACGATGCTCGCACCGCCCGCCATGCTGCAATCAAGGGCATCCACGATGCGCGGGCTGCCGCTCGCCACGAGGAAAAGCGCGACGAGTAGCCGTCACGCCCATCCATAACAGCCTGGCTAAAGCAAAGCGGGGGCGGACGTTATCTCAACGTTCGCCCCCGCTTATGTGTCGACCGTTTTTCTAGCGCGTCCTCCGTCACGCCAGGTAAGAGCGAAGGATGGTGAGCCAGCGTGGGGGTTCGAGGTGGATGATATCGTCGGGAACTCCGGCGGGCGCATAGCCGCCAAAGAGCAGACCGGCATCTGCCGGATTGACGAGGCGCACGATCCATACGACGACGACCAGCACGCACAACACGGTGACCGCAATGTCGATACCACGCTTTAGCTTGCTCGATGCCACCTCCTCGCGCACGAACGCGAGCACAAACGCAATCGGCACCACCCAAAACAGCGGATGGTAGGCAAAGGCAGCCGCATAATCGAGGCGCAGCGCCGCCAGCCACGCCCTCGTCATGCCGCATCCCGGACAAGGAATGCCCGTCATCAATCGAAAAATGCAGCCAATGTCGAGCAGGTAGAGCGCGAGCCAGGCGACAAAGAGCGCGCCGGTGCAAAAAAGGGCGCGGCGAAGGAGCTCTGCCGTGCCCCTATGTCCCTGGAAGCTGTTCACGCCGCCCTTATTGTTAGGCACGAGCGCCAAGGCGAGTGTTGTAAGCCGTTGCCATGGCATTGGTATTATTGATGACGATGTTCATAGCGAAGATGGGACCAAGGCCGCACAGGAGCGCGCCGAAGATCTGCCACAGAAGAACGGTGGTGCCGTTTTCCTGGAACACCAGGCCGTAGCGAGGAGCGTTGGCCTGCAGGCGGTTGCCAATCTTGTAATACCAGTAGTACGCGTAGAAGCCGCAGGTCACAAACGATAGAAGGATGAATTCCGCCAGACCCGGCGTGTAATCGCCGTCATCCTGACACAACGTGTTGACGTCGCGTGCCAAGCAATACAGGAAGTAGAACGAATAGATACCGCAGGTCACAAGAGAGAGCAGCAGCCAGCCGATCAGGCTGCGGTCAGCCTTAATGGGGTCATAGCCCATCGGAGCGGATGCGGACTGTTGGGCGTATTGACCGGTGTACTGCTGCTGAGGCTGGGGCGCGGGCTGAATAGCCTGGGCCGGAGCGGGCTGGGGCTGCGGGGCCGCAGCGGCAGAAGCGGCACCAACGGCGGATCCGCAAACAGGGCAGAATTTGGCATCATCCGAAATGGGAGAACCACAAGTGGGACAGAACATGAGCCTCTCCTTTTCCTAAGGCGTCGCACGCCTTCAAACCTTACACGTCTACGTTCTCAACAATAGCCGCGACGTTGTTGCGCAACATTGACCAATTTCCGAGAAAATTTGCTGCAACCGTTTTCCCAGGCATTTTCTTGCTTTCGCAGTAGAAAAAGGCACCCCGGGCTCAGTTGCCCAGGGCGCCTCGACCGGCTATTCGGTTTGATTGTTTTCGGCAGCAGGATTATCGCCCGGCTCATCCGCCGGCGTGGCAACGGCATCCCAATCGGGCTCCGCAGGCGTCGCCTCGGACGCCGGTGCGGGGACAGGAGCAGGTGCCGGGGCAGGGGCAGGCGCGGGTGCCGGGGCAGGTGCAGGCGCGGGCGCCGGGGCAGGCGCAGCACCAGTGGCTGCCGTGGGATTGAATCCCGCAGGAGCAGGCTTCTTCTCACCCGGGAGCACAAAAGTCAAAACGTCGTCCTTGTCCTCATCGGCCCATTCGCTTGCATAACGTGCAGCCCAATAGCCAACGGCACGGTGCTTGAGCATCTTGCCAAAGACCGTAAGGAACACCGTGACGAATGCAATCAGCACCAGGAACAATACGAGCGTGACACCACCGGCGGTAACAATCGCCTCGATACCCGTGGGGCGATAGTAATAGCCGTACGCGCCAATTCCGGCGATGGCACCAAAGACAGCTGTCAAGATCCACGTAATGGCGTTGGAAACCAGGCCCGTCAAAAACTCGGGAAGGAACGAAGCACAGAACAGCTTGGTCTTGTTGTGCTTAAAGGCCGCCCAGACCTTATCGAGCGAAAACGCGCTCTCGACGCGCCCGGTCACCGCAAAGTGCATCACGGCAATGTCGGCGAACATCTTAAAGAAGACACCCAGAATCGCCGAGGCAATTAGCGCCAGGACAAGCAGGCCAAGCGAGCCAAACAGCGCAGCCTCGAGCGCATAAGAGCCGTAATAAGAATACGAGCCCGCGGCGCCAATTACCACGCCCTCCGCCAGCGAAAGCACTACACCGATAATGGGAATGGCAGCGATAACCTCGAGCACGACCGAAATAACGCTCGAAAAGATTCCGAGACCAAACGACGTGGAACGCATCAACGGACGACCCATGCCGTCATCGATCTTAAGCGACAGGTCGCGACCCCACTCGATGCCAAAGCCCGAACCGCACACGCTCGCCACGTAGGCAGCCAAAAAGCCGATGGCAGCCGCAATACCGCCGATAACGGGGATGAACAGCACGAGTACCGACACGACACAGATAAGCGCCGGCAAAAAGGCAATCTGGCACACGCGCTGCAGCACGCCCGGAGTCTTGGTCATATCCTCAAACGCCTGAGCCGTGCAGCCCTTGGACGCGTTCGCGACAGGTTGAGGAACAAACTGCTGAGGCTGAGGCTGACCCTGAGGGGCGGAAGCTGCAGCACCGGCATTGGGGGCACCACACACGCCGCAGAACTTGTCGTTATCGCCCATGGGGGCGCCACACTGCGAACAGAACATCGAAATCATCCCTTCGTATCTAGAGCGAATCACCTGGATCGCAAACGGTGTCTTTGGCATCATTATTGCCCAATGTGGGGTCAAATACTCAAAGACGACCGATTTGCAAGGTACACGGCGCCAGCAGGCGGTTCGTTGAATACGTCCGCGCTAGTTCGTGCCGCGGAAACCCTTGCCGACGATCTCGGAGCTGTCGACAATCGTGATAAAGGCGCCCGGATCGACTTCGCGCGCATAGCGGCGTAGTTGCACGGCCTCGCGACGGCTCAGTACGCTCATGATCACCGTCACGCACTTGCCCGAGAAGGCACCGTAGCCGCGGCTAATGGTCGCCGTGCGGTTGAGATGCTTGACGATAAACTCCTCGACCTTAAGGGGCTCGGAACAAATGACCGTGCAGACTTTGCGCAGGTGAATGCTCTCAATGGCTTTGTCGACCACAAGCGTCTTGGCAAACAGGCCGAGCACGCAATACAGACCGACACGCGGGCCATACAAAAAGGCCGCGATGGTCACGATGCCGATATCGACCAGCAGCAGGGCGCGACCAATCTCGAGCGTGGTGCGGCGCTTGAGAATCATGGCAAGAATGTCCGTGCCACCCGTCGAGGCGCCGATGTCAAAGACAATAGCGCTGCCGAGCGCCGGCAAGATGACGGCAAAGCACAGGTCGAGCCACATATCACCCGTCAGAGAGACATCGGTCGGAATGAAGAGCTCAAACAGCGAGACGTAGGCCGAAAGCGCAAACGAGGCGAAGACGCTCCAAAGAATCGCCTTGCGCTCCAAAAAGATAAAGCCCAAAACGACGAGAACCGCGTTGATAATCCACATAAAGACGCCGACGGGCAGGGTCGGGAACAGCGTGGACAGAATGACCGACACGCCCGAGGTGCCGCCAAAAGCAAAGTGATTAGGGGTTTTAAACGCAACGATGGCAAAGGCCGTAAGAATCAGGCCCAGATTGAGCTCGGCAAAAAAGCGCGGGAAGCCCGGCTCCTGGCTGCGCTTTTGACCGACACGCTCGCCGCGCTCGATATCGGTGCGATCAACCACGCGCTCCATCGGCACCACGGGAGGACGATGCACCTCCTCGGCAGCACGCGATGCCGCCTCTGCCGCGGCGGCCTCAATCGCCCATGCCTTGCTTTCTGTTTCGTGCTCGTCGGCCATTACGGCAACCCCTCGTTAACAATTTGGAAACAATGCGCCCATTAGGGTAACGCGGAACGCGACGATTGCAACCCCTAGTTAGACGAGCGGTATGCCCACATCGGGGGGCATACAAATAACGGCCGGCCACGCTTTTGCTTGCGCGGTCGGCCGTTTAACGTTTTCGCAGATAAAGCCTGCCAAAACAAACCTGTCCCTTTTTGGAAGGTTACTCGTGCTGGCTGGTGCGGTGCTCGTACTCCTCGGGGGTGATGACGTCCTCGATGCGCAGGTTGACGCCCGCCACCTCAAGGCCGGTCATCGCGGCAAGGCGCTCGGTGACACGTGCCTTGACATCGTCGAAGATCGCGGGCGCATAGGCGCCGTACTCGATAATGACGGAGATGTTGACGACCACGCGATTGTCATCGGTGACCTCAACCGTCACGCCCTTGGTCAGATTCTCGGCACCAAACTGCTCCTGCACAAAGTGCATAAGGTTACCCTTCATGCCCAGGACGTGCGGCACCTCGCGGGTGGCCATGGCGACGATCTTCTCGATCACACCGTTGGAATAGGTCAGCGAGTCCTCGGACTCGTCTGTTTCCTCATCATCCTCGTCCGCGTCATCGGCGGGCTCGGCCTCGACGAGCGCCTCGTCCTCGAGCGTTACGTCCTCGGCCTCGGCGGTGACGGTCTCGTCTGCCTCGAGCTCGGTATCGGCCACATCGACCTTCGTATTAAAAGCCATGGTTCCTCCTTATGCCTGCCGCAGATGCGACAGTCGAATACATATTAGCGGCCGCTAAACAGACGGCCGAAGAAGTTGACGATCCCGTTCTCGCCGTCGCGAATTTGGCCGATCACAGCGCCGATCAGCACGAAGAATGCGATGACGAGCGTGTCCCACAGGCCGAGCGTGAGCACCAACACGGCGAGGATAAAGCCAGCGACGGCACCGAGCGTGGTGTTGGGATGACGCACAGCATAGCTCCAGATGGCAGCGCCCGTACCCTTGATGAGACCCATAGCCTCGTCAAAATCCACGGCTGCCGCGTCTTGTAACTCGGTTGCCTCTGCTTTGGAATCAAAAGGTTCGCTCGCCGGTGTGGCGCTCTGGTCAATCGTCAGGCGCGGCGTACGAGCGGTCTTATCTTGATTGGTATCACTCACCGGAAACCTCCACGGTCTGGACGGTAGTCTTGGACGGCAAAAAACGGACGCGTGCGGTCGTACCCGGCGTGCCGAGCATGATGTCGCAAGCTTCCTCGATGCGCTGCTGCATCGCGGTAGCCAGAGATGCCACGTCCTTATCGTCAAGCGCGATAGCCTCGACCTTAAATCGGACGTGCGAATCGTCGGGGCCTTGGACGCGGGCCTCGACATGCTCGACCATCACGCGGTCGTCGCGCTCGGCAGCAGCCCTGGCACACGAAGAAAGCGCCGCAAGGGTGACCTCGATATTGCGCTCCCCCGCCGCATGCACACAGGACGGCTCGCGACGAGCAAACATCAGGCGGAAGAAGCTTACCAGCACGCCGATCGCCACAACTCCGCCGCATGCCGTCACGACAATGCGCGGCATGGGGTCGCGCATCAGCAGCATAAAGCGATACGTATACGGCCCCCAAAACTGGCAGACAAGCGTACCCAGCGCCACGATGGCGGCGGCAAGATACACAATCGCTAGGGCTCGTTTGAGTACGCGCACGTGGCGCTCCCTTCAAATCTCGGCACTCGAAATACAAAACGGTTCGCATCATTATAAAAGAGCCGGGTCCGGTGCTCTACGCACGCGGATCCGGCTCATCTATTCCACGAGGCTTGCATGCTCGCTTCATTATGCCCAGATATGCACGGCTTAACCCGTGCGGGCGCTACTCCTCCTCGAGGGCAGCGATGACCTCGTCGGTCATGTCCATGGTGCTGTAAACATCTTGGACGTCGTCGAGCTCCTCAAGACGGTCGATGAGGCGCTGAACCTTCTTGGCGTCGGCGCCGGAGACCTCGGTCGGGGTGGTCGGGACCATGGTGGTCTCGGAGCCCTTGACCTGGACGCCCTGCTCCTCGAGCGCCTTGGAGACAGCCATGACCTCGTTAGCAGTAGTCCAGACAATCCACTCCTCGCCGGCATCCTCGTAGTCCTCGCCACCGGCCTCGGCGATGGCCATCATGAACTCATCCTCGTCACCGGCAGCACCGTTGGCGATCATGGTCTCCTTCTTGGCGTTCTCGTCCAGGATCTCCTTGGCGACGACGATCTGGCCCTTACGCTCAAACTGGAAGGCAACGGAGCCGGAGGTGCCCAGGTTGCCACCAGCGTGGGAGAAGGCGGAACGGACATCAGCGGCGGTACGGTTGCGGTTGTCGGTCAGGCAGTCGACGTAGACGGCGACACCGGCGGGACCGTAGCCCTCGTACACGATGTTCTCGTAGACGGCGGCATCGGCACCCGAGCCAAAAGCCTTGTCGATAGCGGACTTGATCTTGTCCTTAGGCATGGACTGAGCCTTGGCCTTGGCAACGGCAGCGGCGAGGCTGGCGTTGTTCTCGGGCAGCGGGTCACCGCCGAGACGGGCAGCAACGGTGATGTTGCGGCTGAGCTTGGAGAAGAGGGCGGAACGCTTGGCGTCCTGCGCGCCCTTACGATGCTTGGTTGTGGCCCACTTAGAGTGTCCGGACATACGTGTCTCCTATCGGTTTCGACCTAAAGCCCAGCGCAGATGCTCGGGCAATATAAACAAACGTCGTTATGATATACCTACTGGCCTGCGAGATAAACCCCAAAATGAAGGCGTCGTGATGATGGCCCCTTTGGTGCAAAGAAACCTGACCTCAATGCACCAAGTTAGGACCAGAGGAAGTCGCTGCGGGTGACGGTGGCGCCGATGGCAAAGGGCATGCAGGCGATAACCGGATACAGGTAGCGCATGTAGGTCGAGCCGTTGCACGGGCCAATCAGGCACACGGCGAGCACGCCCAACAGCGGCACCCAGATCGCCAGCGCACGCCATGAATGACGACGCAGCAGGTAGACCACCACGGCGATCATGATCCACACATAGGTGGCCGAGCTCATGGTGAGCGAAATAAACGGGATGCGCTGCACCGCCACACGGTACAGATTGATCAGGTGGTCGCACCAGCGCACGACCTTGCTATCGACCGGATGGAAGTCAAAGTACTTGAGGTTATCGGGCTTCGCCATAATCTCGGCACTGCGCGCCGTGCTGTAGACCCACGCATCGCGGGCGCTCGGATAAAAGTAGCCGTAGTAGTTATTGATGAGCGCCGAGATATAGCACTCGGGATCCTTTTTGAACATCTGGGCCCACACCTCAAAATAAGCCTTGATGTCCTCCTGCGAGGCGTACTCGTTAAAGCAATTTTTGACGGCGTCCGACTTATCCGGGTTGTAACGGCGCCCCAGATTCTCGTACTTGAGCACACGGTCGATCACGGCACGCTCTTCGTCGGTCACCAAGCCGTCGCAAGGAGCCTCCACGATGGTGCCGTCCTCCTTAACCGTGGGGTTGACGCCCGAGTTGAGGCCGTCGTGCTTTTGGACAAAACGAGCCGTCTGCTGGAACGGAATCGAGAGGATTTCGCGCTTGGAACCAGGCGTGATGTCGTGTGCCGGCATAAAGACCTTGGTGAAGTACATATTAGAGGCAAGGCAGAGCGCAAGCACCGCAAGAACTCCCACCCAGCGGAAACGCGGGGTGGCGCCCGAAGGCGCAGCACCAGCCTGCTTGGCTGCACGACGAGCCACATGCACGTCCCATGCGCAAAGCGCCGCCGCGATTACGCATGCCGCCAGGGGAAACACCAGGCCGCCGTTACGCAGAAACGTGGAGCCCATGGCGCCCAGAGCAAGCAGCAGCCAGTCGTGGCGCGCAAAGAGCACGGGGGCTTTCTCGCCCGTTCGCTCGACATTGGCATCACGACGGGGCAAGCCACATGCCACGAGCTTGACGGTCTGTACCAGCAGCACCAAGAACGCGTCGGCAAAGAGCACGTCTTTGGTGAGCAACGCCGCGTAGTTAGAGAACATCGGCATAAACACAAAGAACAGCAAGATCACGCCGCGGACCGGCAGGCTCACGCCCAGCTTGCGCAGCGACGAGATGGAATAGGCCATGCAGGCGGCCGTAATGACGAACTGAGCGCAGGTGTAGATGGCAAGACCTGCGTTGGCGCTGTTGAACAGTGAAAGCCCCAGCTGGACGCACGAACCGATGATAGCCGTGTGCACCACGGGATGATGTCCGTTGAGCAACACATTGGGATTGAGCAGACGCAGGTAGTCACTCGTGCCGTTGGGGTAGTTGAACCACTGGCGAATCTGCGCACCCGTATCTCCCATAAAAAGGCCGGGCAGCGAAGCGATGAGCGTGGGCGCCCAGGCGACCATAAGCACCAGGAAGGGCCCGGCAAAGGGATGGACCGAGAGCACGGCGTGAGTCACACGCCATACGCGGCCAAAGTGCGCCTCGGAAAACGGAATGCGCCGAGAGCTCAGCCAATCTAGACACTCAAAGGCAAGGTAGAAGGCAACGACCGCCAAGAGCATCCAGCCCGCGCCGCCAATCCAGGCGCAGATGATGCGGGCTTTGTCGCCAAGGACAATCTCGGCCGAGTCGGTGAGATCGTAGCTGCGGCCGAACACCATGCAGATGGCGAAGAACAGCGACGGCAGAATGATCGATGGACGCCAGGTGTCGCCACGGCCAAAGAACACGTAGCGAAACGGCAAGGTGAGCAGGCAGGCAAGCGCAAGCAGCATGACCGCGTCGGTATGGCCGGCAAACGAGAGGAGCACCTCGTAGCACACGTACAGCATGCCCGAGGCTTTGGGGTCAATCGCCAAGACTGCGTTGCTCGACACCGGGGCAGGATCGATGGAAAACGCCGTGGTCGCCAACAGCGCGAGCAAAAATGCGATGAGCGTCTGCTTGGCGGGGTAGCGCTTAAACCAGACGATGCGGGCAGCGTCGCGCGCAGCCGTTGTGGAGAGGTCGGAATCCTTCACAGTCCGAAAGCCTTTCTAGAAACCTATCAAACTCGGCAAGACCACCACAAAGGTGCCTGTCCCCTTTGTGGTGGTCTTGGTTAGGCGTCGAGGTAGATGCGCTGGGGACGATTGCGGTGTCGGGCGAAGATGATGAGCGCCAGACCGGCAATCACGAGTGGCAGGCTCAGCAGCTGGCCCATGGTGATGACGCCCCCCAGCAGATAACCCAGCTGGGCATCGGGCACGCGCACGAACTCAACGAGAAAGCGGACGATGCCGTACCCCATCACGAACACGCCCATAAACGTACCCTGGGGCAGCAGCGGCTTTTTGCGGCTGAGCACCTGCAAAATACAGAAGAGCACGACGCCCTCTAGGAATGCCTCATAGAGCTGGGAAGGATGACGCGGCATATCGCCCGCGGTGCCGCCAAAGATCACGCCCCAGGGCAGATCGGTCGGCTTGCCCCACAGCTCGCCGTTGACAAAGTTGGCGCAGCGTCCCAGACATAAGGCCAGCGGAGCACCGATAACGGCAAGGTCGGCGATGGTCCAGGCGTCGAGCTTGTACATGCGGCACACGAGCACGCCGCCGATGATGCCGCCCACCAGGCCGCCATGGAAGCTCATGCCGCCTTCATTGGTAGCAAAGATCTCGAGCGGATGCGCCCAGTAGTAGCCGTCGCCGTAAAAGATGACGTAGAACAGGCGGGCGCCAATGATAAGGCCAAAGACCACGCCGACCACGACACTCGTCAGGTCGTCGACCGTAATGTCAAAACCCCAACGGCGCTGCGTGCGGTACATGACGACCGCCGTGAGCAGAGCTCCGACCACATAGGCCAAGCCGTACCAGTAGATGGTGATGGGCCCCGCCGAGATGGCGACGGGATCAAGCATATGGTAGAGGTCGTTGAGCATATCGGTCCCCCTGCTCCCTACATACAAATGCGGCCGCGGGCCTTACGCTCGCAGCCGCATATTTGGACGTAACGTCTATGCGGAGCGTACCGTCCGCAGCTTTCGCATCTTAGAACGGCGCGTACTCGTCGTAAAGGTCCTCGGCCTCGCCGGAAGCATTGACCTGCTCGACACGCGTAACGCCGGGCACGTGCTCCTTGAGGATACGCTCGATGCCCATGGAAAGCGTCAGGGCGCTCATGGGACAACCGGCACAGGCGCCCTGAAGCTCCAGCTTGACGACGCCCTCGTCATCAACGCCTATATACTCCATGTCGCCGCCGTCGGCCTGCAGGTTGGGGCGAATCTCTTCAAGAACCTTCTTAAGCAGCTCTTCGTTAACAGCCACAGGGGCTCCTTTCTCACAATAACGCGGGCGCGCCCGCGGACAGAAGCTATGTTACTACAGCCATGTACCCGCTCACGAGCCGTCCATGCGCGCAGACGCGACTTTCACGAGTAGTCAATTTGGGACGGGGCTCTTTTGGCTGTTTTGCCGCCAGCTGGCGTTGGCACGCACTACTGCTGAGCTTGTCCCCCGGTACCAATCTGAACATCGACGATGACCTGGCGGTAGCTGATGCCGCAGGAGTCGAGAATGCGGCGGCTGATACGGCCGTCATCGGTGTCGGCATACTTATTGTCCAGGTAGACGACCTCGCCCACGCCCACCTGCGCCAGGATCTTGGCGCAGTCGTGGCACGGGAACAGCGTGACGTAGACCGTGGAACCCTCGAGGTCTTTGAGCGAGCCGCGGTAGTTGAGCACGGCGTTTGCCTCGGCATGCACCACGTAGTTGTGCTTGTCCTGCAGCGGGTCGTCGCTCGTTCCCCACGGGAAAAAGTCGTCGTTGAGTGCCGAGGGCGTACCGTTGTAGCCCACCGAAAGGATGCGGTGGTTGGTGTTGGCGATGCACGCGCCCACCTGCGTGTTGGGGTCCTTACTGCGGCGCTGCGCGGCGATGGCCACGCTCATAAAGAACTCATCCCAGCTAATAACGTCGCGGCGCTTGCCCGACGCGGTTTGATGAAGATCGTCCGACATGGCAGACACCTCCGAAATCGCAATAGTTTGACCCATTGTAGCAGGTGAAAGGTAGGGGCGCTTATCCCACCAGCCCCCGTCCTACGCGCGTCGGGGCTTTTGGTTGATGTGGTAGAGCTCGGCGAGACCCCGCAACGTCAGCGCATCGTCGACCGTCAGGCTATGGCCAACCAACGCCGCAAGCGCCTCGGCATCGTCGCCGGTAATGACGATGGGCACATCGCCCTCCCCCGCGGCCTTGGTCGCGCGCATCTCGGCGAGCACCATGTCGAGCATGCCGTCGATGCGGGCCACCTCGCCCAGAACCACGCCCGAGCGCATGGCCTCGCGCGTGTTGCGACCGATGACGCGCGCCGGTGCCGAGGGCTCGACCTGCGGCAGGCGCGCCGCAGCGGCCGAAAGCGAGCGGGCGCCAAGTGCCAGGCCCGGCGCGATGACGCCGCCGACAAAGGTTCCGTGCGTATCGATGACCTCGATATTGGTCGTAGTGCCCAGGTCGATCACAATGCACGGAGAGCCGTAGACGGCACGAGCCGCCACGGCATCGGCGATGCGGTCGGGGCCGATCTCGGCGGGGTCGTCGTAGTGGACGGGCATGCCAATCTTAAGTCCCGGTCCCACCGTGAGCACGCGTCCCGTGCAGGTACGGGAAAGCGCCACCTTCCACGGGCGCTCGAGCGCCGGCACCACGCAGCTCAGCACTGCGGCCGCGGGAACGAGCGCGCCGGGCATGCCCGCATCGGCCGCCAGCGCGCCCATGACCTGCGCGAGCCTCATGCGCGCTTCGTCGGCTGTAATGCTCGACGGCGTCGTGATCTCGCACGTCGCAAGCGGGCATTCCTGCGCCGCGGCCGAATCCTCTGCAAACAGGCCAAAGCGAATGAACGTGTTGCCCACGTCGACCGTCAATATATATGCGCACCCATTAAGCATCGTCGGCGCTCCTTTCGTCTGCCCAGCAGTATATCGCCTACCTAAACCAGTCATCCCAAAATGACTAGCTTGCGGCTATACTGATGCGCGGTCGTACGCGAGCTCACGCATCGGCCCTTGGTAACCCGACTTCCCGCGCCGTATCCGTAGCGGCGCTCCCGGGGGAAGCGGATATACGCAAAGGAGTTCTATATGAGCAATCCCTCGAACCGCACCTCGATGCGCGGTCAACTCACGCTGCGCGGCGTCGTCATCGGCGCCCTTGGCTGCGTGATCATCACGGCAAGCTCGGCCTATACCGCCCTCAAGATGGGCGCCCTCCCCTGGCCGATCATTTTCGCTGCCGTCATTTCGCTGTTCTTCCTTAAGCTCATGGGCAACGCCAGCCTCAACGAGGCCAACGTCACCCACACCATCATGTCTGCGGGCGCCATGGTCGCCGGCGGCCTGGCGTTTACCATCCCGGGCGCCTGGATGTTGGGCTATGCCGACCAGATCAGCTGGCTCGACATGTTTATCGTGGCGCTCGCCGGCACCATCTTGGGCCTTCTAGCGACAGCGCTCATCCACCGTCACTTTATCGTGGACGCCGCGCTGGAGTTCCCCACCGGCAACGCCGCTGCCCAGACCCTACGTGCTACCGAGGCCGGCGGCAAGACCGGTAAGCAGCTCTTTGGCTCCATGGCCATCGCAGGCATCTACAGCGTGCTGCGCGACGCCCTGGGCGTGGTGCCCAGTATGCTGTGCACGCTCAATATCCCCGGCGTGACCTTTGCCATCTACAACTCGCCCATGCTGCTGTCCATCGGCTTCCTCGTGGGCTTCGCCCCCGTCGCCTTCTGGTTTGCCGGCGCGCTGCTGGGCAACTTTGGCATCATCGTTGGCGGCACCGCTGCTGGCCTGTTCGATATTGTGACCGCGCAGGGTATCGTCAAATCCCTCGGTATGGGTCTTATGATGGGCTTTGGCGTCGCCGTCGTCCTCAAGGACATCCTGCCGCAGGTCGCCGGTATCGTCCGCGGTCTTGCCGCCGACAGCTCCACCGACACCGACGAGCAGTCGCTTATCTCGGGCTCTCTTAAGCTCGACGCCGGCATCATCGGCCTGGGCGCTGCCGCCATCGCCGTAATCGTTGCCATCGCGCTCGACCTTGGCCCCGTTCCGGCCGTCATCGTCACGTTGTTCACCTTTGTCACCACCATCATGAGCGCGCAGAGCTGCGGCCAGACGGGTATCGACCCCATGGAAATCTTTGGCCTCATCGTTATGCTCATCGTGGCTGCCTTCGCACAGATCGCTCAGGTCAAGCTGTTCTTTATCGCCGGCATCGTTGCCGTGGCGTGCGGCCTTGCGGGCGACGTCATGAACGACTTTAAGGCCGGCGCCGTGCTGGGCACCAACCCGCGTGCGCAATGGATCGGCCAAGCCATCGGCGGCATCGTGGGCGCCCTGGTCGCCGCAGCCGTCATGGTCGCGCTCGTCACCGCCTATGGCCCGGACGCCTTTGGCCCCGACAAGAGCTTTGTTGCCGCGCAGGCAAGCGTCGTCGCCACCATGGTCTCGGGCATCCCGAGCGTGCCGTGGTTCGTTGGCGGCTTTATCGCCGGCATCGTCATGTACTGGCTCGGCATTCCGGCCATGATGATCGGCCTGGGCGTGTACCTGCCGTTCTACATGTCACTCACGGCATTCCTGGGCTCCTGCGTCAAGCTCGCCTACGACAAGTGGTCCGCCCACCGCGACGCCACCGCTGGTCTTTCCGACGAGGAGAGAGCTGCCAAGGACGCCGCCTTCCAGGAACAGGGTCTGGTCGTTGCCAGCGGCCTGCTCGGCGGCGAGTCCATCGTCGGCGTTATCCTGGCGTTTGTCTCCGTGGGCTTAAGCCTGCTGGGCTAAGTCGAGCAGCTGCTCGACAGCAACCATATTGCCTACGGCTTGCCCGGTCGGTAGCTTCTGCGGCTGCTGACCGGGCTTTTTGATATCGAAACAAAGAAAGGCCGGCGCGCTGCGTTTAACAGCGCGCCGGCCTTATCGGTTAAGCTATCGAAGCGTTCCCGCTATGAACCGAAGTTCGTTGCAGAATCTACGCTCGAAACGCTACATCTGCTTGCGACGACGATCGCCCAGCGTCACGCCCGCTGCCACGAGCGTCACACCGCCGATGACGAACACCTCGCCCGCAAGCGCGGAATTGTCGCCAGTCTGGGCGAGCGCGGCAGGCGCAGCCTGTTTCTTGGCAACGGGGGCCTTTGCAGCAGCCTGCGCAACCTGAGGCTTGGCCTGCGGCTCAGCCTTGGGATGATACTTGTCGTACTCGGCCTGAGCGGCAGCCAGGGCATCCTTGGCATCTCCGAGCTCGGCAAGCGCGGCGGCATAGGCGTCGTTGGCATCGGACAGCTTGGCATCGGCATCGCTCAGAGCAGCCTTGAGGCCAGCGGCGGCATCGACGGCGGCCTTATAGCGAGCGTAGGCAGCGTTCAGCTTGACCAGCTTCTCGTTGCCCGTCGTGCCCGCGGCAAGGGATGCCTTGTGGTCGACAGCCTCAAGATCGGCCTTGAGCGCCTCGTCGTTGGCAAGCTCGGCCTTGGCCTCGACGATCTCGAAGGTCGCATCGACGACGGCTTCGTTGGCGGCCTCGAGCTGCTTCTGGGCATCGGCGACACCGGCGACGGCGGCGTCATAGGCGGCCTTGGCGTCGTCGACCGCCTTCTGGGCTCCAGCGAAGCGCTCGAAGGCCTTGTTTGCGCCGGCCAGTTCGCCCTCGGCAGCCTTGGCCTTCGCCTGTGCGTCGGACAGGGTCTGCGTCTTGGCGGCAACTGCCTGCTTGGCGCCCGAAAGAGCGGTCGCGGCGTGCACATCTGCGGCCTGAGCCTTGTCAACGCCAGCCTGGGCAGTGTCGTCGGCCTTCTTGGCATCGTCAAGCGAGCCCTGCTTATTCGCAAGGTCCGCCTGGGCGGCATCGCGCTTGGCAGCAAGGTCCTTGACCGAAGCCGTGGCGTTGTCATACGCCTCATTGGCCTGTTCGGACTTTGCCTTGGCGGCATCGCGGGCGCTGCGAGCCTTCGCCTTGTGAGCAGCGGCCTCGGCTGCCTTCGTCTTACTGTCAGCAAGCGTGGCGTTTGCCTTATCGAGAGCCGCCTGGGCAGTAGCGGCCTCGGCCTTGGCGGCATCGAGGTTCTGCTTGAGGGACTCGATGTCGATTCCGCCGAGTGCGTCCTTCGCGGCGTCGTATGCCGTCTTCGCGGCGGCGGTACCGGACTTAGCCTTCTCATACTCGCCCTTGGCGGTGTTCATGTTCGTGTCGGCCGCGGTATAGGCGTCGCGAGAGCTTTCTTGCTTATCCAATGCGTCAGAATAAGCCGTTCCGGCAGTCCCGAAGTTCTTCTGCGCCTCCGCCAGCTTATTCTGTAGCTGCTTCAGCTGCTCCTTCTGCTCCTGAGTGCCGCCTGCATTGTAAGCAGAATCGATATAGTCGGTGACGAGCTTCTTGAACTCGGAGACAGTGAAGTCCTTCTGCCCCGTGCTTCCACTATAGTCGAAAATGGTTACCTCGGAATCGGTGTTCTTACCGCTACCAGTTGCGATGCCGATAGCCTTCGCACCGGCATCGATGATATTGAGATAGTGTCCGCACTCATGGTAGATGCTGTTGTAGTGCTGGTAGATATAGTAGGAATCATATCGGTGGCTGCCGAGTTCGTCGCCATACTGTGCAACGTACTTATCGAATGCCTCTTTCTCCTGGGTGTAGAGACCGGTATATGGCCAGCCGAGGGTATCCTCGGTTTCGCCTCCGGTGTATGCTCCGCCGCCGCCCGCAAGGTTCTCACCTTGATCGAAATAGCAGTTCGAGTGTCCCCAGATGTTCGATGAATATGATGTATTAAGTGCGGCTGCCGCAGTCATGCGGAGGCTGACGCTGAGCTCCGACTGACCGTTCGCCTTGCGGAGGTTGTTCTGGGTATCGAGGTAGGTCAGGGCGTTGCGCATCTGCTCCAAGGAAAGCGGATTGGTGTCGCGAGACATGTCCTGATCGACGTACTTGTCATACCATTCGGCCTTGTCAGCGGCACCGGTCAGCATCGATGCGGCTTCCTGGGCATTCTTTTTCTGCGTGGCCGTGAACTGGCTGCCGCCGATGATGTAGTTCATGAAGCCGAACATACCCTGGTTGATGACATTCTGGTCTACGGTCATGTTCGACTTGAGGTCGGCAATCTGCTGGTTAAGCTTCTCGACCTCGGCGTTTGCGGCGTCGTATGCATTGTGCGCGTCGGTTACTTCAGCACGAGCCTGATCGAACTCGTTGCTCTTCTGCTGACGAATCTCGACGAGTCGGTCGTACTCAGCCTTCTTGTCGGCCTCGGTCTGCTGGGCCTGCTCGTATGCCGTCTTCGCGGCGTCACGCTTACTGGCCGCGTCCTTGTACTCCTTGTTTGCCGCATCGTATGCAGACTGGGCAGATGCCACAGCAGCGTTGGCGGCGTTGGCCTTCTCCTGCGCGGCGGTGACGGTAGTCTGCGCAGCCTGCAGGTTCGCCTGTGCGGTGGCGTCTGCAGTCGTCGCGGCTTCGAGCGCGTCCTGCGCGGTCTTGAGCTCACCAGCAGCAGCGATCTTGGCGGCCTCAAGCGCGCTCAGGTCAACACCCGTACCCGAGACGGCAGCATCGAGCGCGGCCTGCGCCTGGTTGAACTTCTGCTGGGCGTTATCGCGCGCGGTGGTTGCGACTGCGAGAGCAGCGGCAGTCTCCTGCTTCTTGGCCTGGGCAGTCGTCAAAGCTGCCTCGGTATTCTGCTTTTCCTGCTGGGCGCTGGCCTCGGCAGCCTTGGCCTGGTCCAGATTGTCCTGTGCAGTAGTAACGGCCTTATTGGCGTCATCGAGCTTTGCCTGCGCGTCCTCGACGGCCTTCTTGGCGGCCGCGTACTCGTCCATACCCATGGCCTCGAGCTTGGCCTGGGCATCATCGAGGGCCTTCTTGGCCTCATCCTGCTTTGCCTTGGCGTCCTTGAGCGTCTGCGTCTTATCCTCGACACTCTTGTTGGCCTGTTCGAGCTGATCGTTCAGGTCGCCCAGCTTCTTCTGCTGCTGCTCGGTCTTTTCGACGGCCGCTTTAAGCTCGTCAATCTTCTCCTGAAGCGCGGCTACCTCGGCCTCGTTCTGCTCGGCGGCGTTATCGGTCACGGCCTGCGAGGCCTGATTCTTTTGCTGCTGCGCCTGCTTTTGAGACTGGCCCGCCGCGTCGGCCTTCTTCTGGGCGGCATCGTAGGCGGCCTGAGCGTCCTTGAGCTGCTTTGCCGACTCCTCGGCCAGCTGGGCAGCCGTCTTTACGACCGCTTGGTTACCGGCGGTAACGGTATTCTCTACAGAACTACCCCCCTGAACAGAATCGCCGTTACCGGTTGACGGTGCGGCGATTGCCGCCAGCGGCGACATGAGCGGCTGAGCGATGAGGCCCGCCGTCAAAACGGTTGCGACGGCGCGGTTAGCAACGCCCTTGACGTTGACAGTCTTGGCCCGAGGCTCAAAGTGTTGTGGACTGTAGTTTGCCATGGCTTTCTCCCTTTGACACGGATGTATCCATACGTATCAAACGGTAGCTGTCGATTTTTGAATTCTGTTGCGCAACATTGGCGACCAGCGTATTTTTTGAAATTTACGCTCTCGTGCTTCACAATTTCGTCACATATGTAGGAGCTGGCGCATCATATTCTTGCGGGATCGAATTGAGCCTGTGATTTGCATTTGCTCCCGCGTCATCTGCCCTATCGAATCCCACATCCAACAGACGCCCTGCCCGCCACGGTGTAGAGTTAGGACAACGGGCGCGTTGCGCGGACCGCGCTGGAACGAGGTGGACATGGAACTCGACAAACAACAGATCAAGCGACTACGCGAACGCCATCACCGGCGCCACGGCATCCGCCCCGCCCATAGCGAGGCCATGGAGAACGCCACCCGCTTCCTAAAGCGCGCATTCAACATTCGCGAGGGTCGCGCGCCCTACCACGTAATCCGCAAGCGCTTTGTAAACGGGGCACGCCTGACCGGCTCTCACCTGTGCATCCTCATCATCGCCATGCTCATCGCAAGCATCGGCCTCGATATCGATTCGGACATCGCCATCGTGGGCGCCATGCTCATCTGCCCGCTTATGGGATCGGTCCTTGCCATGGCATACGGCATCGCCACGCTCGACCGCGAGATTACCGTCGAAGCCATCGCCAGCCTTGCGCTGCAGATGGCCTTTTGCCTGGTCACATCCACGTTGTACTTTAAGCTCTCGCCCCTTGGCACCACCACGGCCGCCATTATCGACAACTCGACGCCCACCGTGTGGGACCTTGCCGTCGCGCTCGCGGGCGGCTTTGCGGGTGGCCTGGGCAACTCGCGCGACCAGGAACCCGCCACGCTCATCGCCGGCGTGGCCGTGGCAACCGCGCTCATGCCGCCCCTGTGCGCGGCGGGCTACGGCATCGCCATCGCAAGCGGGTCACTGTTTCTCTCGGCGCTTTATGAGTTTGGCATCAACGTGGTCTTTATCGCGCTGGCTGCCGAAGCCGTACTGCTTCTTTTGCGTGTGCCGCTCAAGCGCGACCTCAACGGCGACGGCATTGTGACCGCTGAGGAAGACACCGAGGTCAACGAGCTGTCACGCAAGGTGCGCCGCCGCATCATTGTGGGCACGATGATCTTTACCATCCCCTGCATCGTCATGACCGCGGGGTCCATTGGCTCGGCGCAGGCCGGCGTGCAGGACGGCTATGGCGTCACCGAAACCACGCGCGAGCTCGCCGCGGTGCTGCCGGGCTTTAAGGATTACACCGTCGCCGTCGAAACCTCGACCACCGAAGGCGACGAGGAGGGCATCGTCGAGCGCGAGATTGTCGCCCATGTGACGACAAGCGAGGCGCTTGGGGCACACGACCGCCGCGTCGCCCGCAAGCTCATTGACCTCAACGTGCCCGAACTCGATCGCGTGGAGTTTGATGTGGAGTAATGCGGAGCATGGGATGGCTCCCGCGCACAGGCGCAAGTCGCGGCGAGGCTCAGACGCGACGCAGGCACATGCAAAAAGCGGGACGTAGCTCACGTCCGCGCTCCGCTCGCTGTTTTATTGCCATGAATCAGACGTCCGCATCGACATCGCCAGACTCCACCGTAAACGCCGGATCGGTGCTCACAAGATAAAATCGGGTCACCTTAGTATTTCTAATTAGGTAAATCTGCCCCTGATTGCGTCGGCGCGATATATACGCAACGTGAACCGTGCCGAATTCTTCGCCGTTTTCCTTCTTTAATACCAGGATATTGGGATCGTTCGTACGCTTAAACTGCCCGTCAACGCAGCTGCCGTCTTTGTCGACCAATTGCCACCGATGGTTATCCTCTTCAAGAAAGGCCAGGGTTTCCAGACTCGTCTTGTCGTCCCGATAGTAACCGTCAATGGCAAACCCTTCGGAAGCGCATTCCTGCATATAAGACGTTTCTCGGCTTATAGCAAACAGCCCTGTAGCGCCCAGGAGCACAGCCAGGCAGACCACTGCAAGGGTTATCGAAATAGCACGGCGACCCATGTTAGCCCAACCGATAGTTGTTTAACGGAGCGCGAAACATACCTGGAACCTCCGATATCAGGTAGAACGTCGCCAGCAGGCTGGCGACAACTATATGCTTCTTTTATCAAACCATATGGCTGCTACTCGCGGAGGGGGCATCGGCGAACGGCGTGTTTTCATACTCCATTGGTCAAACCTAAGCGCGGCCCTACAGCTCGTACTTGTACACGCGGTAGATGTACTTATCGGCTTCCATCTCGTAGGTGGCGATGGGTAGACCGTAGCGGTCGTACTCGGTGAAGGTCTTGGCCTGACCCGATGCCACGAGCATGCTGTTCGAATTGCCGACGCGCTGCACACTGCTAACGTAGCCCGAGAACGGCACCGCGATCTGGTCTTCGAGCCCGTAGGTGCGTGCCACCTCGTCCACCGTAAAGATGCGCCCAAACGAATGCGAGCCGCGGCTGTAGTCGGTCACCACCGCGGCACCCAGCTGGCCCCAGTCGAACTTGGGATAGCTTTCGGCCGCACCAAAGTTGTTGTCGTACAGCAGCACTTGGTAGCGACCGGTCGTTGCCGTGTCAGAACTTGGCAGATAGGTCACGCTATGTTGGCCCGCGTTGAGCGAAAAATCGCCTTGGGCCTGCAGCAACTTGTCCTCAAAGCCCGAACCGGCCCAAAAATCGGACAAGCCCACGGAAGGCTGTAGCAAGGTCATTTGCGCAACATATGTCCAGCAAAAACGGGTGGTAGCCGGTACGGCTACCACCCGTTTGTCTCATATCTAGCCCATAGCAGACCAGCTACTTCTTAATGCCGCGCCCCAGGCGCTTGGCGACCGATGCAACGGCCTCCTCACTGGCAGATCCGCAGCTCGCACAGCCGTCGTGGGCATGCATCTGACCGGTGACCTCGTCCATCGCGAGCGGCGCCACCTTCTCGAGCTTAAAGCCCTTGCCGGCGCGCATGTTCTCCTTTGCCACGCTGATCATGAGCTTAATACGGTTGAGCTGGTTGACCTCGGATGCACCGGGGTCGTAGTCCACCGCGACGATGTTGCTCTCGGGATGCTGGCGGCGCAGCTCCTTAATCACGGCCTTGCCCACCACGTGATTGGGCAGGCACGCGAAGGGCTGCGTGCAGATGATATTGGGTGCGCCATGATCGATCAGGTCGAGCATCTCGGCCGTGAGCAGCCAGCCCTCGCCCATGTTGTTGCACACCGAAAGCACCGTGCGGGCCTTGTCGGCCATGGTGCCGATGCGCTCGGGCGCCTCGAAGCGGCGGGACTTCTCGAGCATCTCCTCCACCGGCGTGCGCATCCAGTCCACGAGCTTGATGAGCGCCTGCATACCAGCGCGCGTGGTAGCGGAGCTTCCCAACTCGTCCTTCTGCAGCTCGGCGTTGCTCATGGAGTACAGGAAAAAGTCGAGCAGACCCGGCACCACGGCCTCGCAGCCCTCGCGCTCGATGACATCGACCACGTGGTTGTTGGCTGTGGGATGGAACTTGACCAGGATCTCGCCGACCACGCCCACGCGCGGCTTGGTACCCTCGCCCACGAGCGGCATGGTGTCGAACGCGCGGATGGCCTCGCGGCACAGCTTGGTGTAGTTGTGGCGGTTAAACTTGGGCGCCAGCTTGCGAGCGCGCGCCATGTACTCCTCGTAGAGCGCGTTGGCGGCACCGGGCGTAGCCTCGTACGGGCGGCAGCGATAGAGCATCTGCATCATCACGTCGCCAAAGAGCACCGCGTAGACTGCCTGCTTAAGCAGCGCCGGCGTAATCTTAAAGCCAGGGTTGTCCTCGCCCAGCGCCACGGCCGAAAGCGAGATCACCGGGATCTCGGGGTGGCCGCTCTCGCGCAGGGCCTTGCGGATGAGTGCGATGTAGTTGGTGGCACGGCAGCCGCCGCCGGTCTGGCTGATAACCACGGCTGTCTTGGACAGGTCGTATCGACCGCTCTCGATGGCCTCCATGATCTGGCCCGTCACCAGGATCGACGGATAGCAGATGTCGTTGTTCACGTAGCGCAGGCCGGCCTCGACGGCATCGTGATCGGTCGAGGGCAGCAGCTCCAAGTTGTAGCCAGCACCACGGAACACCTCTTTGACCAGGTCAAAGTGGATCGGCGCCATCTGCGGGCACAGGATGGTGTAGCCCTCCTCGCGCATCTGCTCGGTAAAGGGCACCTTGGGCCACGCGGTCGAAGCACTCTCGCGCTGCGCCTCGAACGTGTACTTACGGCTCGCGAACGCGGGGGCATCCGTGGAGGGCGCCACCGGCGCGGCATCGCCCTGCTCGTAAGTCTCGCCCGCGGCCGTAGCCTCGGCCAAGCGCTCGGCCTCCTGGTCCTTGAGCGCCGCCATGAGCGAGCGAATACGGATACGCGCGGCGCCCAAGTTGGACACCTCGTCAATCTTGAGCACGGTGTAAATCTTGCCGCTGGCCTCCAGGATCTCCTGCACCTGATCAGTGGTCAGAGCGTCCAGGCCGCAGCCGAAGGAATTGAGCTGGATCAGGTCCAGGTCGTTGCGCATCGTCACAAAACGGGCGACGGCGTACAGGCGGCTGTGATACATCCACTGATCGACGACGCGAATCGGACGCTCGGGCTTCACCAGATGCGCGAGCGAATCCTCGGTAAAGACCGCAAAGCCAAAGCTCGAGATAAGCTCGGGCAGGGCATGGTTGATCTCGGGGTCGTTATGGTAGGGACGACCGGCGAGCACGATGCCGTGACCGCCGTGGTCCTCGACCCACTTGAGAGCCTCCTCGCCCATGGTCTGGATATCCTCGTGGAAGCGCGCGTCGGCCTCAAAAGCAGCGTTGACGGCGGCATCAACCTCGGAGCGCGTGATTTTAGGACCGCGCACGCGACCGCGACCGGCCTCAGCATCGGCCACACGGTCGACGGCGAGCACCTGGTACAGGCGGCGCTTGAGCTCGGTCTTGTCGTGATACGGCACAAACGGGTACAGGAACTCGATGTTCTGCTCGCGGATCTCGTCGATATTGAGCGCCAGCGCCGTGGGGTAGCTCATGACGATGGGGCAGTTGTAGCAGTTACCGGCGGTCGGATCCTCCTTGCGCTCCCAGCGCACGCACGGCATCCAAATGAAGTCGACATCGCGGTCGATAAGGTTCATCACATGACCGTGGCTCATCTTGGCCGGATAGCACACGCTCTCGGAGGGCATGGACTCGATGCCCGCCTGGTAGGTCTTCTTGCTCGACTGGTCGGACAGCTGCACGCTAAAGCCCAGGCGCGTAAAGAACGCGTGCCAGAAGGGGTAGTTCTCGTACATGTTGAGTGCGCGCGGGATGCCCACGGTGCCGCGCGGGGCCTCGTCGGGGCTCAGCACCTCGCGGTTAAAGAGCAGCTCATTTTTCTTTTTGAAGAGGTTGGGGGCCTCGGTCTTCTGCTTTTTGTGGCCGGCGCCCTTCTCGCAGCGGTTGCCGGTAATGAAGCGCCTGCCGCCGCCAAAGTCGTTGACGGTAAGCTGGCAGTTGTTGGAGCAGCGGCCGCAGCGGACATGCTTTTGCGTCACGGTGAGGTGCGCGATGTCCTCGGCCGAGAGGATGGTCGAGGTGCCATCGGCGCCGGCGCGATCGCGGGCAAGCAGGGCCGCACCGTAGGCGCCCATGCAGCCGGCGATGTCGGGACGTACGGCATGAACGCCAGTGAGCTGCTCAAACGCACGCAGCGTGGCATCGGACATAAAGGTGCCGCCCTGGACGATCACCTGGCTACCGATCTCCTTGGGGTCGCGCAGCTTAATAACCTTGAACAGGGCATTCTTGATGACGGAATAGGACAGGCCGGCCGCGATGTCGCCCACCGTGGCGCCTTCCTTTTGCGCCTGCTTGACGCGCGAGTTCATAAAGACCGTGCAGCGGCTGCCCAGGTCGACGGGGGCCTTGGCATGGATGGCAGCGTTGGCGAACGCGCGCACGTCCATGTTCATAGACACGGCGAAACTCTCGATAAAGCTACCGCAACCCGACGAGCAAGCCTCGTTGAGCATGATGTGCTCGATGACGCCGTCCTTGACGCGCAGGCACTTCATGTCCTGGCCGCCGATGTCCAGGATGAACTCGACGCCGGGCAGGAACGCCTTGGCGCCGCGCAGGTGCGCGACGGTCTCGATTTCGCCCGAGTCGGCCTTGAGGGCCTCGATGAGCAGCGCCTCGCCATAGCCCGTGGTGGTCACGTGGCCGATGGTGCAGCCAGCGGGGATGTGGTTGTAGAAATCGGCCATGATGACCTTGGCCGTGCCCAGGATGTCGCCGTTGTTGTTGCCGTACCAGGTGTGCAGCAGCTGGCCGTCCTCGCCCACGAGCGCGGCCTTCATGGTGGTGGAACCGGCGTCGATGCCAATGAACACGCGGCCGGTGTAGCCTTCGAGCTTGCCCTTGGGGACGACCTCGGTGTCGTGGCGACCCTTGAACTCGGCAAAGTCCTCGTCGGTGGCGAAGAGCGGATCCAGACGCTCGACCTCGGCACCCTGTGTGTCGCCCAGGGCATCGATGGCCTCGATAAGCTGCGGGAACGTGCTGAGCTTGTTGGACTCGTGCGCCATGGCGGCGCCGCTCGCCACAAACAGGTGGGCGTTTTGGGGCACGATGCGGTGCTCCTCGTCTAGGTTAAGCGTGAGGTAGAAGCGGTGGCGCAGCTCGGAGAGGTACTGCAGCGGGCCACCCAGGAAGGCGACGTTGCCGCGAATGGGACGGCCGCACGCCAGGCCCGAGATGGTCTGGGTCACGACAGCCTGGAAGATGGAGGCGGCCACGTCCTCGGGGCGAGCGCCCTCGTTGAGCAGCGGCTGCACGTCGGTCTTGGCAAAGACGCCGCAGCGGCTGGCGATGGGATAGATGGTGGTGGCGTTGGCCGCGAGCTCGTTGAGGCCGCTGGCATCGGTGTGCAGCAGGGTTGCCATCTGGTCGATGAACGCGCCCGTGCCGCCGGCGCAGGTGCCGTTCATGCGCTGCTCGATACCGTTATCGAAGTAGATGATCTTGGCGTCCTCGCCGCCCAGCTCGATGGCGACGTCGGTGGCCGGGATGAGAGTCTCGACGGCACGCTTGCTGGCGATGACCTCCTGGACAAACTCCAGGTCGAGCCACTGGGACAGCAGCAGGCCGCCCGAACCGGTGATGGCACAGGTCATTTGGGCAGCCGGCAGCACGGTCACAGCACCCTCGAACAAGTCGCGGGCGCAGGCGCGGACGTCGGTGTGGTGGCGCTGGTACTTGGCGTAGACGATCTGGTTGTCGTCATTGAGCACGGCGAGCTTAACGGTGGTGGAGCCCACGTCAATACCCAGGTGCAGGTTGCCACGAGCGTTCTCGGGGTTGAAGATCGCGCCTTCGGGGGCGTGGGCGGCGGCTACGGGCTCAGCGGCGGTGGCGGGCTCGCTAGCGACGGACGTCTCCCCTGCCGCGTTCTTGGCATCGGCAACTGCCTCGGCAACTTTCTCGGCAGCTGCGGTCGCGGCCTTCTGCGCGGCATCCACCACGGCGGGTGCCGCCTCACGCGCGGCAGCGACCATACGGTCCTTGATGCCCTCGACGAGTTTGCTCATTGTCTCTCCTCTTAGTTGTCGGACTCGACGGTTGCGGCGGTGTCGGCCGCGTCCTCGAGCTGCAAGTTCAATAGCTTCATGCCGTATTCCGGCACGTTGATATCGATGGGTTGGCCATACAGGTCACCAGGGCGCACAAAAGCGAGCACCGTCATAATGCGCGCCATGGCCTCGGGCGATTCGGTGAGCCCACGCTCAAACCAGCGCTGAATCATGCCGACCTCGGCACTCACGACGTAGGTGACGTAGTAGTCAAAGAACGCGCCCAGCGCCAGGCCCAAAATGCCCGTCTGCGCACGCGGCACCACAGCCTCGCGTGCGGTATCGATGATCTTTTTAATAAAGGCGGGGTCGCCGCCCGGGCCCAGCAGCGATCCGATTAAATCGCGGTTGGCCGCAAGGTAGCGCAGCAACTCAACCGAACCGGGTGCCGGCTCGAGCTCATCGATGTTGTGATAGAGATCGGGCAGCTGAGCTGCGGTGATGAGCTCAATGCGCTCACGGATCTCGGCCAGCAAGCCGTCCTCGATTTGATTGATAAAGTCGGGGATATCGCGGTAGTGCGAATAGAACGTGCGGCGCGTAAGGCCAGCGCGCTCGGTGAGCGACGCGACGTTAATGCGCGAAAGGTCGCCGCTTTCGGCAAGCTCGCTGGCAAGCGCCTGGCGAAGGGCACGCTGTGAGCGAAGGGACCGGCGGTCGCATTTCTCGAGCTGGGACAAGCGTCCTCCTTGTTACTCAGACTGTGCGCTATTGCACAGTGCGAGTATTATTGCACACCGTGTGCATCAACACGTAAAGGCAATATTTAGGATGTGACGAAGGGCAGTCCCTTTGTCACATTCAGCGACCGCCTAGGTTGTGCCAGTTGTGCCTGGCTTTTGGAGCGGCATTGCCGATTGTTCAAAATGTCATTCGTGGGTAGAATAGTGTCGACGGCAGCCCAAGTTCTGGAAAGCTGGGCAGCGCCGTTGCTTGGATTAAGGGGTCAACGCCTTAGCGGCGGCGACCCCTTTAATATGAGAAAGCCATTGTCAATAGGCGTGTTTGTTCGAGCCCGGTTTTAAACCGGGCTTTTTCGTTTCC
>NZ_JBDMGT010000028.1:0-30509 GCF_039752775.1 Collinsella aerofaciens | reverse complement strand
ACGGTGGCCATTATTCGGTGACCGGGATTGGTCAAAATAGTTTGACTATTAGCGGCTAAAATCGCCCGGCGCTAACAATGGGAGGGCCATGTCGGATTCGCCTAATTTTTTGACCTATGTCCAGACGGCGTTTGATCCCTTTGAGGAGCGGCCGTTCTGCGCGGTGGATAGCCTGGTCTTTGCGTGGTTGTCCTATTTGCGCTTGCCGGGTGATATGGCGGGGCTGACGAACTGGCAGGGCCTAGACGTACGCGAACTGCTGCGTGCCGAGTGCTACCGGGACATGATTGACGACTTGTGGGGCCCAGAGGGAAGCAGGGCCTTGTTGGAGGCCGTGGCAGCAAATCCCAGATACCGCGGCGTGCACGTTTGCGGCTATCGTGCCGTGAGCGATGTGGTGGCGACGGAGCAGTTTGCAGCCATGGCGTTCCGGTTTCCGGCGGGGTTTAGCTATCTTTCCTTCCGGGGGACCGACAGCACGATTGTGGGCTGGAAAGAGGACTTTAACATGGCGTTCCGGTGTCCTGTGCCGGCCCAGGAATCCGCGGCGCGTTATGTGGACGAGGCGGCGGATGCGATCGACGGGCCGCTTTTGTGCGGAGGTCATTCCAAGGGCGGAAACCTTGCGGTGTACGGTGCGGCGATGTGCTCCGATGTCGCCCGTGAGCGAATCGAACGGGCGTATTCCCATGATGGTCCAGGGTTCGTCGAGGAGTTTCTGAACGGCAACGCCTTTGCCGATCTTTCCGGTCGAATCGACAAGACGCTACCTCGGTCGTCGATCTTCGGCATGATGTTCGAGACACAAGAGGACTATGCCATCGTTGAGAGCACCGAGTTCAGCCTGCTGCAGCACAATCCCTTTAGCTGGGTGGTTGATGGTTGCGACTTCGTATACTGTGAGCGCCTGTCCGCCGGTGCTCGATACGTTGATGGCTCCATTCGCGAGATGCTGCTTGCAGTGTCACCTAGCGAGCGCGAGCGTTTTGTAGATGCGTTGTTCTCCGTGTTTGAGGCTACGGACGCCGAACGGTTTGCGGATATCGCAGGAAATCTGCGTGAGAGTCTGCCCGTGATGCTCCAGGCTGCGCAAGGCTTTGACAAAGATACGCGACGCTTTATCTCGCAGACCATCGTGGCGATCCTTAAATGCGCACTGTTGCCCAAACGACCCCAGATCGACGTGCCCGCTGCCGGCAAGAGTTTGGCAGAACAGCTCGAGGCTTGGCAGTCCGAGCTCCTGCGCTAGCCATTGATACAAAGCAACCTGTCCCCGATGCGCCAATCTTCGATGCGCCTGGGGCGGGCTCGACCGCTATACTGGTTCGTGCCGAAATCGATCTAGAACGGAATGCCGTATATGAAAATCAATCACGCGATTCTGCATATCCTGGACTTTGACTCTGCCGTCAACGTTATGAGCCAGCGCGAGTTGGATATCGAGAGCCGCACCGTGCGTAATTTCGTAACCACGCACCTGCGGCGCGCTCGTACCTCGGCCGACAACAAACGCGCCACGTTTGCCGAGAACTCTGCGTTTGGTGGTGAGCTCAAGGGCTATTTCTTTGGCGAGCGCGAGTTCGTGGACCTGTCGCAGCAGATTGCGGAGTTTATCTCCTCCGAGCTCACCAAAGCCGAGAAAGCCGAGTCCACCGACGTGCTCGTGGCTGATTTTGACGACGATGAGGATGCCCGCTGGTTTGCCGTGATGCTGCTGGGCTCCAAGCAGGCTTTTATGCACGAAGTGGGCCGCGAAGAGGGGGAGGTGCGCAACGACATCGCGCGCCACTACGCCATTCTGCCGAACCCCTCGCAAAAGGTGCCGAGCTATGCAATCGTGCGTGCAAGCACCATGGAGATCGGCTATGTGGATAAGAAGCGCAAGATTGCCGGCGAGGATCGCATGCTCATTCCCGATGGCCTGCTGCAGTGCGACACGGGGGTATCGGGCAAGGAGGTCATCGACACCGTGACGCGTGTGGTCGAGGAAGTCGCCGAGGAGCACGGTGCCAACACGGCCGTGGCGCTCGCCAAGGTTAAGGCTGCCGTTGCCGAGAAAGTCGAGGATGACGAGGAGCTGCCGCCTTGGGATATCGTCGATGAGGTCTTTGAGGACGAACCAGTTATCAAGGAGAGCGTGCGCGCGGCACTGACTGAGGAGAAGGTGCCTGAGCGCGTTCCCGTGGAGCGCAAGCAAGTTGAGCGCGCGGCCGTGCGCAATCACAAGATCCGTACCGACACGGGCATCGAGATCAGCTTCCCGGCCGAGATGGGTTCGAACTCCGAGTACATCGAGTTCGTCAATGAGCCCAACGGCCTCATCTCCATCGAGCTCAAGAATATCGGGTCAATTGAGAATCGATAAACTGCGCTTGGACGCTGCAAAAATAAAGGCCGAAGCCCCGGATGAGGGCTTCGGCCTTTTTACTTGGGGCTGAATTACGTTGCAGGTCGAGCATACGTCAGCGAAAACGCCCCTAAGCGAGCAAGGTGACGTGAAAGAGGAGGGAAGCGTACTTCGGTACGCGACCGACGATTGAACGTCAGATTGCCGCTTAGGGGCGTTTGCAGCGTCGGGCCGTTACGGCGTTTGGTAAAACGCCGTAACTATTAAAGCTGGCGCAGGCCCTCTTCCAGGCCGGTCTTGCTGTCGGTCTTCTCGTCGCGCATCTTGATGGCGCGGGCGGGGACACCGGCCACGACGGCGCCGGCGGGGACGTCCTCGACGCACACGGCGCCGGCGGCAACTACAGCACCCTTGCCCACGTGCACGCCTTCCAGGACCACGGCGTTTGCGCCGATCATGACATCGTCCTCGATGATGACGGGCGTGGCGCTGGCGGGCTCCACAACGCCTGCCAGCACGGTGCCGGCGCCGATGTGGCAGTTCTTGCCCACGGTGGCGCGACCGCCCAGCACGGCGCCCATATCGATCATGGAACCCTCGCCGATAACGGAGCCGATGTTGATGATGGCGCCCATCATGATGACGGCACGGTCGCCAATCTCGACGCGGTCGCGGATGATCGCGCCCGGCTCGATGCGGGCGTTGATGCCCTTAAGGTCGAGCATGGGCACGGCGGAGTTGCGGCAATCGTTTTCAACGTCGTAGTAATCGATGGAATCGGCATTGGCGTCCAGGATGGTCTTGAGCTCGTCCCAGTCGCCAAAGACGGTCTTGCCGCGACGGCCGCCGTAGACATGTGCGTCGCCCCAGGCAACCTTCATGCCCGGCTTCTCGCGCACGTACAGCTTGACGGGCGTCTTTTTGGGCGCGGTGGCGATGTAGTTGATAATCTCCTGTGCATCCATCTCGGCTGCGTTGCTCATTTGCTATCTCTCCTTTGGGTGGATTCGGTTGATACCTGGTTAGGCAAACATGACCTTGTCGAACGTATAGAAGCCGGGTTCGCGGGTGACGAGCTTCTGCGCGGCTGCCAAGGCGCCGTTGACAAAGATCTGACGGCTCGTGGCGCGGTGGGTGAGCGTGACCTCCTCGTCCTGGCCAAAGAAGCTCACCTCGTGCACGCCGGCGACGGTGCCGCCGCGCAGCGAGTGCATACCGATTTCCTTGGGATCGCGTGCTCCGCACATGCCCTCGCGGCCATAGACGGGGTGGTAGCCTGCCTCGGGCTCGGCTTCGACGACGGCGTCGAGCAGTAGCTTGGCAGTGCCGCTGGGGGCGTCGACCTTTTGGTTGTGGTGCGTCTCGACGATTTCGCAGTCAAAGCCGGGCAGCTCGCGTGTAGCCTGCGCTACCAGATGGCGCAGGGCTGCGATACCGATGGAGTAATTGCCCGAGTGCATAACGCGGGTGTTCTGGCCCAGCTCACGCAGGCGGTCCATCTGCTCGGGGGTGTAGCCTGTGGTGCCTGAGACCAACGCCGCGCCCGTGCGCTCGACATAGGCGACGACGGCGTCGAAGGTCGCGACGTTCGAGAAGTCGATGATGACGTCGGCAGCCGGTGCGTTCTCGAGCTCGCTCAAATCGAAGCCAATCTGGGTCACGATATCAAAAACGGGCTGCCCGGCGGCGTCGACAATGCCTTCGGCGGTAGTGCGGATGAGCGAGCTCATGCGGCCCGTTCCCATAATGACGGTCTTAATCAAGTAGACCAGCTCCCTTCAGAGCATCGGTAAGTGCGGCTCGCGTGTCGTCTGCCATGGGGCACAGCGGCATACGGTAGTTTGCCTCGATCATGCCCATCTGGGCGAGCGCTTCCTTGACGGGGATGGGGTTGACCTCGCTAAAGAGGGCGTTGATGAGCGGCTGGCCGGCAATCTGGATATCGCGGGCGCGCGCTACGTCGCCGTCCAGATAAGCGCGGCACATGTCGTGTACAAGCTGCGGCTGCACGTCGGCCCACACGCTGATGGTGCCCGAAGCGCCCAGGCTCATGAGCGGCACTGTGAGTGCATCCTCGCCCGAGTACATGCGGAAATCGTCGGACAGCAGGTGGGCGATCTTGGCCGCGTAGGCGACGTTGCCCGAGGCCTCCTTGATGCCCATGATGTTGGGGTGCGCGGCTAGGCGCTCTACGTTGCGCTCGCTGATACCGCAGCCGCAGCGGCCGGGGATGTTGTACAGGATGCAGGGGATGTCAACGGCATCGGCGACGGTCTTAAAGTGCTGATAGATACCCTCTTCGTTGGACTTGTTGTAGTAGGGGGTAATGAGCAGCAGGCCGTCGGCTCCCAAGCCCTGGTAAGTAAGCGACTTGGTGAGCATGGTCTGCGTGGAGTTGGAGCCTGAGCCGGCGATGACGGGGACGCGTCCTGCAACATGCTTGACCACGGCGGCGACGACGGAGTTGTCCTCGTCATCGGTCATCGTGGCGCTCTCGCCGGTGGTGCCCAGGGTGAGAATGGCGTCGGTGCCATTTTGCAAGTGGAAATCGATAAGGCGCTCGAGCGCGTCAAAGTCGACACTGCCGTCCTTTTTAAACGGCGTAACCAGGGCGACGATTGAGCCCTCGAGATTGCGGATGTCCATGTTCTTCTCCTTCGCCTCCGCGATCTGGATGCGTTTGTTCCATTGAGCTGCGACTGCCAGGCGCTCGTCTTGGGCGCGACGGCGGGCGCTTTCGGCGCGCGACTTGGCCAGCAGCTCTCGGCCGCACGGCAGCACGTCGAGCGTGGAAAAGTAATCGCCCGGGCGCTCGGCGCGGCGGATGAGGTCGGCCGCGCCATCGGGGCGCAGCAGGACCTCGGCGGAGCGCAGACGTCCGTTGTAGTTGTAGCCCATGGAGTAGCCATGCGCACCGGTATCGTGGATTACAAGCAGGTCATCCATGTCGATATGCGGCAGCTCGCGGTCGATGGCGAACTTGTCGTTGTTTTCGCACAGGTTGCCCGTGATATCGTACGTGTTCGTGACGGGAGCTGCGGACTTGTCGGGGCCACCCGGCTGGCCCATCACTGTAACGTGGTGGTAAGCGCCATACATGGCAGGGCGAATCAAATCGACGGCGCTTGCATCGACACCGATATAGTCCTTGTAGATCTGCTTCTCGTGGATGGCCTTGGTGACCAGGCAGCCGTAGGGGCCCATCATAAAGCGGCCCATCTCGGTGCAGATCGCCACATCGCCCATGCCGGCGGGAACCAGGATCTCGTCGTATGCCGCGTGTACTCCCTCGCCGATGGCGCGAATGTCGTTGGTCTGCTGCTCGGGCAGGTAGGGGATGCCGACGCCGCCGGACAGATTGATGAAGGCGACGTGTGCGCCGGTCTCGCGCTCCAGGCGTACGGCAAGCTCAAAGAGGATGCGCGCGAGCTTGGGGTAGTAGTCGTTGGTGACAGTGTTGCTGGCAAGGAATGCGTGGATGCCAAAGTCCTCGGCGCCCTTGGCCTTGAGCATGCGGAAGGCCTCGAAGAGCTGCTCGGTGGTCATGCCATATTTGGAGTCGCCCGGGTTGTCCATGATGCCGTTGGAGAGCTGGAACAGGCCGCCTGGATTAAAGCGGCAGCTGACCGTCTTGGGGATGGGCCCCGCAACGCGCTCAAAGAACCCGATGTGGCTGATGTCGTCAAAGTTGACGATGGCACCCAGCTTGTCGGCGAGCTCAAAGTCGGCAGCCGGTGTGTCGTTGGACGAGAACATGATGTCGTGTCCCGTGATACCCAGTGAGCGGGCGATCATGAGCTCGGTATAGCTCGAGCAATCGCAGCCGCAGCCGTATTCGTTGAGAATGGAGATGAGCGCCGGGTTGGGGTTGGCCTTGACGGCAAAGTATTCCTTAAAGCCCGGGTTCCATGCAAAGGCGTCGCGCACTTCTTGCATGTTGCGGCGGATGCCCGCCTCGTCGTATAGATGAAACGGCGTGGGGAACTGCTCGACGATATGCTCGAGTGTCTCCTTGTCCACAAACGGCTGCTTGGCCGCATATGCCTCGTTGGGGGTCAATGCCATGTCCCGTAAACCTCGCTATCCAGACGGCGCCATCTGCGCATCGAATCCGCATAGCGTGGACCCAATGTCCGGATAGCGCTCCCGCATTGCTGCAGACAGTCCTGTGGGTGTTTCCCACAGGCCCACCAGGTTGTTCGTGCCCGAAAAACCCAGTTCGGCGGGTTTCGCCTCCCCACGGGGTCAAAGCCTGCCGGCTCGCCCGCGGCTCTTCGTGCCCGCGCCTCTATCAAGTGGTAAAGACCCTATCACGTTGCACTTTACCAAACAAGAGTATTCGTATATAACGTTTAAAAAATGCAGCATCATGCTAGAAACGAGGGCGCCACAATCCTGCGTCACAATAGGTGACAACTGAGTTGCCCCATGAAAGGAATCCCCATGACCGAGCTCCAAGAACTCCGTCGCTATCGTCGCGACCTGCATCGCATTCCGGAGCTCGACTTCGATCTTCCGCAAACTATCGCCTATATCGAGGGCGTGCTCGCTCCGCTTGCCTGCGAGGTGATCCATCCGTGCCCTAGTTGCGTGTGCGCTTTCTTCGACGCTGGCACGGGTGCCTCGCATGCTACGGCGATTCGTGCCGATATGGATGCGTTGCCTATTGCGGAGACGACGGGCGCCGCTTTTGCCTCGACGCATCCCGGCAAGATGCACGCGTGCGGCCACGACGGGCACATGGCTATGGCCCTCGCGGCGGCAACTTTTGTCGACCGTACGATTCGTGAGCAGCCGGGCGTTATTAAGCGCAACGTGCTTTTTGTGTTCCAGCCGGCCGAGGAAACAACCGGTGGCGCTAAGACGGTATGCGAGAGCGGCGTGTTCGAGCGCTACGGGGTCGACCGCATCTTTGGCTTTCACGTGTGGCCCGATCTTCCTGCCGGTACGCTGGCGAGCTGTCCCGGTCCGCTGCTGGCGCGCTCGAGCGAGACGCACATTCATATCCATGGCACGAGCATCCATATCGCCAAGACCTACGGCGTTCCAGTCGAGGAATCACATGACGCAGCGCTGGCGGCGGCAAAGTTCCTGGTTGCCGAGCGCGAGCTGATGGACGAGCTGGGTGCCGATGAGCCCTGCATCGGTAAGTTTGGCCTGCTGCAGGCCGGCACCGTCTGCAATGCGGTGGCGGGGGAGGCCCATGTTGCCGGTAGCTTGCGTGTGTTTACGGACGCCATGTTCGACCGTGCGCGCGAGGGCGTACGCCGTGCGCTCGACGAGGCGTGCACCGCAACGGGCTGTACGTACGATCTCGACTTTGCCGAGGGCTATCCGCCAGTCGATAACGACCCCGAGTTGTTTGCCCACATTGCGCCTGCCTTGCCCGAGTTGCAACTTGTGGACGAGCCGCTGTTAATTGCCGAGGACTTTGCTTTCTATCAGCGCCATCTGCCGGGCGTGTTCTTCTTGCTGGGCACGGGCGTGCCAGAAGGACAAGAAAACCCGATCGACGCTGATGACTGCCCAGCCTATGCGATGAGCGCTCTGCATACCGATACCATGCTCTTTGACGAGGAGATTCTTCTCAAAGGCCTCGATGTCTACAAACGATTGCTTTTGCTTGACTAAGGCGCAAAGGACTATTTGTTCTAGAAAACACGAACAAACGTACGATATAATAGAGATGTAAGTCTATAGAAAGGTTTGACGTTACTAACGTAAGGCGATACTATGATTGCATCGTATAAAGATGAGGATACCGAACGCTTTGCCATGGGTGTGCGGGTCAGGAGGTTCGTGCCCTTTGAGCGTGTTGCGTTGAGGAAGATTCGCCAACTGCAGGTTTGTGCTTCGCTTGATGATCTTCGCGTTCCACCGGGCAACCGCCTGGAAGCTTTGAAGGGCGATCGTGCCGGTCAATATAGCATCCGTGTTAACGAGCGCTATCGGGTCTGTTTTGAGTGGAGACAGGAGATGGCTTGGAATGTCGAAATCGTCGATTATCACAAGTGAT
The DNA here is from genome assembly GCF_039752775.1 of Collinsella aerofaciens. Lineage (GTDB taxonomy): Bacteria > Actinomycetota > Coriobacteriia > Coriobacteriales > Coriobacteriaceae > Collinsella > Collinsella aerofaciens_R. The sequence goes on along the minus strand of NZ_JBDMGT010000028.1, from coordinate 22,146 downwards.
GAGACTTCGGCCGATTTGCTGTCGCCGGTGACTCCTGGTGAGCTTCTCAAAGAGGAGTTTCTTGTTCCCATGGGCATTTCTCAATATCGCCTTGCGAAAGAGACTGGGATTCCGGCTCAGCGTATCGGGCAGATTGTCTTGGGAAAACGTCGCGTGACGGCCGACACCGACCTCCGTCTTTGCCGTTATTTTGGCCTGACGGATGGTTATTGGCTGCGCGCTCAGGTGGCGTTTGACCTTGAGGCCGAGAAAAGGCGGATCGAACCGGAACTCGACAAGATCGTTCCTGTTCAGCAGGCTATCGCACTGTAGTGCTCAAAGATGATGGGGGTGGCGCGGCGATGAGGCGACGCCGACAGTCTGCCGTATATAGTCCGGGTGGATGCGGGTGCGGTTTGCTGCTGCTTCCGGTTATTGCTGTGAGCATTGGCGTGATGTTTGCGCTTGCCGGGCTTGCCGCGGCGGCGCTCGTGCTGTTTATCACTGCCATCGGCGTGACGATTTGGCTCTGCCGCAATCGCGAGCAACGCCGTGCCGACGGTAAAACCAATGTCGGCTGGGTCGTCTTTCTGATCATTGCGTACCTGCTGAGTGCCAGCTACCTTGTTTTCTTTGTCCTGTTGATGATCAGTGCCTTTACCGGGGAATCCGTCACGGTGGGTTGATGCACTGCCAGCAGACGGTCGCGCGCAGTGCGTTTGCTCGGCGTTTGGATAACTGCATTGGTCGTTTACCGCAGCCTTAGCTCTCAGCTAATGAATTCAAGTTCAATCCTTCCTACGATGTGCTGTGTACCGGCACGGTAGCCGGATCGTAGGAAGGATGAATAATGGCAAAAGAGGGAAAGAAGCCAATCGGCAAGATTGTCCTAGGCATCATCGTGGTGCTGGTTATTGTCGGTGCCGTGGGCTCTATGGGCGGCAACTCAACCGATTCGTCTGCGAGCGATTCGGCAAAACCTGCCGAGACGACACGGCAGGCTGAGGAGCAAAAAGAACCGCAAGAACCGTATACCATTGCTGACGAGGCTGAAGACACTTCCAATCAGTTTACCTATAAGATCACGGGCACCCTGACCAATAACACGGACAAGGAAAAGAGCTACATTCAGATTGAATATGTTCTGTATGATGCCGATGGCAACCAGGTTGGAACGGCTCTTGCAAACACCAATCATCTGAAGGCGGGCGGCTCCTGGAAGTTCGAGGCGCTGGGTACGGTGTCTCCCGACCAGGTTGCTAGCTGGGAGCGTTCGGACGTAAGCGGTTTCTAGCATGTTGCATGCACTGGGGGAGGTGAAGTCGTATGTCCGATAAAAAGCTGACTGACGAGTTGCTCAATGAGCTTCTCGACGCGCCAAACATCGATGGCTATATCAAGGAACACGACTTTGCCGCCCCGTCGCTTTCGGATTACTTAAAGCAGTTGCTGCAAGAGAAGGGGCTCGAGCGTTCGCGCGTGGTGCGTATGGCCGACCTCAACGAGACCTTTGGCTATCAGATCTTTACCGGTTCGCGCAATCCGAGCCGCAATAAGGTGCTGCAGATTGCCTTTGCAATGGCGCTGTCGATGAAGGAGACTAACCGCGCCCTGACGGCTGCCGGAGTGAGCGTCCTAAACTGCAGGGACCGTCGCGATGCAATCATTATCTTTTGCATCGACCGTGGCTGTAGCCTCCAAAAGGTCAATGAAGAGCTGTATCGCTTTGGCGAGGAAACGGTGAGTTAGTGGCCAATGGCTGAGCTGGCTGTTGCCGAAACAACTATGCGAACGAACAGGGTGCGGACACCATGGGGTGTCCGCACCCTGCGTTATGATGGACGCCATGGATACTCAGAGCCCAACATATTCCGATGACGAGCTGACTGCTTCACTTGCCGAGCATTTGGCGTCGCTCGACCGCGATGACAGCTATCGTGTGGAGCGCGTGCTCAAGTGCTCGGATGTCGAGACGACCGAACTCGTCTATTTTGAGGGCTCTGGCGGCGGGTCTCTCGGTCCCTTTGTCCGCAAGCGCATCGATGCTTCGGCGCAGATTGGCGGGGCCTACGAGCGCCTGTTTGCGGCTCAGCGGGCCGGACGCCGTTTTGAACACTTACCCCGGATTGTCGATTGCCGCCGCGCGGGCGAGGAGCTCGATGTGGTGATGGAATATGTCGAAGGCGAGACGCTCGAGGCGCTCGTGGGGCGCCTGGGCGCGACGCCCGATTATGCCCGCGAGCTGTATCCCGTTCTGTGTGAAGCGGTGGGCGAGCTGCATGCTGGTTTTGCAGCTGCGGGGGAGCCAGGGGTACCGGTAATCCATCGCGACCTTAAACCCTCGAACATCATCGTATCGGGCGTGAGGTATGCGGCCGATGCTGGCATGACCTTCTCGTCGTTGGTGATTATTGACCTGGGAATCGCGCGCGTATGGCGCGATGGCGCCGATGCTGACACCGTCAAGTTTGGCACGCGACCCTATGCGCCGCCCGAGCAGTATGGGTTTGGGCAGACGAGTGTGCGCAGCGATGTCTACGCACTTGGGGCCCTGTTGTTCTTTTGCTTGACGGGAGTCGACCCTAAACCAGGGCTCGACATGCGCGAGCAATGTGAGGCATGCGGCATTCCCACTCCACTTGCCGATGCCGTCTGCATGTCGATGGCGCTCGACCCGGCCAAGCGTTTTGCGAGCGCGGAAGCGTTGGGACGGGCGACGCGCGCGGCATACGATCTAAGTCGCCCCGTGCGGCCTCCTGCGCCTGTGCTTGTCCGTACTCCGGCCTCGGAGACGGTGTTGACGCCCCAAGGGCTCCAGAACCCCACAGTGCTTCCTAGACCTGCCGCCTCCGCTGCATGTGGTCTGCTCTCTCGCGTTCCGGAGTCTCTGGGGCGCATTTGGAATACGCTCATCTGCTTCTCGCTGCTTGTGTTCTTTGCCGGAAGTCACTTTGCCGTCTTTCACCCCACCGGAGCAAACCAAAGTTACCCGACGTGGCTTCTCATAATCGAGTATTTTTTCTTTGTCGATGGTCTTATGGTGCTTATGCATTTTGCGCTGCTCGATAAGCGCCGTCTTCGTCGGCGATTCGCACTGCTCGACAGCTATCGCGGCAAGAAACTCGCGAAACTCTGGCTCAAGGCATTGGGTGTGCTGCTCCTGTGCATGATCGTCATAGTCGCGGTTGCCAATGCGACCGGCGTCGTCGATACCTCCGCTACCTAAAAGAAAAGGGCCCTATTGGGGCCCTTTGCAGTTGCACTTAGATGCGGTTCATCTGAGCGGCGACTTTGTTGTACCAGTCCTGCCACGTGGGCGGGCAGTACTTTTTGGCCGCAGCCGGGGTAAGGGTGGAGCCGTAGTTGGCGCCCAGATAGGCAACGTGAGCGGAGATGCCCTCGCTCCAGCTGCCAAAGCTGCGCCAACCGCCGCCACGTGCACTCCAGCCCCAGGCGTTGTAAGAATTGGCGCAATAAGCGCCCTTGGTGCTCTCGATGCAGGCGATGGCGGGGGACCAACGGGGATCGACACCGGTATTCCAAGCGGCGACGGCAAAGTTATAGCCCTGGCCTGCCATGGGGGAGCCGGCGAGATAATTGTCGATGCGGCTCGTCCACTCATTAATGAACGAATCGTAATCGGAGCTACCGGTATTGGCGTTGTTCACCGTGGTGTCGATGGTGGTGTTGGTGTTGGTGGCCTGGCTGCTGGAATTGCTGCCGCTTACGCCCTCGCCCGAGAGCTTCTCGGCGGCAGCGGCCTTATCGGCCTCAAGCTTGGCAAGCTCGGCGGCATTTTCCTGCTCGGCTTTTGCCTGTGCCTCGCTGCGGAGCTGCTGGGCCTGCGCCAGCGCATCCTCGGCGTTTTTCTGCTCTGCCTCAAGCTGAGACTTGGCCTGCTGGAGCTCAGCCTTGTTCTGCTCGAGTTCGGTTTGCATGTTATTGAGCTGTTCGATCTCGTCGACGCTCGAGCTCGTGATCTGGTTGGTGTATTTGCAGGTCGTGATGAACTCACCCAGGCTCTGCGCGTTGACCAGGAAGCTCACGATGGGATTGGTGCCCTTCTGATACTTGTACAGATCGCGCATGGCGGAGCTTGCCTTGGCCTGCTGCTCGGGAAGCTTGGCCTCGATTTCCTCGATGCTTGCCTCATTGGAGTCAATCTGCTTTTGCAGGTCATCGAGTTTGGTGCGGGCGTCGTTGTAGGCGCTCGTGGCGGCTTCGATCTTCTGCTGGGCTGCGGAAAGCTGGTCCTGCGTTGCCTGCGAGGCGGCATACGCCGCAACGGGGGAGAGCATCGGCGTGGCCGTCAGCGCAACGGCGAGCGCGGCACTCGTGATGATGCGAGCCGGCTTCGACGCAATGAGCGCTGCGGTGCGATGATTCGAATGCTGCATCCAGTCCCTCTGCAATCAATCGTAGGTTATGGTTCGAACGGTATTCTACTACTGCTTTCGACCTCAACTTGAACCTTAAAGGTTCCAAAGGGTCAAGTTGAACTTGAGGCTTTGGCTTTGACCTGCAGTTATGATGAATTGTTGAGAAACCATAGAGTTCAACTTTAACGTTACAGAGCTCTGTTTGAGAGGAGTTTTGGGCTGTAAAAGCCATCTCAACGTGGGGTTTTATAACTACAGCGTGCCCTTCTGGCGAGCCTGCTCAATCTCTTCGAGGGCCTCGGCGGGGGTGAACGAACAGGTGCCGTCGCCGAGTTTGATTACCTGGATATCGTCGCCGGCGTAGACCTCTCCGCCCTTTAGTGCCACGCCAAAAACGCCCTCGTGGGGAAAGATGCAGTCGCCGGCGAGATAGTAGATGGCACAGCGTGTGTGGCAGACCTTGCCGATTTGGCTGATTTCGACAAGCACCTCGCTGCCAAGCTTGAGCTGTGTGCCCAAGGGGAGCGAGAGCAGGTTGATGCCCCGGGTTGTGAAGTTCTCTCCGAAGTCGCCCTCGTGCACATCGAGCCCGCGCGCCTGCGCCGTCTGGATAGACTCTGCAGCTAAAAAGGAAACCTGGCGGTGCCAATGCCCGGCGTGTGCGTCGGAGGCGAGGCCAAATTGCTCTATAACGGTGTCGTGCCCGTCGGCGACGGGCGACTTGCGCGTGCCCTTGTGTGCCGACGTGTTGATCGAGACGATGCGGGCGGGTCCGTTGTAGGCGTCGTTTGCCGTGCACAGGGGAGCGGTCGCTTTCGCACGTTCCGCCAGCTCGCGCCTCGCGGCATTGAGGATGGGATTATCGGTCGGATGGTCTTGGGGCACGTGTGCACCTTTCGCTCGAAGATGTCAATACGCTGAATCCTACAACAACGGTAGGTTCATTGCCCATTGTCATACAACGGTGGGCGCCGTCTTCGTGCTGGACGATTACGTCGATTGCCATAGATACGGTGGAGCTTTGGGCGCCGGCGGCTTGGCGCGCTAGAATAAATCAGTTGCGCAAAGACCGCCCGTTGTGTGGGCAGTTCATGATAGGAAGTTTCCATGGCATTGCAATTTACAGAGCGCGAGTTCATTCCCGTGCTGCTTGGTGGCGACATCAACGCCTATTCGGTGGCGCGCGCCTTCTACGAGGAGTACCAGGTCAAGAGTCTGGTCTTTGGCAAGTATCAGACGGGTCCCGCGTACCGCAGCCAGATTATCGACTACACGCCCAACGTGGATATCGACACCATGCCCGTGATGCTCAAAACCGTCAACGGCATTGCCCAAGCGCATGCCGACAAGACTATTGTCCTTGTGGGCTGCGGCGACAACTATGTCGCTCTCGTGGCTCAAGCCAAGGATGCTCATGAGCTGGCGGATAACATCGTCGCTCCCTACGCGCCCTACAGCATGCTCGAGCAGTGCCAGAAGAAGGAGATCTTCTACGAGCTGTGCGAGAAGCATGGCGTGCCCTATCCGCACACGTTTACCTTTACCAAGGCGATGCTCAATGCCCAGGGTGAGGCGCCTGCCGAAGTGCTCGACCAGATTGATTTTCCTTACCCGATGATTCTGAAGCCTTCTGACGGCATCATGTGGTGGCAGCATGAGTTCGAGGGCCAGAAGAAGGCCTATGAGATTGCCGACCGCGCCGAGCTGGAACAGGTCATTCGCGACTCGTATGCCAGCGGCTACACCGACGACCTGATCTTGCAGGATCGCGTGCCCGGCAACGACGAGTACATGCGCGTGCTCACCAGCTATTCCGACCGCAACGGTAAGGTCCGCATGATGTGCCTGGGCCATGTGCTACTCGAGGAGCATCAGCCCCACGGTGTCGGCAACCATGCCTGTATCATTACCGAGCCCAACGACGAGCTCATGGGCGGCGTGCGTAAGTTGCTCGAGGACCTTCACTTTGTGGGCTATTCCAACTTTGACGTAAAGTACGACGAGCGCGACGGCTCGTTTAAGTTCTTCGATTTCAACACGCGCCAGGGCCGCAGCAACTACTACGTTACCAACAGCGGCTTTAACGTTGCCAAGTATGTGGTGGACGAGTATGTGTTCAACCGTCCGTTTGAGCCGGAGTTTGTGACGGCTCAGGACGAGGCCCTGTGGATGGTCGTCCCCATGGGCGTCGTCGACAAGTACGTCAAGGATCCCGAGCTGCGCGCTAAGGTGCATCGCCTGGACAAGGAAGGCAAGGGCGCCGACCCTTCGTTTATGAAGGGCGACTTTGTCTTTAACCGCTGGCTGCGCATGTGGCACACCAAGCTGCGCCACTTTAAGCTGTTCAAGACGTATTACAAGTAGATGAGCGCGGCGCCCGTCCGGTTTGCATCGGGCGGGCGCGGGTATGATACGCGCAATTGCGCAAGCGTCACCAAGGAGGCGGCGATGGAAAAGCTGGGAGTTATCGGCGGCATGGGCGCCGAGGCCACGTCGTATTACTACGACCAGGTGGTGCGTCATACGGCTGCTGCCTGCGATCAGGAACATATCGACATGGTGGTACTCTCCAAGTCGACCATGCCCGACCGCACGCTGGCCATTAAGACCGGCGAGCATGCCAAACTGCTGGCGACCATGAAAGAGTGCGCCCAGGCACTCGAGTCGCTGGGCTGTGCACACATTGCCATTCCCTGCAACACGTCACACTACTTCTATGACCAGATCCAGTCGTTTACGAAGGTGCCGATTATCCACATGCCGCGTGAGTCGGTGCGCTATGCTCTGGCCGGTGCGGTGATGGGGGAGTGTGAGTTCGACCCCAACCTGAGTATGCCGGCCGAGCCGGTGCATAAGATCGGCATCATGGGCACCGATGGCACCGTGGGCGCGGGCGTCTACGGCCGCGAATGTAAGGCTGCGGGTGTTGAGGTCGTCTATCCCAGCGAGAAACGTCAGAACGATGTGATGTCGCTTATCTACGATGATGTGAAGGCCGGACGTGAGCCCGATATGGATAAGTTCGACCGCGTGATGTGGGAGTTCGCCCGTAGCGGCTGCGACCGCGTCATTCTGGCCTGCACCGAGCTCTCGGTGTTGCAAAAGTACCGAGAGATGCCCGAGATCACCCTCGACGCCATGGATGTCCTGGTGCGCGAATCCATCATCCGTAGCGGCGCTCCCTACCGCCTCTAGCTTCCGACCTGTCAAAAGGGACAGGTTAATTTTGGTAGGTTTTATCTGGTGAAACAGTAAGGCCTCGGCTCGTTTGGTGCGAGCCGAGGCCTTTTGCGTTGGGCGGTTGCTGTCAGTGGTGAACTAGAACAGGAAGCCGATGGCGATGAGGGCGATGCTGACGATGAGCACGGCGATGTCCAGGCCCTTGATGGGGTAGCGCTTGTACGAGCTGGCGCGCGTACGCAGGTAGAAGCCGCGCTGTTCTGCCGCCAAGGCTGTGGCATCGGTCTTGCCCACGCTCGAGATGAGCAGTGGCACGCACAGTGGCAGCATGAGCTTAAGCTTCTTGATGGGGTTCTTGGTGTCGTACTCGACGCCGCGTGCGGTCTGCGCCTCCATGATGGCGTTCATCTCTTGACCAAACACCGGCACGAAGCGCAGCGCCGTGGTAAAAGTGAAAGCATAGCGATACGGCACGTGCAGCACCTCGACGCAGGCGTTGGCAAGGTCGTTGAGCTTGGTCACCGTGAGCATGAGGATGAGTGGTAACGCCACACCCAGCAGGCGCAGACAGGCCTTCGATCCCGTGATGAGGCCCGTGTCGGTGATAAAGCTCCACACCACGTTGCCATCGCGCATAAAGGCCAGCTGGAGCACCAGCATGATAAGCGCGAGCGGAATCAGCAACTTGAGCAGCGAGAACAGGCGGTTGACGACGCCCGCATAGGCACCCAGGGCAAGGGTGAGCGCCAAAAAGCCCAGCAGCGCCACGTAGGTGTCGGACAAGAAGATGCCGACGATGATGGCGGCGGCGAGGCCCAGTTTGACGACGGGGTTCAGGCGATGCAGCAGCGTGTCACCCGGCATGTAGTCGATGACGTTAACCACGGTGGACCATCTCCTTGGTAATTCGAACGACATCGGAGACCTCGCTCACCTGCGCAAAAGCGGTCGAGACGGAAGATGCCAGACGGCGCGAGAGCTCAATAACCTGGGGAGGCTCCACGTAGGCACGCCGCATGAGATCGATGTTCGAGAATAGCTCGTGCGTGCGGCCGCGGTCGAGGATGCGACCGTCGGCCATTACCACAATGCGCTCGGCAAAATCCGAGACGACTTCCATATCGTGGCAGACCATGATAACGGCGCAACCGCGCTCGGCCATGGTGCGCACCGTTTCCATGACGGTCATGCACTCGCGGTAATCAAGGCCGCTCGTGGGCTCGTCGAGCACGACGATCTTGGGCTCAACCACTACGACGGAGGCAAGCGCCACCATTTGTCGCTGACCGCGCGAGAGCGAGAAGGGCGCCTCGTCGGCCGGCAAGCCAAAGCGGTCGATGACGAGCTGGGCGCGACGCAGCGCCTCGGCACGGTCGATGCCGGCAAGCTCCAGGCCAAAGGCGACCTCGTCGAGCACGGTGTCCTTGCAGATCTGGCGGTCGGGGTTTTGGAAGAGGGTTGCGACCTCGCGGGCAATGCGGCTCGTGGGGACGGTTGCAGTATCCAGTCCCGTGACGCGCACGCTGCCCGAGGCGGGCTTGAGCAGACCCGTGAGCAGCTTGGTGAGCGTGGTCTTGCCGGCACCGTTCTGGCCGACGATGCCCACGAGCTCGCCGGGATAGAGCGTCAGGCTAAGGTCGTGTACGGCGGCGCCGCCATTGGGATAGGCAAACTCAACATGGTCGAAGGTGAGTACGGGTTCTGCGTCCTTGGCATGAGGGCGCAACGACGGCGCATGCGGGGAACCGGCAGGCGCTTGGGCTTCGATGGCCGCGTGTGCGGGGTCGACGATGCCCGAAATCAGGCGCTCGGCCTCATCGACATCCAAGCAGGGGGTACCGCTTACCAGGCCATCGGCCTCGAGGCTATTGAAGATACGCGTGACGCGAGGGCAGTCGACGCCGATGGCACGGAGCTCGTCGGTATGCGCGAAGACCTCGTGTGGCTCGCCCTGCAGCGCGATTTCGCCATGGTTGAGCACGAGCACGCGGTTGCAGTACTCCGAGAGTAGGGCGACCTTTTGCTCAACGACGACGATGGTGATTCCAAGTGTGCGGTTTGCCTCACGCAGCGTCTCGAAGACCAGCGTGGAGCTGGCGGGGTCGAGTGCCGCGGTGGGCTCGTCGAGAACCAAGACGCGCGGACGCATGGCGAGGATGGCGGCGATGGCCACCTTTTGCTTCTGTCCGCCCGAGAGGGTGGCGATCTCGCGGTCACGCTGGTCGCTGATGCCGACGGTCTCGAGCGTTTCGCTCAAGCGCTGCTCGATCTTGTCGTGGGGAACGCCAAAGTTCTCGAGGCCAAAGAGCATCTCGTCCTCGACGATCGAAGCGACCATCTGCGTGTCGATATCCTGCAGCACGCTGCCGACGATTTGCGACACGTCGGTCAGCGAGACCTCGCAGGTGTCGTGGCCGTCAACCATGACGGACCCAAAGAACGTGCCGGTGTAGTGGTGGGGCACGGCACCTGACAGGCAGGCGGCAAGCGTGGACTTGCCGGCGCCCGAGGGCCCGATGATGCCGATGAAATCTCCCTTGTTCACGCTGAGCGAAATGTGGCTGAGCGTCTGCTCGGTCTGCGTGCCATAGGAGAACGAGACATCGTCGACGTTGATGATCGTTTCCATGGATACCTTTCATAGTCATTGGGGACGTTCTTAAATGACCAGTCGTTTAAGAACGTCCCCAAAAGCTCGTTGTTTGGGACAGTCTTTGGTGGTGAAGCACGGAGACGGCTTTACGAGGGGCCCCAGGTTGGCGCGAAAGAGGAGCGAAGCGTACTTGGGTACGCGAGCGACGAATTAACGCCAAGATGGGGTGGCTCGTAAAGCCGAGCGGGTTAGTTGAGCCTAAGGGCCTTCTGGATGGGCAGGTAGAGGGCGCCGACCAGAATGGCGTTAAAGACGGCGGTCATGGCAACGACGGGCAGCATGGCGGCGGCGAGCTCGCCTACCACGCCGAGCATGGCCATCTTGATGACCATGAAGATGACGCCGGAGGCAAATGTGGTCAGGAAGGTTGCGACAATGGCGATGGCGGGCTTGATTTGACCGTTCTTGCCGGCGGCGTTGACGATGCCGGCCATGAGCATGGCGGCGATGCCCTCGGCGGCAAAATCGACGAACGGCGAAGTGGTGGTGATCTGGATCACGGCAGCCGAGATGAGGCCGATGACGAGCGCCTGGCCGATGTTGGGGCGAACGACCAGGATGGTGAGGCAGAAGGCCGAGATGATGAACTCGGGGCTGATCATGCCGCCCGAGATGCCCGAGATGGCCTTGCCGACGGTGAAGTTGAGGATGAAGCCGGCGGCGAGCAGGATGGCAAGCAGGACGAGGGCGCGGACATCGAGTTTGCCACGGTCGGCGGTCTGGACGGTGCGGGGCTGGGTGGCGGTGGTGTTCTGAGACATGGTGAAAATCCTTTTGGAATGGGAGTGCAAGAGAAAAGCGGAGGCGCGTGATGCGAATGCGATCGGGCTCGAGATAGAAAAAGGCCCCCGGTCGAAACCGGAGGCCTTCCAATCACCTAGAGCGCAAAAACAGGCGTGAGGGACTCACTGTCGACCGATCGTATTCGCATCACGCCACCACCAGTTGTTAAGAGACTTCATCGTGTTCTTCATGTCGGTGGCTCCTTTCGTGATGCCATGGCGCGGTCGCACCTAGTTGCTGTTGCGCTGCACTATAACACAGCAAAGTGTGTGCGGGGAAATCTTTTTTGAAAAGATTTCAGGCGGGTTTCCCGCCGGTCAAAAGAGCGGGCTGTGCGGGCGAGGCTGCCATTGCTGCCTCGCCCGCACAGCTAGGACGTTACTCCTTATTGCGACGGTAGAGGAAGTAACCGCCCGCGGAGATGACGGCAACGCCAGCGATGGCGAATGCGGCCACCATGCGGCCATCAAAACGATCGCCAGTGGTGGGCAGGCCGCCCTTGGTGTTCGTCTTGTTAGTGGTTACCGTGGTCGTGGTGTCGGACTTGCCAGGCTTCTCAGGCTTGGCGGCCGGCTGCTCGGGCTTAGCGGGCTGCTCGGGCTTAGCGGGCTGCTCGGGAGTGCCAGGCTGCTCAGGAGTGCCGGGCTGATCCGGGGTGACCGGATCGGTGGCAAGAGCATCCTTGGCGTAGGTGATGGACACCTTGAGGCCGTTGGTCTCGGTGTTCAGGTCGCTTGGGGTAAAGGGCTGGTCGAAGTTTTCGGCCTTCTGATAGGCGCGCATCTCCTGGAGCAGTGCCTTGCACTTCTTGTAGGTGTTCTCGGTAGCAGCCTTGCCGGCCTTGTTGGCCAGGGCGGTGCGGCCCTCGGTGGTCGTCTCGGCCAGCATGGCGGCGTCAACTTCCTTGTTCTGCTCGATAAGCTCGTTCTGGAGCGCATCGAGGTAGGCACGGACGCTGACACCAAGGGTGTCAGGGTTCTCGAAGCAGAGCGAGCTGATGTCCATGAGGACGTAGTTGATTGAGTTCTCGGGCTCCTCGTTGTACACGACGTCAGTCTGGTTGCAGTGATCGAAGGAGACGGTCTGATCGCTGAAGTACGGGCTGACCTCAGTTATCAGAGCGGAGTACAACGGGATGGCGACGGAGTACGCGGCGCGGGAGAGCATTTCCCACTGGATGGTAGCGACTTCGGGGTCATACCCGCGACGAATCTGGAAGAGGTTGATCTCGGTGTTGCGCTCGCTGCCGATGCAATAAACACCATCAGTGTTCGCGTTGAGGCCAGGGACGTTCTCGCCGCGGTTGCCAAAGGCACGAATCAGCTCAAAGATGCTCCAGCCAGACTTGCCAGGCCTGAAGAACAGGGGCTGGATTTCGCTGACCATGGCTCCCTTTTGGTCAGGTTTTCCATCCTTCTTTACTGTGATAATGTCGTAATCTGTGCCTTCGGTCAGCTGACTACCAAAATAATCGCGGCCTTGCACATAGCGGGACCACTGGTTTACGCCGGAATCGGCGAGGCTTTCGCCATACGTTTGGGCGACATCGAATTTGCCGTCAGCGGAGTATTTGGCGAAGCCCTTCTCCACGGGCATGGACTCGATGCCCTCGGAGTGTAGGCAGTTCTCGGGGTCATCAAGGTCGACATCGTAGTTGAGGCTCCCGATATTAGGGTTGAGCGACGCGACGTCGTCAGCGAGCTTCATGGCGATCCACTGATGGGCGGAAAGTGTGGCGAACAGCCAGGTCTCGTTGTTGTCGGCGATGATGATCTGGTCGTTGGTGCAGACGCCTTGATCATCGATCAGTCTGCCGAGAAGCTCGACGCCCTCGCGGGCCGTGGCGCTCTCGCCCAGGATGATGCTGCCGTAACTGTACTCGCCCAGACCCACTTTCTCATCGATGCGGTCTGCTGCATCGGCCTCCTCGTTATAGGAAGTGCTTAGCGTGGCAGAGCAGGAGACGCCCTTCTCGTTGATTCCGGCCTCGGAATAGGCGTCGGTGCGACCCATCCAGTTGGAGGGGTGGTCGCGTACATAGCTGTAACGATAGGTAGGCTTGTTCGAAGTGTATTCAAAAGCAGATTCAATCGAGCTGTACTTAAAGCCAGGTTCGTGGGCAGGTTCGATGCCGTAGTGCTTAAGATAGCGCTTGCCAAAGTCCTCGGCGCGGCCGTAGTACGTATTGCCGTCGGCCGTATAGTTTTTGCCCATGTATATCTGCGTGCAGGCGAGCGCAGATGTCGGCATGGACATGATGGTTGCAGCTCCAAAGGCGAGGCCTATGCCTAGCTTCTTGAGCGCGTTGACGGGGTGAGTTTTCCTCATTTTCCCTCCCAGCGTGCGAAAGCCCTCTGTCGCCAGAGGGCTTCAGCCAATAAAGACACCCCATTAGCGTAACGAACTGGAAACAATATTCATCTATGAAAGACACTTACTCGATAAGCGTGATGAAATATGCGACGAGCGGTTAATTGTACTCAGTTTGTAGCTTTACTTTAATAAAGACGCCCTGTAATTACTGTAGCCGAATAAAGTAGCTGGGAATGCCTGAAATGAAAATCCCCTGCTGTTTGGCAAATGCATAAACAGCAGGGGAGACGATAATTGGATGAATATCATACCAATGTGGAATTACTTCTTCCGGCGGTGGATCACGTTGATCGCATAGCCGACGAGCATGGCCAAAACGATGATGATAAAGCCGAGCAGGGGATTGTCGTTCATAGGGTCCTCCTATTTTCCGAGCGGGGAGAATTCGTCGACGATGAGGTCGAGGCATTGCGGAAGCGCGCGGGCTCCAAAGACGCCCGAATTGCTGGAGATAATCTCGCCATCGAACTGCATGCCCAGCGACGGGGTGCAGGTGATCTTGGCTTCCTTGGTCTGGATGATCTTGAACTGCGGGCGCCCGAGTACCTTGCCGGCGGGGTCAAGCGCAGCGGTGATCACAGTAGGCAGCAGCTGCACGGTGCGCACGGGTTCGATGACCGCAATGTCGACCATGCCATCGTTCATGCGGCAGTCGGGGAACAGGTTGATGTCGTTTTGGATGACCGAGGTGTTGCCGGCCATGCAGCAGATGCCGTCGAGCTCCTCGACAATGCCGTCATGCTCAATCGTAAAGTGCGCTACCGTAGGGTTGGGCGTGGCGAGCGCAGAGAGGAAGTAGGCGATCTCGCCGATGTCGTTTTTGGTGGGGGCGGCCTTCATCATGATTTCGGCGTCGAAACCCGAGCCGGCGATGATGATGAAGCCGTGGCGCTTCTCGTTGCCGTTCTCGTCGAGCCAAAAGAGCTCGCCCATGTCGACTTTGACCGTGCGACCGGCACGGCAAGCCTTGGCAAGCGCCGCTGCCTCGGGGGCATTACCGATGTTGTTGAAGAACAGGCAGGCCGTACCGGAGGGGAAGACGAGCGTGGGGACACCGCATCCGCGCATCTGGTCGAGCACGTTGGAGACAGTGCCGTCGCCGCCCGAAACGACCACGCGGTCAAACTCGCGCACGTCTGCCACGGCGTCCTCGGGTTCCATGCCATCGCCGATAAAGCGCATCACGACCTCGTCGCCGCCCTGTGCAAGGGCGTGCGTGAATGCGAAGATTTCATCTGAGCTGGGGCCCGATGCCGGGTTGTGGATGATAAGGCAGCGCATACTTACGTTCCCGTTCTGTGACTAACCGAGTATAGTTGTAAGGCAATGCCGATATCCTACCCGTGTTTTTCGGGCCTAACCTTATTCGATGGGTTGATATGTACATTTCCACACATCAGGCTCTACTCGACTTTTGCCAGCGCGCCCGTGAGTTCGACGCGATTGCCGTCGATACCGAGTTTTTGCGCGAGCGCACGTTCCATCCGCGTCTGTGTTTGGTTCAGATTGCCACCCCTGCCGAGAGCGTAGCGGTCGATCCCCTGGTAATCGACGACCTATCGCCGCTGGCCGAGCTTATGGCCGACGAGAGCGTGACCAAGGTCTTTCACGCGTGCTCGCAGGATATGGAGGTCATGCTCCATACCGTAGGCGTGCTGCCGCGTCCGATTTTTGACACGCAGGTGGCCGCCGCCTTTTTGGGCGAGCGCCAGCAGATTTCGTATGGCGCGCTTGTTCAGACGTTCTGCGGTGTATCGCTGCCCAAGACCGAGTCGCTGACCGACTGGTCGCGCCGCCCGCTGACCGATAAGCAGATTGAGTACGCGATCGATGACGTCAAGTATCTGATCGTGGCCTATACCGAGATGATGAGCCGCCTGCGCGAGCTGGGCCGCGTGGACTGGGTGCTCGACGAGCTGCGCCCGCTGGCTGACGAGTCGCACTATCGCGCCGATCGCCACGAGGCGTTCCGCAAGGTCAAACGCATCAACTCGTGCAGTCGTCACCAGCTGGGTATCGCGCGCGAGCTCGCCGCCTGGCGCGAGGACCGCGCCGAGCGCCGCAACATCCCGCGCAAATGGGTCATGTCCGACGACACGCTGCTTGCGCTCGTTAAACGCAATCCCGTGCGCGTTGAGGAGTTCCGCAGCATTCGCGGTACCGATCAGTTGGGGGAGCGCGACGTGGACGGTGCGCTCATGGCCATCAAGCGCGGCGCAAGCTGCCCGCACGATCGCCTGCCGCTCATGGTGCGCGGGCATCGCCAGATCTCTCCGGAGTTGGAGAGCGTGACGGATCTCATGTACGCGCTCATCCGCCTGGTTGCCGAACGCTCGGGAGTGGCGACCTCGGTCATTGCCTCGCGCGATGACCTGGCCGACTACATTGAGCATCCCGAGCAGAGCCCCTTGCGCGAAGGCTGGCGCTTTGAGCTTGTGGGCTCGCGCCTGGACGATCTGCTCTCGGGCAACATGGGGTTGACGGTCAAAGATGGCAAAATTGAATTGCTGTAAGGAAGCCTAGCCGCTTGAGTGGGTAGAATGCCTCCAACGTGTAACTCGATTCGGAGGAATTCGCATGCCTTATTACTATGGATACGGCTTTGGCATCGACCCGCTGTACCTGCTGGTTGTTCTTGTCTGCACGGTGATTGGTCTTGCCGCACAGAACTATATCAACTCGACGTACAAAACCTGGTCCAAGGTTCGCTCGGACGGCGACACGGGCGCCACGGTCGCTCGCCGCATGCTCGACGCCAACGGCTGCAACGCCGTGGGTATCAAGGGTGTCGCCGGCGAGCTCACCGACCATTACAACCCGCAGGACAATAACCTGTATCTCTCGGATGCCAACCGTTCGGGCGGGTCGGTCGCAAGCGTTGCCGTCGCCTGCCACGAGGCGGGCCATGCCGCCCAGCGTCAAAGCGGTTACGCCATGATGAAGGTTCGCACCGCCCTCGTGCCGGTCGTCAACTTTACCCAGAACACCTGGACCATCGTGTTGCTCTTGGGCCTGTTTATGAACATCGCGGGACTCACGACCCTCGCACTGATCTTCTTCTCGTTTAGCGTGCTGTTCCAACTGGTTACGCTGCCGGTTGAGATTGATGCCAGCCGGCGTGCCGTGGCGTATATTGAGCAGTCGGGTATGAGCTCCAAGCAGGTCAACGGTGCCAAGAAGGTGCTGACGGCCGCCGCGCTTACCTATGTGGCTGCGGCGCTCACCTCGATTATTCAGCTGCTCTATCTTATGGCTCGCTACAACAGAAACTCCAACCGATAACAAATGGGACAGGCAGGCGCCGCGGGGATTCGTGTCCCCGCGGCGCTGTACTATGTGTTGGACTTGAATTTGCGCAGGGCCGGAGCCCATGTGCACGATGACGAAAGGAGGCTGCGTGGCGGGCTGGAATCTAACCGGCAATGCCGTTTCCGCCGAGTTCGACGGTTCGGACGATCAGGAGCGCAAGGAGCTCAGCGTGAGCCAGGCGGTGGAGATCGCCGCCGGCGCGCTCGATGCCATTCCGCAGCTGAGCGTTTTGGGCGAGGTCACGGGTTTTCGTGGTCCCAACGCCCGAAGCGGCCACTGCTACTTTCAGATCAAGGACGACTCGGCGGCCGTCGACTGCATCATCTGGAAGGGCGCCTATCTCAAGCGCACGTTCGATCTGCGCGACGGCATGCAGGTGAGCTTTAAGGGCAGCTTCAATCTCTATAAGGCCACGGGCCGCATGAGCTTTGTCGCTCGCTCGTTTTCGCTGGCGGGGGAGGGTCTGCTGCGTCAACAAGTGGCGCAACTGGCCGAAAAGCTACGCCGCGAGGGCCTGATGGACGAAGCGCGTAAGCGCCGCATCCCGGTGTTTTGCTCCCGCGTGGCGGTCGTTACCTCGCTTTCGGGTGCCGTAATCGACGACGTCAAGCGCACATTGCGTCGTCGCAACCCGCTCGTCGAGCTCGTCTGCGTGGGCGCTAAGGTTCAAGGCGAGGGTGCGCCGGCCGAGCTTATTGAGGGCCTGCGCCGTGCCGCCGCCATCACGCCAGCGCCCGACTGCATCTTGCTGGTGCGCGGCGGCGGCTCCTTCGAGGACCTCATGACCTTCAACGACGAGGAGCTTGCCCGTGCGGTGGCGGCTTGTCCTGTGCCCGTGGTGACCGGCATTGGCCATGAGCCCGATACCTCGATTTGCGACATGGTGAGCGACCGCCGCGCCTCCACGCCCACGGCGGCGGCAGAATCGGTGGCGCCGGCTATGACGGAGTTGGCCGATGTGCTCGAGGCGCGCCATCAGCGTCTGGGTGCCGCGATGGCATCGATGATTGGGTCGAATCAGGTTGATCTGGAGATGCTCGACCAGCGCGGTCGCCGCGCCTGGGATACCTATACGGCCCGCTTGGGCGATGCGCTCGATGCGGCTGCGTGCCGCCCGTGCCTCAACGACCCAACGTTTATGGTCGAGCGTCGCGAGTCTGAGCTTGCCCTGACGGCCGATCGCCTGTCGGGCGCCATAGTACGCTCGGTCGGGACATTCCGCTCCAACTTTGAGCGCCTGCCCGAGCGTCTGGTTGCAAGCACCTCGGGGCTCGATGGCAAGCGCCATGCGCTCGCGCTTGCGAGTTCCCGTCTGGAGCATCAGGGGCGCACGATGCTCAACAAGCCCGCGTCCGACCTGGGCCGTGCGGCAGCCTCGCTAGATGCCCTGTCGCCGCTCAAGGTGCTTGCCCGTGGTTATTCCATCGCGTACAGCGATGATGGGGTGGCCACGAGCGCCAAGACCTTTAAGGCCGGTGACGCCATCCGCGTGCGCATGGCAGACGGCAACGTGACGGCAACGGTCGATACGGTCGAGTAGGCCGCGTTTCATAGCGATAAACCTTTAGGAAAGGAAACAGATATGGCAGAGAAAACCCCGGTCGAGCAGCTTACGTACAAGCAGGCTTCGCAGGAGTTGGAGCTCATCATCCGCAGCTTGGAGTCGGGCGATATGGAGCTCGAGGAGTCGCTCGAGAGCTATACCCGCGGCGTCGAGCTCCTCAAGAGCCTGCGCACCCGCCTGTCCGATGCCGAGCAGAAGGTCTCGGTGCTCCTGAAGGACGTCGACGGCAACGACGTGCTCGCCGACGGCGAAGCCGCCAACACCGACGACAACCTCTCGTTCTAACCATCCCGACCAAATATAATTACCTTGGTCTGTGAGAAAGGAACCAACCATGTGCGATTGCATCTTCTGCAAAATTGCCAACCACGAGATCCCCTCGACCGTTGTCTATGAGGACGACCAGGTCATCGCCTTCGACGACCTCAATCCCCAGGCGCCGGTCCATACGCTCGTGATCCCCAAAAAGCACTACAGCGATATCGCCGATAACGTGCCGGCCGAGACCATGGGTGCAATGGCTCACGCCATCCAGGAGGTCGCTAAGGCCAAGGGCTTGGCGGACGGTTTCCGCGTCATCTCCAACAAGGGCGTCAACGCCGGCCAGACCGTCATGCACTTCCATATGCACGTCCTCGGCGGCAAAAACCTGGGCGAGAACCTCATCTGAGGGCGCTTCTTCCTTGCAATGAAACGGGAGCTCAAGCACCGATAACTTATATATCAACGCAATAAACCCGAGCGCGAGGGCGTTTGGGTTTATTATTGAAGCGTATGTAACCTGGCGGCGCCACACCGCCTGTTAGTAGGGAGACACATGAACGTTCTGGTCGTCAACGCAGGATCTTCGACCCTTAAGTATCAGGTCATCGATACCAAGTCCCACAAGGTGTCCGCAAAGGGCTCCTGCGAGCGCGTCTGCTTTACCGGCGGTACCTTCACCCACGCTGCCAACGGTTCCAAGAAGGTGACCGAGAACATCGAGTTCCCCGACCACAAGGTCGCCATCGAGGTCGTTCTGAAGGACCTCGAGGCCAACGGCGTCAAGATCGAGGGCATTGGTCACCGTATCGTTCAGGGTGGCTGGTACTTTGGTGATTCCTCCCTCGTCGACGAGGACGTCCTCGCCAAGATCCGCGAGGTCGCCCCGCTGGCGCCGCTGCACAACAACCCCGAGGCCAACGTTATCGAGTACTGCCTGGAGCAGTATCCCGATCTGCCCAACGTTACGGTCTACGACACCGCTTTCCACTTCAACATGCCCGAGGTCGCCAAGACCTACGCCCTTCCCAAGGATGTTTGCGACAAGCTGCACATCCGTAAGTACGGCGCCCACGGCACCAGCTACCGCTACATCTCCAAGAAGGTCGCCGAGATGACCAACGGCGAGGCCCGCAAGGTCGTCGTGTGCCATATCGGCTCCGGCGCTTCCCTGTGCGCCATCGAGGATGGCAAGTGCATGGACACCACCATGGGTCTCACCCCGCTCGACGGCGTCATGATGGGCACCCGCTGTGGCTCCATCGACCCGGCTACCGTGTGCTACCTGCAGCGCGAGGGCGGCTACACCTTCGATGAGGTCGATGAGATGATGAACAAGAAGTCCGGCCTTTTGGCCGTGACCGGCGGCAAGACCAACGACTGCCGTAACGTCGAGGAGCTCGCCGCTGCTGGTGACCCCGAGGCTCAGCTCGCCTTCGATATGTTCGTCTACAAGATTGCCGCCAAGGCTGCCGAGATGGCTACTTCTATGTGCGGTATGGACACGCTCGTCTTCACCGCCGGCATCGGCGAGCACGCTCCGGCTGTCCGCGCTGGCGTGGCCGACCGTCTGGCCTTTATGGGCGTCAAGATGGACCATGCCCGTAACGCCCTGCGTGGCGATGGCGCTTGGTGCCTGTCTGCCAAGGATTCCAAGGTCAAGATTTTCGTCATCCCCACGGACGAGGAGTTCATGATCGCTTCCGACGTCGAGCGCATCGTCAACGGCAAGTAATTGCAAGAGGGGAGGGGCTGGACGACCAAGTGCCGTTCAGCCCCTCTTTTGCGCTCGTTGGGCGATATGCCTGATAGCTATTTATTAAGATGTGATAACTTCTTATTAAAATGCGGTCGCCTTAAGAGGTCTGCGTCGACCGTATTGCACTGCAAAGGAGTCTCATGAACGTACTTGTTGTCAACGCCGGCAGCTCAAGCCTTAAATATCAGCTTCTGGATACCGATACCCGCGAGGTTTTCGCCAAGGGCAACTGCGAGCGTATCGGCTCGGACATGGGTATCTTTGGTCATTCCGAGAACGGTGGCGCCAAGCAGACCGAGGAGGTTCCCTTCCCCGATCATCGCTCTGCTATCGCTTGCGTGCTCGAGGAGCTCGAGAAGACCGACTTTACGATCGATGGCATTGGGCATCGTATCGTTCAGGGCGGCTGGCACTTCGATGATTCCGCAGTTGTCGACGACGAGGTTATGGCCAAGATTCTTGAGGTGGCACCGCTTGCTCCGCTGCACAACTACGGCGAGGCCGCAGCGATTGAGTATTGCCGTGAGAAGTATCCGGAGCTGCCCAACGTGGCGGTCTTCGACACCTCGTTCCACATGACCATGCCCGAGGTTGCCTACACTTACGCCCTGCCCAAGGACGTGTGCGACAAGTATCATGTGCGCAAATATGGCGCCCACGGAACGAGTCATCGTTACGAGTGGATGATGGCCAAGGAGATCCTGGGCTCGCGCTGCCACCGTCTGCTTTCGTGCCATTTGGGTAACGGTGCTTCGCTCGCTGCTATCGAGGACGGCGTGTGCCGCGACACCACGATGGGCCTCACGCCGCTCGACGGCCTGATGATGGGCACTCGCTGTGGTTCCATTGACCCGGCCACCGTGTGCTACCTCCAGCGCGAGGGAGGCTACAGCTATCAGGAAGTTGATGACATGATGAACAAGCAGTCTGGTCTGCTTGCCATCTCGGGCATCTCCAACGACGCCCGCGACATCCGTACACGCGCCTCCGAGGGCGACGAGCGCTGCCTGCTCGCCTTCGATATGTTCGCCTACAAGGCCATGCAGCAGGCCGGCTCCATGATCGCTTCCATGGCGGGCGTGGACACCATCACCTTTACCGCCGGCATCGGCGAGAACGACTGGTCGATCCGCAAGGCCTTCTGCGACTGCTTTGAGTGGCTGGGCGTACGCATCGACAACAACAAGAACCGCGAGGCCGTGGGCAACGGCCCGCAGGTCATCAGCGCCGCCGGTTCCGCCGTCACGGTCATGGTCATCCCCACCGACGAGGAATACATGATCGCCCACGACGTCGAGCGTCTGACCAAGAACAACTAACGCACGCATTTGCAAGTAAACGAAAGGCCTCCAGAGCAACAGCTCCGGAGGCCTTTTTTACTAGCAGGCGGACGGCGGAAACCCCATCCCATTTCGAGCGCAAATACTGGGACACGCTTTCCGGTTGAGGCACGTTGCGGAAAGTGCGACCCACAATAAAGCATAATTCCGTCCCACGGTTTCCCAAACAGGCCCCAAGCGGAAGCTGCATCCCACAATCCGCCTTCAAACCGGGACACACTTTCCGGTGGGCCAGACATCAGACCGCAGCCAACATTTCGGTCCCAAAGTGACCATATCTGCATCGTTTGACCCTCCAGCAACGGCACTCATCCATTCAGTTTTTCAGCGCCAGCTCGTAGCCAAGCCGCCGTCCACCCCAGATACCCTGATTGCTACGTGGCGGTAGAAGGCCGTACGGGCTAACCCCTGAAAACACTCCGCAGACCAGAAACGCCCCCGTTCGTAGCTCCGAAGGAGCAGAACGGGGGCGTTTCATTGGTCGAGGACGTTTTCAGGGGTTAGCCCGTACGGCCTTCGGGCGATGCGTACGCTACTCAGCCATCTGAGCCTGGACGGCGGTGATG
>NZ_JBDMGT010000027.1:0-32509 GCF_039752775.1 Collinsella aerofaciens | reverse complement strand
GTCCTGCTCCTTCGGAGCCGCGGACAAGGCGCCACACTGGTCTGCGGAGTGTTCTGAAAACCAAGCCCGGCCCCCGCCTGCGGTGACGCTGCTGCAAGCGACCTGCGATGGGGCCGTTGTTGGTTGGGGCCGCTGGGCTGATGTGGGGGCACGTGGCTGTTGCGGGCCCTGATCCCGGCGGCGGCTTCGGCGCTTTGCGCCTGCCGCCTTGGGGGACTGTGGGGCGCGGCCGGCAGCTGCGGCGCGTTCGCGCCTGCTGCCTAGGGTGACTTTGGGGTCGATTGGGGTTGTCTGCACAATTCGCGGTATTATGTTGCGGAGTTTTGAAAGGAGCCGCTGGTGGTCACGACGACGTTTGCTTCGCCTTTGGGCGAAATCTTGCTTGCCGCTGATGGCCGCGGTCTGACGGGACTTTGGTTTGAGGGGCAGGAGCATTTTGGCTCCACGCTTCTCCGGGAAGACTCCGAACATGTTGAAGGCGCCGACGCGGTTTCCGGTACCGGTGGCATGTCGTCGGTAAGTCCCGCAAATGGTGCGGCCTCTTCGGTGCTTGAGCGTTCCTGGGCTTGGCTGAATGCTTATTTTGCGGGGCAGGAACCTCGGTTTACGCCGCCGTTGCATTTGATTGGCACGGCGTTTCAGCATGAAGTTTGGTACGAGCTGCTTTCTATTCCGCGTGGCGAGGTCGCCACGTATGGCGAGATCGCCCAGCGTGTTGCGGCTCGACATCGTGTGCCGGGAAATGAGGCACCCGTTGTGTCTCCCCGTGCCGTGGGGGCCGCGGTCGCGCGTAATCCCATTTCGATTATTGTGCCGTGCCATCGCGTGGTTGCCGCCGATGGTTCGCTCAACGGATATGCCGGCGGCCTCGACCGCAAGGAGTGGTTGCTTCGGCTTGAGGGCGCGTACGAGGACTAACGTTCAAGCACTTTGCATGGCCAAGACACCCTGAAAGAACGAGTCGCCGTCCTTTCGCGGCCGGCATGCGTCCAAGCGCTCGGCATATGTGCCTTAAGTTTGGCTAAGCCCTATCCAGCGTTTTAGAAACGTGCAGGTTGAGCAGCTAAGGCTGCGCTAAGGCTGCTGGCGGTGCGCTATCATCGGCAATATCGAAATCTGTATAGCCGCGCGCCAAAGGAACAACTATGAAGCTGATGCTTGCCGAGGACGAACCCGGCCTCTCCCGTGCCCTTACCGCGATTCTTCAACATAGCGACTACGAGGTCGACACTGCCCTCGACGGTCTGACGGCGCTCGAATATCTGCTCGCCAACGACTATGACGCCGCAATCCTGGACATCATGATGCCCGGCATGGATGGCATTGAGGTGCTCAAGCGCACACGCGCCGCCGGTAAGCGACTGCCCATCATCATGCTCACGGCAAAAAGCGAGGTGTCCGATAAGGTCGAGGGCCTGGATGCCGGTGCCAACGACTACCTGACCAAGCCGTTCGCCGCCAAGGAGCTGCTCGCACGCATTCGCGCCATGACGCGTGCCGCGACGGCAATTGACGCCACGACGCTCAGCGTGGGCAACGTGCGCCTCGACACGGCATCGTGCACACTCGTGGGCCCTTTGGGCGAGGAGCACCTGGCCAATCGAGAGTTTCAGCTTATGGAGCTCTTTATGCGCAACGCCGGCACGCGCATGCCCACCGAGCGTCTGATGCTCGGGGTTTGGGGTGAGGACGCGCCCGAAGGCGCCAACGTGGTGTGGGTCTACATCTCGTACCTGCGCAAAAAGCTGACGGCGCTTGGTGCCAACGTGGCCATCCGTGCATCGCGCAACCAGGGCTATTCGCTCGAGGTTGTTGAAGAGGGCGAATAGGCGTGAGCGCGAGTGCGTGGTGGAAGCGCACGACGGCAAAGCTCGGCATGGGCGCGGACTCGGGTAATCCGGGGCGCGCCGATGCTGCCAGTGCAATGGGACGTCGCCTGCGTCGTAAGTTCATCCTGGTTGCCATGGGTGCCGTGACCGCCGTGCTTACGCTTATCATCGCCGGCATCAATATCGTCAACTACTCGCATGTCTGCAAGATGGCCGACGCTCGTCTGGGCTATATCTTGGCGGGCAAGGACGGCATCGATTGGACGGATGAGCCTAAGGCCGATCCCGGTCAGGATGCGGTTGCCGGCAAGGTTGCTACCGGTAACCGGGCAGCCGTTCGCGATGGGCATTTTGAAGGCATGACGGCGGAGTCTCCCTTCGACACGCGCTACTTTACGGTGTCGATTGCCGGCGGGCAGGTGACCGATGTCAACACGGCTCGCATTGCCGCGGTGGGCGCCAAGCGTGCCGCCCGCATCGCTGCAGGACTGTATTCCAAGGGTTTGACCTCGGGCTTTTCTGGTAACTACCGCTATACGGTTACGGTTCAGGGCGACGAGACAACCTATGTATTCGTCGACTGTTCACGCGAGCTCACAAGCTTCCATTCGTTTTTAAGCGCGAGCGTGGCCATCAGCTGCATTGGCTGGCTGGCGGTGTTGGCAATTGTGGCGGGTGCCTCGGGCGCGGTGATTCGACCGATGGTCGAGAGCTACAGCAAGCAAAAGCGCTTTATTACCGATGCGAGCCACGAGATCAAGACGCCGCTGGCCGTGATTGATGCCGCTAACGAGGTACAGGAAATTGAGAGCGGCGAGAGTGAGTGGACGCAGAGCATTCACGAGCAGGTCGCGCGGCTGACGGCACTTACGGAGCGTCTGGTATTTTTGGCTCGCATGGACGAGGGCTCGGCGGGCTTTGCCATGACATCGTTTGATCTTTCGGAGGCGGTGGACAAGGCGGCGGCGCCGTTTGAATCGGTGGCGGTTTCGCGCGGCAAGCGGCTGTCGACGTCGATCGCGAGCGGTGTGCGGGCCCATGCCGATGCCGCGGCAGTGGCGCAGGTTGTTGAACTACTGCTGGACAATGCCACACGCTACGCAAGCGAAGACAGCGTTATCGAGCTGAGCCTGCGTGCTGTTTCGCGCGGTGCGGGCAAAGGCTCGGCCGAGCTTGTCGTTTCGAACGCCGTGGACGAGCTGCCCGAAGGCGACCTAGATCGATTGTTCGACCGCTTCTATCGTGCGGACGTGTCGCGCAGCTCCAAGACGGGCGGCTCGGGCGTGGGCCTATCCGTGGTGCGTGCCATCGCCGAAGCCCATGGTGGGAGCGCTTCTGTCTGCGGCCACGGCAACCAGATCACCTTCACCGTCCGCCTCTAAAACCTGCCAAAATGAACCTGTCCCTTTTTGGTCGGTGCGAAATGGGTAATACTAAGGAGTTATCCGACCAGATGGGAATTAATCGATGGCTTATATCGAATTCAAAGACGTCATCAAGGCGTACGGCGAGGGCGATGCCCGCATTCACGCGCTCGACGGCGCGAGCTTTACCGTTGAGCGCGGCGAGCTCGCCATTATCCTGGGCGCCTCGGGTGCCGGCAAGACTACGGCGCTCAACATCCTGGGTGGCATGGATACGGTAACCTCCGGCACTGTGACGGTGGACGGGCGCGACGTGAGCTCCGCTAACGAGGCGCAGCTCGTGGAATACCGCCGCGCCGACGTCGGCTTTGTCTTCCAGTTCTACAATCTGGTCCCCAACCTGACGGCGCTCGAAAATGTTGAGCTTGCGGCGCAAATCTGCCCTGATTCGCTCGATGCCGAGCAAACGCTTTGCCAGGTTGGCTTGGGTGAGCGCCTCGCCAACTTCCCCGCGCAGCTTTCGGGCGGCGAGCAGCAGCGCGTGTCCATTGCCCGCGCACTGGCAAAGAACCCCAAGCTGCTTTTGTGCGACGAGCCCACGGGCGCACTTGACTATAAAACCGGCAAGCAGATCTTGCAGCTGCTGCAGGACACTTGCCGCAAGCAGGGCATTACGGTCATCATCATCACCCACAACTCCGCGCTGGCGCCCATGGCCGATCGCCTGATCCGCTTTAAGAACGGTCGCGTGGAGAGCGAGACGGTCCAGCAAAATCCCGTGCCTATCGAGACGATCGAGTGGTAGCGCCCATGGATCAGGACCGCCAAAACAGCCAACGCCGCGACGCGCAGAACACGGAGCGCGAGCAGGATTTTACGACCTACCGCACTGCCCAAAGCTCAAACGATATGGTGCCGACGGTGTTTCGCCGCGGTGTCTACCGCACGATTCGCGGCAGCCTCAAACGCTTCTTGTCTATCGTCGTGATCACCGCGCTCGGCGTGAGCGTGATGTGCGGCCTTAAGGCGGGTTGCGAGGACCTGTGCGATTCGGTTGACGCCTACTTCGACCAGCAAAATGTCTATGACATTAACGTGCAGTCGACCTATGGCCTGACTGACGATGATCTCGACGCCATCCAAGAGGTCGATGGCGTCGAAACGGCCGAGGGCATCTACACCGAGACCGCCTACACCGCCGTGGGCACAACGCGCGAGCGCGTGGTCGTGCAAAGTCTCTCCAAGGAGAATATCGATCAGCCAGTGCTCGTGAACGGCGATTTGCCCGAGAGCGCCGATGAGGTCGCGGTGACTTCGAAGTTCCTGAAGGCTTCGGGCAAAAAGCTCGGCGATACGGTGAGCTTTGCTGCCAACGATGCGAACTCGTCGAACCAAAGCGCCAAGGATCAGTTTGCCGATGGCGATTACACCATCACGGCCGAGGTTCTCGATCCCACTGATGTGAGCTCCGACTCGACGGTCAACGCCTTCCGCGCCGCCTCGGCGGCGGACTATAAGTTCTATGTGAGCGAGGACGCCGCGACATCTTCTTCCTACTCCGCGGTCCACGTGGTCGTCGAGGGAGCCAAGGATCTCAACTCATATTCGGATGCCTACGCGGCAAAGATCAATGAGGTCAAGGGCAATATAGAGAAGATCCGCGAGGAGCGTGAGAAGGCGCGCGCTCAGGAGCTGACGGTCGACACGCCGACAAGCTTGGATGCGGCCGAGCGTCAGGCCGCCATGCTCTTTGGGATCGAGCAGGACAACATCAATCGCATGGCCGAGGGCAGCGACGAGCGTGCGCAGGCGCAAGCCGACCTGGACCAGCGCCGTGCCGCCGCCGACCAACAGTTTGCCGACGCCCGCGCCGAGCTTTCCGACCTGGGCGAATGCACCTGGTACATCCAGGACCGCGGCAATATCGCAAGCTACTCGAGCGTGGAGAGCGATAGCTCGTCAATTGAAGCCATCGCCACGGTGTTCCCGTTCATCTTCTTTATCGTCGCCGTGCTCATCAGCCTTACCACCGCCACGCGTATGGTCGAGGAGGAGCGCACGCTCATCGGCCTGTATAAGGCGCTCGGCTATTCGCGCGGACGCATCCTGTCCAAATACGTGGACTATGCGCTGTGGGCTTGTCTGATCGGCGGCGTGCTCGGCAACATCATCGGATTTGTGGGCCTGCCGCTGTTCCTGTTTACGGTGTTCGACGACATGTACTCGCTGCCCCAGATGCTGCTTTCGTACGACATCGTGTCCTCGATCGTCTCGGTGGCGCTGTTTGCCGTGGGCGTGGTGGGCGCCACGATTATCGCCTGCCGCCACGAGATGGCCGAGACCCCGGCCTCGCTTATGCGTCCCAAGGCCCCGCGCGCTGGCTCGCGCATCTTGCTCGAGCGCATCGGCTTTATCTGGCGCCGCATGGGCTTTTTGAACAAGGTCGCTGCACGCAACCTATTCCGTTACAAAAAGCGCGCCTTTATGACCATCTTTGGCATCGCGGGCTGTACGGCGCTTGTGATTTGCGGCATGGGCATCCGCGATACGTCGGTGGCACTTTCGCCCAAGCAGTACGGGCATATCACGCGCTATGACCTGCTGGCGGTTGCCAATCCCGACGATTTTTCGCAGACGTGCGCGGCATTGGATGAGCGAAGCGCAGCCAAGGATTCCGACGTGACCGTGACTTCGACGCTGCCGATTATGACCGACAACGTCACCTTTACATTTGGCGGCAAGAGCGAGACCGTGCAGCTGATCGTGGTGCCCGATGACCGCACGAACGACCTGGACGACTACGTGCGTCTCGAGGATGAGTCCAAAGAGCCACTGTCTTTGCGTGACGGAGACGTGTATCTGAGCAAGAGTTCACAGCTGGTTCTTGGGATTCAGCCGGGCGACACGGCGCAGGTCCAGGATTCGTCGCTCAACGTCGCCAAGGTCAAAGTCAGCGACATCTCGCTCAACTATTTGGGCAACACGCTCTATATGACGCAGGGCACCTATGAGCGCGCGTTCGGCCGAAGCGCGCGTCTTAACGGCATCTTTGTGCTGCTTAAGGGCTCGTCGGCCGACCAGATTGCGTTTAGCAAGAATCTTAAGAGTGACGGTTGGCTCACCATCTCGAGCACGGCCGAACATTGGCAGAACTACGAGGCGAACTTCACTATCATCAATTCCGTCGTGGTGCTCGTGACCTTTATGGCGGCGTGCCTGTCGTTTGTGGTGGTGTTTACGTTGTCCAACACGAATATCTCCGAGCGCGAGCGCGAGCTGGCGACCATCAAGGTGCTGGGCTTCCGCCGTGGCGAGGTACACCATTACGTCAACAAGGAGACGTTGATCCTCACGGCGATTGGCACCGCACTGGGCGTGCCGCTGGGTGGCCTGCTTGCCGAGAGCTTTACGTACATCCTGCAGATGCCGTCGCTGTACTTTGACGTTGAGGTCGAGCCGCTAAGCTACGTGCTCGCCGTAGTGCTTTCCTTCGGCTTTACGTTTATCGTCAACCTCGCCACCAACCGAACGCTCAACAAGATCGACATGGTCGGCGCCCTCAAGAGCGCCGAGTAGCCTGTCCTGGGATTCAAGTTCTAGCGAGCTGCCGACGCGCCCGCAGCAGCATTTTTGCATAAACCGCCCCGCCAAATGCATACTTTGACGGGGCAGTTGCTTTTTGCCCACAGGTACCCCAGGGGGCGCCGTGCAAATTCCGGAGTATTCAGCGTTCCGGGGTCCGCGGGCGCGGGGGCGGGGGTGCAAAACTGCGCTGAAAGCCCCGATTCTGAGTCCCAACGCCTCTAGAGCCGCTCGTTTTTTTACAGGATGCGGCCCATGGTGCCTGCCTTTCGCCCAAAATCCAGTATGCAGGCACCCTCGGCTGCTGAATACTCCCAAAAATGCACGCCGCATCCTACCCCAGGCACCCGCAGCAAGAAGACGAATAGTCTCGGCCTCCCCAGTCACCGTAGGAGGCCCCAGGGCTTACCTCCCAAATCTTTCCGCAGGACGGAAGGATCCCGCCGCGCGAAGCGCACGGCGGGATCCTGACATGTCCGAGGACGATTTGGGAGGTAAGCCCTGGGGTCTCCGATGAGAGCAGTTTCGG
The DNA here is from genome assembly GCF_039752775.1 of Collinsella aerofaciens. Lineage (GTDB taxonomy): Bacteria > Actinomycetota > Coriobacteriia > Coriobacteriales > Coriobacteriaceae > Collinsella > Collinsella aerofaciens_R. Next base: position 25,205 of record NZ_JBDMGT010000027.1, on the reverse strand, counting down.
CCGAGGCTATTCGCCGCCGAAGCTGATGCCCAGCGCCTTGGCCTCGCGCACCAGATCACTCTGGGGGTCGACATACTTGAGCTTGCCGGCGACTTCCTCGAGCGGCATGTGGCACATCTTGCCGTCACGCAGGGCGATCATGTAGCCAAACTCGCCGCGTAGGCAGCCGAGTGCCGCCTCGACGCCGCACTGGGTCGCAAAGATGCGGTCCTGGGCGTCGGGCTGGCCGCCGCGCTGCGTGTGGCCGGGGATGGCGACACGGGTCTCGCGACCAGTCTTGGCTTCGATCTCCTTGGCGATGTCGTAGACAATCGAGGGGCTCGTACGCTCGGCGAGCTTCTTCTTGTACTCCTTCTTGGACAGCGCCGCGTCCTCCTTGGAGATGGCGCCCTCGGCGACGGCCACGATGGTAAAGCGGCTGCCGGTCTCCATGCGATGCTCGATGGTCTTGATGACGTTATCCATGTCGTAGGGGATCTCGGGAATCAAGATGACATCCGCACCGCCTGCGACGCCGGCGTACAGCGGGATCCAGCCAACCTTGTGGCCCATGATCTCGATAACGAACACGCGCCCGTGACTCGACGCGGTGGTGTGGATGTCGTCGATGCACTTGGTGGCGACGTCGATGGCGCTCGTAAAGCCAAATGTCAGCTCGGTGCCCCAGGTGTCGTTATCGATGGTCTTGGGCAGGGCGATAACGTTGAGGCCCTCTTCGCGCAGGCGGTTGGCGGTCTTGGTGGAGCCGTTGCCGCCCAGCATAAACAGGCAGTCGAGCTGCAGCTTATGATAGGTGTGGACCATCGCCGGCACCTTCTCGACGCCATCGGCCTCAGGGATATCCAGGCGCTTGAACGGCGTGCGGCTCGTGCCCAGGATGGTGCCGCCGCGGGTGAGGATGCCGCTAAAATCGGCGGGCGACATGACGCGGAACCTGCTGTAGATAAGGCCCTGGTAGCCGTCCTCAAAACCATAGATCTCGATAGGTTCTTCGCTATTGGTCATAAGCGTTTTGACGATGCCGCGCATGGTGGCGTTGAGCGCCTGGCAGTCGCCGCCACTGGTAAGAAGACCGATCCTAAGCATGATGAATCCTTCCGGGCAAGTTATAACATGCGCATAAGTTTACCCCCGCACACTGTTGATACGGGGGTAAAACGTGTTAGCTCAAGCGTATGGAAATGTAAGCAACGTCAGGGAACGTAAGGTCGACGGGCCTGGCTCCTTACAGTGCGAAGGCATCGACGTTGCCCCAGTGGCGGCGCAGCGTGATGGCGGCAGCGGGCTCGGTATTGTCAAAGACGACCGACCATTGCGTATTGCTGGTGATGTCTTCCGGATTGGGCTTTTGCGCCGCAGCGCGTAGGGCCTTCCAAGCGACTGCCTCGTCTTGGGCGCCGACATGGGCGTCAAGGACATCGGCGATTGCGACGGCGCGCTCTTTACCATGGCCCAGCTCGCCATTCTTTTGGTTGGGCAGCACTTCGTCGCCATAGCAGGCGTAGAAGTTCGTGACCTGGCGAACAGGGGTCGCTTTGAAAGCACGGTCCGGATCGCGCGGATCCCACTCTACTACGCGCGCGTCACCGGCGGCGTCGTTGATAAAGAAGTGGTAATCGCGTCCTGCCATGGCGTGCATGTCGTAGGCGGAAAGCAGGTCGACAGCTTCTTGCGTGGTGGCGGCACGGTCGAGCACCAGACGGATGGCGAGCGAGGTATTGATGACGGGGCGCTGCGTGTCCTGGTCACAGGGCTTGGAGTCCAGGGTGAGTACGGCAATGGACACGCTGCATTCGTTAACACCGTCGAGCTGGGCAAACGGGCCCATGAGTGCGGCGGCGCGTCCGGCGACGGAGTCAAGAGGAGTGTTATCGCCCAGGTTGTTAAGGGCGGCAAACCCGATGGAGGCATAGCCGCCGCGTGGGTGATTGCGCACCAGCAGTGCCGAGGTGTCGTCCTTAAAGTCGTAATTGCGACCGGTGCGCACGCGGCCTTCGGCATCTACGGCGACAAAAGCGCTGCAGGCAAACTGGGGCGCCTGGACATGTACCGGCACACCGGGCAGCACCTGCGCCACCACGGCATCGATGTAGGCCTGGTCGTCGCGCACGCCAGCGGCGATGATGCGATCAAGATCGTAGTCGTAGGCGATGTCGATTGCGTACAGGTCATAGCCATCCGCGTAGCCGGTCAAGCGTTTGAGCGACGCGGCGGACTTGATTTGCTTGTGATAAACGATACCGGTGGCAGCGGCAAGGCCGACGGCGACTCCCGCGACACCGCAGGCGATGGCAATGTTACGTGGCTTCATGACGGCTCCTCTCGTCCTGTTAGCGTAATTGTCGCAAAAGGTGCACGGGCATGATGGCTCAACTTGGTGAGCGGTGCGGGATTAAACACGGAATGAAGAGCGCAGCGCTGGCGCGGCGGGGTATGCTGGAAGGGACCATCAACCCAGCGAAAGGGGAGAGCATGACGGATCAGGAAACGCCCGAGCGCGTGCACGTAACGGCCGATGATATCGAGGCCGCCAACGACCTTATCGACTTTATCGAGGCATGCCCCAGCATGTTCCATACGGCGGCGACCATTATGGCCGAGCTCGACGAGGCGGGCTTTACCTACCTGTCCGAGAACGCGGCGTGGGACATCGAGCCGGGCGGGCGTTATTACACGCAGCGCAACACCTCGAGCGTTATCGCCTTTAAGGTGGGCGAGGACCTGGCTGCTACGTGGGGCGAGGACGGCGTTGCCGGCGACTACCATTTTCAGCTGACGGCGTCGCACAGCGACTCGCCGACGTTTAAGGTTAAGGCCGTGCCCGAGCTCGACGGCGCGGGTGAGACGCTGCGCCTGAACACCGAGGCTTACGGCGGCATGATCGACTACACCTGGTTCGATCGTCCGCTGGCGCTCGCGGGCCGTGTGCTGGTGCGCGAGGGCGACCGTATTGAGAGCCGCCTGCTTGCCACCGAGCGCGAGGTCGCTATTATCCCGAGCCTTGCCATCCACATGAACCGCGGCGTTAACGAGGGCTTTGCTCCCAACCGAGCCGTCGACCTGTGCCCGCTCATCAGCGCCGGTGACCTTAAACAGGGAGATTTTGACGCCCTGGTCGCCGAAGAGCTGGATGTTGAGCCCGAGCAGATCCTGGGCCGCGATCTGTTCCTGGTCAATCGCCAGGATGCGCGCATTTGGGGCTGGGCCGACGAGTTCATCTCGACGCCCAAGCTCGACGACCTGGCCTGCGCCTACACCTCGCTGCAGGCATTTTTGGGTGCCGAGAACGCGCATGACGTCTCGGTCTTCTGCTGCTTTGATAACGAGGAGGTTGGCTCCGAGACCAAGCAGGGCGCCGTGTCGACGTTCTTGGCCGACGCGCTGCGCCGCATTAACGGCTCGCTGGGCTTTGACGACGAGTCGTACCATCGCGCGCTTGCCGCCTCGATGCTCGTGAGCTGTGACAATGCACATGCCGTGCATCCCAACCACGCCGAGAAGTGCGATGCCCGCAACCAGGTGGTGCTTAACGGCGGCATCGTCATCAAGGAAGCCGCCAACCAGCACTACTGCACCGATGCCTTTAGCCGCGCGGTGTTCCAAGCCATTTGCGATGACGCCGACGTGCCCACGCAGGCCTTCGCCAACAAGAGCGATATGGCCGGCGGATCCACGCTCGGCAATCTGTCCAATATGCAGGCGAGCATGCATGCCGTGGACGTGGGCCTGCCGCAGCTGGCCATGCACTCGAGCTACGAGACCGGCGGCGTGCGCGACGTGATGTACGCCATCCGCGCCCTCACGGCTTTCTACGAGCGAAACCTAACCATCAACGGCGCCGAAAGCGCGGAGCTCTAAAACCTGCTAAAAGGGACAGGTTTATTTTGCAGGTTTTATCTGGGCAAATGCAAAGGGTGAAACCGAGCTAGATCGGTGGTACGTGGCCGCCGAGGTGCAGTGCACCTCGGCGGCTTTTTGTGCACAGAGTGCGGCTAATGCTAATAAATGCTATACGTGCTTTACGTATCTACCATAGAGTTTTATGATGATTTTAAAGTATTAAGGAGGGGTCATGACCACAACAGCCGCTCAGATCAACGTACGTCTCGATGCCGATCTTAAAAGGAGCGGGGACGCCGCTCTCTCCAGGGCCGGTATGACGCCGAGCCAAGCGGTGCGAGCGCTCTGGCAGCTTGCAGCGTCGCTGGCCGATCGCCCCGGTGCGCTCGAGGATATCCTGCTGCCCAGTCGTGTCCGGGCGGAACAGCGCGAGCGCGAAAAGGCCGCTAAACGTAAGCTCGAGCTCATGGATCAGGGGTCGAAGCTGTTCGCTGCCGCTTGCCGTGAGTCGGGAATCGATATGGTCAAGGCTCAGCCCTCGGGCGATGAAGAACTCAAACGGAACGCCTACGCGGATCGCTACGGCGAGGAGATGAGCTGGCTCTATGAGTGAGGCTCCAAGGCGCATCTTGGTTGACACCAACGTGTGGCTCGATTACTTCATTCCCTCACGACGTGGTCGTTCGGTGGCGATTGAGTTTTTACGCGATGCATGCACGGCGCAGGTGGATTTGCTGTATGCGGCGACATCGTCCAAAGATCTGTTCTATTTGATTTCGAGCGAACATAAGGCGTGGTATCGGCGCGAGCATGGCTCGCTATCCCAAGATGCCGCCGTGGCGGCGACATCACTTGCATGGGATTGCCTCGACGTGTTGTCGCAACTTGCCACGCCGGTACCCTGCGACCTGAGTGACATATGGATGGCGAGCAAGCAGCGTAAGCTCCATAGCGATTACGAAGACGATTTAATCATTGCGGCAGCAATGCGCGCAAAGGCAGACCTTCTGGTCACCAACGATGCCAAACTCTGTTCACACGCACCCGTCGCAGCAATGAGCGCAGAAGACGCAAAGAATTACTTAGCAACGCTCTAGCAATTTGAAGACCCTGCAGGTCGAATAAAAGTCAGCGAGAGCCCACAGGTAGGGCCGCGCCAGCAAAGCGCCGCAGGTTGAACAAAAGTCAGCGAGAGCCCGCCAGAGTGAGCAAGGTGCCTTGAAAGAGGAGGGCATTGACCTTCTGGTCATGCCCGACGATTGAAAGGCAGATTGCCGCTCTGGCGGGCTCGCAGCGTCGAGGGGTTCCGGCGTTTGGAAAACGCCGGAACAATCAGTGCTCGATCCAGCAGCGCAGGGTCTCGCCTGCCTGCAGGTGACGCAGATTCTCCGCGGCAATGTCGACCACATTGTTGAGCGTGGCTGCCAGGTGGAACCAGCCGGAGACGTGTGGCGTGATGAGCATGTTGGGCGCATCCCACAGCGAGCTTGTCTCAGGCAGCGGCTCGGGGTCGGTGACGTCGACCGCGGCGCCGGCGAGATGTCCCGACTCCAAGGCGGCAACCAAGTCGTCGGCGACCACAAGATCGCCGCGGCCGCCGTTGGCAAAGAAGGAGCTCGGCTTCATCGCGGCAAAGAACTCGGCGTTCGCCAGGCCGCGGGTCTCGGGTGTGCTGGGCATAAAGGATGCGACGATGTCAGCCTCGGCTAGGCGCTCGGGCAGGGCGTCCATGCCGTCCATGTCCTCAAACACAATGGGGTAGACGAGCGGATGGCGCTTGATGCCGCGGACGTGTGCGCCCATGCTGCGGCAGAGCGTGGCGAAGTGGCCACCGATATCGCCCGCGCCCAGCACCAGCACATTGGCGTTTTTGAGCGAGGTGACCGGCCCCAAATCCTCCCAGCGATGCTCGCGCTGCAAGTCGTGATAGTCGGGCAGGCGCTTCATCATGGAAAGGACCATGGCAAACATGTGCTCGCTCACGGCTTGGCCGTAGGCGCCCACCGAGCAGGAAAGCTTGGCGTCGGCCGGCACGGTGCCGGCGGCAAGGTAGTCGTCATAGCCGGCGGTCTGCAATTGCAACAGCTGGAGATGTTCGCATGCCGTGAGCATGCCAGGGTCGATGTTGCCCAAGATCACGTCGGCATCGGCGACCTGCTCGCGCGTGGCGGCGTCGGAGCTCGTGTAGATAAAGTCCTCGCCCGGCGCATCCACGGCTACCAGCTCAGCAGTTCGTAACCATCCTCGGTCACCACGAGCTGTACCTCGCACTGGGCCGAATCGCTACCGTCCTTGGTGCGCACACACCAGCCGTCGCCCTTGCTGATCTTAATGTCGGGCGCTCCGGCATTGACCATGGGCTCGATGGTAAAGACCATGCCCGGAGCCATAATGGTGTCCACATCGGGCGCCTCGGTGGTAAAGCCCACAAACGGGTCCTCGTGGAACTCCTTACCGATGCCGTGTCCGCCGTACTCGCGCACCACGCTAAAACCGGCGTCCTCGACCGTCTTTTGCACGGCCTCGGCCATCACGGACAGCGGTAGCCACGGCTTGACGGCGGCCAGACCCGCCTCCACGCTGGCGCGAGTGACGTCGACCAGGCGCTGACGCTCGGCCGAGACCTCGCCGATGCAGAACATGCGGCTCGAGTCGCTAAAGTAGCCGTCAAGAATCGTGGAACAGTCCACGTTGATGATGTCGCCCTCGTGCAGCACGTCCGTATCACAGGGGATACCGTGGCAGACCACATCATTGATCGAGGTGCACACGCTTTTGGGGTAGCCCTCGTAGTTGAGATCGGCCGGCGTGCCACCGTGCTCGACGGTGTAGTCGTAGATCATCTGGTCAATCTGGTTGGTGGTCATGCCCGCGGCGATGTGCTCGCCTACGTAGTCGAGCACGCCCACGTTGATGGCGGCGGAGCGCTTGATGCCCTCGATATCGGCGGGCGTCTTGTAGAGCGTACGGGGCAGAACCTCCCAGCCCTCCTCCCACAGGCGCTCGAGGCGCTCGTCGAAGGCGCTGTGACATTTCTTATATTTTTTGCCGCTGCCGCACCAGCAGGCGTCGTTGCGGCCGGGTACGGGTCCTTTGTCATACATGGCTAACTTCCTTTCATCCGCAGCTAGTATAGCCCACTCACGCGTCCATAAAAGTTGCGGTGATATAGTTCCGATTTAAGCGGTTTAACAGCATAAACAGGAACTATATCACCGCAACTGATGGAGCGGGGTGGCGGGCACTAGCTGCTGCGTGGTTTTGCTAGTAGCTCACCTGGCAGGGAATGCCGAGGGCGCGTACGCGTGCGGCAATCGTGTCGAGCACCTCGGGCGCCGCTTTGGCAAGGCCGGCGACCGGTGTCTCGCGCGCCACCGTGTAGATGGTCGCTTCTTGTGGGCGAATACGCTCAAGCGCCGCGAGCCAGGGGGCAACGTACTCCTCGCCGGTGTTGTCGATGAGCTTGCCCTGATACTCGCCGGTCAAAAAGATCGTCTGGATAATAACGTGACCGTCAAAGCTTGCGAACGTCTCGATCTGGTGCTCGACGTCGTAGGGGCCAACAGGCTGGTCAAGCAGCTGGATAAACGCCGGGTCGACCGTATCGAGCTTGAGGATGTTGTCGTCGACCATCATGAGCGCATCGTGCACCTCGGGGCGGTCGGCGCGCGTACCGTTGGAGAGCACGGCGATTTTGGAGTTTGGGGCCAGCTGATCGCGCAGCGCGACGGCGCCGGCAATCGCCTGGGGAAACTCCGGTGCGGCGGTGGGCTCGCCGTTTCCTGCGAAGGTGATCACATCGGGGAGCTCGCCCTCGGCTGCCATCTCGCGCAGCTTTGCCTCGAGCGCGTCGAGTACCACGGCAGCTGTGTTGTACGGCTCATGGCAGGGGCGCTCGGCGTTGAGGCCGTTTTCGCAGTAAATGCAGTCGAACGTGCAGATTTTGCCGCTGGCCGGCATCATGTTGACGCCGAGCGAGAGACCAAGGCGACGGCTGCGAACGGGCCCAAAGATGGGGCTGGCATTCAAAAACGTAGACATAGGCATATGCTCCTCAAGACAATTGTGCCTAAGCATAGCATCGGCTCCAAAGCAAGGTGCGGGCTCTTGCTTTACAAGTTTCGTTTTTTCACGTCGCCCATTATGCCGCGCCATGAAAAGCCTCGGGTCGGGTAAAGTTAATCTGTTAACAAGGTGTAAGGCAATGTGGGTCCATCCAACCGCGCTGACGTGCAACTGGATGAGCATTGATGATGGGGGCACAACATGAATTTTACGGTCGAGAATGCGGGCACCACGATTGCCTGTCGCGAATATGCCGGCCCAGATGTGTCGCCTGATGCTCCTGCCTTGGTGTGCGTGCACGGCGCTTGTGTCGACGGCACATTTTTCGACGGTATCGCTTGTGAGCTCAGCCGCAACTACCGCGTAATTGCCTACGACCGCCGCGGCTGCGGTGGCAGCAGCGATGCGGCAGACGGCAGCTATGATCTTGCCGCTCAGGCCGCCGACCTGCAGGCCGTGATCGAACACGTTGGCGCTCCGACAAATGTGCTTGCGCATAGCGCCGGTACGTTGGTGGCGCTGGAGCTTCTTCGCGCCGAACCCCATCTCGTCGCCCGTGCGATTCTGCATGAGCCGGCTGTGTCGGCCGAAGGCGTCGGCATGGGCGCAGCTCCGGTTTTGCTCGATATGATTGCGGCTGGAAAGGTTTCAAGGGCGCTCCGGCTTTTCTTGGGAGCCCTCGGCGACTTGGACCCCGAAGCTCCCGGGACGACCGAAGCGGAAGCCAAACATGCCCTGCGCAATGGTCGTTGCTTTATGGCTAATGAATACGGAACAAATATGACATATGCTCCCGACTGGGAGCGCGTCCGCGCGTCAAAGGCGGTGTCGGCCGTGTTTTTGGGCGAGCTTTCGGTCGATACACCCCGCGAGGCTGGCACGCGAGCGGCTGCCGAATATCTCGATTGCCCCCTTGTGACGATCCCGGGCGCGCATAACGGTCTGCGCGATCGCCCCGTTACGGCGGCAAACGCCGTTCGCGATGTCTTGGAGCGTTAGCACGCTCGATGACCTGCGGGGAGAGGGGCTGTTAGCGTTTCGTCATTGTTAACGAATGCGCCCATAACCGCGCGCCCGCGGCTCCATTACCGCCGTTTGCCAGGTCATAAAAATGTAACGATAATCGCGCGTTTGCCTTCAGCTGTTAGATGTTACCCTTGTACCAATTGATATGCACCGTTGCCGTGTATAACGATAGGAAGGGCCCCATATGCTCAATAATCACGAGGTCAATCTAACCGACGAGGAGGCTGCCGCTGAGGTCGCCCGCGTCGCGAAGACCTACCCCGTGGTGCGTTTGCTGTCGGCCGATCAGATTAAGAGCGAGCCTAACTGCCTGCTTGCCGGCGATCGCTGCCCTTGTCTGCGTCAGTCGAGTCTTGAGGCCTTGGCAGATTCGGGTGAGGTGTCGGAGCAGCTGCTCAACGATGGCGTTGAGTACCGCGCCCGTCTGCGTCCTCTAAAGGTCGAGGGCGAGCCTCACGTCCTGCTGATGGTGCGTCCGATCGATGAGCAAGAGGCTGCAGAAGAGGACCTCGTCTACACCGACGTGCTGACGAGTGTGCGCAATCGCCGATATTACGAGGAAAAGCTCCGTAGCGCCCGCATGAATGCCGGCGTTGCGGTGATCGACCTTGATGATTTTAGGGTCTTCAACGATACGTGTGGCCGTCATGCCGGCGACCTTGCGCTCGGTGCTGTGGCGACAGCCATACGCAGCGGAATTCGTTCGACTGACGAGCTTGTACGCTATGGCTGCGACAAGTTTGTGGTCGTCATGCCCAATATTCCCTCCGATGACTTCACCCGTCGCCTGCATCAGGTGTCCGATGCCGTTCATGCCACGATTGTTCCGGGCCATGAGTACGTGAGCTTGACGGCATGTGTTGGCGGTGTTCGCATTCATGGCGAGACGGTCGATGAAGGAGTTGGCCGCGCTGTCCAGTTATTGAGCCGCGCTAAGGCAAAAGCCGGTACGGTCGTGACCGATGCCGATTCCATCGAAGCCTTCCAAAGCGAAAAGCCTTTGGTGCTTATTGTCGATGACTCCGAGATGAACCGAGCCATTCTCAACGAGATGCTCAAGGACGAGTATTGCATCCTCGAGGCCGACAACGGTCGTACGGCGCTCGACATGGTCGACCGCTATGGCGATGAGCTGTCGCTCGTGCTGCTGGATATTGTCATGCCGGGCATAAGCGGCTTTGAGGTGCTGGCCGATCTGTCGCGCCGATCGGGTATCGACAATCTGCCTTTCATCATGATTTCGAGCGAAGATTCCGATGATATGGTTCTGCGCGCGTACGAGCTGGGCGCCTCGGACTATATCAACCGCCCGTTTGACTCCCGTGTCGTGCGCCGGCGTGTAAGTAACACCATCCGCCTATACGCCAAACAGCGCCGCCTGACGAGCCTGCTGTCCCAGCAGTACAACGAGCGCGTCAAGAACAGTCGCATGCTCATCGACATCATGGCCGGCGTCATGGAGCTTCGCAACGGCGAGAGCGGCAGGCACGTTACGAATATCGAAAAACTGACCGAGCTGCTGCTTGACTGTCTGGTCCAGCGTAGCGACACGATCTCCCTCGACAATGAGGAACGCTCCACGATTGCCCTGGCTTCGGCGCTGCACGATATCGGCAAGATGTCGATTGACGATGCGATTCTCAACAAACCCGGGCGCCTTACGTCCGAGGAGTTCGAGATTATGAAGACGCATACCACGATCGGCGCCGACATGTTGCTTGAGCTGGGTCGCCATCACGTCGGCAATGCGCTTATGGAATATGCGTACCAGATTGCGCGTTGGCACCACGAGCGCTGGGACGGCAAGGGCTATCCCGATGGCCTTAAGGGCAACCAGATTCCCATCGCCGCACAGGTGGTTTCGGTGGCCGACGTGTATGATGCGTTGACGAGTGTGCGCGTGTACAAGGGCGCCATCCCGCACGAGGAGGCTATCCAGATGATCCTGGACGGTAAGTGCGGCACCTTTAACCCGCTGTTGCTCGACTGCCTGCTCGAGGTGCAAGACCGTATCGCCGAGACGTTGGCGCGCCCCGCCGACGTTGTCGCGTTTCCCACGATTTAGTTTGACCAAAGGAGTTTTAATCCATGATTTCCATGCGTGAGGCGTATGAGAAGATCGGCGCCAATTATGACGACGCGTGCGCTCGGCTGATGGGCGAGGAAATGCTTGCCCGCTTTGCCCTCAAGTTTTTGGATGACGAGAGCATGGACAAGCTGGAGGCCGCCATGGCGGCGGGAGACGCCGAAGGTGCGTTTATGGCAGCGCACACGCTCAAGGGCGTGAGCCAGAACCTGGGATTCGATAATCTGTACGAGCCGGCGGTCGTGGTGACCGAGACGCTGCGCGGCGCCGATGCCGTTGACGGCGCTCGCGAGGGAATGCATGCGTTGCAGCAGCAATATGCGGCCACGTTGTCGGCCCTGCGCGAGGCGGCTGAATAAGAGCTTACGAGCTTGGGCTGCCCCAAGTCCGTTGATGTAGTCACAAAAAGGGTGCCCCGCCGGACCATGTGGCCGGCGGGGCACCCTTATCTGTTTTGTGGTTCGCGAGCTAACGGGCCTTCTTAACCTTTGCCGCTGCCTCGACAAACGACTTCCACAGGTTAAAGTCGGTCTCGAGCGTCTTCCACGTGTACTCGGGGTGCCATTGCACACCCAAGCAGAACGGCTGGCCTTCGACTTCGATGCACTCGGGCACGCCATCGGTTGCCTTGGCGACCAAGCGCGTGCTTTTACCCAGACGATCGATGCAGCAGTGGTGTGCGGAGTTGGTCTGGATAAGCCTGTGCCCGCCAAGCGCGCGCTCCAGCAACGAGCCCGGCACGACCTCGACGGGATGCACGGGGTCGTTGAGCACGTGGGTATGGCGCCACTGCGTGCGGCCCTCGCGCGCGCCCAGGCTTGGCACGTCCATGCACAGGGTGCCGCCGGTGGCGACATTGAGCAACTGCGTGCCGCGGCAGGTGGTAAAGAGCGGCTTTTTGGCGCGGAGCACCTCGCCGACCAGCTTAAACTCAAAGCTATCGCGGATCTCGCAGCAGAGGGTGGGGTCGTAGGGTCGATCATCGCCCCAACGTTTGGGATTGACATCGGGGCCGCCGGGAATGGCGATGCCGTCGGCGATATCGACGTAATGACGGATGACCTCAATGTCCTCGGTGATGGACATCTGCAGCGGCAGGCCGCCGGCGGCAAGGATGGCATCGACAAAGACGCTCGCAATCTCCTCGTTGGGGGAGAGCGTCTCGCTCAAATAGGGTTTCGCTTCTTCCCAGCGTGGTGCGACCAGGATGAGCGGACGGTCGGCGGGATCGACGTCGACGTGCGGAGTGTAGGACGATGAGGTGCGGGTTCCGATCATGGGCGTAGCTTTCGAATCCGGGTGGACATGGCACAGGGGTGGCGCGGAGCAAACGTTACTGATGAATTTGCCCGCGTGGCAATTGGGTTAGTGGCCCTTGATGGAGTTGAGGAAGTCCTGGGCGCGCTTGGTCTGGGGGTGGTCGAAGAACTCGTCGGGCGTGCCGGTTTCCACGATCTGACCGTCGGCCATAAAGACGACGCGGTCGGCTACGCGGCGGGCAAAGTTCATCTCGTGTGTGATGACGATCATCGTCATGCCCTGCTGGGCCAGACGGACCATGACCTCGAGCACCTCGTTGATCATTTCGGGATCAAGGGCACTTGTGGGCTCGTCAAAAAGCATGGCCTTGGGCTGCATGGCGAGTGAACGGGCGATGGCCACGCGCTGCTGCTGGCCGCCCGAGAGCTGTGCGGGTACCTTGTCGGCCTGCTCGGCCACGCCCACGCGGCTCAGCAGGTCCATGGCGCGCTCACGAGCCTCCTCCTTGGACACGCCCAGCACGTCGACCGGCCCTAGCATGACGTTCTGCAGCACCGTCATATGTGCGAACAGGTTGAACTGCTGAAACACCATGCCCAGCTCGGCACGCATGCGGGCAAGGTCCTTGCCTTCCTGCGGCAGGGGCTCGCCCTCGATGAGGATCTCGCCCGAGTCGATGGTTTCCAGACGGTTGATGGTGCGGCACATGGTCGACTTGCCCGAGCCCGAGGGGCCGATCACAACGACGACCTCGCCGCGGTCGACCGAGAGATTGATGTCGTTGAGGACGTGCAGATCGCCATAGTGCTTATCGACGTGCCTGAGCTCGATCAGCGGCTGATTGCCGGTGGAAGAGGTGCTCTGTGCCATGGTGCTCGGCTCCTTATGACTCGAAATGGTAAAGCGTTAGCGGATGATGGTCGCGCCGGTCTTGTGCGAAACATAGACAGCGGCCTTGTTGATCGCGACGTTGATGAGGATGTAGATGACCGCGATAACCAGGTAGACCGACACGAGGGCGTCGTAGTTGGTAATGAGCACGCGGGCATTTTGCATCAGGTCGGGATAGCTCACCACGTAGGCGACGGTGGTGTCTTTGACTACGACCACGAGCTGCGAAATCAACGACGGAATGATAAACCGAATAGCCTGCGGCAACACGATTTTAAAGGTGATTTTGGCCTTGGAGAGACCGAGCGCCTGGGCTGCCTCGACCTGACCGCGCGGCACGGCATTGACGCCGGCGCGGAAAATCTCGGCCAGCACGCCGGCCGCAGCGAGCGCGACAGGCAGCGCGAGCATCCAAAACGACGGCAGCGAGATCTTGTACTGGGGCAGCACCAAAAAGAAGAAGTAGATGAACAGCAGACTCGGCACACCGCGGAAGAAGTCGGTGAGCACGCGGCAGACCAGCTGTAGCGGCTTGATGCCGCTGGTGCGGCCGAGCATAAGGGCTAAGCCCAGCACCAGCGCGATGGCGCCAGCGGTGAGTGCGACTTTAACAGTGCCCTCAAAGCCGGCAAGCAAGAACTTCCAGGTGGTGAGGTGCGTAAAGAAATACCAATAGTGGACCGAAAGCTGGCCGGTCACATAAAAGCGCTGCAGTACCAGGACGGCGAGTGCGGCGACGGCAACAAGCGAGATGGCGGTGCCGATGCGAATCTTGGCGCGCATCTTGGGGCCGGGAGCCTCGTAGAGCGCGTCGCGCATGGTGAGCGCGGAGGTGGAGTGCTTGCTCATCGGAGGATCCTCACCTTCTTATCGATATAGTTGCCAATGTGGCTTACCACAAAGGCCGTGCCCAGGTAGCCGAGTGCCGAGATAAAGAACGCGGCGACGCCGCCGAGCGAGCGGGTATTGATGTAGCTCACCACGCCGGTGAGCTCCTGCGGTTTAAGCGGCACCTGGCTGCCGAGCGCGGTGGTGAGCATGACGGCGATAAAGAGGTTGGTCATGGGCAATACACTTGAGCGCAGTGCCTGCGGAATCACGATCTTGGCGAGGATGCGATTAAAGCTCATGCCGAGCGAACGTGCGGCTTCGACCTGACCGACGCCGACGGTGTTGATGCCGCTCATAAAGTTTTCGGAGCCAAAGGCCGAGCCCAAAAGGACCGTGGCGACGATAACGCAGGCGCGGTAGGGCAGAACGACCTTGAGCGGCGGCAGCGCATAGACGACGATAATGAGCAGCGCGATGCCGGGGATGTTACGGAAGACCTGGACATACAGGTCGCCAAAGACGCGCAGCGGCTTGAGCGGCGACACGCGCATCACGGTGACGGCGACGGCCAACACCATGGCGATGGCAAACGACTCAAGCGTCATGCCCCAGGTTGCTAGCAGCGCGTCGATATAGTTCTGGCCATAGAGCGACCAGAGCTCGGAGAGACTCATGCGGACCTCCCGCCGATAAGGAAAGGGGCTCCCGTGTGTACGGAAGCCCCGACAACTCAGTGAGGAAACAGTTTACCGCAATAAAGCGGATCGTGCGTTTCCATATGGTTTCGTTGCGGCCGTTACCAGGCTCGCTGACTAGGCGCCGATCTCGGGCAGCTCGGGAACATTGGTGTCGCCCGTACGGTCGCCGATGCAGATCTGCCACAGCTCAGTCCAGGTGCCGTCGTCCTCGATCTTCTTAAGGAAGTCGTTGACAAAGGCGACGCCGTCGGAATCGAGCGGCAGACCGATGCCATAGGGCTCCTTGCTGCCGAAGGGCTTGCCGGCGATCTTGTACTTACCGGGCTCGCGGACCAAGGCGCTCTGCTGCATGTTGTTATCGATGACGTAGGCGTCAACGCGGCCCTGCTGGAGTGCCTGGCGGGCCTCCTCGTCGGTCTTGAACTCCTGCTGGCTGGCCTTGGGAGCGAGCTCCTCCAGGATGGCGGGGCCGTTGGAGCCGGACTGGACGGCGACGTTCTTGTCGGCCAGGTCGTCGACGCTCTTGATGTCGTCGTTATCGGCGAGCACCAGGATAGCCTGCTGCGTGTAGTAATAGGGACCGGCAAAGGAGACGAGCTTCTTGCGCTCGTCAGTGATGGTGTAGGTGGCAAAGACAGCGTCGACCTGGCCGTTCTGCAGGACGGACTCGCGCGTGTCCGAGGTCACCTGGGTGATCTCGACCTTGTTCTCGCCCAGAATGTAGTTGGACAGGAGCTGTGCGATACCGGCATCGAAGCCGCGGGTCTGACCGTCTTTCTCGTTGAGGAGGGAGAAGAGCGTGGAGGTCTGAACGCCACCGATCTTAAAGACGCCGGCGTCCTTGACGGCCGTGGCCCAGGTGCTGGCGGTGATGGCGTCGTCATCGGCCTTGGGGCCGTCGTTGACGAGCTTGTCGAATGCCTTGGCATCGAGCGTGGCGGAAACCTCGGTATCCTCGGAGCCCTTGGAGGAGCTAACGGCGGAGCCCTTGTCGGCCTCGGCGCTGGTGTCAGAGCAGCCGGCAAGACCAAGGCCGGCGACGGTTGCGAAGGTAGCGGCGACAAAGCCGCGGCGGTCGAGAACGACCTGCTGGGAGAGGTTCTTGCTCATAGTAGAACACCTTTCTCAATAAAATCCCTAGCGGTTGAGTAGAGTTATACCCTATCCCGCTCAAATGGGTCAACATGAAATAACTCAGAAACATACTTGCCTTATGGGTAATTCTACCTACCAAAAAGGGACAGGCACCTTTGTGGTGGTTCTGGCCGATGGGCGGCATGCCTTACTGTTTTGTTTCGATCTGTAACATCTTCAGCCGTTTTTGCCGAGTAACTGTTACAGATTGAGATTTTCTATTCAAGGGAATTCGAATGTCTCAATCTGTAACATCTGGACGGTCAAAAGGTCCCTATCTGTTACAGATTGAGACAAAGGTCTGGGACTACGACGTCTTATCTAGATCTGTAACAGTTAGACGAAAATTCGGGCCCTAGATGTTACAGATTGAGATAATCGCGTCGTGAAAACAAAAACCTCCGCAGGGGTGCTTCCCTTGCGGAGGTTTTCTTACTCGTTGAGTAGTCTCACGGCTTCGGCGGCCATATTCTCGACCGTCATGCTGTTTTGAGCGAGCAGTTCGTTGGGGTCGTAGCGGTCGGGGAAGCCCTTGGCGATGCCGAAGGTGCGCGTGCGCAACGGCGTGCATGCCAGGTAACAGGCTACGCGCTCGCCCCAGCCGCCGTCCAAGATGCCGTCCTCGAGGGTGACGACAACGCGATGCTCGGCGGCAAGACTGTCGAGGAACTCGCGGTCGAGCTCGGTTGCAAAGCGCGGGTTGACGAGCGTGGCCTCGATGCCGTACTCGGCAGTCAGACGGTTTGCCACGCGCTCGCCCAGCTCAAAGAAATCGCCGAGCGCGAGTACGGCAACGTCGCGACCCTGGCGCACCACGTTGTAGCGAACGGCGCTGTAGTCGGTGTCTTCGGCGGGTGCAAGGTCGGGACGGCTCACCAGGCCAATACCAGGCACACGAATCGCCACGGGATGCTCGCGGTGGTCGAGCGACCAGCTCAGCATGGACAGATATTCCTCCATGCAGGCCGGCGCCAAGTAGTGCATGTTGGGAAGAGCGCCCAGCATGGAAATATCGAAGAACGAAAGGTGCGTCTCGGACGTGGTGCCAAAGATCGACGCACCAAACACCAAAATGGTTGCCGGGGCATCGTTGAGGCACAGGTCGTGCCACAGCTCGTCGTAGGCGCGCTGCAAAAACGTGCCGTACACACCAAAGACTGGCTTGGCGCCCGAGCGAGCAAGCGCGGTGGCAAAGGTCACGGCGTGCTCCTCGGCAATGCCCACATCGACGAACTGTTTGCCGGCGGCAGCGCGAAGCTCGGGCGTAAAACCCATGATGTAGGGCGTGGCGGCCGTGATGCCCACGACCTGCGGATCGCGCTCGATGGCGGCACTGAGCGCCTCGCCCGTAATGTCGGCATAGGTGCGCGGCGCAGGCTCGCTCGGATGGCCCGGGCAGAGCTTGCGCCCGGTCGCCATGTCAAACGGACCCACGTGGTGCCAGCGCTCGGGGTCGCTTTGGGCTGGCTCAAAGCCCTTGCCCTTGGCGGTGGAGACGTGCAGCACGATGGGATGATCGATATTGCGCAGTTCCTGCAGCGCGTCGACGAGGGCCAACACATCGTTACCGGCGTCCAGATAGCGGTAGTCGAGCCCCATCGCGCGGAAAACGTTGCGCTCGCAGGTGCCGTTGCTGGCGCGCAGCTCGGCCAGATTGCGATACAGGCCGCCATGGTTCTCGGCAATGGACTGGTCGTTATCGTTGACGATGATGATCAGGTTGCTATCGAGTTCGGCGGCATTGTTAAAGCCCTCAAACGCCAGGCCGCCCGAAAGCGAGCCGTCGCCAATGATGGTGATGACGTTGTACGCATCGCCCGCCAGGTCGCGAGCGTGCGCTAGGCCGCAGCCCAGGCTCACCGAGGTCGAGGTGTGACCCATGGCGAACAGGTCGTGCTCGGACTCGTCGGGATTGGCAAAGCCAGAGGCCTCGCCGTAGCGTGCCGGGTCGATATAAGTGTACGCGCGCCCGGTCAGCGCCTTATGGGCGTAGGTCTGGTGCGAAACGTCAAAGACAATCTTGTCGATGGGGGAGTTAAACACGCGATGAAGCGCAACCGTAAGCTCAACGACGCCCAGGTTGGGGGCAACGTGCCCGCCGACGGCGGCGGAGCTTTCGAGGATGGCGTGGCGAATCTCGTCGCAGAGCTGCGGGAGCTCGGCACGATTAAGAGCCTTGACGTCCTCGGGCGTTGTCGTTTGCGTAAGCAGCATCGTTGTGGGTTACTCCATGCGAATCGAGCGCCGGCGCTCCCTCGGCCGACACAATTGCACAAGACAGTCTCGCACATTTTGGCGTTTGATATGTGACGGCGGCGCGGTAATTCGCCAACTGGTGGGGCAAAACGTTTTGTCCGATGCCATACTGATGTGTTCCATGATGTTTTTATCGATCGTGCACAGGCTGTGGCTTGCCGCCGTGAGCCGCTGGAGGGAGGCAGCATGTCCGATGCCGTTCGTGCCGAGAAAATCGCGCGCGAAGTAGACCATGCTGCCCGTCAACTGGCACAGGCGGGCCGGCTGGACCTGACGCGCGAGTTTATCCAGCATGGCGACGTGACGGTCTATGCGCATGTGACTTCGGTAGCGCGGGCGAGCCTGTCCTTTGCCGAGCGCCTGGGCCGCGTCGGTGTTTCGGTCGACCGTGCCTCGCTGCTGCGCGGAGCCCTGTTACACGATTACTTTCTCTACGATTGGCACGACCCCGACCCGAGCCATCGACTGCACGGATTCCGGCATCCATTTTTTGCTCTGGCGCGTGCCGAGGAAGATTTTGATCTGACGCCGCGCGAGCGGAATATTATCGTGCGCCATATGTTTCCGCTGGTGCCGGTGCCGCCGACGTGTCGTGAGGCATGGATTGTGTGCCTGGCGGATAAATGGTGCGCTCTGCGCGAGACGATCGCCGGCCGTCTGCCGCGCAAGGACGAGGCAGACGATGGCGTGAGCGGCGAATCGAGCGAAAAGAGGAGAGGGTAGACGGTGGGGACCGCGATTGATATGGCGTTTGGCGGCGCGACGCTTGCCGCCTGCCCACTCTCGGCACTGGTGCTCTCGTTTGCCTTTTACGGGTTTTGCGGTTGGGCATGGGAGTCGACAGTATGCGCCATGCTCAATCACGGACGATTTGCCAACAGTGGCTTTTTGCTGGGGCCGTGTTGTCCTATCTATGGTGTGGGCGGCATTGCCTGCTGGCTTTTGCTGCGCGGGATTCCGGATGCCTCGAGCCAGTTTGTCGCCGCGGCGCTTGTATGTAGCGCAATCGAGTATAGCGTGGGCCTTCTATTGGAAAAAACAACGGGCGCTCGCTTTTGGGACTATTCGCACCTGCCGTTTAACCTGCACGGACGCATCTGTCTGTACTGGGCATGCACGTTTGGCTTGGGTGCGTTGTGCATTTGTCGTTTAGTGGAGCCGGCATTGCTGGGGCTGCTTGGCCATCTGCCGGTGCTGATTGTGCGGCTGTCCGCCTTTATCGTCGCGGTCGCGATGATGGTCGACGCGGTGTGCTCGTTGGCGAGCTGGCGCCGCCTGTCCGATCAGCTGGAGCGCGTTCGGGCCGACCTTGCCGACCGCATCAACGAGTCGCTTGCCGATGCGTCCGACTCTATGCTCGAACGTATTCCCGATTCGGCAATCGACTCGGTGGCACAGACGCACATCCGTAGCCGTGCCGTTAACGCGTGGCTGGCCGAGCTGGGCGACGCGACGCTCGATGCCCTGCGCGAGAAGGCTTCGATGCCGACGTTTATCGCGGATGGTGCTCGCGGCCTGGCGCTTGCCGCCCGCCGCGTGGCCGATGCCGCGCCGAGCATGCCGCGTCCGTCGCTCAGTCGTCGCCTTGCCGGCAAGCGCATGAGCCGTCCGGTGCCGAGCGTGTCACTCAGCCGCCGCGACCTACGCTTCTTTAACGCCTTCCCGCGTCTGCGCATCAATCGCTACGAAGGTGTCATTCGAGCAACTAATCTCCGCGACCGCGCCCACGAGCTGTTCCGGCGCTAGCCGGGACGGGCGCGCTCACGGCTCCCTTGCTCGCGTATTTCCCGTTCGTTTCGCGCCCGTTGCTGCGCCGTTTCCAAGATTGCGGCACCGTTTCCATTCGACAACGCAGCGTTTAACAACGCCGTATCTGGTCTACACCAGTTGCCCCTCGGCCGCATTATGGGCGCCGACAACGTTCATGCGATCAAGGGGGAGCGAATGTACGATACGGGATCGACAACGTTTATGCTCATCTGCACCATGCTCGTGTTTTTAATGACACCGGGTCTGGCGTTTTTCTATGGCGGCCTGTCCAGGCGCAAAAATGTCATCAACACCATGCTTATGTGCTTTGGCGCCATTGGCCTGGTTGGTGTGCTGTGGATTGTTGCCGGCTGGTCGCTGGCCTACGGCGGTGACGGTTCCAGCCCGTTTATTGGAGGCCTTGACCAGCTGCTGTGCCTGCCGGTGCTCAACCAGGTGCTGCAGGCGGCCGAGGGCAATGCCGCGGACGGTGCCGTCTACCCTCAGATTGTCAACATTGCCTTCCAGATGGCGTTTGCCATGATCACGGCAGCTATCGTCACGGGTAGCCTGGCCGGCCGCGTTAAGTTTGGTGCCATGACGGCCTTCCTGGGCATTTGGCTGCTCGTGGTCTATGCGCCGCTCGCCCACATGGTCTGGGGCGGCGAGGGCTCTTTTATCGGCGACATCATCGGCGCGCTCGACTTTGCCGGCGGCGACGTGGTGCACATTTCGTCCGGTCTTACGGGCCTGATTCTCTGCTTAATGCTCGGCCGTCGTCGCGGCTTTGGCATGGTGAGCTACCGTCCGCATAACGTGCCGTTTGTGGCGCTGGGCGCCGGCCTGCTTTGGTTTGGCTGGTTTGGCTTTAACGGCGGCAGCGAGTTTAAGGCCGACGCCGTGGCGGCACTTGCCATCCTCAACACTGTGACGGCCAGCGCGGCGGGTATGGTCTCGTGGCTTGCCGTCGAGCGCGTGCACACCGGTCGCCCCACGCTGGTGGGTGCCAGCACCGGTCTGGTTGCGGGCCTTGTGGTGGTCACGCCGGGTGCGGGCTTTGTCGAGCCGTGGGCAGCGCTGGTTATGGGTTTGATTGTATCGCCCGTCTGTTACTTGGCCATTAGCCATCTCAAGACCAAGTTTGGCTACGACGATGCGCTCGACGCGTTCGGTTGCCACGGTATCGGCGGCATCTTGGGCGGCGTGCTCACGGGCCTGTTCTGCGTGCCGGAGCTTTCGTGGACCGGTAAGGGCGGCCCGTTCTACACGGGCGACGTGTCGCTACTCGTCTCGCAGGTCCTGGGTATTGTTGTGACGGTCGTCATCGTGCTGGTGCTCGATTTGGTGATCGCCGCGGTGGTCAAGGCGCTGTTCCACGGCAGCCTGCGTGTGGACGAGGCCGACGAGGCGTTGGGGCTGGACGCGAGTCAGCACGGCGAGAGCGCATACCCCTCCTTCTCGGGACTTGACTAGCGGCTTCCCCAGGCGCCGCACCTTGGGTTTCAAACCGTCGCTTGCGTACAAAAGTACGCGGCGCTCCTCTTTCAACCCAATCTGCGGCACCTGGGAAACCCGCGTCTCATGTAAGGGGATACGTTGATTATTGAGAGGAATTCATTATGAAAAAGATCACGGCTATCGTGCGCCAGGAAAAGCTTGAGGTTCTTAAAGACGCACTGTTTGCTGCCGATGTTCGCGGCATGACTATCAATCAGGTGCAGGGTTGCGGTGCGCAGCATGGCTGGAAGGAATACGTGCGCGGCAACGAGTTGCTTGTCAACACGATCCCTAAGGTGCAGTTCACCCTTATCTGCGCCGACGAGCACGTCGACGGAATTGTCGACATCATCTGCAACGCTGCTCGCACCGGTGCCGTTGGAGACGGCAAGATTTGGGTCGAGCCGGTCGAGGAGGTAATCCGCATCCGTACCGGCGAACACGGCCCCGCCGCGGTGTAGAATCGACCGCCTACCATCCGCAACGTTAAAATGCTGCAATGAGGCACAAGACTTGCGTTGCGGATGGACGGATTATGGGTCGTAATAAATATCCCGAGGAGACTGTCGCGAAGATTCTCGACGCGGCACTGGAGCTATTCTGCGTACAGGGTTATGAGGGGACGAGCATTCAAGACATCGTCGACCGCCTCGATGGCATGACTAAGGGCGCTGTCTATCATCACTTTAAGAGCAAAGAGGAGATTTTCAACGCCGCATTTGATCGGGCAATGGCTCCGATTGTTGAGCGCCGCCGCGCGACACTCGGTGCTGGCAATATGACGGGAGCCCAAAAGCTCAAGCGACTGTACGCGCCCGAGTCTGTCGTTCCGCAAATTGAGCTATGGGCACGCATGCATCCTGCGGCAGATCCGGTAAAAAGCTCGCGTCTACTGGCGATGCAGTACCAGGGCTCGTTCGACGAGTCGGCCGATGGCTGTCTTTTGCCAGTGATCGAGGAGGGCATCGCCGACGGCTCCATTGCGTGCAAATGCCCGCGCGAAGCGGCTGAGGCCGTATCGTTGTTGGCGAATCTTTGGCTGCTGCCGCTGTTCCGTCCGCTCGAGACCAAGGATCGAATGCTCGCTCGCGCGCAATGTTTGGCGCAGATGGCGGCCGCGGTGGGGCTCGATTTGGGTAATGAAGTGCTCCAGACAACGGCTCAGATTTGGGACGTATGGAACCGTGCTGGGTGGTAATATAGATACTGACGGTATGTAATTGATTTGTAAGGGTAGCCACGGCTGCCCTTTTCAAGTCATTAAATACATACTAATGGTATGTATAGGGGGCAGGCTTATGGCTGGAATGCGGAGGAGCAATGTCTCGTTGGCGCCAAAAACAGTGCGATCTATCAGGCTATTTGGTCTTCTTGTTGCACAGCTGTGTGCGTATTCGATGCTGTCGGCACTGTGCTTTGCGTGTCCGCTTTACTTGTTCGATTGCAGCGGCTCCTCAACGTTATATGGCGCCGTCGCGGCGATAGCGTTCATACCGGGCGTGCTCGCGACTCCGGTTGGCGGGATTTTGGCGGATCGGGGAAGACATCGCGGGGTTCTTGTGGTACTCGGCATTGTTCTGATGGCTGCATCACTGCTGTTTATCCCCATGAAACGTTCGCTGCCTCTTGCGGTCGTCGTAGTAGCGATACTTTGTGCTCAATATGGCGTTCAATCGCTGCTAAAGCCAATACTCCAAATTGAGACGGTACGCATGGCGGGTGAAGAGAAGATTGAGCGGGCCACCGCATTGGTTTCGCAGATGACCATGGTGAGCAATATCTTGGGCCCTGTAGTCGGGACGGCAGTCTATGGGTGCTTTGGTATCGATACTCTATGCGAAACCGCGGCGTTGACGTTTACGATGTCAGCCCTGCTGTTCGGGGGCGCACTCAAGCAAAATGCCTCATCTGAAACGATGGGAGACGGCGCGACTCGTGCGACACGCCGAAACGATTTTCGGGAGTTGATTCGGTACCTGTCTCAAAACTCATCATTGCTCGTTGTGTTTTTGATTGCGGCTATTTTGAACCTTGCGTTAGTTGGGTTAACGATTGGTGCTCCCGTTATTGTTGCAAAGCATCTCGGAATGCAGTCATCCTTTGTTGGGATTATTGAGGTGGCTATGGGCTTAGGTGGTCTTGTCGGCAGTGGTTTGGTCGGCATTTGGCCGCATCGTTTTTCCTTCAAGGGCATATGTCGATATGTTGCGATGATCTGTTTAGGAGTCGTACCGATTATTGTCACGCTACTGAGCGGTCCTGATGAATTTGCGTTTACCGCGCTTGCGGCCGGCTCGGCATGGGTCATGGCGTGGGCAAGCATTACATCGGTTGAAATCGTTTCATTTGTTCAGCGGTCAGCGCCAAAGGAACTCTGCGGAAAAGTGCTGGCACTCGTTTATATGATGCTTTCCTGTGCAACGCCTATTGGCCAATTGGTTTACGGGCTCGCATATGATCGATGGGCTCCGGCGATTGTATTCGCAGGAATGTTGGCGGTACTGACGTTGACTACGGTGCAGTTTTATCGGCTGAAAAGTCGCTTGTGGCAATTGTCTTAAGGCGCAGGGACACCGTGGATTTGCGGAAGCATTGTCCCGCCGCGCCGGGACGCCATTGTCTGGGCATGCCTCACCTTCGTCTACAATATCGTGCAGACGAAGGAGAGGCATGCCCATGATCAAGATGTTTGCGAGTGACTTAGACGGAACGCTGCTGAACGCCCTGCACGAGGCGGATGGGACCATCCGCCGTGCCATTCGCGAGCTGACCGAGGCTGGCTTGCATGTGGTTCCCGCGACCGGGCGCTCGACGTTGCCAATCGGCGAGCATGGCTTTACGGGGCTGGCACTCGACGCCTGTTGCTCCAACGGATCCATCGTGCGCAACAGCCATGGCGAGGTGCTCAAGACCTGGACCATCGACCCGCAGGTTACCGAGGAGCTGCTCAAGGCGTTCCCGGACATTTGCTTCGACTGTTCCACGCCCGACGGCATGTTCTCGAGCGGTTCGTTCGAGATGCACCAGGCGGGCTTTAAGAAGGACAGCCCTATCAAGCGCATCGTGATGCGCGGCATGCGCGCACGTGGTGGGTATCACGAGGAGCAGTATTTCGATCAGTCGATCGGCGACATCCTGCGCCACGATGTGTGTAAGATCAACTGCCGCGTGACCTCGCCCGAGCTGGAGCGCGACCTTAAGGCGTATTTGGCCGAGCGATCGGACCGCGTGGTCAACGCGCCGTTCGATCCGGTGATGTTCGAGATCACGGACGTGGCGTGCAACAAGGGTGAGAGCGTGGCCTGGCTGGCGGGCTACTACGGCATTGCCGAGGACGAGGTCGCGGTTTACGGCGACGGCGGTAACGACATTGCCATGCTCAAACGCTTCCGTCACAGCTACGCGACCAAAAACGCTAGCGATGCAGCCAAGGCCGCCGCGAGCGCGACCATCGGCAGCTGCATGGTCCACGCCGTCCCCAAACACATGCTCGCCACCATGCGCAAGCAAAACTCTCGCACCGTCATCGAATAATGTGACAACGGGACAGTCCCTTTGCCACGGGTGACGCTGGTCTCCTGAAACCCGAACATATATTCGCATATATAACTGCGCTTTGATAGAATTGATACTGTTGGCGGCAGTTCCATGTGCCGGGCAACGCCCTCCATCTGATGGGAGGTGATGCCCATGACCGATCTGATTGATTTCGTGAGACTTCTGACCGCTTTGGTCTCGTTCTCCACGGCGCTCGTCGGGCTTTCCGAGGCACTCAAGCAACGTTCGAAGCAACGTAAGACGATATGAGAAAGCCATTTGGGTCGCCTCCCCCGCGGCGCAGCTTCTTTCCGCGGGCTCGGGATGCCACAATG